>JBNKCR010000148.1:0-120074 GCA_050287845.1 Polyangia bacterium
CCCCTTCCAAAAGTCAAGGTCTACAAAAATTTGTGGATTACTCCATGAGCCGTACCAGCGGAGGAGCCGGATGGTGGAAATCTCCTTGTCCGGATCTGGTGAGGGCTTCGGTCGGGCAACCGGCCGGGGCTACTCGACACATATTTTAGAATCTAATCTCAAATGCTATGATTTGCTTGGAGTAATTATGTGTCAAGTGTCACGGCCTGACCCCGTTGCTGTTTGGCCGGTGGGCTGGTAAACAGCAAATGGAAGACATCAGGGTGATATAACTGTTCAAAATGTAGATAACCCCGCAATTACTTGATAAGGCGTCAATTTTGAGGGAATATCAGAAGGGTGGAACTGGGCATGGGTGCCGGTCAATGTGGCGGATGCAGTGGGTTGATATTTTTTTAATGAATATGCAATTTCGCAGCTGTCTGCGAAATTGAAAAACATAAGGGGACAGTTTTTTTTGATTGCGGATTGCGGTGTTCCTGATTTTATGTTCGGTTTATGATTTAATTTTTCATAATCATTTCAACTATTTACATGGTGATGGGTGTGCCCCGGGAAGGGCGAGGCGTTGTGGCCGGGTTCGGTTTTGCTGTCGCATGATATTGGATTCTCATGGTCAGAATGAAGGTGTGGTGTTTAACTTCAATGGGTAAGTTCTGAATCGTGGGACTTTTTGCGCCTGAAAGGGCATCCCGGGGAATCAGCCACAGTTTCTCGAAAGACCGATGCCAAACGCAACGTCCCCTGCGGCTCCTATGTTCAACGGGAAATCATTCGAATTTCCACCAGTTGAATTTGAAGAGATCGTCGCCGCTGCCGGAGAACACCAGGAAGAGGTCGTGGGTTTCGCTTCCCCCGCTAACCGGGCACGTCACCGTGGTCCAACCCGTTTGCCCGGAGACATCACACGTCCCGAGCGAGGTGCCATCCTGGGTATCCAGATGGAGCTCGATGCTCGCGTTGCCGGTGGAGGCCGACACCCGTGCCTCGAAGGACGTCACGCCGTCCCGGAAATTAACGTTCTTGACCTTGATGTAGTCGCCACCGCCGATGCGCGTGACGTTCTGACCTCCGTCGGCGTCGTCACAATTCTCCGTTTTGACACCGGAGGCAAAGGCGATGGTCTCCGCCTCGACTCGCTCGAACGGATTCAACCGGGCGATGCCTTCCGGGCCTTCGCCGTCCATGGACAGTTTCGGGATGCTGCCGTTGTCTCCGTAACTGAACTCCTGTACGCGCACCGAACGCTTGAAGTTATTTCCACCGGGCAGCGAGCTGTCGTGATAGAAAAAGTAGGAGTGCCCCTTGTAGTCAACGATGCCGGGATGGTTGGTGAATGTGCTCCCCGCATCCATGATGTCTCCCTGGTAATTCCACGGCCCCGTGGGATTGTCGCTGGTGGCGTAACTGATCTTCTCGGATCCGCCGCCCATACCGGCGTAGACCATGTAGTAGACGGAATTCCGTTTGTAGAACCATGGCCCCTCGGTGAAGCCGGACAGGTTGGCGGTCTGGATGCCGCCCGCGTAGCTGATCATGTCCTCGTTCAGCTTCACGTACTGGAGTGTGCCGTTGCCCCAGTACATGTAAGCCTGCCCGTCGTCGTCGATGAAGACGGTCGGGTCAATGTTGCTCGTCGAGCCCTGTGCCAGATGCGTACCGAGTGGGTCCTTGAACGGGCCGATTGGGTTGTCGGCTACGGCAACACCAATTCTGGAGCCGGAGTTGTTGTTCAGCGGTACATACAGGAAATACTTTCCGTCTCTTTCGGTGGCCTGCGCCGCCCAGGCGCTGTCGTTGCCCCAGCTGAACGTGTGGATGCCGGCCGGGGAGCCATGGTCCGTCCAGTTCACCATGTCCGTCGTGGAGTACAGCCGCCAGTCGTTCATGGTGTAGAAGTTGTTCACCGTGACGTCTTCGTCATGGGTTGTGTAAACATACAGCGTGTCGCCGAACACTACGGGCGCGGGGTCTGCCGTGTAGTTGGTCTGGACGATGTGTTTTTCCCCGCGCGACCATGGACCTGTATCTGTGTCCTCGTATGACTCTGTGTCTGTGTCTGTGTCGGTGTCTGTGTCTGTGTCTGAATCAGAATCTGTGTCTGTGTCCGTGTCCGAATCAGAATCAGAATCTGTGTCTGAATCAGAATCCGTGTCTGTGTCCATGTCTGAGTCTGAATCAGAATCAGAATCTGTGTCAGCATCTGTATCAGAGTTCGCATCACTGGTATCAGCGTTCCCGCATCCAAACGCGACAAATGCACTTACGAGAAAAAAACTCAATAATACGAATGACAAATTTTGCATATAAAGCCTCCATTCAGGGTCGACTCAAGTCGACAATATAATATTGTGTACCTTGCCTACCCGAAACGGGTGTATCTAAAACCCTATTTAATGGGATGTCCAGCGTCAATTGGAAAGTCACGGGATATAAGAAATATAAAGGCCATTTTACTTTTATCTTCAATTCAGTTCAGTGTAACTGACGATCTTTCATTCACGCTTGAATTGTAACTGACGAGCTTTTGCTCACGCTTGAATTCGCACCCACAAAAATGGCGCTTATTCAAAGAAAAATGAATCTTCATTGTATTTTCTACTCGGGTCTATTGAATAACTCCATTGAAACCAGGTAGGGACGGTTCGTGCGCGGGGATGAGACCGGTAAGGTGTAGAGAATGAATGTTTCTTACCTTCTGTAAAAGATTGTTCCTGTTCGCATTCATGGAGGAACCTTGAGAATTGACGGTCACGAGAGATTTGAAAAATATAGGCAGAATTTATTTTTGAAAGTTAAATGGGTCTCACCTTGAATCCGCAACGCCTACTGGTTCAATGCCGTTGACGCGGCGAAGACGGTGCTTCTGATGATGCGGGTGGTGAAGTCGTTATTCAGGTTTTTAATGGCGTCCTGTTCATCTTCACAGTGATAACCGGCGTACCGCATGTTGGCGGTGTCGGTGATATTGATAGCGGGAAATCCAGCCGACCAGAACGACGCATGATCGGAGCGCCGCAAATCGGAGAGAGCGCTCAGTTGCTGCAATTCATCCGGCACCACGATAAGGTATGCCGGCAGTCCGATGTTGTTCGCAAACGCGGTCATCCCGGTACCGGGGTTGCCAGCCGCCTGGTTGGCAAGAATGGCGGCAAAATCGGCTCGGCTGTCATTGGTCTCAATAGCCGAAACGGCATCGGGAAACAGCTGGTCAAAACCATCGGGCAAATGCTGACTGTTGGGAGACACATTGATGTAACCGATCATTTCATAGACAAACGCCAGCTCAATATTCATCTTGCTCTCAACCGCATCGGCTACAAACTGCTTCGACCCCAGGTATCCGTTTTCTTCCTGATCCCAGCAGGCCGCAATCAGGGATTTTTTGTGGGACATCAGTGACAATACCCTTGCGGTTTCGAGCAGCCCCGCCACACCGCTGCCGTTATCATCCGCACCAGTGCAGTCTTCGATGTGGTCATAGTGGGCGGACACAATCACATGGGCATCTGCATCTGATTTGCCGGGGATTCGGCCAATCACGTTTGTGCCCCCCTGGAAATGCTGCCGTTGCACCTGATACCCGAATCTCTCAAGTTCAGTGGCGCAGAGGTCCTGAACCTTCTGCCAGCCATCACTTCCGGGGGGTCTCTGTATGGCGACCGCTGAGAGCCAGTCCACGTAGTTCTGTCTCTCGACGCACTCCGCCAGCGATTCCGGCGTTGCAGGGTCACACGCCAACACGGCGGAGCTGTCTTCGGAGGTTTCCTTCATGGCGCTATCGTCTGAATCCGTGTCATTTTTTTTATGGCATCCCTGGCCAACGACAGCCCCGATGATGAAAATCACACCCCATATAATTTTTAATATTATTTTTAACGTCATTTGTCCTCTGATTGAACAATAGACTCTTTCAGGAACTTTGGGAATCTTCAACAGAACCAAAATCGACTCATTCCGGGTGAGTGAAATCCGTGGAAGACCGCAATTTTCTGTTCGAACACCGCATCTGTGCAGGGGACTTGTACACCTGGTGCATTCAGCTGTTTCAGTGAGCTTTCACGGCGGTATCCTTCAGCTATCGGTTGCATGGCGTGTTGCCTGAATTATATTGAATCGGTGTGGCATTTATATCAGATGATGTTGTCTCCCTATGAAGCGGGGGATTACACAACATTTCTACGTGCCCGATATTTGCGCTTTGTGAACGTTGCGCTGTTTTTCGTGGTGCCTGTGATTATCGTTGACAACCTTCTGTTTCTTGAGGGATGGCATCTGGAACTGCTGTTGCCTCTGGGCATGCTCTTTGTCATCTCGGCACTTAATCTGGTATTGCTCTCCAGAGGGAAACTGGTTCTGGCAGCCCACACGTTGTTCTGGTCATTCATGGCGGGGGTATGGGCTATCATGTTCACGGACCAGAGCACCGCACTGGTTCGCACCAATACAATCGTATTCGCCTTTGCGGTGTTAAGCATGCTACCGCTGCTCATACAGGAAAAGCGCTGGCTGATCCTGATTTATATTGCCATGAATATTGGGGTTTTTGTGGGGTTTGCCCTGATTGATTCATTGAATCAGGACATCACGCCGTTGGAGCTGCGCGATTATCTTCTTGATACAATTATTTCATTTGTCTTTGTGGGGATAGCGGCGTTTGGCATTTTTACAGTCAGTCAGAAAGCGTTGCAACGAACACAACGGGATATTCGGGAACTGGATAAGACACGGCACCTGCTGAACCGGATAGTGAATGCCATGCCCTCGGCAGTGCTGGCCGTGGATGAAAACGCCAGGGTGACCAGCTGGAATGAGATGGCTGCGGTGCTGAGCGGCACAACGTCGGATGTGGCTATTGACAGCAATGTTTTTGAGATATTCCCGTTGCTTGAATCCAGACGGCGTCGGATATCTGATGTGATTTCAGGTGCGAGTGCCTTTGAAGAGAAGAAGGTGCTGCTGGAAAAAGATGTCCTGGGGCGAATGTTTGATCTTTCCGTATATCCGCTGGAACCCCGTGCCCGGGGCGGCGCTGTGATACGACTGGATGATGTTACATCCCAGGTGGCATTTGAGTATATGATGGTACATAGCGAGAAAATGTTGTCGGTGGGGGGACTCGCAGCGGGGATGGCCCACGAAATAAATAACCCCCTGGGCGGGATTCTCCAGAGCATTCAGGTGATCGACCAGCGGCTGAACCCTGAGTTGGCGAAAAACAGTGAGGCCGCCGCCGCCGCGGGCACTTCGATGGATTCGATTCGAAAGTATCTGGCAGACCGGGGGATTTTTTCGACTCTTGCAAACATAGATAAATCTGGAAAGTCAGCGGCGCGGATTGTTGCCAGCATGCTGTCATTCAGCCGGAAAGGTTCCGGCGCAAAGGTGCTCTGCAATTTGCCGGAGCTGTTGAATGAAGTCATTGAGATTGCCGGCAGTGACTACAACCTGAAGAAAAAATATGATTTTCGAAAAATAAATTTCGTGAAGGAGTTCGATGCGAATCTGCCTTCCGTGTCGTGCGAACCGGATAAAATTCAGCAGGTTTTGCTGAATATATTGCGCAACGGGGCCCAGGCAATGATGTACAATGACAACATTGATGTGCCGCCGACTTTTCGTGTGAAAATGTTTCGCAGGGGGAATATGGTCTGCATTGAAATTGCGGACAACGGTCCCGGCATGGATCGGGAAACCTGTCGACGTGTGTTTGAGCCATTTTTCACCACTAAAGAGGTGGGGCAGGGAACCGGCCTTGGATTATCTGTGTCCTATTTTATCATCACCGAAAGCCATAAAGGCACGTTGGAAGTGGACAGTACATTGGGGCAGGGGACAACCTTCACCATCGGGATTCCATGGCACACCACCGACCCTCCCGGAGAAGGTGCAATGCCGTCGAATGGAGGCATCCGTTAAACACCGGATGCCGGATATGGTAAAATCAACTGCCGTTTAAAATGTGATTTCAGTCTGAATGTTCGGGGATGAAATGCCAACCAGCTGTTCGGACAGCTGCCACAGGCGCCTGGCTGCGGCGGGATCGGTGCTGATGGTGGCGGGGATGGCCGGGGCCGGATACCCTCGCAAAGTACCAAAGCCGTCGGGACCGTAGTAGCCGCCGCCCACTGCTTCCGGCGAAACGGCCGCGAACAATGTGGACAGGGCGCCCTGCCACGGCGGCATGGCAAAAAGCGGATTGAACAGTCGGAACAGGGGAGTGGTTCGCAGCAGGTTCGTTCGCGTCCAGCCGGGATGGCACGCGATGCAGCGGGAGGAGGAGTGTGCTTCGGTGAAGCGACGCTGGAGTTCGTGGGTGAACAGCATGTTAGCGACCTTGCTTGCGCCATACGACGCCATGCGCCGGTAGGGACGCCTTTCCCATTGCAGGTCATCGAGGTCCAACTGGCCCAGTTTCTGCGCGGCGCTGGCAACGTTGACGACCCGGGACCCTTCTGTGGAGATGAGACGCTCCAGCAGAAGCAGGGTCAACGCGAAGTGACCGAGGTGATTGGTACCGAACTGAAGCTCGAAGCCATCGGCCGTTTGTTCCCGATTCGGCGGCATCATGACGCCTGCGTTATTGATGAGGATGTCAAGGCGATGGAATCGGTCCAGTATGGCTGCGGCAAAGTGGCGTACCGATTGCAGACTGGCCAGATTGAGCATCATGAACTCCAGATTGGCATCTGGCGCATCTTCATGGATGGCTTCCACCGCCCGGATGCCGCGCGTCGGGTTGCGGCAGGCGATGACAACCGTTGCCCTTTTCCGGGCAAGTGCCCTGGCGGTTTCGAAGCCAATGCCGCTGTTTGCGCCTGTAACCACTGTCACGCGTCCGCTCTGGTCCGGGATGTCATCGGCGGTCCAGCGTTTCTTTGTCATGATTCGTTCTCCATCTGTTGCACCTGACACCAATGCTCTTTGAGGGGAGGCCGGTCAAGTCATTTTAAAAACGGCAGTGTGGTTTCGGTGAAATTCCCCAAAAAGCAATACGCGGCATCATACGGATGGCGGATCCCTCAAGATGGGGGGAAAGAGAGGTTGGGGAATATCCGGTTATCTGCCATATCCGGCAGAAATGATGTTCTCCTGGATGGCATCGTCGGTTTCGTTGGAGGGGTAGCCGGCGACGATGGCGCCTTCGTAAAAGGTGCCTTCGCTCAGGTTTGTGTTGATTTTGCAGCAGTCGCCGCCGCTGCCGAGGATGATGCCGCCCTGTTTACGCATGGGGCTGTATCCCGGGGGTAACCCGCCCTGGTACATGGTGGAGAGGGGACCGTTCTGAGCGTCTCCGCCTCGCAGGGCCATCTCGGTGGTGCCGTTGTTTTTCTCCATGGCGGTAACGTAGGTCATGGCGAACGACTCCTGGTTGTTGTTCCAGCTCTGGCTGCCGCCGGGATAGAGACCGCCTTCCAGATCGGCCTGAACCCACGGGCCACCGCCCTGGCATCCGCCGAACCAGCACTGAACGCTGAAGTTGATGGCGTCCATGGTGGCGCCGCCTTCCATCATCCGGCTGGTGGAGCTGTTGCCGTAGTCGAAGCAACAGCCACCGTTCACGTGGGTGCCGCTGGTGACCATGTAGACGCCCTGGGGCTCGGAGCCCTTCGGCATACCGGAGTTGGAACCATCGTGCCAGTAGCTGCAGGAAGGCTTGATGTAGAGGGAGTAGACGTTGTGACCTCCTACGGTCAGAGGTTCATTGGTGGCAACCGCTGGGTTTACCCTGCCGCCGATGGAGCTTCCCTCTCCCTGGTATTCGAGGAAATTGCCGTTGCCGGTCTGGTCGTAAATTTTGGTGAAGACGCAGGTGGAACCCTGGCAGAACGTGTCCTGCGCTGCGGCGTCTGCAAATCCGCCCGGGCTCAGCACGCCTATGTCTCTGGTCTGGTTGTCGGAACGACGCACTTCATAAAGGGGGCCATCGTAACTGCCGTAGAGGGCGCGAATGGTGCTGTGAGCCGCAACGCAGGACGTTCCGGCGGCATCGTAAATATCACATGGTCCCACCACATTGGCACCCGTTCCGGTATCTGTACCGGTTCCCGTGCCGGTATCATCGCCCGTGCCTGTCCCCGTATCGTTGTCGGTCTCCGAGCCAGTGTCGGTGTCCGGAATGGTGGCATCCCTGCAGCAGCGCTGGTTCCCATCACAGGTTCCGTTCATGGCTGTTCCTCCCCAGGATGTACAATGGGGGAGACAGTCGTATTCACAGGCGCCGTCGCTGTCGGAATCGGTATCTCCGTCGCTGTTCGGTCCGCAGCACACCCAGTCAGCCGGTTCGCATGTGTATCCGCTGACTATCCTGCCCGAGCAGGCCGTGGAGATGGTGCATGAAAACGGGCAGGTGACAGTATCTGAGTCCGAATCGGTGTCTGTGTCCGAGTCGGTGTCTGTGTCCGAGTCGGTGTCACTATCCGTATCGGAATCGGAATCGCTGTCCGTGTCCGAATCGGAATCGCTGTCCGCGTCCGAACTGGCGTTGCTGTCGGCGGAGGAATCATTGTTCTTGCCGCATCCTAGCACGAAAAACACAATCATAATGTTCATTGCCGTACCGAATGCATGGCGTCTTGCGGTTGTCATAAAATACCTCCAGGGTAAATTTTATTAAATGTGATACGATGTAATCGTCTGAAGCGATGTCATGGTGTTAAAAAAGTGGCTTTTCAGTTCACAAAACGGGTGTAGATCAGAAAATATTTTATTTTTTGGGAAAAGGGAATCCATCGCTTCGTTCTCAGCCGCCCAGATGGACGGCATTGCGATTCCATTTATCCTGTTCGGCAGCTTCTACCAGAAAAGCGGCCAGGTCGGCCCCGTGAGATAGCCCCTGGCATGGGGGCAAAGGTGGTTGTTTTCACGGTTTTTCCAAGGGCCGGACCATCGGTGAGACGCCCCGGGCGGGCAATCACCCAGTCCAGATTGCTCGTTCGAACCAAGTCTTCCTGCCGCCCGTGGTCTTCGAAGGGACGCCGCAAGATCAAATCGAGCAGCAGTTTTCTCACCAGGAACCCCATCGCTGCCCGACTGTCACCAACCCCCGGCGCGCTGAGCACCACCAGCTTTCTCACCCCATATCGCTCCATCGAAGCAATCACGTGATTGGTACCCTGCGAAAAATAGTACGGATTCTCCTTGGTGACCACACAATCTCAACTGGACAACAACTGAACAAAAAAGTTGCGCTGCCGGGAGGGTTGGGAAATAGAGAGATATTCAGACGGACTGAAGGAGAGAACATGAAATTTATTCAGACACAACAGGCGACCGTATTCACAGGCGGTGGAGGTGAATCAGCTTTCCAAAGGCGTGCTGGTGGAAATCGAATGTATTGCAGTGAAAGCGTCATCATTCACTTCCTGAAAATGGCACTTCCTGAAAATGGCACTTCCTGAAAATGGCACTTCCTGAAAATGGCACTTCCTGAAAATGGCATTTCCTGAAAATGGCACTTCCTGAAAATGGACAGTATGAATTCGTGATGGGAACTGTGGGCCCATGGGAGTTGAAAGATGGAGAAACTGTTTAAAAAGATATTAACATCATCAGTTTATGAAGCGGCGGTGGAGACCTCCCTCGACCTGGCGGAACTGCTTTCGGAGCGATTGCACAACCGCATTCTGTTGAAGCGGGAGGACCAGCAGCCGGTATTTTCGTTTAAACTCCGGGGGGCGTACAACCGCATTGCCAATCTGAGTGCTGCCGAAAAGGAAAAAGGCGTCATTGCGGCGTCCGCGGGAAATCACGCCCAGGGAGTGGCCTATGGCGCAACCAGACTGGGCATCAGCGCACTGATTGTTATGCCGACCACGACTCCGCAAATCAAGGTGGAGGCGGTGAAAAAGCTGGGGGCCGAGGTGGTGCTCTCCGGAGATAATTATTCGGAAGCCGCAGAACGGGCGTTCGCCCTGCAATTGGAATCGGGGCGGGTGTTTATTCATCCCTTCGACGATGCGCTGGTCATTGCCGGTCAGGGCACGGTGGCTGACGAGCTGCTGCGGCAGAATCCCGGCCGACTCGATGCGGTGTTCATTCCCATTGGTGGCGGTGGACTGGCGGCGGGGATGGCGGTGTACATCAAAACCCTGCGCCCGGAAATTCAGGTGTTCGGCGTGGAGCCCGGAGATAGCGACGCCATGTACCAGTCCCTGGAAAAAGGCGAACGGGTAACCCTCGATTCGGTGGGCATTTTCGCCGATGGCGTGGCGGTGCGGCAGGTGGGGGCGCTGACATTTGACATCTGTCGCAGGTATCTGGATGGCGTGATTCGGGTCACTACCGACGAAATCTGTGGGGGCATCAAAGCGGTGTATCAGTCCACCCGCTCGGTGGTGGAGCCCGCAGGGGGGCTGGCGCTGGCCGGTCTGCTGCAATATGTGCGTTCCACGGGCTGCAGCGGGCAAACCCTGGTGGCGGTGAATTCGGGTGCCAACATGAACTTTGAACGACTGCGATTTGTGGCGGAACGCACCCTGGTGGGCGAGCAACTGGAAGCCCTGTTTGCGGTGACCATCCCCGAAGAACCGGGCAGTCTGAAAAAATTCTGCGTGGAGATGGTGGGCGATCGCAATATCACCGAATTCAATTATCGGTTCAGAAGCCGGGATCGGGCCCATATTTTTGTGGGGATCTCCATCAGTCGGGTCGAAGAGAGAAAGGCGTTCAGCCAGACGCTGACCGATGCGGGATATGAAAACCGGGATCTGACCGACAACGATTTGGCCAAAACCCATGTTCGCTACATGGTGGGCGGCCACTCTGATGCGGTGCAGAATGAACGATTGTTTCGCTTCTGGTTTCCCGAAACACCGGGGGCGCTGGCCAGATTTCTGGATGCCACCAGAGGCCGCCGCAATATTTCGCTGTTTCATTATCGGGCCCAGGGGGGGGATTTCGGCCGGGTGCTCATTGGGCTGGAACTCGAGGACGCGAACGACAGCGAATTGTACGAACGCCTCAACAGCCTGGGGTACCGCTACGTGGAAGAAACCGGGAATCCCGCCTATTCGCTGTTTCTGTGAATTTCCCTTCTCAGCGCCGGATTCCGTTTACAAACCGGTTGGTTTCTGCAGAATGCAGAGTTGGATGTCGGACCCAATCAAAAATCGAAACCGTAAATCCGGACGCTTTCCAATCGGGCATGTTCCCCTGAACCGGGCACTTTCCAAGCTGGGTGTGGCCTCCAGAAAAGTCGCCCAGGGGGCCATTCTCGCGGGGGAGGTTCAGGTCAACGGAATAACCGTTCTCGACCCCGAATATGCGGTGATTCCCGAAAAATCAGGCATCGTGTTTCGCGGTCTCCCCGTTACGCAACAGGAGACAAAAGTGATTCTGTTTCATAAACCGCGTCGCGTCATCACCTCCAGAACGGACCCTGAAAACAGACCCACGGTGTTCTCGTTTTTTGACAATGAATTGCCGGGGTTTCACGCGGTGGGACGGCTGGATTTTAATACGTCCGGGCTGCTGCTGTTCACCAATGACACCCAGCTGTCAAACCGACTGCTGGACCCGGCAAATCAGATTCCCAGATGTTACGTGGCCCAGGTGCGCGGCCTCGTGGATGAGGCGGACACAACGCGGTTTGTTCAGGGCGTGGTGGCGGATGGGGAGCATCTGAAGGCCACCCGGGTCACCGTGAAGAAGCGGAGCAATCGGGAGAGTCGGCTGCTGATTGAATTGAGCGGTGGAAAAAACCGGGAAGTCAGACGTCTGTGCCGGGCACTGAACCACGAAGTCAGTCGGCTCAAGCGCGTATCATTCGGCAACTTCCAGCTGGGGAGTCTCGCCCCCGGGGAATTTCGCGATGCCACGCCGGAGGAACTGGCGACAGTCTGACCGCCTTTCTGACCTGGACAACCCATTGCGGTCTGATGGGAAAATTATTGATTTACAGTGGATGCCGAGCTGGGTTGGCCCATGCGCAGGGGGCCACCGCGGGCGGTGGGCCATAGCAGGCAATTGGTTGCAGAGCCGGGCACCTTGAAAATGTCCATGCCGTGCTCGAAGGTTTGCACAAAGATTTCCAGAACCCCATCGCCGTCCAGATCCCCCACCGCCGGTGCGGCCGGTGCGCCATTGCCATTTCCGTTGCTGGCGGTGTTGGGCAGGGGCACATCGTGGAGCGGCGTGCCGTCGGCGGCGAGAATGACCAGATTTCCCGAGTCCAGTTCGCCCGGGTCGCCGTAGGTGGTGAACAGAATTTCAGGGGACCCGTCCTGATTGAGGTCCGCCACCATGGGTTCCGAGGCGAACAGGATGCTTTTGCCGTGACTGTAGTTGTAGCGCCATAGCCGGTTTCCCGAAGCGTCAAAGGCATACATGAACCAGTCGTTGAGCGACACCACGATTTCAAGGGCATCATCGCCCTGAATATTCACAATGGCCGACGCGGGGGGGGCCTGAGGCGGGTACCAGCCATCCACCGATACCGGTGAATCTCCCCGTTTCAACTCTTCAAACCCCGCCTTGCGCATGGCCGATCGACTGCCGTCCCCATAGGCGCCTTCCAGCACCATCACGCCGAACGCCTGGGTTTCGTAAGGTTCATGCATCTCAATGTTGGGCACGCCAATCACTTCGTTTTTCCCATCTCCATCCAGGTCGGCAATGTTGGGCGGCGAGTGGGTCCACTGGGCCCATTCGGTCCAGCTGGGGTGGGGCCATTCACCGGTGTGATCGTGATAGTGATTGGCTTCCACCACCGGGTCCACCCAGCGGATGAACTGCCCCCAGGTGAACCGTTCCCCCGCATACTCGCTCGCCCGGTTGGTAAACCAGCTCGACGCGTTGATGGCCACCCCGTCGTGGTTGAACGCCTGAATGTGGTGATTGTCGTAAGTGGCGATGATTTCAAGCTCCGCATCGTCGTCGATATTGCCGATGGCCACGTTCAGTCCGTAGCATCCGTAGCCGTGGTGCCCGTAGCCATTGCGGTCCGCATCATTGCCTTCACCCTTCTGCGCATTGTATCTGGGCCAGGCATTCCAGCTGATGCCCGCAGGCTGGTAGAGAGTGCCATTGGCGTTGAACACCCACACCTGCGAACCACCGTCTTCCTCGTCGGCGGTTTCGGTGGTGGTTACCGCAATCTCAATACTGCCATCGCCATTCAGGTCTCCGGCTGCCATCCCGCGCACTTCCGGTCCTGTTCCCGCGCCATTCACACTGGCGGGCCATCCGCTTTTCACCGCGGGTGCACCGCCGTTCCATTCCCAGGCGAACACCTGGCTCCCCTTGCCCGCCACAATTTCAACGTTGCCATCCCCCTCCAAATCCACCACCACATGAGGCGCATACACCCGTCCTTCGCCATCGGAGAGTTCAGCCAGCAGGTCGCCTTTGGCATCCAGCACATACACCGAATAGTACGCGGCAATCAGCTCGTTGGCGCCATCACCATCCATATCGAACACCACCGGCGAAGCAAACCAGCTGGTTTGCCCCCGCACGTTTTTCCAGAAGACCGGTTCGGCCACGGGTCCGCTGCTCACTCCCGCCAGACACGTGGCCGTGATTTCTCCACCCGTGCTGCTGCCCCCTTCCGGTGGTGACCGTTTCCAGGACGATTCTTTCTCTTTACACCCCGGGCATCCCGGAAATATCACCAGCAACGCCGCCAATTGGAACGCCGTCAGGCAGGTTTGTATCGACGATGTAAAATGCTTCATTGGCCCTCCGTTGATTCGGTTGATGTGTCAGTATAGCACATGAATACGGCAATTTGCCGTTCAAACGGAAATGTGTTGGTCAGGTGTGTGGGAGGGGGAGAGGCCATTGGGGCGGTTTCAATGGGGGGGCGGCATCGTTTGAATCAGTGTGAAAACAGGCGGTGAATCAACGATTTTACAGTGTCTGGTCTTCCCTCAGGAGCGCAACGGATTTTTAGGGACGAACCGAGTGCTCACCCTGCTGCCGCCTGCCCATCATCGTTTCCTCACACATCCTCCGTGGAGAAATCATCCGGGGATGGGGGGAGGGTGCTGCGTCTGCGACCTCTGGCTTTTCGGGCATTCTGTCGTTTTTCGGCTCTGGCTTTTGCGGTACTCATCACCTGTTCCTGCTGCTGGGATGTATCCTGCCTGCTGTCGAGCCAGTGGGCCAGGGTGGCGATGGTTGGGTACTGAAGGAAATCCGTCACTGAAATTTTTGTATCAAACCGCTCTGACAGTTTTCGCGTGAGTTCCACCATCAGCAGGGAATGTCCCCCCACATCAAAGAAGTTTGCCTGGGGAGAAATCTGTTGAGTTCCCAGCAGTTGCTGCCAGATCTGGTGGACCGCCTGCTGGGTTTTTCCGGAGAGGACAGGCGTCTCTGCGCTTTCGACTTCAAATGTCGGCGCAGGCAACCGGTTGCGATCGATTTTGCCGCTGCCGGTCAGGGGGAAGGTGGCAATGGTTTCGAAGTGGGCGGGCACCATGTAGTCGGGCAGGTCTTTGCGGACAAATCCTTTCAGTTCGTCAAACAGGCCTGCCGCAGCGCTGCTGGTCCGAATATAGGCCACCAGACGCTGATCCCCGGGCGTTCGCTCATGCACCGTCACAGCGCACTCGCTGACCTGCGGGTGACTCTGCAATACGTTTTCGATTTCGCCGAGTTCTATCCGATATCCGCGTATCTTCACCTGGTGGTCGGTGCGGCCCAGACAAATCAGCTCGCCGTCGGCGGTCAGTCGAACCACGTCACCGGTCCGATACATACGCTCCCCGGCCTCCCCGAACGGATCGGCCATGAAACGGCCGGCGGTCAGTTCCGGTCGCTGGTGATACCCACGGGCTACCCCATCACCACCAATAAACAACTCGCCGGGAACCCCGATAGGAACGGGGTGCAGTGCATCATTGAGAACATACACCCGGGTGTTGTCGATGGGGGAACCGATGGCGATAAACAGATCGTCCCGGTGCAGCTGTTTGCAGGTGGACCATACCGTGGTTTCGGTGGGACCGTACATGTTCCACAGTTCACCCACCCGGTCCAGCAGGTTGGTCGCCAACTCCGTGGAGATGGCCTCCCCGCCGCACAATGCCTTCAGGTTGAGTTTTCCCTGCCAGCCATTCAGCGTCAGCAGTCGCCAGGTGGCGGGTGTGGCCTGCATGATGGTGACATCCTGCTCATCGAGTACTCTCGAAATTTCGTCGCCATCCAACGCCTGCGTCCGGGTGAGCAGTACGATTTGAGCCCCGATGGAAAGGGGAAGCAGAATTTCAAGCACAGAAATATCAAACGACAACGTAGTAATGGCGAGGATTCGATCGTCCCGGGTAATCCCCGGTTTTTTAACCATGCTGCGGATGAAGTTCACCACCGAACGATGTTCCAGTTCTATGCCCTTGGGTTTGCCGGTGGAGCCGGAGGTGTAGATGATGTAGGCAAGATCGCTGGAACTCGCGTTTTCAATTCGGGGATTGCTCTCCGGCCAGGTGTAGATGGCTGCGCGGTCCACCTGCAGATGCACCTGGTGAATACGGCTGTCCTCAATGATATGTTCGGTGGCATCGTTCACAATCACTGCGTCGATACCGGCATCGGACGCCATGTACGCCAGTCGCTCCTTTGGAAAATCCGGGTCCAGGGGCACATATGCCGCGCCTGCTTTCAATATTGCCAGTACCGCCACCACCATGTCCATTTCCCGGGGCAGGCAGAGCCCCACCGCTTTTCCGGCAACCCGGTGGTGCAGCAAATGATGGGCCAATTGATTTGCCCGCCGATTCAGGTTTTCGTATGTGATGCTTTCGCCACCGAAATTCACCGCTATATCGCCGCCGGCGGATAACGCCCGGGCTTCGAACATCTCGTGAATGCGCAGATGAGCCGGATAGTCAACCCGGGTATGGTTCAGTCGCGCCATGAGCGTCCGGTCGGCATCGCTGAGCAGTGGCATCCGGGCAATCTCTGTATCTGCACTCTCCCCCATCACCTTGAGGATTCGCTCATAGGTCTGCAAATATCTGTCAATGGTTTCCGGGGTAAACAGATTGGTGTTGAACTGACAGGCCACCGACAGATGACCGTTGTCGTCCCTGGTATTGAAATACAAATCAAACGTCTCGTATTGACGGGGATTCATCTCGTATTGCAGTTCCAGACCGTCAAATGTCAGCTCATTCCGGCGATATGCGGCGCTGTTGGTCAGCAGCACCGAAACCAGTGGTGGCCGCGCAGCATCTCGGGTAACTGAGATGTGGGGAAGCAGGGCGCCGTACGTACACTGGAAATGATCAAACACATCCAGTAGCTCCGTATGCAGGGACTGGTAGAAATCTTTCAGTTGTTCTTTCCCGCTCACAACTTTCCGAACCGGCAAAAAGCTCACGCAGTGTCCCACCAGCTCGGGATGGCCATGCATGGGTTGTCCGGCCACTGGAATGCCGATGACAAGGTCGTCCTGTCTGGAGAATTTGTGCAACATCACAAACAGTCCGGACATCAGTAGCGAGAACACGCTGCAATTGTCCAGCGTACTTTTCAGCTTCAGGCTATCATACACCTCCGGTGAAATCTCAATGCGTCGTCTGGCGGAATCGAATGTTCTCATCCGGGGCCTCGGAAAATCGGTGGATAAATCCAGGGCTGGGGGTTGGGTTTCGAACTTGCGCTTCCAGAATTCGAGGGCCGAAGCTTCCGCCGCTTTTCTGTCCGCGTCGTGACTGTTCCGCGCAAATTCCGAAAATGGCGTTGCATCCGGAAGTGCGGGAACGGTGTTTTGTCGGGCAGCGGTGTAGAAGGCCGCAATGTCTTTGAGCACCACATCAATGGACCATCCATCGCAAATGATGTGATGGGCGGACAGAATACATCGAACCTCGGTTTCTTTCTGTACCACGAGTACCCGCAACAGATGGCCTTTTTCAAGGGCAAAGGGCGTTCGGGCGTTTTCGGAAACCAGCGCCTCCACCCGGGCATTCAGATCGTCATTTGCAGCCAGTGTTATTAAGCGGAAGTCCGCAGTGTGCCGGTCTGAAATAATCAGATGCTTGCCGTCTTCTGCAATCGCGGTTCGCAACGCGTCGTGGCGCCTCACGGTCTGTTCCACTGCCCGCCTGAAGGTGGCAACTTCAAAGTTTCCGCTGAACGACAGCGTGAACGAATCGTTGTAGGCACACGACGCAGCATCACTGATAGTGCATGAAAGCCATATTTCCCGTTGGGCATCCGTCATGGGTACAATGGTTTCTCCGCTGTGGGTTGAAGGCACCTGCTCTTCCGGCGCTGCATTGGCGTTGGCATTCTTCGGCGCAACGGTTTTTGAGGAAACAACTGGCTCCAGATGGAGTTCCGCAGTCAGATGGTCGGCCAGCAACCGGATGTTCGCGAAATCCCGCGAAATCTGTCGGAAGGAAATCCTGAGCCCGAAGGTGGACTGAATCTTTGCAGAGAACTGGGTGAGTAGCAGGGAATCAAACCCCAGTTCAATGAATGTCATATCAGAATCGATATCATCTGTAGGTGCACCTGAAATGACTTCGAGCATATTTCGAAGCTGAAATTCTATCGCGTGTCGCGCGCCTCTCGACCCATCAATCTGCAGTGTTTCGGTATCTTCAATTTCAACAGCTGAAATCTGTTCGGTCCACATGGGCATCGCCGTCTCAGTGGTCGAGGTCCCATGGAAGATAACCGGGTCCACCCAGTGACGGGTTCGTTCGAATGAATAGGTGGGCACTGGCACCCGACGCCGCTGTTCCCTTTCCCAGAAGGCTTCCCAGTTGATTTCCACACCGTTCAACCAGAGTTCACCAACGGCGCCAAGCAGGGTGCGCCATTCCTCGTTGTCGGCATGGGATGCGCCCAGCGATGGCGTAATCTGCAGTCGCTGTCTGGGCGCCGCATGCTGTTTGGCAAGGGTGGTGAGCACGTTCCTTGGACCCACTTCAAGAAACAGCTGTTCCGGGTTTTCGAGCAAGCGCGAAATGGCTTCAGAAAACCGAACCGGCATTCGCAAATGACTGCCCCAGTACGCGGCAGATGTGGCTTCTTCCGGCGTGATCCACTGCCCGGTGCAGGTGGACACAAACGGCAGCTTTGGTTCCAGCCGCGCCACTTTACCCACTGCTTCGATAAACGGTGCAACAATAGGGGCCATCATTGCGGAGTGAAACGCGTGAGACGTGTGCAGATGATTTGTGACAATATCTTCTTTCGACAACGCCGCGGCAAATGATTCGATGGCGCTTTCGGGCCCCGCCACCACACACAGACTGGGACCATTGGATGCGGCCAGTTGAATGGCATCCGGCAGTCTGCTTTCGATGTCGCCGGCAGGGCATCGCACTGATAACATGGCGCCCCGGGGCAGGTCCCGCATGAGGGCGCCCCGCAGGGCAACCAGACCCAGCACATCTTCCAGAGTGAAGACCTCTGCCAGGCAGGCGCATACAAATTCGCCAATGCTGTGGCCCACCATGGCCACCGGTGAAATCCCCCAGCTCATCCACAATCTGGCCAGCGCGTATTCCAGGGTGAAAATGGCGGGCTGGGTGTAGTAGGTGTTCTTCAGTGCATCGTAGGCGGTCTGTTCATCGGCGGAGTCCGGAAACAGGAGTTCTCGCAAATCCCGGTCCAGATGATGGTTCAGAATGTCGCAGCAGCGGTCCACCCAGTGTCTGTACACCGGTTCCGTTTCGTAAAGTGTCCGTCCCATGTTCACGTATTGCGCTCCCTGTCCCGGGAACATGAACACCACCTCCCCCCCATGACGGCCATTCACTTTTCTGCGGCCCGAACCCACACCGCCGGATTTGGCCAGCATCTCCACTGCATCGTCCGCATTTTCGCAGACCGCATATTCCCGCCAATCGAAATGTCGGCGTCCCACCTGCAGGGTATAGGCCGTGTCCGCAAGGGGAATGCCCGCATTCGCCTCCATCCACGATTGCATCTGATGGTGCATTCGCGTACGGGCGTCTTCACTTCTGGCAGAGATCATCAGCAACTGCATCGGACGGGACGGTCCGGAAGGTGGCAATGGCGGCGCTTCCGAAACAATGGTGTGCACGTTGGTGCCCCCGAACCCGAACGATGAAACCCCGGCAATGCGGGGCGTGCCATTTCGCGGCCAGGGCGTCAGTGACGTGACCACTTTAAACGGACTGTTCTCAAAATCGATTTCCGGGTTGGGGGTTTGAAAGTGCAGATTCTGCGGTATTTTTTCGTGGTGCAGACACAGACATGCCTTGATGAAACCGGCGATACCCGCAGCGTTGGTGGGATGACCGATGTTTCCCTTAATCGAACCAATGTGGCAGAACTGTTTCCTGTCCGTCAGGTGGCGGAACGCTTTGGTCAATCCCCGAATTTCAATGGGATCCCCAAGGGGCGTTCCGGTGCCGTGGGCTTCGATGAGCCCAACCTCATCGGGATTCACCCCTGCCTGGGCCTGGGCCATGGTAATCACCTGCGCCTGCCCATCCACACTGGGAGCCAGAAAACTGACCTTGCCGGCGCCGTCGTTGTTTTTGGCCGACCCGCGAATCACCGCATAAATGGTGTCCCCGGCAGCAATGGCATCTTCCAGCCTTCGCAGTACCACCGCGCCAGCGCCGTCACAGAACATGGTGCCGGTGGCGTCGGCATCAAATGGTTTGCAGTGACCGTCCCGGGTGAAGGTGCCACCTTCGGTGTACATCTGACCGCTTTTTTGAGGAACGGTGATGTCCACCCCCCCGGCAATGGCCATGTCACATTCATAATCGAGCAATGCCTTGAAGGCGTTGTCCACCGCGAGCAACGTGGCGGAACATCCTGTGCTGGCGCTCACCCCCGGACCGGTTAAATCCATGGCATATGACACCCGGGTAGCGATGTAGTCTTTTTCGTTGCCATAGCCAACAATGGTTTTACCCACTGTCTGAATGAGTTCCGGATGTCCCAACACGTGGGTCGGATAATAAAAATTGTCCCCCACTCCGGCATAGACGCCAATCATGCCCGGAAAAGAAGAGGTGTAACCGGCGTTCTCCAGCGCTGCCCACGATACCTCCAGGAACACCCGATGCTGGGGGTCCATCAGTTGTGCCTCCAGCGGACCAATGTCGAAAAACTTCGCGTCGAACCTGTCTGCGTCTTCGAGAACCCCCCGACAGGGAACGTAGTCCGGATCATTGCGGGTGGCCTCATTGACCAGCGGGTCCAGTTCATCCCTGGTGAAGCGGGTAATGGACTCCACACCGTTGCACAGGTTCTCCCACAGCACGTCCAGATTCGGGGCGCCGGGGAATCGGCCCGACATGCCCACCACCGCAACGCCATCGGCCATGGGGTCGCCGGTGAACCGCCCTTTTCTGAATCGCGCCGCCCGTCGTCGTGCGTCATCGAGCATGCTGTATGTGCTGCGTTCCCCATCCAGATGTTCGGCCAGTTTCGCAATGGTCGGATACTGAAAAATGGTAACCACTGAAACGTCGCGTCCCAGGGATTCCTTCAGCGCGGCAGATACTTTAATAGCGAGCAGGGAAGTACCACCCACATCGAAAAAGTTGTCGTCCACATCGATGTTGTCCGTTGCCAGCAACGATTCCCAGATGGCCAGTATATTGCGCGCGGTCTTTCCGGCGGGGGCCGAACGGTGCTGAGGGGGGGTATTGTGCTGCAGTTGGGGCGCCGGCAATCTGTTTCTGTCGATTTTGCCGTTGGCGGTTGTGGGCATGGCGTCCAGCTGTTCGAAAACGGAGGGAATCATGTAGTCCGGCAAGCGCTTGCGCAGCGCTTCCTTTGCCGCTCTGCTGTCCAGATCTCCACCGGTTGTGGTGACGTAGGCCACCAGTCGCTTATCGTGTTCGTTTCGCTCGTAAACAGCGACCGCACACTGGGCAACGTTGTCCAGCAGCGACAGGGCATTTTCAATTTCGCCGAGTTCTATCCGGAAACCCCGCAGTTTGACCTGATTGTCGATTCGTCCCAGGTGCTCCAGTGTGCCCTCGGACGGCATACCATCGGACTGCGCTGCCAATAAACGGTAGCAGGCCAAATCGCCGGTTCGGTACACCCTGTTCCCCGGAAGGCCTGAAAACGGATCGGCGACAAATTTCTGTTGCGTCAGCTCATCGCGATTCAGATACCCGTGACTGACCCCCGCACCACCAATCAGGAGTTCTCCGGGAACCCCCGGCGGTGTGAGGTTCATGTTTTTATCCACAATATAAATCTGCGTATTATCGATGGGGCTGCCGATGGAGATGGGTTCGCCGGGCTGTACCCTTGCGCAGGTGGACCAGATGGTGGTCTCTGTGGGGCCGTACATATTCCATACGTCATCGCTGAGGGCGCAGAGTTTTTCTGCCAGGTTCGGTGTCAGCGGTTCCCCTCCGCACAGGGCTTTCATGGGAAGTTTGTGATTCAGCCCGGCTTCCACAAGGAGTTGCCAGGTGGATGGGGTGGCCTGCATGATTGTCGGTTGGGTCCGGTGAATCAGCGCCAGCAACGCTTCGCCATTGTTCACATCGCTCTGGGGGGCGAGAACCACTGTGGCGCCATGGCACAGGGGAAGATAAATTTCGAGAATGGAGATGTCGAAAGACAGGGTCGTCACTGCCAGAAGAACGTCACGGGAGGTGATGCCCGGCGTTCGCCCCATTGAAAGAATGAAATTCACCACCGCCCGATGATGGACTGGAATACCCTTGGGCTTCCCGGTAGACCCGGAGGTGTACAGCACATATGCGTCGCTGTCCGGGTCGGGACGTACCGTGGGGGGGGTTGTGGCAGAACGGCAAATTATTTCCCGGTGTTCATCCAGCAGAATCCGGTGAATGCCGCGCTGTTCACAATCCTCAAAACGATTGTTCCCGGTAATCAGCACTGAGAGCGCGGAGTCTTCCATAATGTGCAGGAGTCGCTCAGATGGAAACGAGGGATCGAGCGGCACATAGGCACAACCGGCCTTCTGCACTGCCAGAATGGCCACAATCATATCAATGGAACGTTCAATGTTCACCCCGACAAAGGGATTTTGGGCATACTCATATTGGCCCAGGTAATTGGCCAACTGATTGGCGGATGCATCCAGCTCTTTATACGTGAGGGTGTCATTGCCGAACGAAATGGCGATGGCATCGGGCGTTTCCGCTGCCCGCTGCTCAAACAGGTGATGCAGACACACATTCCGGGGCAAAGGTGCTGCCGTATCGTTCCATTTTTCAACGAGTTGTTTTCGTTCCGCCGCAGTCAGGAAAACCAACTTGCCAACGGGCGTTTCCGGGGTTTGCACCATGCGATGGAGAATCTGTTCGTAATGCCGGGCAATACGGGTTGCCGTGGAATCGCTGAAGAGACACACGTCATAATCGATAGAACCTTCTATGACATCCTCCGCTGATGTGATGCAGGCAAATAAATCCAATTGCGCGCCGGAATGCAACGTTTCCAACGGGGAGGCAGAAAGGTTCGACAATTCGGGGAGTTCTTCGGGTTCAATTGAGAATCCCACCTGAAAAATCGGATTCGCGCCAGGGGGGTACTCGGCCTGTACAGTGGAAATCAGTTGTTCCAGCGGGAACATTCTGTGGCGGTCTGTAAAATCCATTCGTTCATGGACGTAACGGCAGAACACATCGGAGGGATTGGTATCCGCCACGGCAATGCTTACGGGCAGGACGTTCATGAAACAGCCGATGGTATTTTCAAACCTGCGTTGCGGACGGGTATTCAATGGCACACCTATACAGATGTCGCTCTGTCCGGTGTATCGATGCAGCAACAGGGCCCATGCGGACAGCAACACGTCGTTGACGTTCAGATTTTCATCCCTGGCGAATTCACGGATGGCCCGGGTTTTTTCTGCATTCAGCGCAAACGGAACTTTTCGGCCGGTGAAAGTTCGCTCATTGGGGCGCGGCAAATCGGTCTTCATATTCAATGTGCCGCTGAATCCTTCCAGCGTGGTTTTCCATTCCTGTGCCTGGAACTCAAAATCATCACTGTTCCACAGACGATTCTCCTCCGCGACGAAATCAGAATATGACGACGATGTCCGGTTCGGAATATCCCCGATTTTCGGTTTCTGATTTCCGGAAAGCTGCCCGTTGTAAAAATAGCTGATTTCATCCATGAGCAGCTTCATTGATTGATTGTCCGCAATGATGTGATGCACCGCCAGTACTATCCAATGCTCAGAAGGCGAGATTTGCGCAATATGTATCCGCAGCAGCGGACCGGATGCCAGATTGAATGGTTGGGTCGCCGCCTGCTGGAGCCAGCGGTGGGCATCGCTCTGAACATGGGTTCCAGACTGTTGAAAGTCCCGGAACTCAATTGACGGAGCTGCGTTATTATCCACTCTGGCAAAAACGCGGCCTCCTGTTTCGTGAAACGTAGTACGCAGAATTTCATTGCCCGATATCACGCGGGCGATACTTTCTCTGAACGTGGCTGTGTCAAACGTCCCCCTGAGTTTGAATCCCCGGAGTATATGATATGCGCTGTTGTCGGGATGCATGGCATGAAGTAACCACAATTGATGCTGAATGCGGGATACAGGAATTTCCTGAATATGATTTGAACTGTCTTTCATTTCTGACTCCATTCTGTCCAATAGGGATGGACTTGTATGGCACAACGGCAATGGAGTCAGATTTGGGCATAACTCATAAAAATTTGTTGTCACTTGCTAAAAACAATAAGGATGAAAAATGGGGCCGTCAAAATGATTCGGCTGCGAAGTAATCGAATTTTTTCATGGCTTCAGCGTATGCGGAATCACCTGATGGAAAATGCAGATAGCGTCAGGTGCGAAATATCACGATTGCTGTTTCTGCCACTTTATATAGCGACTGGCGCCCTCTGAAAGACTGGTGGACGCTTGCCAGCCGAGAAGCCGCTTTGCTTTGTGAGCAGACCACGACTCACGGGTTCTGGTAATCATGCTGATAAAGTGTGCGCGTCCCCCTCGAAAATTCGGGAAGTATTGCGCCGGAATAAAGAGATATCGGGCAAGGGCGCCAAACCAGGTGAAATGGCAGGTTTTACCTGCGGCATTCCGGTGTGCCTGCCACAAAGCCAACCGGGCGGGTGGCGGATCCAACACCGCATTGAACACTTCGCCCACCGCAGCAGGAGCCCTCAAACAAAGAAGAACAAGGTCGACGACGTCATCAATGTAAACCGCAAATATTGTTCCTTCGCCAGTGCCCTGAATCCAGGGCATTGGTTGCGAAGCAATTTTCGACCAGTGACTCTCCGGGCCGAACATGGCCCCCGGACGAATGCAGGTCCAGGATATGCCAGATGATTCGCATGCCTCTTTGAATTTTATTTCGCCCAGCTGTTTTGTTCTCTGGTATGAATCAATCACATGCTCAAATCTGTCGGTTTCCCGGTGGCGCCGGTCGAGGGTGAGCGGATACACGCTCAATGTACTGACATGAATCACCCGTTTCGCATCGACGCTTCGGGCCACTCTCGCCACGTTTTCGGCGCCGTGGACATTCACCTGTTCCATGGTGCGCGGATCGTACGACACCGCACAATTGACAATATGGGTACACCCGGCGGCTGCGGCAGACAAGTCATCAAGGGAGAGAATGTCGCCATTGCGGGCCACCACCGCCATCCCCTTGAATACAGTGGCTGCAGATCGGGAAAAGCAGACCACATCGTGGCCGAGTTCAATTGATTTTTGGACCAGTCGTTTTCCAAGGCTACTGGTGGCACCGACGATGAGTATCCGCATTCCGGTTGCTTTCTGTAAACGCAGCGATCATTCTGTGCGCGCTATTTTTCTGTTCCGCCTGATGCGCATGGCTATTCGAGAAACGCCTCTACGGTCGTCTCCTCCTGAAACGTAGTAATCGTTGCCGTGAAAGCAACCGAAAGACAAAGATGGCCCATTGCAACGGTTGCGGCAGGGATTTGAACCGGATGGCGCTCCCGGGCAGCGCAGGTGATGGGAACGTATGGTGTGATTCCGGACACACTACAGATCAATTAAAATCAATATCGACTTTATCGCCGTTATTCGCTACAAGAAAAGCCTGATAATAACAACATTGGAGGTTTGGTCATGAAATGGACATGTACCGTTTGCAATTACGTTCATAGCGGCGACGCGCCGCCGGATGTATGCCCGGTATGCGGCGCGAAAAGCGACGCTTTTGAACGGGTGGATGAGCCTGAAACGCCTTCGGCTGAATCTCCTGCAGACCAGAAAAATTCGGACCCGGTTGAGGCAGGCGCAACCGCCGATGGCCCAGGGGAATCCAATCGCTGGCGATGCCTGATATGCAACTATATTCACGGTCACAGCGAACCCCCCGATGTGTGTCCCATCTGCGGCGCCGGAAAGAAGGATTTTGTACCGGAAAAGCAGAGCCCGGAACATCATCATCGGGGATGGAGCGGTCTGGTGGAGAAATTGCACTTGCATCCCGTTTCTGCTCACATGCCCAACGGTGCATTGCCGCTATCGTTTCTATCGTGGATGGCGTATCTGTTTTTATCAGAAGCCTGTCTGGAACGTACCAGTTTTTATCTGATGCTGGTGTCTGCGGCAGCTGTTCCGTTTACTGCCATTGCCGGGTGGTCCGATGCCAGACATCGATTCGGTACCACAATCACCGGTGTTTTTCCTGAAAAGAAGCGTCTCAGTCTGATGTTGGTCGCCGGGATGTGGGGGATGGCAATCTGGCGTCTGATCCTTGGATGGCATCACGTGCCGGATGGGCCAGAGACTGTTATTTTCACCCTGCTTCTCGTTGGCGCCACCGGTGTGGCCGTCCGTCTGGGAATGCTCGGGGGAAAACTGGTATTCGGCCACTGAATCGAACCGGGATCACGTCATCTCCTGTACTTCGATGTTGTTCAACACATCTTGCAGGGAGCGAGAATTTCGTCCAATCAGAAAATGCAAATCGCTGCTGTTGCCGTTCAGTTCATCGGCCGCAATGGCGAGATCCGCTTCCACCAGGAACTGGGCGACGGGGGCGGGAAGTCCCGCGCCGGTCAGCGCATTGCGATACTCTTCGGGAGTCAGGTTGTTGTATTCAATTTTTCGGCGGGACCAGCGTGAAATGGCGTCCGCCAGTTCGGATTTTGTGAACCGATGACTCCCGGCCAGTTCATAAGTTTTGCCGGCATGCCCATCTTCAATGAGTACCCGTGCTGCCGCTTCTGCCAGGTCTTCCCGGCTTGCTGCGGCAACGCGACCGTCTCCGGAAGCGCCATACAGCGACCCATGGGCCAGCACTGTTGGCAGATTGTCCGTATAATTTTCGATATACCAGCCGTTTCTGAGGATCACCGACGGAATACCTGAATTCCGGATTCTGGCTTCTGTTGCCCGGTGCTCGCCAAGTACGGAAACACTGGTTCTGTTCGCCTGCAAAATGCTTGTATACACTATCAGCTGGACGTCGTTGTGAATGGCGGACTTGATTACCGCTTCATGCTGTGCGCCCCGGTCGCCCATGATTTCGCTCGAAGAAATGAGCAATAGGCGATCTACATTTTTCAGCGCGGGATACAGGGTTTCCGGCTGGGAGTAATCTGCCCGCCGCACTTCCACACCACTGAGTCGGAATTTTTCCACCTTTTCAGGGTTTCGGACAATGGCTACCAGGTTCTGGGCTGACGTATGTGTCAGCAAAAATTTTAAAATCAGTTTGCCGAGTTTTCCCGATGCACCGGTGATGGCGATTTTCATTGTTTTCCTCCTCTGGATTCATTCAGGTTTCTGTTGAATAAATCCGTTGAACAACTCCGAACGTGTTGTTGTGGTTTCTGTCGCACCTCACTTGCCACTTGCTGTGTCAAGTGAACTTATTTCCCTGTAAGGAAATAAATGTACACGGAATATGACGAATGCAAGGTGTGCATGCGAAACTGATGAGAGTCCTTTTTGGCTTTTTGCTGCTTTCCCCTGGAACCGTGATTAGGTTTTCCTCAACAAATTTTTTTGGTTTCCAGATAAATGAACGTAAGTTTTTGTGGCGAAACGGAGATGGAATGAGTGAAAAAAAACAGCGGAGATGTACTGCATGCAGTGCGGATGCGCCCAAGGCGGGACACATATCGGTCAAGGGGTTCCAATTGAAGCATCCCGATTGGCAGATACTGACCGAAGATAAAATCGAGAAACTTCGACGCCGATACCCATTTTCAAGCTATGCCGAAGCGGTGGATTTTACGGACGAAGTCGCCGCCCTGGCCGAATTTGAAGACCATCATCCGACCATTCTGCTGGAGTGGGGCGCGGTTACCGTCACGTGGTGGACTCACAAAATTGGCGGGTTGCACAACAACGATTTGATTATGGCTCAGGCAACAGATGAACTTTTTGACTCACGGGTGTCATAAATCACCTTGCAGGTGGTGGTACCCGGGTAAAGTGGTCGATCGTCTGTCAGGCAGGGCAGTGCCAACAGTGAAATGATACAGACTCTGCCAGTTGCCGTTCTCCGGTAATCCCAGCAGTTGATGCACGCTGTCGTCGAGGAAACACCCAATACCAGTGCCGCTCAACCCATTTGCCTCGGCTTGCAGATACAGGATGTGTCCAATGAGTCCGGCCTCCCAGTAGAGTCGGCGATACGCCCACGGGCCCTCCCGGTTGAGTGTGCCGTCTACCTCGGCAATCATTCCGACACTGAAGGCGCTGTTTCCGGCAATGGATTGCCCACAGGATATGGCCGCTGCCACCCGGCGAACGTCCAGAGGCGTCATCAGCCCGTACAGGGGCATTGGTGCGTCTCCAGCGGGATGCCATGTCAGGTCTTCATTCTGACAGCTTTCCATAAAACGCTGCGATGTATCCGCTGATCTCATGCACACATACAGGCCGGGGGAAAGGCCATCGACCCGGTGGACGAATAACAGCAGATGAATGGATGGTCTGAATGGAAACCCATCAAAGGGAATCTGCTTCTGCAGGGGGAGAGTGCGCTGAAGCATATGAAAAAAAAGAGCCTTTGAAATTCCCTTTCCCGGTGTCATCTGCTGGGCACTGCGGCGCTCCCGGATGACAGACTCTGCGGTTCTCGCGAAGTTCATCTTCGCAGCAGCGTCACTGGTATGGCTGGGAATGCTGCTTCCTTCGGGATACCAGGGCGTCATGGGCTCCTTTTTTTCTATCGATGAAAGAACCTCAGCGATCTGTGGCCAATGCATGTGACGGGGGCTCAGGGAATTCGCCGACCCCTGGAATGAAGATGAACACCCGGAAATGATTTTCCAGATGTCCCTCGGTTCTGATTCATCTGCGGGCGCCTCTCCCAGAAAGGCCATCAAATCGGGAAACTCCGGTTCTGCGTTGGTATCGATATAATCCAGTCCGAGGCACGCACGGATGTCGCTGTCGGTTGCCCGCGCGTCCAGTTTCAATTGCCAGCTGAGGGTCGCTGCGGCGTATCTGGCTGCTGCCAGTGCGTGCCCCACATCGTGCTGACAATAGCGAAACGCTCTGGCGCCGTATTTCCATTCTTCACGCCAGTGAATGGATGACAGGCCGATCGCGGCGTACCACCTGGAAACACTGTTTTTCAGACGGCTCACCGTGTCCGCATCGAACTGCTTTCGACATTCGAGGGCGTGATGATACGGGGTGTAGTGATAGATTCCCGGCGGCAGCTGGTCCGACAGCGGATGCCATAACACAACGTACAGTTCGGTGGGATGGAGATTCCCGCTCGATGGGTTGTGTCGCAGTGCCCATCGTTCGGAACCGATTTGTTTCCACGCACTCAGTCCCATGGCCAATTCAATAAAACGGGAAAGGGTTTCTTCGGTAAACGGTCCGGGAGTCGTCTTATAACCGTGCAACTCCCCGAACGTCGTTGGGAGCGGCGGCCCGCCAAGGGGAAGACGAATGGTGCGCGCACCCGAAAAACGGCGATACGGATTGGGCTGTGATTCCCAATCCATGTATCCCGGTCCCGGTGCATATGCCGATGTGCTGTGTTTTGTTTCCCGGTGAAATTGACGGACAGCAACCATCGGTTCAGTGTCGTTGTCGCTACTTTTTCGAGATGATTGATTGCACACAATCTATTCCTGTCATCTATGGATGTGTTTGTTGTTTCAGGCGGTCGAATCTGCTTCCGCTGAATTGTTTCGGCTCCGCTGCATGACCGATTCTCTGAATGCCATCAATTTGCGGATATGGTGCTGGTCGCCGGCTGACAGCGCCTTTGCCAGTTTGGCCAAATCAGAATTCTGGCGCGTGAGCAGTGTGCGATACGATGCTTCCATCCCGTTCGTCTCCAGCATTATTGCAAAATCCAATGCGGCAAGCAGGTCAACTTCGTGAAAGGACAATTGGGATTCAATGGCTTGCAATACCGATTCGACACCACTCATGTCCACCGCTACCAGCGACGCAGACGTACTCGAACTACGGGCAAGTCGCTCTTGCAGCAATACCTGGGTTCTGTGGTTGTCCTCCTCTTTTTTCATTTTCACAAAGAGCGATTCTGCTTCAGTATCGTCGCAGAATAGAGTGGCATAGTGGGCATACAATTCTGAGGCGCGCTGCTCCAGCGTGGCAAGACGGCGAAGTACTTCAGGCATATACATTTGCTGTTTCATTTGCTTCATAATAACGACGAAAATAAGATGTGTCATGTGCGGTGCAGTTTTTCCGGGAAGGCGTGGGACTGTCCATCTGGCGACGTCATGTGGGCGACCCCGCGCTGAAAAGTGATTTAACCCGTCGGACAGATTCTGCATTGTTCATGGTGGCCGCTTTCGAAGATGACAACCTGATACACGAGGCACCGGCCATTGTGGGCTGTCAGTCTGCTTCTGCGCTGAAATTCGCGACGGTAGACAGGAGCGCCGCAGCCTGAACCATGGGAGGGGTTCCGGTTGGCGCAGGCAATCGTGCCGGGCATTAATCTGCTGAATCTGTGTACGCCGCTTTTACTGTTCGGGCAGTCTGACTATCTGGGCGTAGTTTTTCTTATTCGAGTTTGGGAAGGGACGCGCGGGTCATCAGGGTTATGCCGGAAATGATAAGCACGGCGCCCGGGAGAAGTCCTTTTGGGAGCGTTTCATCGAGAAACAACACGGCGATGGGCACTCCCACAATTGCTGTGATGGAGCCAAGCAGGCTCAAATATACCGGGCCGCCCCGTTTCTGCAGCTGGAAAAAGAAGAGATACTGAAATGTGAAGGTCACCGTTTGAGCCCCTATCAGCATGCCGGATGTAAACACGTCGGGCAATTGAAGGGGGGCGGCGCCTGATGCCCCCAGCAGCAGGTAGGCAATACTGGAAATGATCAGAATACCGGGAACCAGCGCTGCGGGCTGAATGTTTGCGGGCCATCGCTTTGTCCGGTAAATGTTGCCAACCGCAAGGAGTATCGGAAGAAGGAGCGTGGCCACAATCCAGGACATGTTGGCGTTGGGGGCCGACAGACGGAGTGCGGCGAGCAATGTTGCCCCTGACAGCGCAAGGACCACCCCTGCGAAACGGCGGTGGCTGTATCGCTCCATTTTTAACGCCATGGCGCCGATATAAGTGAACAATGGGGGAAACGCCAGGCACAGCACCACGAAACTGGCGCCCACTCTCGGAGGCGCTGCGAAAAGGATCAGGTTGGGGATGATGCCGCCTATCACTGCGGATACCAGTGAATATTCAATGAGGCGGGGCGTGATTTTCGGCAGCTGTTGCTGTACTCCCAGCAGAGTGGTAATGACCACTGTCACCCCAACTGTGGACCAGATGAGCAGCGTGACCGAATCAAGCCCCACGCGGGAAGAATACTTCGCCAGATTGGTAGACACCGCAATCAGTGCACCCGTTCCCAGAAGATACAGCAGGGGAAGAAGTTTTGGATTCATGGCATCCTCACCCCGACACCACAGCACAGCGGTGCTCCCGTATGCAACCGGATGAATCAATTTCACGCATTGCAATCGCAACGGGAAAATCCGTGTCGGGTATCTCAGATGCCGCGAGCGTTCCACTGACACGGATATTGCTGCGGATGGCTGCACTTCTTTTTAATCGCCGAAATGCTGCGTACCTGTCGTTTGTCCCCAATGGCCTCCCATGCATCACAAACCGTCTCCCGGTTCGGCCACACAGATTGGCCACAGAATTACTGTCCTCACTTATCATCGGATTCAGATACGGGTTTGTAATGAATTTCATACACATCCTCTCTGCGATCCTTCAGATTGCGAACTGCGCCATATGCATGCAGCTCATGCAACAACTCGATGTCCACATCCGCAACCAGAATCATCTCCGTGTTGGGAGTGGCCTCTGCTTTGACACCGTTGGTGGGGAACGAAAAATCACACGGTGTGAACACCACGGATTGAGCAAATTGAATATCCATATTCTCAACCCGGGGCAAATTGCCCACACTGCCTGCGATGGCCACGTAGCATTCGTTTTCGATGGCCCGTGCCCTTGCGCAATAGCGTACCCGGGAGTACCCATTCTGGGTGTCGGTGAGGAACGGGACGAATAGAAGGCGCATCCCCTGATTCGCCAGAATCCGGGACAATTCCGGAAACTCCACATCGTAACAGATCAATACGCCGATGGGGCCGCAATCCGTTTCAATCACACTCAAGCCTGTGCCGCCCTGCAAACCCCAGAATTTCTGTTCATCCGGCGTAACGTGGATTTTTTCATATCTTTCGTAGGTGCCGTTTCGTCGGCATACGTAGCCGATGTTCTGCAAGGTACCTTTTTCGGTTACCCATGGCATGCTCCCGGTAATAATGTTCACATTATAGGTTACGGCAAGATTCAAAAAACGGTCTCGAACGGGTTCTGTGTGTTCCGCCAGGCGTCTTATCGCCGCCGCTTCGTTCAGGTCATTGAATCTGGCCATCAGCGGCGCATTGAAGAACTCGGGAAACAGCGCAAAATCGCTTTTGTAACCGGAAACGGCGTCCACAAAGAATTCAGCCTGTTCGAACAATTCCTCAATGTCTCTGTAATGACGCATCTGCCACTGGATAAGCCCCAGACGAACGATGGATTTTTTATAGTTCAGCTGAGATGCTTCTTTTTCGTAATAGATGTTGTCCCACTGCAACAGGACTGCATATTCCTGCGATTCGGCATCACCGGGAAGGTAGTTTTTAAGGACTTTCTTCACATGGAAATCGTTTGAAAGCTGAAAGGACAGTGTCGGGTCGTAGAGCTCCTTGTTGCGCACCTTCTCGATGTACTGTTTGGGTGTCAACATATCGGCATGTTCGTGAAATTTTGGTATGCGTCCGCCAAATACAATGGACTGAAGGTTCAATCTCTCGCAAAGTTCCTTGCGCGCGTCGTACAGCCGGCGCCCAAGGCGCATTCCGCGAAACTGAGGCGAAACGAATACCTCGATTCCATAAAGCACATCGCCTTTGGGAGAATGGGTGGAAAACGACATATTGCCAGTAATATCCCGAAACGAGTGAGAGTCGCCGAATCTGCCGTAGTCGATAATCAGCGACAGGGCGCATCCGGCAATCCTGTCGTCCACAAGAATAGCGATCTGTCCCTCAGGGAACAGTTGCAGCAGGCGGCCAATATCCTTTTTTTCCCAGAGCGCCCCGGTCCAGTTTTCATACGACGCAATCATGGACTCCTTGAGTCCCTGATAATCATCGGCGGTCAGATTCCGCAATTCGATTTTCCCAATTTTTTCTTCCATCGCTTGTCTTCCCCTGTGCTTCCGACCCATTCCGGCCCTTGTGCACATCGAACATACCTCCGTCCGGTGTACAATATACGACGTTGACGTTTGATGTTGCCTGTTCTCCTATATTGGGCATTGCAACCGCCGGCGTCTACCTCCCTGTCACCGTTTTGTTGGAAAACGATGTATGGACCACTGTGAATCGCCTGCGAATCACGGTTCATTTTTAACCAGAAAGGCATGCAGTAATTGTTGTTCATGACTATTATTGGACCGCAGGGATCAGTCCGTATCAGACAACATGTATCGCAGACGCAACAGTATTCAGTCGTTCCTTCCAGACAGGCGTATTCCGCTTCGGGAGAAAGCCGCGGTTTTTGCACCCTCCAGCGCCACCCGGAAAGGCGGGCACACGCATTTCGGCTGGCCAGGGGTTATGAGAAAACTCTCCCTGACGTTGATGCTGGCGTTTTTTCAGCTGCAGGTTCTCCCGGTTCAGCCGTCGGGTAACAGTGACGCGGTTGAATCTTTATCCCGTGATTGCTCCGCCGTTTTGTCACAATCGGGCCGGTTTCTGACAGGTCCCATTGGAAAGGACGCTGAAGAATCCTCCGAACGGCGGCTGACGTCAATCGAATGCGCGGTTTCCTCCGTGCATCATCAGGCGATTTTGAATTTCCTTTCCGGAAATCATTTTTCTTTCCCCACGCAATTTCCGGCAACTCATTTCATCTCCCCGGGAATTTCCCATCCCAGAGCACCACCGACTCAGCTGTAGGAAACCGAAAATGAATCCGGGTATGAAACGATGACCCTTTCATCCAGCCTGATTCAAATGCAGTGAAGCCTGCACAGGTCAGGCCGGTTGAGGAATCGGCTCGTTTTCGCACCGGGATGAAGCCTCAATGAAGAAACAGAGTGCCTGCGTACATGGTGCGCGGCAGAAAGTACAGATTGGAGAGAACACATGCGAACCGACACCGAAAAAAAGAAATCGGACAAGGGAATTGACCTGAAAAATGAGACAGAGAAGTCGTCTTCCGCCATGACTTTTTTTGTATTGATGTTTGCCATTCCCCTGCTGCTCATCATTCTCAGCCGTGTCATATTCGGGTAGGCGGGCGGCGAAACGCTCCCCGCCGTACTGTTCAGGGCAATGCCCCCTATTTCATTGTCACGGTTGTGAGTGTTGCGAAGATAATCAGATTGGGGATGACACCGCCAATCACTTCGGACACCACATAAAATTCAACCCATCATCCCGACCCGTATGGGGCAGGCGTCCACATCTGCCCCGGGTGAAACGGCCTGTCATCTGATGAATGAGAGAATAAAAAACGACACCTGTTTTTCGTTTGACAGACGTGTCTACATGATGTAGCTATCTCTTGTGTTGGCGTCTGCTTCGAGAGTGATTAATACGAAGGTAGCAGCCGTTTAAGGCGGTCTGTCGCTCAAATCAGGGAGGTCAAAATGAATCTAATAAAAATTAAGCCCGGGCGTTGCGGGAAGATCATTTCAATAAAAGGGGAGGGACTGGTGCGGCAGCGGTTGCCCAACCCGGGGCGCGTGCCCCATTCTCAATTCCGTTTCGAACGGATCGCCCCCCTCGGCTATCCGGTGTGTCTGCGAAAAAAGAAAGCCGACCTGCTGGAGATTGAAGCGGTTTTTGCAGTGACGGCCGCATAAAAATATTTACCCATGAAAGTAGATGTGTCTACTTTAGAAAGGACTGTCTGGAAAACCAATGGATTTTCTGATACCAGTGATTGCGGTGAGTGTTGGCCTGGCCATTCTGGCACCCGGAGCGCTTCGTTTCCTGAAAAGAAACAATTCATCCACATCCCAACCGAGCTGCGGCGGCTGCACGGGATGCGACAATACAGGGGCGAAACCGGCCACGAAAGTTCAGGTGGTTCAACTGAATCGCAAATCAGAGAACAGCACGCCTGTTCCCCAATATGATGAAACGGAAAAATAGAGGAATGAGAATGTTCAGGCGCCAATTACTCCCCGGAAATACTGCGACAATGACAGCGATGGTGGCGCTGTTGATTGCAACGCCAACTCGCGCCGCTGATACGGTCGAACCATTTGACGTGGGGGCCACGGATTTTGAACTGTACACCGGTATCGATGGTTTTGGTCTGGATAGGAATGAGCAGACGGTCTCTGGCGATGTGGTACTGGGGTACGGCATTCTGGAAAGATTGAGTGGATACTTCGGCACAACCCTCGAATCCAATTCGTATCTGGCGGAAGGCGCTGTGGGATTCGCGTTCGGCGTTTATGGCAATGTGCTGGATTTCGACCATGTGGATGTTGATTTGTTTCTGGATTTTTCAGGGGGTATGGGAGACTTCGCGGTCACGCCGTCGTTTGAGTTCAACCTGGACGCGGACCCGGAGATGGAAACCGTGGGGGTGTACCTGAGAGGGGGCGTTCCGCTGTACGGTCGACCCATATCCGGCGAAGCTGATGTGGCGCCGGAATATGAAATGGCTTCTCAGGTCGATGTAACATTCGGCGCGTACGTGTCTTTCGGGCGCATCCATCAGTTGCTGTTGGAGTTCGATGCCGTGTTCCGTCCGGATGCCGTCGATGATGAACACGATGTGGAAGTGGGGGGCGTGGCCCTGGGCTACAACGTGATGCTCACCGATAATCTGGAGCTCATCAACCAGGCATATCTGGACATCCCGCAGAGCGGCGAAGATTTCGCAGTCGGCGTGTCCACCGGTTTCATTGCCACTTTGCCGTGAGCATCCGTCGAACAGAGTGCCGCCTTAAAAACAGAACCGGCCGGTTACTTCTATTGCACACTGTGATTCATTGTCGACACGGCAGCAAACCGTGAATACTCTCTTATGCAGAACCAAACCAAAGGAGAAGCCGCAATGAACCTGATGGAGCAACTGAAAGAAATGACCATTATCGTCGAAGACAGTGGGGAAATCGATTTTATCAGAAAACACAGCCCAAGGGATGCCACCACAAATCCATCATTGCTGCTGGCGGCGGCCCGGAAAGCGGAATACCGTCACATTGTCGAAAAAGTGATGGCGGATACGGACACGGCCTCCGAATCGTCGTTGAATATGGCTCTTGAAAAACTGGCCGTCCGGTTCGGAATGGAAATCCTCAATGTGGTATCCGGTCGGGTGTCGGTGGAAGTGGATGCCCGGCATTCGTTTGATACCGCTGCCACCATGGCCACCGCCCGGCGAATTATTCAGATGTTTGAGGCGGCCGGTATCGACAGAAACCGCATTCTCATCAAGATTGCTGCCACCTGGGAAGGCATCTCTGCGGCAGAGCAACTCGAAAAGGAAGGCATTCACTGCAACCTCACCCTGCTATTCAGTTTTGTCCAGGCGGTGGCCTGCGCCGAAGCCGGGGTTACCCTCATTTCACCATTTGTGGGACGCATTATGGATTGGCATAAAGCCAAACGGGGGGTGGAAAGCATTCCGGCGGCAGAGGACCCGGGGGTTCATTCTGTGATACAGATATACAACTACTATAAAAAGTTCGGTTATCAGACCGAGGTGATGGGCGCCAGTTTCCGGAATGTCGGTGAAATCATCGAACTGGCCGGATGCGATTTGCTCACCATTGCCCCCGCGCTTATTGAAGAGCTGAAAAACACCGAAGGCCCCCTGCCGCGAAAGCTGGAGGCCAGCGCAGCCGCAAACATGGATATTGAAAAAATTACGCTCGACGAAAAGACATTCCGGTGGATGCTCAACGAAGACGCCATGGCCACCGAAAAACTCGCCGAAGGCATCCGTCGATTTGCCGCTGACCTCAACACCCTTGCCGACTTCCTGAAATCAGAATTCTGAAAGCCTACTTTTGCGGCACCGAGCGATATTGAACCCAGATATCTTCGATATGACGACATGTAAACAGGGAGTTCGAAGCAGTGATGCCGGATTTCAAGTTGCAAAAAAAGGTGCTCTGAATTTCCTGTATTCGTAAAAGTACACAAATAAAAAATTTCATTACACGCCCGTTTTGTAGCGGTATTGGGCTCTTGAATAGTAGCAGTAACCGAAACCGAAACGGATACTCTCTGATGAACAACAGAAATCATTCGTATTGAACGGCTGCATGAATCCGCTGAATCAGTGGGATGAACTGAGCCATATTAAGCATGAAACTGAATTGTCGTTATAAGTATCATGACAATTCTTAAAAATTGTCGACATTGAGCATGAAACTGAATTGTCGCTGTAAGTATCATGACAATTTTTAAAAATTTTCAACTGGAGCGTGACGCGGTTTTTATTGTCGGACTGCTGGTGTTCACAATCCTGTTGTGGATGCTGTTTCGAATATACGGGGAACGTGTCCTTGTTCTGTCTCCGAATGATCCTGCCAGAGTTTTATCTGATGTCCGCATTGTAACTGACCAACGAGATAAGGGAACTTCCACGGGAACGCTCACCATCACGCCCAGTACCTGGAAAATGAATTACTCTCTGAAACCCACTATTGCTTATCCGTTTGTGATACTGCAACTGGTAGTCGGCAATGAAAATCAAGGGCTTGATTGCTCCAAATTCGATGAAATCCACGTGTATGCCGATTCCAGGGGACAAGGGGTAAAACGTTTTCGTATGGAATTCCGCAACTCTCACCCTGCCTATACCCATCCGGACGATCCGGTGAGTCTGAAATACAATCAGGTGCATTTTCCGCCCAGAGGACTGAATACGCCGCAACAGCTCACGTGGGCACACTTTCAAGTGCCGGGGTGGTGGATTGCAGCAAAGAATATTCCGTTTAATCAGTCCCACCTGGATGTTTCAAACGTTGAAACGATTGATTTTGTCACTCCGGAAGGCGTGACAGAAGGTAGCGGAGTACTGGAGGTAAAAAGAATAGAGCTTCACGGAAAATGGATTTCCGGGGAGACATTTTTCAAAATTGCGCTCGTTTTTTGGATGATTGTGTTCGGTTTATACGCTGTAGGTCAAACCCTTCAATTGCACTCTGTACGTTACGAGAAAAAGAAGCGGGAAAAAGAGCTACTGAAAATGAACGAAGCGTTGGCCCTTCAAGCCGATGAATTAAAAGAAAAAGCGGAACAGGATCCCCTCACGGGATTGCTTAACCGTTTCGGAATGCGGACCCACTTGCTTGATTTGGTAAAAAATGCCCGGCACAACAAAAGTGAGGTTACCGCCGTGTTTGTTGACATTGACAATTTCAAGCGGATTAACGATACCCTGGGACATCAGGAAGGAGACCGTGTCTTGAAATTCGTTGCAACTCTCTTCTCAAACAACAAACGGGACAGTGATCTTCTCGCCCGCTGGGGTGGCGAGGAATTTCTTTTCTTCTGCGCTTCCACTGAAGAAGAAGAGGGATATCTGTTCGCCGAGAAACTTCGGAAACAATTGGTGGAAAGTGCTGAAAATGTCACTTGCAGCTTTGGGGTGGCTGCATTGTCTGGCGGATCTGTTAAAGGCTTAATCGGTCGCGCAGACAGAGCGTTGTACGAGGCAAAAAACTCGGGAAGAAACTGCGTATCTGTATCGAAAGAACCTGCGGACAAGCAAAATATGCCATATATACGCTGATGTTGCAAAAAGCCAATGACTGAAACCGCTGTCACTCGCACAATGGCACACCACCTACCCAACTTCAAAACTCTCGGAGTGATTTTTTCTCAGGGCGTTCGTATAAATCGACAAGGGGGATTTCGACACGTCCTGCGAAAGGTCCATTCCGTGCTTCTGAAAATGTGATGGATCTTCAGGGCTGTCGTCTCGTTTGAATAGCTTCAGACATTGGAGATAATTGGTCATTTCCTGGCAATCAATAGTCTCAGAGGGTCATTCAGCCATAATATCGACCGTGAATGATTGTTACGCTGTATAAATAGTATATGTCTTGTTCCTGTTGAAAAGGATAATGTGACGATGAAATATGAGTGCCTTAAAATTCTGCGACTGATTCTGGGGATTTCTGTGTTGGGAGGATGCCAGCGAAGCAGTGCGGTAGACAGCCCGGATACCGCATCCACTGTTCAGGAGGAAACTGCGAACGACAGTGCGAGTGAAACAGAGAGTGATTTAACCGCCGATTCACAGACGGGTTCTTGGGTTGACTCGGATTCCGGCGACAGTGAGGTTGCGGATTCCATTCTGGGTTCATGGGTGGTGCGAACGATGTTTCTCGACGGTCAGGAAATACCTGTCGATGATCAGTATGCCTTTTCCTTTGACGAAGGCGATGAGACCGTTGCCATGAATGTCATTATTTTCGTAGAGTCATCTTTTTCAGATGAAATAGAGATTGACGGGTTGTGCAGCGCTTATCCCTGTTTTGGCAGTTGCACATTGCAGGGAGTGAACCGGATAGATTTGGAATTCGCTTACCATCCACTTTCCTCGGTGGTGGTACCACCGGAAAGCTGTCCGGACGCCTGTCATCAGTGGATTGGAGATTATGTGACCATTGCGAATTCTGCCACCGGATATCAAATCAATGATGATCAGTTGATTCTGTTCAATGAGAGTCACGAAAACGAAATTTATTTCCGGCGTTCAACCATCACTGTCGAGGATTTGCCGTATTGACGCGGCCTGTTTTATCTGAATTTTCGTCGACCTCTTGTGCGTCGACCAACGGATTCCTTCGAAGGGGCAAAAAAGCGACCGCTGTTGGAATTTGAGTGCTGCAGTGCGCTTCGGTCGAGAGTGACTTCGATTGATAGTGACTTCGGTTGAAAGTGGCTGGTTCGCTCTTGGAAATTCTGATATCTTTCCAGTGTTCAATCTCATCAAAGTCTGCGCGGCGAAAGGGGGACACCATGCTCAAAGAAATCACGACGGAATGTCCGAAATGCGGGGAGGATACCATCCTGGCGATTGCCACCCCGGATCCGGGAAACAAAGACGAGCAAAGGGGTTCTTCTACGGTTTGTCGCGTCTGTGGTGCGCGAATTCTGGCAGTGACGTTGCCCGATGGCAATGTTTCGTTCCAGTACGTGGACATTGGAAAAGAGGCGCCTGAGCTGGTTGAAATTGACCGCAATTTGAACGACGTATTTCAACTGGCAGATATTGTGCGTATTCCTTTTGCCCTCTGGCAGCCGAAACGTGATAAGATAAATCCGTTTGAAATTCGTCCCGAATGGAAACAGGCACTTGAGTTGGCTCTGGCATCGGCGCAGTCGCAACCTCGGCCACTGAGTGTGCCCCGCCGTATTTTTATTTCGTACCGCTGGGCAAACGACGCCGATGATAAATGGGTAGCAAATCTTCATGAAGAGCTGACAGCCCGAGGCAATCAAGTTGTGTTTGACCGGCTGGCGAGCAGGGAGCCCACCCCCCCCTCCGTTCCTGAACTCGTGTCGCGGATTGCCGGATGCCACGTGTTTCTGGCCGTGATTGATCCGGGCTACATTCAACGGGTGTGCAGCAGAGAGACGGGTTCATTTGAAGAAGGATGGGTTACGGATGAGTTTCATACCGCATTGGCATTCGCCGAACGGGGGATGACCCTGTTACTGGGGCTGTTACGTCAAGGTGAACATCTCCCCGAGGGGTTTCGGATGTTTGCGCCCGGCGAGGCCGGCAACACATTTGACGTTCGTGATACAAGCGAATTGCTCTCGGTGCTCGATCGCTACTTTGTGCAGTTTGGTTCTTCTCCCGATGGCGATGCTTCTGTCCAGGCCGCCACGGCGCTCCATCAGTCGAGCCGGTCGATGCGTCAGGGAGATGTGCAGTCCGCTCTGGATGAGGTGTCGGCTGCCTGTGAGCTAATACCTGAGCTGCCAGATGGTTTTGCACAGCGTGTAAGAATTTTGTACCGCACCGGTCAGCCTTATGCCGCATTGTCTGATGCCAAAAGGGCGTTGGAAATAGATCCAACGCTGGATGAAATGCTCATTTTTGCAGCCGCTTCGGCAGCAGACCTGCAACGCTGGCAGGAAGCCGCATCATTCGCGCGTCTCGCGGTGGAGCGAAATCGCTTTCAGGCCAACGCGCATTTTTTGCTGGGTCAGGCATTGGATGCGCAGGATCAGGTTCAGGCGGCACTGTGTCATTTTATGCTGGCGCGTCGGGCGGGATTGCGTTTGCCCAACCTGTACAACGTTGGGGGAACAGCGTGGCGGCGCAGTGGCGCGCCGTTGCAAGCGCTGGACTGGTATCGCGCCGGTTTGAAAATGTCGCCCCATGCTGCTCCGTTGCTCGTAAACGCCACAGCCGGTGCGATGGAAGCGGGGCTCCCCACAGAGGCATACCATTTTTTACAGGAACTTCTCACGTACCACCCGTCGCGACCTGAAGTGGAGGCCCTTGCAGGCATACTGGCCCAATGGTGTTCGCAGGACGGCCCGCTGCCGGTACTCAGCCGACAAGTGCCTCTTCCCGAATCGTCGGTAACAGTCGATTGTTCCGCATGCGATACCCATCTGGTACTTCATAACGGAGATAGCATGCTGTGTTCCGGGTGCGGAACGGTGCTGGATTCGTCGATGCAGCAGTGCAAATACTGCGGATGTGCGGGCAAGGTGTTGCCAACTGTTGCACTGATGCGTTGCCCCATTTGCGCCAGGGGGGAACTGTCCGTGAAATACAAAAATTGAGGGCAACTATTCTACTTAAATTGAACCTTTCGATCTTTTGTTTTTGCCCCTTTGGAGCGGCGTGTACAAAATATCCTTTTGAGACAAAGGCGGGTTAAAACGGAACTGCAAGAATGCGGGCATAAAGCCATCTACATCCGTTGCCTGCCAGCACAGTAAGCAGAAAACTCGGGATACATCAGGTTGCTATTCCCACTCGATAAGTGGTCCGTATTCCGTCAGTATGCGTCGGCTCGCCGGGGGGCGTCCACTCTGGGGGCAAACATCAGGTAGAGGGATGGCAGCACAAAGAGGGTGAGGAGGGTGGCAGTGATGAGGCCGCCGATGACCACCACGGCCAGGGGGCGTTGCACTTCGGCGCCGGGACCCACGGCATATACCATGGGGAGCAGGCCCAGCACCGTGGTGGATGCCGTCATCAGCAGGGCGGTGAACCGCAGACCGCAGGCCTCCACAATGGCATCGCGGGTGGATTCTCCGTTGGCCCGCAGTTCATTGATGAACGTTACCAGCACGGTGCCATTCTGCACCGCCACGCCGAACAGGGCGATGAATCCCACGGTGGAAGGCACATTCAGATTGATGTCCAGGATAAACATGGACAGAATGCCGCCCACCAGGGCAAAGGGCAGATTCACCAGCACAAGGGTGGCGGATTTCATCGAACCCAGCGCCGAGATGAGCATCAGAAAAATCACCAGCACCGATATGGGCACCACGATGCTCAACCGCTTCATGGCCCGCTGCTGGCTTTCAAATGTGCCGCCATATTCCAGCCAGTATCCGGGCGGCAGTTTGTCGGTAATACTTTTAAGCATCCCTCTGGCGTCCGTTACAAATCCCCCCAGATCCCGTCCCCGGATGTTGGCTTCCACCACCACCCGGCGCATGCTGTTTTCGCGACTGATTTGCGCGGGTCCTTCGCTGCGTTCGATGTGGGCAATCCGGCCCAGGGGTACCCTGGCGCCGCTTTCGGTGAGCAACAGCAGCTTTTCGATGGCATCAATGCTGTTTCGATTTTCCCTGGGAAAGCGCACTTTGATGCCAAAGCGTTTCTGGCCTTCCACCAGCTCCGTGGCCACTTTGCCGCCTATGGCGGTTTCCACCAGTTCATTCAGGTCGGACATTTTCAATTTGTAGCGGGCCATCTGCCGCCGGTCGGGAATGATTTCCAGCTGACTGAATCCCGCCACCTGTTCCACACTCACGTCTTCGGCGCCGTCAATGCCGCGAAGAGTGGTGGCAATATTGTCGGCGGTTTTTTTGAGCAGTTCAATATCCTCTCCAAACAGTTTCACCGCCAAATCGCTTTTCACCCCCGAAATCAGTTCATTCACTCTGAGGGCAATGGGTTGACTGAACGCCAGTCGAATTCCGGGAATCTTTCCCAGCTCCTTCTGAATGGCAGCCACCAGCTGGGGCTTTGACCGACCGGTGGTCCATTCGGTTTCGGGGTGCAGCATAATCAGCAGGTCCGTCTGTTCCGGCCCCATCGGATCTTCCGAAATTTCAGCCCGTCCGGTTTTGGACACCACATGTTTCACTTCGGGAAAGGTCAGCAATTTCTTCTCCATATACCCGGCGGTGCGGATGCTGCCATCCAGCGAGGCATTGGGCAGGCGCACCACGTTGATGGCAATGGCGCCTTCGTCCAGTTCGGGAAGAAACTCCGTGCCCAGCAACCGCACGGTGGATATCGCAGCCACGAAGAAAATTAGCACCAGGGCAAGCAGTACTTTGCGATGATTCAGCGCATTCCTGAGCAGCGTGAGATACCCGCGGCGCATCAGGGTGACAAACCGGAGTTCTGACATGTTCTGCCCGGATTTCATGAGGTATGAGAGGATCACCGGAATGATGGTCAGGGCGGCAATGAGGGAGCCGAGCATGGCCAGAATCATCGTGAGGGCCAGCGGTTTGAACATTTTGCCCTCCATGCCCTCCAGGGTGAACAGGGGCACGAACACCAGGACGATAATGAGAATGGAAAACACAATGGGGCGGGCCACCTGACGCACCGCATGCAGAATGGTCTGCCGTTTGTCGTCCCCGGGATTCTCCCGCAGTTTGCGGGTCACATTTTCGGTAACCACGATGGCGCCATCCACCACCATGCCGATGGCAATGGCCAGGCCGCCGAGGGTCATCAGGTTTGCGGTCAACTGCCCGATATCCATGAAGATGAATGCCAGAAGCGCAGTGATAGGCAGACTGAGAGCTGCCGTAATGGCGCTGCGCAGATTTCCGATGAGCAAAAAGAGCACGATGACCACGAGCACGCCGCCCTGCATCAGGGCGTTGGCCACGGTGGATACCACAGCAAAAACCAGTTCGGTCCTGTCGTAGAATGGCTCCAGAGTGACGCCATCGGGAAGCATCTGTTCGATGACGGGCAGGTTCTTCTTCACCCGCTCCACCACATCCCGTGAATTTTCGCCCTTGAGCATGATGACCATGCCGGCCACCACTTCTCCGTTGCCGTTTTCGGTGACGCCGCCCATGCGGGTCATGTGACTTTCCACCACGTCGGCAATGTCGTGAATGGTGATGGGCGTGCCATCCTCGGCATTCAGTACAATATTTTCGATATCCGAAATCGAACCCACCAGTCCCACGTTGCGAATGTTCTCCTGTTCCCAGTCCTGGATAATGAATGAACCGCCGGCGTTGGCATTGTTTTCCTCCAGCGCCGACACCACATCCGAGAGTGTCATCCGGTATTTCAACAGACGATCGGGATCGACGCGCACTTCAATCTGTCGCACCTTTCCGCCAAAGCTGTTGACTTCGTTGACGCCGGAGATGGTTCGTAACCTGGGCGCCACAATCCAGTCCTGAATGGTTCGCAGTTCCGACAGCGAGTGTTTTTTGCTCTTCAGGGTGTATTGGAACACTTCCCCGAGGCCGGTGCTGATGGGCCCCATTTCCGGTTCCACTCCCGGCGGCAGCTGTTCCTTTGCCAATTGCAGCCGTTCAAACACCAACTGACGCGCAAAATAGGTGTCCACATGATCTTCAAAAACCACCACCACCTGGGACAGCGCCGACTTCGAAGTGGATCGCACCATCCGCAGATGGGGCAGGCCGCCCATCACGGTTTCAATGGGGAAGGTCAGTTGCTGTTCCACGTCGAGAGGGCCCAGCCCCGCGGCTTCGGTGAGAATCATCACCTGCTGATTGGAGGCGTCGGGGAATGCATCGATGGGCAGTCGGCTCCACGAAATCAGGCCAACCGCCGTTATCAGCGCTGTGGCGATGAGCACCATGAGCCTGTTTTTTAAAATGAATTGAATCATGAAAATCTCCCGGTATTGGTGGGGCGTGTATCAGTGGGCACAGCCGGCCCCCATTTTGGACCGCAGCACATCGGACTTGAGAAGAAAGGCCCCATTTGCCACCACCTTCTGGGAGTCATTCACGCCGCTCAGTATTTCCACCTCATCACCGAAACGCCGACCGGTCTGCACCGGACGTCTGACGTAATAGTCGTCCTGGTGGTGCACAAACACGAACGTGCGTCCCTCATCAAGGAGAACGGCACTGCCGGGGAGAATGGTGGCCTGTTCGTTTCCCGGCAGGAAGATGTCCACATCGGCAAACATGCCCGAGAGCAGTACGCCACCGGGGTTGGGCAGTACCACCCGTACCTTCACGGTCCGCGACACCTCATTCATTGATGGACTGATATAGTCCACCTTGCCCGCAAAATGCCGGTCCGGAAACGCCCGCACCCGAACCTCTGCATCCAGGGAACCGGCGGCATATGCGCCTGCGACTCTGGCATAGTCATTTTCGTACAAATCGGCCCATACCCACAGGGAGGAATTCTGACCAATGGTGACCAGGGTTTCGTCGGCTTTCACCACCTCGCCCACAACCGCGTGCATGTTCAACACCGTGCCATCCTTTCCGGCGCGCAAGGTGAGCTTTCCGGAAGAACCGCCCGGATTCACCCCCTGTTTCGAGGATCCCGTCATACCCAGTCGCTGGAGCATACCTCTGGCGGCGGTGACCCGGATTCGGGCAGCCTCCAGTTCCTGCTCTGCCTGCAGCAATTCCTTCTGGGAAGCGATGCCCTCGGTTTTCAGTCTGGACACGCGATCGAAACTCTGTTCGGCCAGGTTTCTGGTGGCCTGGGCTTCCTGATACACGGCCTTGGCATTGCCCACTTCCATCGATTCAATTTCCACCAGTGGCTGTCCTTCGGTGACAGCATCGCCGAGGGTCACATGGACCTTGCGGATTACACCGCCCACCTGGGTGCTCACATGGGCCACCTGACGATCGTCAAACTGTATTTCACCGGTAAGGCGAAGGGGAATGGCGACGGCCTTGCGCAGAGGGCGAATCACTTTCATCAGCCCTTCTTTGAGCAATTCCGCATTCACCTTTGCCACGCCCACTTCGTATCGACACTCGTCACACTCGTATGTCCGGATGTTATGCTCACACATCCTGCTGAACAGCTCGTCCACGGACTGTTCCAGGTCTTCGCCACTTTCATGCCCATGCCCCTCATGGTGATCCCCATGTCCGGCGCTCTTTCCGGCGTGGGTTTCATCATGTTCGGCACTGTGCGGTTCCTGTTCGAGATCCCGGCCTGCGCCATGGGCGTCCGCATCGTGCTGTCGCGAGCCATTCTGACCGCAGGCAATCAAAAGAATGGTCGCTGCCGCCAATGTAACTTTGTATTTGAATTTATTTCTGAATTTTAACATCATGTCGTTTCCTTACAGTTTTTTTCCAGCCGCAGCACTGAACCAGCTGCAGGTCTGCTGCGCGCTTTCCAGGGCATCCACCAGTTGCAACTGAACTTCGATTCGCATGCGCGTCGCGCTGATGGCCTCAAACAGCGTGGCTTCTCCCAACTCATATGTTCGTCGGATAGTATTGGCCGCGGTTTCGGCATCGGGCAGAATCACATCCTGATATTTCGCAGCCACCTTTCGGGCCGCCGAGCACGACGTCCGATACTCGAGCAGGGTGGCATGCAGTTCGCGTTTCACTGTTTCAAGAGATGCCTGCTTCGATTTGTACCGGTTGTACGCGGCCTCAATATTGCCCCGGTTTCGATTCACGAGGGGCAGAGATATGGAAACCCCCACACCCACTGCCCGGCGATCGAGTTCGCTGTCAAAAAAGGGCGAAATGGCGATGTCGGGAATTTTTTCTTTTTCTTCCTGAGTGGCGGATGCCGCTGCCCCGGTGACTTCGGCTTCTGCCACGCGATATACGGGATGCTGTACGATGGTGTTTTCGATATGCCGGTTATCCAATGACGGCACAGCGGGAAGCGCCGCAATATCACCTTCGGCCACAATCACGGCACCCGGTTTGCCGGCGAGCCACACGCCGAGTCGGTCTCTGCTGATTTGCAGTGCGGCCCTGGCCAACACCAGGTCCGCAGAAATTTTTTCTGCCTCCACCCGCATCTGCACCGCTTCCACAGTGCGCGATTCGCCGTTTTGCACACGGGATGCCACCATCTCTGACAGGCGTCCGGTCTCCAGGGCCAGGGTTTCGAACACCCGTACCCGCTCCTGATTGAACAACAGCTCCAGAAATAGCACCCGCAGTTCCAGAACAATATCCCGTTGCAGGGCAATTTTTTCCTGTTCAACTGTTTTTACCTCGGCCATCGCTGCGTCGCGTCGGGCACTTCGCCTGGCAATCCAATCAAGCGGGATGGAAAGGGAGACGCCCCATTCCACCTGTCTCCCGTCTCCATCCCGGGCCATGCCATATCCCATCGTTCCTTCCAGTTCGGGATTTTCGCCGGTCTTTGCGGCGAGAACCATGCTGTTGGCCGCATCGATGTTGTGGGTGGCGCCCTTCAGTGCGGGATGCAGCGCTACCAGCTTTTTCACCGCTTTCCAGTTCAGTTTCAGCTCCTGCTGATTGTCATCTCTGCTCCACGAAACGTGGGGTCGGGCGGTCATCGACATGCACGCCAGCAGGCATGTTACACGGAGTATCAACCCGTTGGGTTGTATCAGATTCATGGGTCAATCCTTGTTCAGGCGCCTGCACCTGTTGTAGCAGGTCGCCGTGGGGGTTCGCTTTTGTGCAGTATGAGAACGGATCGTTTTCGCTGCGCCATGCAGCCTCCAGAGCCGTTCACTGCCGTTCTGTTCAGAGACGTCAGCGGTGCGTCTGAGGGGGGCGCTCAATGCGCAGCTGGACTGCTGCCGGGGTGAGGAAATTTTTGGTCAATACATGATACCCGGTCAATACCCGGGGAATTGGAGATGTGATGAATATTGTCTGCGGGACGACTTTTCCGTGTCCCGGACAGCACAGGCAGGCGCAGTCGTCGTCGCCACCGTTTTCACCATGGTGATGAGAACAGGGAGAATGATGACGATGGGTCACATGATGAGAATGATCGGAAAGCACGGTGGGACTCCCGGGAACCACCGCCACTGCGACCGATGGTTGCACAATGGTCCAGAGAAGAACTGTTGCCAACATCGTCTGTAAAAAATATCTGGTCATTCCCGCTTCTTTGTATTCACCAGTTCGCATTTCCAGAAAATGGAAACGCGTCCCATCCGTGTTCCATGAATAATTAAGCGAATGAGTACCGATTTGTCAACACGCGCAGATACAGATTCCGTGGTCCGATGACCGCGCTGAACATCTTGCCCGGTGCCGCTTGCGTTGCACTCGGGTCCGTTTTGCCCGCTCCCGGGGTTGAACGCAGGTATCTGTTGTCCACGAACACTGAATTCTCGCGCTTTTTTATCGGAACCGTTGTCAATCCGCCGGATTGCGTGACTTTTTTCAGCAGAACAGGCATTGCGGATGCCAACACAACCGGCGGGTACTTGCGGACTTGCGGGTGATGCAGTAAATGTGAAATAAAATATATTGTTCGCGATCATGTTGAAAGGGAGATTGAATGATTGGACTGGTATTGGAAGGTGGCGGTGCCAAAGGCGCATATCACATCGGTGTTTATCGCGCTTTGATCGAATCAGGCATTTCGATTGACGGTGTTACGGGTTCCTCCATTGGCGCAATCAATGGTGCAATCATTGCGCAGGGAGATGGGGTTCTGGCATGGGATATCTGGTCCGGGATGACCAATCAGGCTGTGTTTGACATAGACGAACAGTTTGAGCGCGAACTTCGAACGACAGGTCTTTCGGTTTCAACCATTTCCAACGGTATATCCATTATAAAAAAAATGGTCCATGATGGAGGTATCGACACTGGAAAAATAAAAGCGTTTATTGATAGACATATCGACGAGAAGCGCTTGAGGGAATCCAGTGTCGATTTTGGTCTGGTGACATACTCTATTACCAGCAGCACTCCAATGGAATTGATGCTTGAAGACATCCCCCATGGCAAATTGACCGACTATATTCTGGCAAGCGCGAGTTTTCCCGGGTTCAAGCTGGAGACGATCGACGGTGAGCGTCTGGTGGATGGAGGTGTCTGGGATAATCTTCCGGTGTCGATGCTCCAGGACCGGGGGTATGATACGATTATTGCGGTGCGTACCAATGCAGTGGGTCGGGTAAAAAAAACAAGTCAATTTGGAACGGTGCGAATTGATATTTGCCCGTCTGAGGACCTGGGATTGCTTCTGGACTTTGATCCGCAACGGGAAACCCGAAACCTGAATCTGGGATATCTTGATACGTTGAGGCTTTATCGCGGCTTACTGGGAACCCGCTACTACATTGAACCACCTGCGAAATCTGATTGGGCTTTTAACATGCTGGCTTCCCTTGAATCGGAGAAAATTTTACAGGTTGGAAAAATGCTGGGCATTCACCATTTGCCCGCCAGGCGTATGCTGTTCGAACAAATCGTGCCCAAAATTTCTGCCATTCTGGGTATTGACAACACGATTGACTACAATGATCTGGTAATAATGGCCTATGAAATTGTGGCGGAGAAGCTCTCTATTGACAGGCTCCGGATTTATACAATCGAAGAATTACTGCAACAGGCCAAAAACGCGTATCTATCCAGGGAACAAAAAATGCCGCGATTTCTGTCAACGCTCGCAAGGGGTGATGCCCGGTTAGCCCGCCTGGTCAAAGAGGATGTATTGGATTTATTGTTGAGTATTTTTTTGTAAACACGCCGAACGACATTCGAATTCATCGCCCCTGTACTCCATGATGAGCTGTACCACGTATATCGGGAACTGAGCACCATGGCCAAAGCAAACCGGTTCTCCGCAGAGGAACTCGGTATCGTTCACAGCATTTTAAAGATCTGCGGATAGTATGATGATCTGGAAAAACTGCACTACCGGTGTGAATGACCCCTCGTGAACAGCGGCCATCGATTGCTTTTTTTTGATTCACCGAAACAAGGTAACAGGTTACGCTGATAAAAAAATTAACCGAAGGATCACGCAACTCATGCACGCCACTGAAGCGCTGATAACAGAGATACGGTGTTTGGGGATAGACGCCAGTCGTCCGCTAATGGTGCATTCGTCAATGAAAGCGGTTGGCGCGGTTCGAAATGGCGCGGATGGGGTTCTGGATGCATTTATTTCTGTTATGCACGATGGATTGCTGATTTTCCCCACTCATACCTGGGCCAGCATGTTTCGAGATAACGCCATATTCAACCCCGATGTTGAACCATCATGCGTCGGCATATTATCTCAAAAATTTCAAAAGCGGGCTGGTGTCGTGCGGTCGCTGCATCCCACCCATTCAGTTGCGGCGCTGGGCAATCACGCCACCGCGTTTGTTGACGGCGAAGAAAACAGGAGAACACCCTGCCCGCGCGACGGTGTGTACGGCAAGTTATACAATCTCGATGCCCGCATTTTATTTATGGGGTGTACATTCAGGGCCAATACCCTGATTCACGGTGTTGAAGAATGGGTAAATATTCCAAAGCGCCTTACTCCCCTGCCTCACCCCATGAAAGTGCGCATGCCCGACGGTCGACTGCACGACTGTCCCATGCACGGTCACGACATTATCACGTCCGGAGAGTTCTGGCACAATTATCAGAAACTGACTGAACCGCTCATGGCCGCCGGCATCTGTATTGAGGGACGCATCGGAGAGGCGAGGTGTCTGCTGTGCGATGCACGCCCCATGGTTGACTTCACTCGCAGTCTGCTGGAACGGGATCCCGAACTGTTCAGCCATCCGAACCCGGTTCCCCCGGCATGGTACCTGCCGTAAATGCAGATGGAAAGGGAACTGCGTGTAGTTGGATAATTTCTTCGTTTTCCTCCGAACACGGTATGGTAGAGCCATCGCCGCGACCGTACCAGCTGGCATTGCGTGAACTGAATCTGAATCCATGCGACACGTTATGTCAGTACGATTGGCTGGGTTGTATCGTCCAGCTTTTCTCCCGCAAACATCGAATACTGTTTATAATCAGTCGTCTGAGAAATAGTAATCGCCTGACTCAAATCCCACAGAATGTCTTCAATGTCCTCTATGCCAACGCTCAAACGGATGGTTTCCGGGGAGACGCCGGCTGATTTCTGCTGCGCCGGGGTCAATTGACTGTGTGTGGTGCTCGCAGGGTGAATGGCCAGACTCTTGGCATCCCCGATATTGGCCAGATGACTGAACAGCTTCAGGTTGTTAATGAACAGTTTGCCTGCATCCAGACCGCCTTTGATACCAAAACTGAGGACAGCACCGGCCCCCTTTGGGAAATACCGTTTTGCCAGATCATGATCCGGATGAGACGGCAGTGATGGATGGGACACCCAACTGACATCGGGATGGTCATAGAGAAAACGAGCGACCTTCTCAGTGTTGTATACATGGCGCTCCATCCGCAGACTCAACGTTTCCAGCCCCTGTAGAAACAGCCATGAATTCATGGGCGCCTGACATGCACCAAGGTCTCTGAGAACCTGCACGCGAGCTTTCACTATATATGCCGTTGGTCCCAGGCTGGCATAAATGAGGCCATGATAACTTTCATCGGGTGCAGTAAAATCGGGGAAACGTCCAGAACCGGCCCAGTCAAAATTGCCCGCATCTATAATCATTCCCCCGATAGCGGTACCGTGCCCACCAATAAATTTAGTGGTTGAGTACACAACAATATTGGCGCCCCATTCAATGGGACGGCACAAATACGCGGTTGCGAATGTGTTGTCTATCATAAGAGGAAGTCGATGTTTCCGTGCAATACTGCTGACCGCTTCAAAGGGAAAAACGTTAATACTCGGATTTCCCAGTGATTCCCCGAATATCAGTTTGGTGTTTTCTCTGATTGCGCCTTCGAAATTGGCAGGATCGGCAGGATCAACAATCGATACCTCTATACCGAGCTTTCGAAATGCGAATACAAACTGGTTATACGACCCGCCATACAGTGTCGAAGCGCTGATGAAATGGTCACCGGCGCTGCAAATTGTCTGTATGGCCATCATCTGCGCAGCAAGGCCGGAACTGGCTGCCAATGCACCGACACCACCTTCCAGGTCAGCCATGCGCCGTTCAAACACATCCGTCGTGGGATTCATGATACGCGTGTATATGTTGCCTGTTTCCTCAAGGGAAAAAAGACGCGCTGCGTGATCCGTGTCCCGAAACACAAAGGATGTTGTCTGGTGAATCGGCACGGCCAATGCACCGGTTGCGGCGTCGGGAGATTGTCCGGCATGAAGCTGCCTTGTGGCAAACTTCATCCGTCTTGATTTCGTTGAATCGCTCATTGTGTCAGTTTCCTTTCCTGGAGAATGGTTCTTTGCCAAGGTCCCCGGCAAATCCGTTTAATTCAGTAACGTCCACTTCCCAAAAATAGTAATATCAAATAGATAGAAATGTGGTATTTGGTCAAGTAAGCGATATAATTGCCGGCAGATATACGCGTGCCGGCGCGAAAAAGCCGTTAACGGCAGAACGCCTGGCATCCAGACAGTCAATTCGGGCGAACACGAGGTCCGCCTCTATGTTGAATGAATCATCCGGTGACAGCGCCAGCATGCGGTGCAACAGCCCGCAGCAGGAGGTGCTGTTTGTACGGTTCAAATTGATATACGGCAGGTGACAGACTGTTCAGCGATTTTTTTTAACTGTTACCATTCAGATGCCTGCATCAGGCAGGTGTTGAAATATGGGAGTTTTTCCTGAAATAGTGGAATCATCCTTCGGTGACTGTAGCACGGATTTTTTCAAGCCTGGGAATGGCCGATGCCGGCATCCGGAGCTGCGGACATCGTAAGTGCAAAAGCCATTTCGTCTTTAACTTCCCGCTGGATGATGACGGTATGAAGGGAAACGATCTCGTACATTTTTCTGGGAAGGGCGACGGGGGGAATCAGCCCCCTTGATCTATCCAGGCGCGTCAGGAGTGAAACGGATGAAGAGAGTACCTGTGGGCATATTGACAGCTGCAATGGCGATGTCACTTCTGGTAGGTGGAATCGCAGGATTCTTCCTTGGTGTCGCATCGACCAAAGCGGGTGCAGCGTTTTTGATAAATCTGGTTGGACAGGAGCAACAAGCCGAAACAGGAATGCCCAGGAAACTGGTTCGAGAGCGATTCGAACTGCGCTATCCGAAAAACTGGAAGATTGATGTGGATGATGCAGACTACGATCCAGACCAGATGTTCTCCATCGATAGCCCCGGCGCAGCATATGTGATGTTCGTGCTGGGGAACATGGAGACGAATCCGGAAGACAGTCTTAAAGAGTATATTCATTCGTTCTCAAAATTGATGGACAAACCGGCTATTCAACCGTTTGAGACGTACGGACAGATCCATGGCAAAGGGGCAATCCTTCAAGGCAAACTGATGGGAATCAAAACAATCGTCAAAGTTTTTGCCTGTTACTCACAGGGCGTGACGGCTATCATTGTGCAACAGTATCTGCTGAGGATTTGAAATATGTAGAGAACGGTTTGTCACTCATTGAGAGATCATTTATCCTGAAACCGGGAAAAAAACAGAATTCTCCTCACAAGGCGGATGCTGGCGAAGGCTTGTAGCCGCACCCGATCCGCGACGTTCCACCCAGGGAAAGATGAGAACGGATTTATACGCCGCACAATTTTTAGTTCCGGCATCCGGAAGGCATGCGACATCATATGCGTCACAATTAATGCATTGCATGTATGCCCAGCAATGTAAAACCGGCGTGCTCCTGGCAAAAGCATCACATTTTGCCGTCCCCAAAGCATCTATGTCCCCGTACAGGGGGGATCAGGGATGATTGGTGCGGGCAATGCGTGTGTATCGCACGGGTCTGAAGCAGCAGCGACACGAAAGACCAGGATATTCCGGACGGCTGAACCGCGTCACAGGATTTACTTTTCTCCCCTGCGAAAGTCCAATTTTCACTGCTGACTGTTTCGCACAATCCTCACCCGCGTTGAAACTCCATATTCAGCTGTTAATCAAGAAATCGAGAACCGACCCCAGATCTCGACCCAGATCTTGCCAGATCTTGATTGACCGACGACTGGTGTTGTTACTTGTCAGCAATCCGTAAAAGAAGTTTCGTGAGATGCCTGGGGCGAGAGAAGAAGGGAGAGTGGTCTGAGTGGATGGTGAACACTTCATCGCAAGGGGTTGTTGTATACATATATTCCTGAATGTCAGGTGAAATGGAGTTGTCGTTGGTAGTGGTTATATAGTAACGGGGAACGCTTCCAAAATTCTGTTCAGAAACAGATACCGGGGTGACGATTGGAAGCAGCGGATTGACTACCAGAAGGGATTTCGCCAGAGTAATATCTGATTCTGGTGACATGCCATAGAACGCCTCCTCTGTAACATCTCTATTGATATCCAGAATGCCATTTCCAGGGATAAGGTTGGCACCAACAGTGGATTCTGTATCAATGGTGGCAATGTCAAAAAGGGAAACACCATCTTCAAGTAAAAATGCGGCGAGATAAATGAGTTTGTCAATGGAATCAGGACGTGCTTCTGCTGCCATTGAGATGGCAACACCTCCCATGCTATGCCCAACTAAAACAACAGGTTCATTTGCATCATCTATCGCTTCAATCACTCGGTTTGCGTAGTCGGCAAGAGTGACCGTTTCCGGGGCTGTTCTGTCAATCCCGTGGCCAGGCAAGTCAACAACAGTGACTTTGTGTCCCGCTTTTTCCAGTTGAGTCTGAACCTTGTACCAGACCCAGCCACCATGCCAGGCACCGTGAACCAGGATGAAGTGATAAGTGTCAAAACATTTCGGTGTGTTTTTATGACCCGCCTCTGATTTTTGAGGACTGACACTCGCGAGTGCGAAGGCCAACAGAAAAACAGCCAACACTTGTAAAACATGAGATTTTTGATTGTTACCATGAGAGAACCAGTTCATGAGCGACCTCCTTGAGTAGAATTGTGTAATTCAATTGTAAATGAATAAAATTTTTTTCTACAACGGATTTTTTTGCTGTATATATATTTTTTTTGAAGTTTTTGTAAGAACGATGGAAAATGTGCACTTAAACGGGAATGGATTTCCCCAAATAAACCTGAATCAGTTCACACCTTCAAAAGTGACAGTCAAATTTTTCCTGAGGGAGGAGGTCGGGCAGGCATTCAGTTCATCTTTTGTAAAGGCAGAAGTTGTGGGACGGCATCTTACCACCACAATGTTTACATCCAATTGTAGATCGATACGACTCTCAGTTGTGTCTGTTCATCGCTCAATCAGCGTTGCGGACTACCACGCTTCTGATATTTTCCATATTTGTCGGTTTTTTCAGAAGCGCGCCGACGACATGTCATTTTCCCATCGCGGTGACAAGGGATGTCGCTGACCTCATCGCACATTCCGCGTTCTGCGCTACCGGGTACATGGGCAATTAGATGATCCGCGCAAAGCAACTACCCAGTTGTTGACTGCGGTTGAATGAGCGATGTATGATTCAGTTAAAACGTGAAAACATCTTCCGGAGGAATTATGACCTACGCTACAGAAGTATTTGGCGCACTGATACAGGGATATGTCTCCGCCTGTCGAAATCTGAATCTCTTTGCCAGCCAACAGGTGAATAAGATTATCCAGGACCTTCAAGTCACCAACTGGTATTCCCTCGAGGATTTCCTTGCGCTCCAGAATATCGTTAAGGATACCTACAATAACTCTCCTGTCATTTTTGAAAACGTTGGCGTTGAGATGATGAAAAACTGGTATGAATACGGGCCAGGCAAGGATTTGGTGAAAACCGGTGTGGATTTTCTCACGTTCCAGACTGGTTCAGATGGTTATTATAGTGTCATCAAAGGACCAGCACAGTCCATTGGGGAATTCAAGCTGACCAGTCTGGACGAAGAAAAAGGCGTGGCTGTGATTGAAAGCTCTACGCCGTTCAACAGGGATATAGAGCGGGGGGTCATATTAGGCGGAATGAAAGCGCCGGGGGATCTGAGTTTTCTTACCGTCAAAAACAATGAAAATGAGAATCGGTTTATCATCAACTTTTTCTAGATTCATGCAATTCTCAGTTCATCGATTCTGAACGCATTGTCCTGCCGAATCAAAAGACCATCATGTAGGAAAATTTGCAATTCAAGTTTTGTTGCCGTTTTGATGAATGGCTGATAGAACGGCCATGAAAATGGGTACAGTGCGATTCGCTCATTGTCAGAATTCATTGGGTTTTTTCTGTGTGTACTGCTATGATTTCATCATATTGAAACGCTTTCTGAAGGAGGAAATCATGCCGGATACCGGGAACCCCATCGAATTCAACGTGGGCAAGTATCTGACTCTGGAATACAAGGGCATCGGCACATTCGTGGAAATCCGAAACCAGCAGAATGGTGAATATATATGGTGTGACCCCTGGATTACCGATGCCTATCCGTTGGCCCGGGAAGCCCTGGAACTCAATCTGATTAAAGATTATCTGAAACAGCACGACGCGGAGCATAAACTGAAGGGAATCCTCATCTCCCACACCCATGGGGATCATTTTGCCGATGTGCCTGCGATTATGGCAGAGCTGGGTGGCGCGACACACCCGCCAAAGGTGTATGGAGACGCCAACGTTCAGAGTCTCGTGTGTCAGTACTTTGCTGTGGACCCCGGATATCAGAACAACTACGGGTTCTACAGTGGGTTTCAGTCTGCGGCGTTTCAACAGCGGGAGTTGTCCCTGAGAGGTGATATTCAGGACCCCGGCGATCGCAATAAATACGGGCTGGCCCACGACTTTGCAAAAATGGATGGCGCATTTCTTCTGCCGGATATCGCTGACCGGAATCAACCCCGTTATTTTTATCTGCGGGTGACCCCCGTTCGCTGGGTTCATTCGTCGGTGCCGGACATTATTCTGGGGTCGGGCAGAGATCTTTCCAACGATCCCGGATTACGCACAAAGTATGTGACGGATCCGAAAGACACCACGTGTCCAAGTCTGCATCTGTACGGATTTGTGTTTGAGCTTTTTCGGCGGAAAAAAGGCGAAGACAAATCAGAGATGCGCGCCAATTTTGCGCTGATTCCAGGTCCGTCACCCGATGGTGAAGCGGCGTGGAAGATGTTTTTTGAAAAGACCGGCGATTGGGCGGTGCCGTTCAATCATTTCTTTTATGTGCCGAGTGCCGAGGATTTTATTCACGGGCGAAAACTGATGGATGGGGTGAATGTAAAGCCGCTGGCGGTGGACGGTGGCAAGTGGAATATTTTTCATACCGCAGATGGGAAGTTGTAATTTATGAAACCTGTATTGCCTTTTGCGATTTTTATGCTGATCGCTCTGTATGGTCTGTCGGTTCATGCTCAGACAGATACCGATGACATGGATGACGACGGATTGTCAGACGACCGTTTCAAACCGGTGGCAACAGATTCGGATACGCAATCCGCTGACAGCGGCAATGGAGACGACGACGGTCTGTCTGATGATCGGTTCAAATCGACGGATTCCGATATTCCGCAGAAAAATGTTATTGAAGAATTGCCTGATACCGAGTGCGACCTGTTCACTGCTGACTATGTGGAAATTCTGAATCCGCCGGCCCGGTGGCAATCGCGGGATACCGAGCTGTACCCCATGACTGTGCGCTGGGACAGGGATGGACGCCTGCAGGATTTGTACTCGAATTGCTGCTGGCCGGCCGACGAGGAAAAGCCACGATGCGAAATCCGCGTTGTACCGAAAACGTGGCAGATGCCGATTTCGGAATGGCGGGGAGATGCGGCGGTCTCCTATGAACGACTGCAGCCGCTCGATTTGGAGGAGAATCAGGAAAACTACCGCAATCGATTCAGTGTCAATCTGCGGTCGCAGTTGGGGTTCAATCCCGGACGGGGAACGGCGCTGACTGGGGTGGACGTTGATGTGATTGCTTCGTTGCTGTCCGGCGAATCCGATACCCTCACTGCCGACGGGTATCGGTTGTTTGCCAGAGCGCTCAACGCATACGCAGCGTGGCGCTGGATGCCGATGGCGTCGGTAAAGCGGGGGTCCGGTACGGCCTATTACGGCCGACATCGGTTTGGGGTCAGTTTTCGCGGGGGGGTGATTCGGCAATCCATTGAGTACGCCAACACATTTTTCGATATGCCGATTTACCAGTTCTATGGTCGCGCCGGTGCGTACGACACCGAGCAGAATTTTCGTCATTATGGCCCCATGACTGCGGGGCTTCTTGCGCGCACCGGTCTGGAAGGGCGCAGTCGAATTGGCGGGTTGGTTGAATCGAACAATACCTTTTCGCTGCCCATTGAGGCGGCTCATGTGCTGATGATGGATTTCAACACGCGTCTCGAATTTCTGGGCGCCACTCTGCTCGCCCCCAATGATTCCATGGCGCTGGAGCATCCGGCAACCATGACATTCCCACCGGAAGCAACATGGGAAAAGGCAATCACCCGGAACTCGGATACGGCGATGGCGATTGCGCCCAAACTGAACGTGGGCGTGTTGACCAAAACCGATACACTCCGTCTTCATCTGGCATACTCCGGTGAATACACGGTGGTGCCTTCTGAAATTAATTTTGGTTCCAGCGATATAAAGAGCCGCTACAATTTAAGTACGTTCCAGCTGGATTTGGGGATGCACATATTGCAGTTGAAACTGGCGTATATCCGATTGAAAACCGACTATGAAAGGACACACCCAAAGTTGGGCACTGCCGAACAGACCCAGACCAACGATATGTTTCGTGGATATCTGGCGTTTCATCTGTTTGAGATGCTGGCCAAATTCAATCAGCGGCTGGTTCACTACAAGCATGCCCTTTCGTATTATATGGAGTATCTGTACAACACCCGCCAGACTGAGCTGACATCCACCGCCCCCTCGTCGCAGCAAACGATTCCGGTATGGAACAATCCTTCGTTTACACATACCTTCAAGGGTGGATTGATTTCGGTGTTTCCGCTGTATCCGTCGCTGGACCGGCTGGCCTCTCATCCCCATGGGGTTCAACTGGATTTGCTGGTGGATGTCAGCGTTGCCACGGTTGCTGATTCGCCATATATGACCGGACTGCTCGGGCTGCGGTTGCACCCCTATTGATTTTATCCCCGGTCAATACCTCTGACTGGTCGACTTCCTCAGTGAACACAGTGCATGGAAAAATACTGAACGAATGTCTGCAAAAAACTGGACATTCGAATGGTGTCCTACTATATATGGTGTCATCAGTTAAACAGTGACACCATATATGGTGTTGATGTCGCGGTTGTTTTCCTTTATGGGGAAGACCGAAGAGGGAATCCGGTGAGAATCCGGAGCTGCCCCGCAGCGGTAATCGGGAACGAAACTCTCAACAACGCACTGGGAAACCCCGGGAAGCAGAGAGGAGTAGGCATTCTGCCCGAAAGTCCGAAGACCTGCCGATGACATCTCACATTGCCGACCGGACCTTCGAGGGAAAAGGTTGTCGGGCACGCCGATTTATCTGTCGGTGGATTCCCCCCATATCCTCAGGTCAGGTCCGTTTGTTGAAGGAGCCACAGATGACCATCGTGAAATCGAATCCCGGACCGGGAAACCGCGCCCCGTCGGTGCTGCCCATCCGAATTGAAAAAGTGCAGAAGCGCAGTGGGGAAATCAGCGCGTTTGATATGGATAAAATCAGACAGGCCCTTGTGCGGGCCGGAGCAGCCACCGGTGAATTCTCTTATGAAGAAGCAGAACGACTTGCGCTGCGCACCACGGTGAGCCTCTGCACCATGGGTACGGCGTGTCCCCAGGTGGAGCAGATACAGGACGTGGTCGAAGAAGTACTGCTGCAGTCGCCGCACCGGAAAACGGCCCGGGCCTATATTCTGTATCGGGAGCAGCACAAAACTATCCGGGCACTTGCAAATCGGGACAGCGTAAGTCTGGTGGACGGGTACCTTGGCAAACTGGATTGGCAGGTGAAGGAAAACAGCAATATGGCGTATTCCCTCCAGGGATTGAACAATTACATTTCGAGTGAGATTTCAAAGGTCTACTGGCTCAACCGCATCTATCCACCTGAAATCCGGGATGCCCATGAAAGCGGTGATTTGCACATTCACGATTTGAATCTGCTCGCCGTGTATTGCGTGGGCTGGGATTTGCAGGACTTACTGTCTTCCGGATTCCGGGGCGCCGAGGGGAAGGCTGAAAGTTCTCCAGCAAATCATTTCAGAAGTGCGCTTGGACAAATTGGAAACTTCTTCTACACATTGCAGGGGGAGGCTGCCGGGGCACAGGCTCTGTCCAGCTTTGACACGCTTCTGGCGCCGTTTGTGCGGCGGGATGGGTTGACCTATGGTGAGGTGAAACAGGCCATCAAGGCATTTGTCTTTAATCTCAACGTACCCACGCGGGTAGGTTTCCAGACCCCGTTTACCAATCTCACCCTCGATTTGAAACCGAGTGTGAACCTGCGGGACCAATGCGTGATTGTCGGTGGCGAGATTCAGCCGGAGACGTATGGTGAATTTCAGCACGAAATGAATATGATTAACCGCGCGCTGTTTGAGGTGCTCGGGGAAGGGGATGCCCGGGGGCGGGTGTTCACCTTTCCCATTCCCACGGTGAATGTGGATAAAACTTTCGATTTCGAAGATGAGGCGCTTCTTCCACTCTGGGAGGCTACGGCAAGATATGGCATTCCGTATTTCGCCAACTTCATCAATTCTGCGCTCAACCCCGAAGATGCCCGCTCCATGTGCTGCAGACTCAGGCTGGATACCCGGGAGCTGCAAAGCCGGGGCGGCGGTCTGTTTGGCGCCAATCCGCTCACCGGATCGATTGGGGTGGTGACGTTGAATCTGCCGCGATGCGGTCGGGAAGCGCGGAACAGGGCAGACTTTTTTGAATTGCTGGATAAACGGCTGGAACTGGCCAGAAACAGTCTGGAGATTAAGCGAAAAGTGCTGGAGCAGTTTACCGAAAAAAAACTGTATCCGTACACGTCTTACTATCTTCGCGCCGTAAAAGCGCAACACAACTGCTATTGGGCCAATCACTTTTCGACCATCGGGTTGCTGGGCATGCACGAAGCCTGTCAGCATCTGCTTTCTGTGGGCATTGATACGTCGGAGGGAAAAGCGTTTACCCTGGAAACCATGGATTTTATTCGGCGCAGACTGCAGCAGTTTCAGGAAGAAACCGGCAATTTCTACAATCTGGAAGCCACCCCGGCCGAAGGGGCGGCCTACCGACTGGCTCTGCTCGACCGGAAGAGTGAGGGAGATGTGGATGAGGTGCGCGTGTACACCAACTCCACACAGCTTCCGGTGAATCATACCGATGACATATTCGAAGTGATTGAACATCAGGATGCCATTCAGTCGAAGTATACCGGTGGCACGGTGCTCCATATTTTTTCAGGCGAAGAAAACACCCGTCCCGACGCCATCCGGCGGTTTGTTCAGAAAATCTGTTACAGCTGTACCATGCCCTATTTCACATTCACGCCCACATTCAGCGTCTGTCCGGAGCATGGGTACCACAGCGGCAGGCATGATACCTGCCCGGCGTGCAACGACCCGTGCGAAGTGTACTCCCGGGTGGTGGGGTATCTGCGCCCGGTGAACCAGTGGAATGACGGCAAAGCGGCGGAGTTTCAGCGGCGAAGTCTGTATCGCGTGGGGGATTCCAGGTGAAGTGGGGGGGCCTGATACCGTTCAGCCTGAGCGATTTTCCGGCAAGTATTTCGGCCATCGCTTTTGCGAGGGGGTGTAACTTCAGATGCGCCTATTGTCACAATCCGGGGTTACTGGACAATCCTGGTGAGACGGCAGAAAACCCGGAATCCGGGGAACATCGGCGCTGCGCAGATGAATGGACATCTTCGAGTATTCTTTCGTTTCTCAAAAAGCGACAGGGTCAGCTGGATGGTCTGGTCATTACCGGCGGTGAGCCAACCTGTCAGCGGAAACTGGTTTCGTTTGCCGCGGATGTGAAAAAGCTGGGATACAGAATCAAACTGGACACCAATGGCAGTTTCCCCGAAGTGCTTGATACGCTGATTTCCGGACGATTGGTGGATTATGTGGCCATGGATATCAAAGCGCCCTGGCACCGGTATGAACGTGTGAGTGGGTTGCCTGTGGATTGCAGTGCAATTCGCAGGTCGGTTCAAATCCTGTCCGGGAGCGATATTGCGTTTGAGTTTCGTGTGACAGCGGTCAGTCCGTTCATTTCCAGGGAGGATCTGTTGACCATTGGACAGGAATTCGGCGGACTTGGGCCGCTGTTCTTTCAGAAGTTCACCAGACCGGAACACATTCCCATCCATGAAATGGCCACCACTTCCGGACTGCAGGAGGTGGCCAACTATCTCGGGCGGCGGTTTAAATCGGTTCGCATCAGATGAAATTCGTTGTTCGCGGGCGTAAAAATTCGCAGTATGTGATTAGATCGTAGACAAAATACAGTGCTCCGTGATAGTTCCGCGGCGTTATGAGTACCAGTTCAGCACGAGAAATCGCCAAACGTAGAACTTTTGCCATTATCAGTCACCCCGATGCGGGGAAGACGACCATTACCGAAAAACTGTTGCTGTACGGCGGGGCCATTCAGGTCGCCGGAGCGGTGAAATCCAGAAAAGCCGACCGGGCAGCCCGAAGTGATTTCATGGAGATGGAGCAGCAGCGCGGCATTTCCGTATCCACTGCGGTCATGAGCTTCGAGTATGGCAGGCATGCCATGAACCTGCTGGACACCCCGGGCCACAATGATTTTTCGGAAGATACCTACCGCACCCTCACTGCAGTGGACTCCGTGCTCATGGTCATTGATTCCACCAAAGGGGTGGAGGCGCAGACCCGGAAATTGCTCGATGTCTGTAAGCTCAAGAAGACGCCGGTGATTACCCTGATGAACAAGCTGGATCTTGAGGGCATGGAGCCTCTGGACCTGATTGACAATCTCGAGAAGGAACTCGGTGTGGAATGCGTTCCCATGAACTGGCCCATTGGAAAGGGCAGAGAATTTAAAGGGGTGTACGAGCTAAGAAGCGGCGAGATGCATTTTTATCTGTCCCATCGACAGGACCGTAAAAACGATGTGGAAAAAATGGATCTGAACAGCGATCAGGCGGCAACCCTCATTGGCGAAAGCGAAATCGTCAAACTCCGTGAAGAAATCGAAATGGTAAAGGCGCTCACACCGGAACTGGAGATGGACCGCTTTAATCGCGGCGAAATCACGCCGGTTTTCTTCGGATCCGCGCTCAACAACTTCGGCGTGCAGACGGTTCTTGATGCCTTCTGTGATATTGCGCCGCCGCCCGGACCGCGAGAAGCCGCAAGTCGCATTGTGGCCGCAAGCGAAGACAAGTTTACCGGTTTCGTGTTCAAGATTCAGGCGAATATGGATCGCAATCATCGAGACCGGATGGCGTTCATTCGGATTTGTTCCGGTGTATTCAACCGGGGAATGACCCTCCGCCACGTGAGAACCGGCAAAGATAGCATCGTTCGAAATGCCCTTACTTTTCTGGCGAGGAATCGCAATCTGGTGGAAACCGCGTATCCCGGGGATATTATCGGCATTCCCAATCACGGCACCATCCGCATCGGAGATACGTTCAGCGAGGGAGAAGATGTTCGAATCACCGGTGTGCCGAGTTTTGCCCCGGAACTGTTCCGTCGGGCGAGACTGCGGGACCCCATGAAAGCAAAGGCGCTCGGCAAGGGACTGACCGAGGTCTGCGAGGAAGGCGCCGCCCAGTTGTTTCGTCCGCTGACCGGATCCGATTACATCATTGGTGCCCTCGGGGAACTGCAGTTTCAGGTGATTGCTTCCCGTCTGATGAACGAGTACCGTGTCGATGCCACTTTCGAGGGGATTCCGCGCAACGTCTGTCGCTGGGTCATTGCAGATGAGGATACCAGACAGGATATCATTAAACGATATGAACGGGACCTTTTCTACGATGGCAGCGGCAACCTGTGCATCCTCTCCGACAATCTTTTCCGCTGCACACAGATTGCCGACAAATTCCCCAACGCCAGACTCAGCAAAATCATGGAGATTCAGTGAGCGCGGCAGTATGGAGCGGCATCAGTTTCCCTGGATAACGTGACGTTTTTCTACGCGCGGTTACTGCTGAGTTCGGCGATGTCGGCGACTGGCTGCGCACCATCGCCATATTGGTCTCACGACGGGGAACTGCAGAATGAAAAAATAGGGGGATGTAACTGAAAAAGAAATCAGTGGGGCAAAGAGGACTATTCGGTTCCGGTGTCTGTCTCCGTTTCGGTATCCGCGGTTTCGGTATCCGCGGTTTCGGTATCTACGGTTTCAGTATCCTCGGTTTCCACGGCTTCCTCGGTATCCTCAACGATTTCTTCGGTATCTGCCAGAATATCCATGAATGGCCATTTCTTACCACCGTAGAATCCAATGTGATCCAACCAGATGTCAAAGTTTTTAGTACCGTGTTCCGGAGCGGGGACCTTCACCTGGAAGTTAACGATTCTATTGGGATCAAACGCAACAGGCGTTCCCCAGCCTTTCTGAATGAACTGATCCCAGCTGGCGTGATATTCCCGCCAGGCACCATCCAGTTCAAAACGCACAAAGTGGTAGTCGAAGCATTTTTCCATGGCATCTTCGTCGCAAAGCCCACCGTCCGTCAGCGGTGCACTCTCCGGCATGGCCAGAACCACTTCCACGGCGGTGTTTCCTGTGGCCCACATGACAAAGCCTTCCTGACCCATGTCGCCGAGGCAGCGGGGCTCCTTCATGATGTTGTCGGTGTTGTCGTACGACAACTTGAATTTCTCCTTGCCGGAGTCGTTTGTCCAGATGTAGCCGGCCGAGTAGAAAGAGCCCTCGACCTTGTATTTGCCGAGCATGTCTCCTTCATGTCTATCTTCAAAAATGATTCGTGTATCCTCGTTCTTGTACTCATCAGGGATCACGCTCGAAAATTCCAGATCGTCCATGCACAGCGGGTTACCGTCGTCGTCCTCGCGGCCTTCAGTGAAATAAGCTGGAATATTGCCGTTTTTATCGCGCATGATTTTGTTGGAATCTTCCGGGTCGGTCAGGGCAAGAAAGCTGTAATTGGCGAAATATGTTCCGTAGCCTACCCCTTCGCCAGCGGTGGTACCGGTCATGTGAAATGAACGGGTGCTGTGAAACTTCTCAAATTTGTTCGTATGGTTTACATCGTACCCGGTGGCGATATTGCAGGCTTTGGGATATGGATCCAGCAGACTGCCATCTTCCCTTTTACACATGGTGGAATCCTGGGGACGGGGCTCGATATAATCCAAATCAGTATTGGGGTCATCATACATGTACATATATCCGCGGCCACCGCCGGCAGCGACACCCTCAGCGTTGTAATGGTTTTTCAACTCGAAATCAGTGAACAGGTAAGTGATTTTATATTTGGGGTCGTGCTCTGTGGAATAGGTTTCATCCTTTTCCGCAGCGCAACCTGCCAACGCCGCTGACAGCGCCCCCGAGAGAAGACACGCTGTTAGAGAAAATATTACTCTGCTTTTTTTCATAATACACACCTCAATTTTAAATACGGTTAGTCGAACTCGTCATCTAGTCTACACTTTATAAGAACAACGTTAATAATAAACGCCATTTTTAAACATAAATATGGTGGATTTACAAGAAAACATTGGCTCAGAATATCCACACATGTTTAAAAAACTTCAGTCTGGTTCCGGAATATCCGGTGTCATTCGGACTGTTCAGATTTCAGTCGTTTGGAAAACCCTGTGAATTTATGGCCATTTTGAAAAATGCATCTCCCTTCAACAATCCCAGAGCCCCCTGTTTGACACTTTCCTCATCGTAAACCGTTACGCTGTCCCCTTTCCTGTGCGGGTGCCATATGGCAAAGGGAACCGGATCACTTGCGTGTGCGCCAGTTTCAACCGGGGTGGGATGGTCCGGCAAGATCGAAACGGTGGCTTCAATTCCCCGTTTCTCAATCCCTTCCAGAATGGGGTATACCAGCCTATCGTCCAGATACTCAATGCATTTAATCTTCAGCGCCAGATCTTTTTCGTGCCCCGCTTCATCTGTGGCTTCCACGTGAACATACACCACATCGTGGTTTTCAAGCGCATCCAGCGCAGCGGCGGCCTTTCCTTCGTAATTGGTGTCGTGCAGGCCAGTGGCCCCTTCAACGACAATTTTTTCCATGCCTGCCAGGACGCCAAGCCCCTGGACCAGATCCACAGCAGAGATAACCGCGCCAGTTTTATTGTACAGTTCCTGGAGGGTCGCCATTTGCGGTCGGATTCCCGGAGACCAGGTCCATATCGAATTGGCCGGATCCTTGCCGTTGGCGATTCGTTTGAGATTCACCGGGTGATTCCGGAGCAGCACTCTTGCCTGCTCGTGCAGTTCCACCAGTTTCCGGGCGGTTGCCGTCGCAGCGGCGCTCCTGGCTTTCGGATACAGACTCACCGCGTCGTGACCGACAAAATCGTGAGGAGGCGCACAGTCCACATCCGGAATCGCCCAGCTCTCATCCAGAACGAGGAGGTGGCGATAACTGACCCCGGGGTAGAACTTCAAGGGGGTGTCACCGCTGGTCTGCCCAAGGACTTTCTGGATGTCCGCAATGATTTCATGGGCTTCCCCGTTGGAGATGTGGCCAGCGGAATGATTTTTGATCTTTCCCGCATTGTCAATGGTCATCAGGTTGCACCGCATGGCGACATCCGCGGGTTTGAGCGCCACATTCATGCTCGCGGCTTCCAGGACACCACGGCCTTTGAAACAAACGCGCGGATCGTATCCGAGAACCGACAGATTGGCCACGGCGGAGCCGTTGGACATTCCATCGGGGATAGTGGCGAACAATCCGGTGTAGCCCATTCGGGCGATTTGATCGATATGGGGCTTCCTGGCCACCATCAGTGGCGTTTTCCCACCAAGCGCCGCTACCGGATGGTCACTCATGCCATCGCCGAGGATAATAATACTTTTCATTATAGATATTTTCCTTTGAGATAGCTTTTGAATTCGCTGTAATCCACTTCCATCTGATCATAGGTTTCCGGCTTCGACTCCAGACCGCGCAGACATTCCGGCAGCGGCGGTTCAATACCGGTAATTCGCATGACTTCGTCCGGGAATTTGGCGGGATGCGCTGTCTCCAGTGAAACCGCGGGCAATGCCAGGTGCCCGGGATTATCGTTCAGGTAGGTCTTCAGTCCAGCCCATCCCACAGCCCCATGGGGTTCGAGCAAAGTACCATATTTTTCATGGGCTGACTTTATGGTGGCCCGGGTATCTTCGTCGCTGATGCTCACAGCATAAAAGTCTCGCCGCAGGGCATCCATGTCCGGCTTCTGCAGCATGGCCCCGGTTTCATCAATGTGACCGCCGTACAGGTCGACCAGACGCGCAAGATTCGAGGGGTGTCCCACGTTCATCGCATTCGAGATGCATACTCTGGAAGGCTCAATTTTTCGGTACACACCGCTTTCCACGAATAACGGGACTTCATCGTTGGCATTGGTGGCCACCACAAATTTTTCCACGGGCAGTCCCCCTTTAAACGCCAGTACAGCGCCCATCAGGTTGCCGAAATTGCCAGACGGAACGCAGACCAGCACCTTTTCTCCCGCCCCGATGTCGGCAATTCTGGACGCTGCATAAATGTAATAGACGGATTGGGGCAGCAGTCGTCCGATATTAATGGAGTTGGCACTGGACAGATTCAGGGTGCGCAGCTCGCTGTCCGCAAAGGCGCGTTTCACCATTGCCTGACAATCGTCAAATTTACCATTTATCGAAATCATTGAGACGTTGTCGCCGAGGGTGGTCATCTGCTTGCGCTGCCTGTCGGAAACCTCGTCTCTGGGAAACAGCACCAGCACGCGAATGCCCGCCACACCGAGGAATGCATGGGCCACAGCAGAACCGGTGTCGCCGGAAGTTGCCGTCAGAATGAGAAGCTCCCTGTTTTCACGGGCGACCAGTCTGCCGATGGCGCGTCCCATGAACCGCGCGGCAAAATCTTTGAATGAGGCACTGGGACCGCGATCCAGTCTCAGGATGTGACGCCGTTCAGTGACCCGTTCAACGGGAACCTCGAAATTATATGCATCCTCACAGATTTCCAGCAATTCATCGCGAGAGAAGGTATCGCTATAATTGGCGAGCACCGCTGCGGCGAGTTCCGGGTATCTCATGGTGGCAGCCGCCTTTAAAAAGTCGGCGGACATCCGGGGGATCTGATTCGGCAGGTACAGTCCCCTGTCGGGCGCCTGCCCCTGCAGCAATGCTTCGGCCAGTGTGACTTCCGGTGACGTTTTGTTTGTACTGTAGAATTTCATTTCTTGTTCTGCTGTGGTTATATGGTGATTGGTTACGAATACAATTTTTTAAGGGATTCGCTGAAGTCTGCCCTGCACACGCCGGATTCTGTGAAAATCGCAGTGACCAGGCTGTTCGGGGTAACATCGAATGCCGGATTCCGAACGGGAATACCATCGGGGAGAATCATTGTACCGTTGATATGAGTGACTTCCTCCGCATCCCGTTCTTCAATGGGGATGTCCGCGCCACTGGGGCAATTCAAATCGATGGTGGAGAGGGGGGCGGCCACATAAAACGGCACCTCTGCCGCCTTTGCCGCGAGTGCGACGCTGTAAGTACCAATTTTATTGCAGACATCGCCGTTGGCGGCAATGCGATCGGCGCCCACCACAACGGCGTTGATCTCGCCGGCCCGCATCAGCGATGCAGCGGCGTTGTCAGAAATTACCGTAACGTCGATGCCGTCTTTGCGAAGTTCCCAGGCAGTCAGTTTGCCGCCCTGCAACCTGGGGCGGGTCTCATCGGCCAGAACCCTGATTTTCTTGCCCGCAGCCACTGCGGAACGAAATACCCCCAGGGCAGTTCCCCATCCAGCGGTGGCCAGTGCACCTGCATTGCAGTGGGTGAGCACCGTGGAACCGTCATTGATGAATGCGGCGCCGTAGCTGCCCATCTGTTTGCAGGCGGCAACGTCCTCGTCCAGAATCCGTTGCGCTTCTTCAAGCAATGCGCGATGCGCCATCCCGTTCTTTTCAACGAAGCGTTTCATCCGATCGATGGCCCAGAACAGGTTCACCGCAGTGGGACGGGTTGCGGCGAGCATGTCGCACAGGGACAGCAGCTTCTGCCTGTCGCCATTGGCCTCCTTCGACGCCAGCACCACGCCGAATGCCGCAGCGACACCAATGGCCGGGGCGCCGCGGACGACCATGGTTTGAATGCCGTCCGCAACAGCGGCCGCACTGTTGTATGCCAAATATTTTTCTTCATATGGCAAAAGTCGCTGGTCCAGCATGATCAGCTGATCATTTTCCCAATATAATGTTCTGAATGAATCGTTCATCGAAGCAATTCCTGTCTGTTCGGTGGCGCATCACCCCAAATTACAGACCGTGCGCCCGACGGGCGTGGTCGAGCGGATTTTTATTATATATCATCTCATAAGTAAACCAATTCCTGTAGCACCCGGTTTAACAAAAAATCAGGCAGAACTTGACTCTGACCGGGATATTTTGGAAAACAGGCAAATTCAAGAATTGAACTGGCTGGGGACCGGGTTCTATTTTCGCTTGTTATTTTAGCTGTGGTGTATTAGTGTAGCAATAGTTTAATAAAATACCAAAACCATGGAAAAGTTACAGTTTCAAAATATCACGTCAGGATTGGGACTCCAAATGCTGGTCTTTGATCCTGGTGGTGAATTAATTTTTTCCAGCTGGAATGCCGATGACATCGCGCTGGAAAAACCCCGGGATCTGGAGTCGCTGGTATCATTGCCCGGCGCGACAGCGACGGCGCGCGCCAACTTGCTCGACTATCTTGCCGACCCGTCTCAAAAAGAGTTTGAATGTGATTTTGAACATTTTGCCGGGAAAGCACGGCGTTATTTTCGATTGTCGGCGGTTCGGATTTCAGAAGAGCCCCGCAGCGTTCTGGCGGTCCATATTCAAAACGTCTCCCGCGAATACGGTTTATTGCGTGAGCTCGAAACATTGGAGCGTCAGGCTTCTGCCGGCCAGATGGCAGCAGGGGTGGCGCACGAATTCAACAACATCCTGACCGCGATGATGGGATGGACCCAATTGGCATCCCGAACGGTGAACGGAAACGCTGCGGCACAGATGGCGCTGTCAACGATCGACAACAACACACGGCGGGCACGGAAGATAGCGGGAGATCTGCTTGAAATTACATCTCCGGCGAAGTCAATTGAGACACAGATGTTGCAGGTGGGGGATGTGGTCAGGGACGCCCTGAAATTGCTGACATGGGATTTGACCAATCGCCACGTGGGTGTCATCGAAGAAATTTATGAAACGCAGCCGTGTCAAGCCAACGCCACCCGGTTGGTACAGGTGTTTGTGAATGTGATTCGCAATGCCATGGATGCGATGGGGGATTCCCGGGGGACGCTTGGTGTTCGAGTGGTACAGTCCGGAGAGCAGGTGGTCACCACCATCACCGACAATGGACCGGGAATTACCGATGATGCCCTTGAAAAAGTGTTTCAACCCTTCTTTACGACAAAATCTCGGGATGACGGCACGTTTGGCGGCAGCGGCCTCGGTCTCTCCGTCTCCCGGCGTATCATCGAAGAATTTGGTGGTTCCATTCACATTGAGCGAAGCGGCGATCCGAATGGCGGCACCGTGGTCACCATTGTATTGCCATCTCAGGAAGATGATCGCGATACCCTTGAAGACATCCCGGGGCGTTCTTCCACATTTCCCCCGGGGGCAGCGGTGCTGGTGGTGGACGACGAACCGGATATTTGCGAGATGATCCGCATGGCATTGAGCTTGCGCGGCACACATGTGGAGAGTGCCACCTGCGGGGAAGACGCAGTGACGCTGTGCAGGAAGGAATCCTTCGATGCGGTGTTTCTTGACTTTTCCATGTCCGGGCTTTCGGGGTATGATTTGCGCGACGCAATCAGCGCGACGCAACCCGAGCTCCCTATCGTATTCATGAGTGGCGTCGACATTCCCAACCTTGAAAAGAATGCTGATTTTCTGAAGAAGCCTTTCGATTTACATGATATTCAGGTCAAGCTGCGGGAAGTTCTGGAACGTTGAACTGAACATCCGTTTGACAAACCGGGGTGCACACGACTAAATAGTCTGGCATTGACATCTGCCATTGACGTGGCGGGATGTGACTGGACCGAATTCACGTTCAGTTGATGAAATGCGGAGATAGTTGAGATCCCCTGATTCGATTGGATAATGGGTTCTATGAAGAACATCTGAAGACTGCATGGGTCTTTTTTTTGAAAGACACGGGTCAGATTGAAAGGAGCTGTTATGGCTGAAAAACTGGTGAATGTAACAGACAGTAATTTTGTATCGGAAGTGGAGCAGTCCAGTCTTCCTGTGCTGGTTGATTTCGGCGCCACCTGGTGCGCGCCCTGTAAGGCCCTGGGGGTGACATTGGATGCCATGGTGGATGATTACGCGGGACGCGCGAAGTTCTGCTATGTGGATATCCAGCAGGCGCCGATGGTTTCTTCAAAGTTCAGTATTCGATCTGTTCCGACGGTGATTGTATTTAAGAACGGCGTCCCCTCGGGGTCGCTGCTCGGCGCGGTGGACAGAAACAAACTGACGGGGTTGTTGAAAAGCGTACTGTAATGTCAGAATGGGAACGGTGAAGGGGGAAGTGCTCGTCCGATGTCATTTCAAGGTTTCTTCAAACAGGGTTACTCAATGATGGATAACTCACCCCGTCTGAATTGACGGGCTGGCAGCACTGTACTCAGTGTTTTCTTACGAGCGGTGGCGGCGGTGGCGGTGGTACGGCTGTTCTCCCCGGTGATGCCGGGGTGCCGGCTACCCGGGGCGGGGCGGGTATCGGCGGAGCCGGTGGTACCCGCAGCGCGACGTTTGCAGCGGGGGGCGACGGGGGCAATCCGACCTTGTCGTCGGATGCTGTTGTGCTGGACGGCTCGGACTCCTGAATCCGGTCCGCCTCACCTGCTGTGTCTGAGTGACCTGCGTCCGGCGGAGCAGCGAGTGATCCATCCGCTGTATGCAAAGAGGTGGTGCCGTCCGTTTCCTCCGGATGATGCGCTTTCGAAGGCAACTCACTGTCAACCGCCGGAATGACCATCTGGTCTGACGCGTCCGGCAAAAATGAAATCATTGATTCGTCGTTCGACGCGAGTTCCTGTTCGAGACGATTGCGCCATTCATCACTGTCGCTTGATGCATCGAAAGGCGATTCAGAAGGTGCTTCGGGAATGTCGAGGTTCTGACTCTGCTGTTCCTTCAGTGTTTTGGCTGCCCGCAGGAAACGGGGATTGATTCCCTCCAGACGCGCTGCCTTATCTTCATCGTTGCTGGCAGGGGGCGGTGATGCGGTCGGTTTTCGCAGTGCGCTCAATCCGTCAGTCGGTGTTTCATCAAGGGAACCCGCTTCGCCTTCGTCGCTCTCCGGTTGCTGGTCCGTTGCAATGGCAGGTGGCGCGGATGATAGAAGCGGACTTCGCTGATTTACGGTCTGCTCAACGTCTGTATCATCCGGGGAGCCGTCGGGGGAGGATACCAGTTCTTCATCGTCGATATCCTCCAGAATTGCGTTGTCACTGAGCATCGGGGGTTCATTGTCGGCATCAATATACAGCGCATCCAGAGAGGCAATGGAATCCTCGTCCAGCAGCAGATCCGATGACTTGGCGGTCGGCATTTTTGCAGATGCATCACCGGTACGGCCATCGTGGAAAACCTCTGCATTCCCCGTTGAGGAAGTGCCCCCGGGGGGGGCAGGTATCAGACTGGATGGACGGGGAAGCGGAATGCTGCCCGGGGAAACGGGTCTGACAGGTGCTGCGCTGCGACCGGGGACCGGGAGACGATGCTTGCGGGAATCAGTTGTTTTTACATTGCCCTTTGACGGAAGTGGGATACCTGACATTGGTGATGGTTTTGGGATACTCATATTCTCACTTCGTCCATTCTGTTGCGATAACGGTGGTTGGAGTTCAGACGCCGCCGGCGTTGCACCGACGGGGTCGGGTTCACTGCATTTTTGCAACGGATTGCTTCCTACAGAAGTTATCTCTTCGTAATGCTGCTGAATTACGTCCTTCATGACGATTTGAGCGGTCTTTTCTTCCTGTTCTGTTGAATCGTCTACCGAATCAGAATTCTCTCCGTCTGCCCAGCTTCGTGAAAATCGCGGTGTTGGAAATCCGGCGATCGTGCTGAGGCGAATCAGCAACTGCTCAGCATCCCGGAACCGCTCTGAAGGGGTTCGCGCGACCGCATGCTGGAGGATGGATGTAATTTCTGTGTGGGAATCAGCCAACGATTCGAGACCTTTAAGATGGCCGTCGTAGCTTTCAAGTGTCAGCAATTCTGCAAGGATGGCTCCAAGCGAATACACGTCACTTCTTGCGCCGGGGCCTTCAAATTCGGATCCCGGTAACTCGGGGGCGATGTATTGGATGCGCCCCGGATTGGCAGTCAGGCGCAATGCGACAACGGTCTCCGGCAGATTTGCCAGCAGTCCGCAATTTGTGACTTTAATGCTGCCCGATTGAATGAATACATTGTTCGGAGTAAGCGCTCCATGGAACTGAACCGGGTGTTCAACAAGTGCAGAAGCGATTTCTTTCATGATCGGATATATTTCCTGCATCGTGAAAGGCGTACCGCTTTTTTTTCGTTGTGCAATCAAGTCCGCCAGTGTATCTCTCCCGGCAAATTCCGTGCAGACAAACGCGCCGCCCTTCAGCTGGCCAATATCCAGCAGCCGAACTGCCGACCGGGGCAGCGAATTTTTGATCAGCATTGAAATGCCGTCTGAAAAGCGCTTGAAATGAGGCGGGGTTGGTAGAAAGGTGGGCGGGATGAATTTCAGCACCACATCCACATCCAGCCTGGAGTCATTGGCCAGAAAGCTCATGCCAAAACGGCCCTGGCCCAGAAACCTGACCACCGTATATCGGTTATCCAGTATATCTCCAGATTGACAGACAGCCCCCGGATCCAACGCAACGCTCACATCCCAATGACATTCCGGACATCCCGAAGGGGGCGAAAACTGAGTGCCACAATTAATACAAATCACTTTCGTTCCTCTATCGATATCTGTCAAAACGTCCCCAAGCAAGTGTTATGACGGTATACTGAAAAGCACAATTAAATGTGCGAAAATGATTATATTCTATTTAAATATGACCATTACAGTCAACATGAAAAAATCATTCGACTTATTTAAAATGTGTGAAATGTCCTACAAATTGGTGTTCAAATAAGTGTTTTTCATTGCGGCTGAAACGGAGTTGAACGCGATCACATGAGTGGTTATAACCGGCTTCAGCGATGTATCTTTAAAATTCATTTGCAGGTTTGGAAAGGTAAAAAAAATGAGCATAGAGCAGGAAATTACGGAACGAATGAAAACGGCGATGCGTGAAAAGCAGACGAAGGAGTTGTCAATACTGCGTATGGTGAAGTCTTTCGCGATGAAGGAGAAGACTGCTCCGGGGTTTGATGGCAACACCGACGACGCATTCTGGTTATCAGTGGTAACCAAATATGTGAAGCAGCAGCAAAAGGCCCTCCAGGAATTTGAAAAAGTAGGCGCCGGGGGTGAGGCGATGGACGAAATCCGTTTTGAAATTGATTATCTGACTCCATTTCTCCCGGCAAAGCTTTCTGCGGAAGAAACTGAGAAACTGGTGATCGATGCCATTGCCGCCACCGGAGCCGATAGCATGAAACTCATGGGCAAAGTCATGGGCGCTATCATGAAGGATCACAAAGATGATGTGGATGCCAGCCTGGTCAAACGTTTGATTCAAAAGCGACTCAATTGAGATTCTGAATGTCGCACTGCATCCCACATGAACGGTTGGACGTATCTGCTTTCTATTTTATTCCGGTGTGTTTTTAAGAACTTAGCAGACATTTTATTGCCTCTTTTTCTTGCCCCATCAGCATCAAATTTTTATTATTCGCTGACGAGGCAATGGGAAGATCTGTTGCTGTTCATTTCGTAAGGAGGCACCATGACTGAATTTCGTTCTGGTTCTGAAAAAGATGAACCCATTCGGCGCATTATTCCGGGTACCAAAATTCCCATCCGTGAACAGGTAGACGATCCCCGGGCAATATCCGCCTGGACCTATCGTAAATGGTCACCGGATATCGCTCGTATTTTTCGATATGAACGCATGAAAACGCTGGGAGACATCGTGAACGTTTCCAAAGAACATTGGCTGGATCAGGGCTTTACTCCCCGCATGATGAATGAGCTTGAGACGGCATTGTGGCGATTTGGGCTTGAATTGAAAAGAGAGTGATGTCCTTCTGTTCGTTCCGTGGATTTGGCAGTGTTAAAAAAGATCCAGAATATTGCTGTACTGGTCTGAAAATACCAGAGGCGCGGCATATTTTTCGGGCCAGGGCGAATACGCCGGTGACGCCAGAAACTTTCTGGCAAATGTATCGTTGTCAGTGATGATAACCCAGGTGGTATCCAGAATGTAGTTGGCGTAATCGGTAGTGGTGTACACCACATACGGTGTGGCAGAGATGTGCTCGGCAATGCCCTGCATCAGCGGTTCAAGGTTCAGATGTCTGTTGGAAATATGAAACACGAGCACCCCGCCCGCACGGACGCGCTGTCGGTAAATATTGATGGCTTCGGTTGTCAGCAGATGAAGCGGGATAGCATCACTTGAGAATGCATCCATTACCAGAATATCCAGCAGGGGCGTATTGGTGCGATTTTCTGCCGCCAGGGTCAGCCGGGCATCTCCGGGAACTACCCGAACTGTGCCTTTCGCTTTTTTCAGATAGTCAAACTGCATACGGGCAACAGATATGACATCCGGGTCTATTTCGTAAAAAATCATGGTATCGCCCGGTTGATTCCATACGGAGCAGATGCCTGCGCCGAGCCCCACAACGCCGGTGCGTACCGGTCCCCCGTGAATCTCCCGATATATCTGCTGCGCCATGCCCATGCCGGATTGGGGAGCGTAATAAAACGCGGGGCCCAGTGTTTCGGTTTTCCTGGGCTGGCAACCGTGGAGTGTCTGGCCGTGGTACAGGCACCGGGTATTTCTGGTTTCAGAAATGGTGATTCTGCCGTAAAAATTGCGGGAGGAGTACACCGTGGACAGGTTGTCATGCACAACGTTCACTACAAAACCCACCCCGCTCACCACTATTCCCAATGCCAGAAGCAGTCGATGCATTCGGGCGCTGAGTTCGGATTCGATGCTGTCAATCTCCTTTGACACCGCATGCCATATCAGGAGGAAAAGTATGGGCCACAGCAGGCTGTATTCCCAGAGATCCGGAAACAGCACTGGCGCCACAACCGCCACTATGATGCCGCCGACAATGCCGCCGAAGGATGTCCACAGATAAAAATACGTCAGCGCGGAAGCGTCGGGTTTAAGAGCTGCCAGCTCACCGTGTGCCACCATGCATCCCACAGATAGCGTTACCGCGTACAGGGCCAACTGAACCGGCATGGGCCACTGATTGCCCATGAATATCTGGAGGATGACGATGATTGTGGCCACGCACAGAATCGGAAGCCAGGTTCGACGCCGATAAACGGTGTCTCTGGAAAAACAGATGGCAAAACTGAGCAGGTACAGGCACAGGGGGAGCATCCAGAGCAGCGGGGTGGCTGCGACATCCTGCGAGAGCCGTTCGGTCGTTGTTAATAGCAGCACCGACCCTGCGGCCGAGAAGCCGAACCAGAGGAATCGCGATGACAACGCGCGGGTCGGTTTTGCCTGCGTATTGCAAGTGGCGGACAGGGGGGAATTCGCGCCGTCAGCGTGAGGCCGATGCCGGGTAAAATCGGGGGAGGCGGGTTGCCTTCGCCGATTCACCAGCCATGCGCAGGTCATGCAGGCAGCGGCAAAGACGACAAACAGTCCTCGCCACACCAATTCCTGGGCATTCAGGGGGAGCAGGCGTTCCACGAGGAACGGATATGTCAGCACCGCCGTGAAGGATCCCGCATTGGAAACCGCATAAATTGGATACGGGGAACGGGATGGGAAGCGCAGGTAAAACCAATGCTGAACGAGCGGAGCGGTGGCCGACAGCGCGAAAAATGGTAGACCCACATGCCGCAGAAGCGTGAATAGCAGCATGACAATGGGGATGTCACCGGTGATATCCAGTGGTGACTCGGGCAGAATGCGTGAAAACAGTGTCGCTGCAACCAGAACGGTGCCATGCAGCCAGAGTTGACGTCGAACGGACGCATGCCGGGTCAGCAGGTGCGCGTAGATATAGCCGGCGAGCAGAACCGATTGGAAAAAGAGCAGGCAGGTTGTCCATACGGCAGCACTGCCCCCATACAGGGGAAGCAGTTTTTTCCCCATAATGGGCTGCACCATAAACAGCAGAAAGGCGCTGAGCCCCGATGTGGCGAAAAACAGCGCGATGGAATGTAATCCTGGAATCAGCCTTTTCATCTTCTGACTGATATATCTGATTTGGAACATCCGGGAAAAGACGAAAGGTGGAAAACGTACCGGCGAGCGAGCCGGCTCATTTGCCTTCCGGCTCCTGAACGTCCTTCTGACTGAGAGTGAGCTGCTGCGCTGGAGCGGCGGGGTAATTGGCGGATGACAACGCGCACAATGTCATGAACGACGCAGAGATTGCCGCCGAACGGATAGAAGGCGCCTGCACCGGAACAAAACAGAAGCGCCGTTCGTTTTCTGATGTATTTGTCAGCGCGAATGCCGGACATCCGCCATTGCATTCCCGATATCGGGCGCACCCGCGGCATTTCTGCCGAGTCATTTCGATGGTTTTGCGATGGTGGATGGCCACCTGTCTGTAGCGCTCCGAGAGCGGCGCGTTTCTGTCAGTCAATAACAATGACTGGGATTCCGGGATGGACAGACACCCTTTGATGGTGCCATCGTTGGTGATTCCCATGATTGTCCGGGCACCGTAGCAGCCGGTGAAGCGACCGCAGGGGGGGGCGTCGACAAACGCCGGTATTCGAAGTGATTCCAATAGCTTGCTGTAACCGATATTGTCGCCGATGATGAGCTGAGGGGTATGGGAACGCAGTTGGGGCAATACCTGCAATACCTCGCGGATATTGTGGGCGTTCAGCCATATGGGGGTTGAGTTGGTTCTGTTTCCCAGCCAGATCTGCCAGAGTGCCGATGACGTATCCCGAACAACTTCACTCAGTTCCGGCATCTGGTCGTAATTGACGGCAAGCAGCGTGGTCATGAATCCAAATGGGACGCCCATCCGTTCCAGCTGGGCTGCGGCGTGCATGACCCTTTCAAACGCCCGGGGATGCTGCCGAATGGTATTGTGAGCGGACTCGGTACCGTCCAGACTGAGCCATACAAAATTTACGTCGAGACATTGCATTTTGCGGGCTTCGGTCTCTCCGAGACTCTGCCCATTTGACATAATCTGTACCGATACACCGTTTTCCCTGAAAATACTGACAAGCAGTTCCCAGTCGTCGCGAAGCAGCGGCTCTCCCCCGGACAAAGTGATACTTTTAATATTTGAATCCAGCAGTTCATGCACCAGTGCAGTGGCATCTGCGGTTGATAAGTCTTTTTGTGGATGCCGCCACCCGGCTGCGCAATGAATGCAGTTCAGGTTGCATTTTCCCGTAATCTGCCACTCCACATATTGAGGGATGCTGAAATTCTCATCCACGATAGCTCCTGTCCCCACTGGTAGTCCCATTGCAGTTACAGTGTCATAATAATTGAAAAGATGTCACAAAAAACGAATTCAGGACTGCCTGAGCAGCAAAAAATATGCTTCGCAACTGGTTTTACATGCGTCGGCCGGGGAAGGCGGGGTAGCTTTTCAAACAGGATTTGATGAGGGCTGTATGCCAGTATCATCAATCATTCTGAATTCGGTGAGCAGTACCCGCAACTGATTTTCATCGAATGGTTTCACGAGGTAACCATCGCAGTTCTCCCGGAAGGCGCTGAGGATGGTGGCACCGTCTTTAAGTGCGGTAGTCATGATAATTTTACAGAGTTTATCAAGATTGATTCCGGACACACACACACGAATCAGTTAATTCCACCGCGCAGAGAGGCGCATTGAACGGAAACTCCGGTTTCTGAATCAGGCAGGGTTGCCAACGAATTTTGGAAGATCCACGGTTTGCAGATGAATGTTTTTTCGATCATCCACCCCCAGACCGAGGTCCGCTGCCATTTTCAGAAAATGGGGGCCGCGTTTCACATCGTTCAGGGGGCGCAGGCCATTCTGTTTTCGAAGATTTTCGATGAGTTCATAGGCAACGCTATCCATGGCCACCGGATCGGTGGTGGCATATATACATTCATGGGGAACCAATGCGCGCCGGTTGGCCTTGGGGCCGCCATCGTACAGAATTGTTGAGCCGTCAATAATATTTAATTTTACGCGGCTTCGTACATCCTCCAGTGACCACAGGTGTGCGAGGGCTTCATTCACTTTTTCATGGTTGATATGAGGCTTTTCAACACAGCCGAATGTGACGTTTTTCATGCAGCACGTCACCCCGGCCAAATCATGGTCCTTGATTGGGGGCACATTGATGATGGAATCGCAGTCAAGAAACAGTTTGGTGAACTTCGCCTTCGCCGGGCCAGCTGTTTTCCATTCTCCATACCTGTTGTAATCCTTGTGGGCCAGTACACGAATTTTTCGCGGGTTGGGCTGCTGGTCATAGCGTCCTCCCATCATGTTGCTGGCAAACATGTCAAAGATGAGCATGTTCTCATTGGGAACGCCCGCATCTCTGAGTGAATCTGCAATGGCAAATACAACCTCTTTCATGCTGGAGACCCATCTTGTGCCGAGGCAGTTGACTTTTATGCCAATTTTTTCATCAGGAGAAATGAATCGATGCCAGGCGTTCTTCACGCTGGACTCGCCTGTGAGCGCGGTCAACGCACGATCGACCATCATTCTGGCGGCGTCGGGATGTGGATAGGCACCCACGCGCATTCCGGGCATGTGTACTTTCACCACATGACCAGGCCCGGTTCCGGTAGTCGATACTCTTGTTTCTGCTTTTGTTTCAGTGGAAAATCCAAAAGTGGCTGCCGCCGTGGCGCCCGCAACAGAAGCAGCTGTCAGCTTTATGGCGTCCCGGCGATTCATGGTATGCTTGGTTTTATCAGTCATAGCCCTGACATTATTGTCACTCGACTCATAAAAGGCAACTATTTTGGGCAAGGTACATATCTTGCGCGCGTCCGTTTTTCCATCACATTTATCGTCTGCCAGGAAAACTTTTCGTTTTTCGAAGGAGTATAAAATTGGGGGTATTTTGCATCTGTACATTTTTTATTGTTGTAATTTCGTTGCTGGGCGTTCCGGCGTACGCGCAAGTCGACCCGAACAAGGTTGATGACCATGACGCCCGGATTGCCGAGCTCGAAAAGCAACTGGCCGCGCTTCAGAAGAATGCAACGACGGATTCCGGCGCCGGCGCCACCGATGACGCATTGCCGGATGGTCCCAAAGGCCGAACCTTTCGCGACGGAGTCAATGATCTGCTCCCTGTGGAAATATTTGCCTTCGGGGATTTCATGTACCGGATTGAGGAAGACGCTCCGGATAACTTTGCCATCGGTCAGCTGGAACTGGATATTACGCAGGATTTGATTGAGCAGCTCACCATTACGGCGGCGATTGCCTACGACGGAGAGTCGGAAAGCATTGGGGTGGGCGCTTTCACCATTGATGGCCGAATTCTGGGTGAGGATGAAACCTATCTTCGAAAGTCTTCTCACATCAACTCATTCGGCATTATCCTGGGGCAGTTCGACGTTCCCTTTGGTATCGATTATCTGGAATATGCATCTATTGACAGACGGCTGGTTACGGGTCCCATCGCGGTGGATGGGACCCATGCCGGTTGGAATGATCTGGGGGGGCAACTGTATCTGATCCTGCCTCGTATGAACGCAGTGCTATATGGCGTGAACGGGTACGGGTATAATACTGTTGAAACCGATCCTGCAGAAAATGAGCTGGTGCTTGAACATCCCACGGCCATAGCCCTGGGCGGTCGCCTGGGATTGCTGCCCATCCGTCAGATTGAGGTAGGCGGATCTCTGGCGACATTCTGGGCCTCGGATGCCACCGTTACCCAGTTGCTTGCCGGTAGTGATCTGTCGTTGCAGGTTGCCAATCTGGTGGTGAAAAGTGAGTATATTTATATGGCGCAGGGGATGGAAACCGATAACCGAATGACCACCCATGGGGCCTACGGCGGTGCATTGTATGATTTTTCGCCTGTGTTCGTGACGGCTCGATACGCCATGCTCTGGCCGGATGGAGAAAGCAACGAACGACAATTGTCTATCGGGACGGGTATCAAGGTGTTTGAAAATGCCGAAATTCGATTTGAATATACCACCAATCTTGAATCCGGCGGCTCCATGGCGTTTGTGCAGCTGGCTGGTGGATCGGCCTGGCAACCCAGCGGCATGCGCAGGTGATGAATCAATTTTCAGCGCCGCATACAAAAGTAGGGTTGATGGCATACGTACGGACGTGCAGAAACTGGTGCAACGCCGCTTTCTGGGAATCATATTGCCCGTGCTGAAGCGGACAGATCGTTCGTCTGATGGCCAGAGCCCATGATGTGACAGAGTTTGTGGGGATGCGGCAGACACTGTCGCAACGGGAAAAGATGGATTCCACCGACGAGCTTGCCGGTGGGACTGCCCACGATTTCAATAATATGCTGAGCGTAATGTATCCTCGGTCCTGGACTACTTTTCGTCCCGATAATATTCCAGACCGAGGTGGGTAATCAGTTCTTCGCCGGCCATGTGCCGGAGGGTGTTTTTGAACTTGATTTTCTGGATGTGAAGATCGTGCTCAGGGTACACGCCTTTGGCGGTCTGTGGGCTCTTGTAAAAGAAGGAGAGCCACTCCTGAATGCCAACAAATCCCGCTCTCTGTGCCAGGTCGGAAAACAGTGCCAGGTCTGCAACGATGGGAGCCGCCAGTATGGAGTCACGGCAGAGGAAATCGATTTTTATTTGCATGGGATATCCCATCCATCCGAAAATATCGATATTGTCCCATCCTTCTTTCTCATCGCCCCGGGGCGGGTAATAATTGATGCGAATTTTATGGTACAAATCGCCGTACAGGTCGGGGAATGATTCGGAACTGCAAATGGTATCCAGAACACCGGATTTGGACACCTCTTTGCTTCGGAACGACTCTGGGTCGTCCAGAACTTCGCCGTCGCGATTTCCGAGAATATTGGTGGAGAACCAGCCATTGATGCCGAGCAACCGGTTTTTAAGGCCGGGCGCTACGATGGTTTTCATGAGGGTTTGCCCGGTTTTGAAGTCTTTTCCGGAGATAGCAACCCCGTTCTTTTTGGCAAGTTCCACCATGCAGGGCAAATCCACAGAAAGGTTCGGTGCGCCGTTGGCAAAGGGCACGCCTTCCATCAACGCTGCATACGCGTACAGCTGCGATGGGCAGATATCCTGGCTGTCTGCATCCAGCGCCTTTTCAAAATTGGCAATGGATTCGTGAATTTCTATTGGTTTTCGGTAAACTTCCGTGGAACCGCACCATACAATCACAACGCGATCGACGGTTTTTCTGAATGCCTGAATGTCGGCGCGTAAAGCGTCCGCCATGTCGCGACGCGTGCCGGATTTAATGTAGTCGCCATTGAGATTTTTGCAGTAATTCCGGTCAAAGGCGCCTTTTATCGGGACAATTTTTTCCAGTTCCGGTTGTACTTTTTCCAAATCCTGAGGCGTCAGTACACCCGCTTTTTTAGCGGCGAGATAGGCGTTGTCGCTAAAAATATCCCACGCGGCGATAACCAGGTCTTCCGGTCGGGCCAGCGGCACCAACTCATTCAGTTTCACGAAACGATTCTCCGTGCGCTTGCCCAGACGGGCAGTGCCCATCCATGCCTGACAACCGATGGGTTTGGTGAATCCTTTTTTAATCATCTCAACACCGGCAATGAACGTTGTGCTCACTGCACCGAGGCCAACCAACATGATACCGAGTTTTCCATCTGCGGGTTTGATGTCATATTTATATTTACTCATGGGGATATCTTCCTCTCGAAAAAAAAACGTCCTCGACAAATATTGAATCTGAGGTTTTTTTTCAAGAACTAGTTTGGATTTCTCAAAATACTTCCATACGATGTCTCCGAGGGGTGGAATTCTGTGCCTGTAATGTTGGCGGGAAGAATTTCTGCTCCATTTCTGCTCCAACCGAAACTCGACCGGATTTTTATTGCACCCGGACCAGCTTGAAAATATAAAACGGTACAATACATATCAATATTCTGCCAATGGTGAGGGGCGCGTCGGACGAAACGGCGGAGGTCTCCGGATTCGGCAGCGTAACCGGTTTCGGCCATATCATTTTCAGCATGGCATAGTCCTGCTGAAAGCGCCGGCAGAGACAATGGCGCAGAGGTTGAATGAAAAATATAATACGCAGGTGTGGCGAGGGTCCAAAAAAGCGATTTCATGTATCGATACTGCTTCTCTATACCATGATGTGCTGCATTGCCTGCCATGAGTCCAGAGTAGAGTTTGATTCGGTAGTCGATACGGGGGCGGATTCAGCCACCGAAATAACCGGCAGAGATTCCGTCCATCGGGTGCCCGGAGATACGGAAGCCACGGACTCGGGGGTGAACCCGTCGCCCGACAGTGAGTCCAGTTTCGATACAGTGACCGGCGACGATTCCGAAAGTGACTCGCAATCCGGAGTGGACGTCGATACATCCTCTGACACGGCAATCAGTGACACCGCCACCGGGATGATTGATACCGATACAACGACGGAAACGGGTTCTGGCACTGCACCGGAGACATGGACACTCATGATGTATATGTCTGCTGACAGCAATCTGGAAGCGGACATGCTGGCAGATCTGACCGAACTGGCCGCAGTCAGCGTGCCAAAGTGGTTGAATATTCTCATCCTGTTCGATCGGAGCGCATTTTATGACACGTCGGATGGCAATTGGACGGGCACGCGGCTGTTCCGGATCAGCCCTGCAGCGGATGGTGGTCTGGAAAGATTGAGCGATGATACGTTTCTGATGCTGACTGACGAGGGAGATAACGAAGAACTCGATTTAGGGGATGCTGCCACCCTCCGCAGCTTTGTAGGCTTTGCCCGCGCAACCTATCCGGCAAGTCACTACGGACTGGTACTGTCCGGCCATGGAAACGGCTGGATGAAAAAGGGCGTTGCATCGAACCCACTGGGTCCCCGGGTGATTTGTACTGATGACAGTGGCAGAGATGAAGGGATTCTGGTTCAGCGGGATCTGAAAGCTATTTTACATACGTATGAAATTGAGATTATCGGCTTCGATGCGTGTCTGATGGGGATGGTGGAAACCGCATGGGCGCTGAAAGACAGCGTGAAGTACATGATCGCGTCTGAAGCCAACGAAGCTTCATATGGCTGGGATTATCTGTCCTGGATTACCGAATGGGTCAACAGTGCAGTGTATTCGCCGCTTTCGCTGGCTCAGAAACAGGTGGAGACCTATCAGCGATATCACGACACCCTGGAGCCACCATGGTTGATGACCATGGCGGTGGTGGATATGGAAAAACTGGATGCCCTCGGCAGTGCCATCAACGATTTTGTGGCCTCCCATGACCCTGCGGATTATGTGGATGAAGCCATGTATTTTGATGAGATGTATCCCGAGTATTACGACCTCTGGCATATCGCGGACCTGGCTGGAGACGCGGCACTGAAAGCCGCCATTGAGGACGCCGTCATTGTATTCTGGCAGAGCGGCAGCGACCCATATCCGGGGGGGCTTTCAATAATGTACATCGAGGAGAATCCCAACGACTATCTTCTGTCATCGTTCTGCAAGGACCTCGACTGGTGCTGAATTTTCTGTATCAGGCGCAATAACCGTATTTTCAAGGGTGCCGATGCCATCAATGGTGACCTGGACCACGTCGCCGTGCTGTAAAAACACCCGGGGATTGCGGACATATCCAACACCGGCAGGTGTGCCGGTCAGAATCACGGTGCCGGGGAGCAAAGTGGTATCCTGACTGAGAAATGAAATGAGCCGTGGAATCGTGAATATCATCTGACTGGTGTGCGCCTGTTGCATTACATTGCCGTTCAGCGTTGTGCGCAGTTCAAGGTGATGTGGGTCTGCAATTTCGTCCCGGGTGACCATCAGTGGACCCAGGGGACAGAATGTATCAAAGCTTTTGCCCCGCACCCATTGACCTGCACCGCCGTGTTTCTGCCAGCGCCGGGCGGAGATGTCGTTGGCGCAGCAATAGCCAAATACATGGGCCATGGCGCTTTTTTCATCCACATTTCTTGCGGCGGTCCCGATGATCACCGCCAGCTCTCCCTCATAATCGGTTTCAGGGCCTTTCATCTCGCAGGCGGGAAGAACAATCGGGCTGAACGGATGATTGAGGCTGGATGTGGCTTTCATGAACACCACCGGATTTTCAGACGTACCCAGCGCGGTCTCGCCGGCATGATCGCTGTAATTGAGGCCGATAGCAAAAATGTTCACCGGTGCCAATGGCGCCAGTAGTTTTCGGGGCACGATCACTTCATCTCCGGGTGAAAATCCGGAGGCAATGTCGCCGTTCAATTTTCTGAATGTGGTCTCGTTGATTTTCTCAGCAACGTGGAGGACGCCTTTATTGTCCAAACATCGGATTATTTTCATAACGTTTCTCCACTGACTCGGGCTTGTCCGTTTATCTCAAGGAGGTTGTGTTCCATTGCCGCGCGAGTAAGGGCGACGAACCTGTGCAGATCAACATCCTGGGCGCGGGTTGTGGGCGGAATGCCTGCTTCCTGCAAAATGGTTTCGGCATCTTCTTTGCTGCACAGAGCACCGCCCAGACTGTTTCGAATGGTTTTTCTTCTGGTGGCGAAAGCCGCTTTCACCACTCTGTCAAACGACTCTCCGGCCATGTCCGGTGGCAGCGTGTCACAGGTCGGCACCAGGGAAATCACCGCAGAACGTACTTTGGGCGGCGGAAAAAATGCCGTGGGCTTGAGTCGCAACACGGTTCTGATGTGACATCTGGCCTGGATCATCACCGTCAACGCGCCGCGGTTTGTGTTCGAAACCGTTGCACAGAGACGATCGGCCACTTCTTTTTGAACCATGAATACCGCTTTTTTTAGAGATGCCCCCGCAAGCATTACCTGCTTCAGTATGGCGCCGGTAATCTGATAGGGGAGGTTGCCGGCAATGATCCCCCCGGTGGAATGGAGCCAGTCTCTGTAATCGAATGTGGCGGCGTCGCCTTCGATTAATTGAAAAGCAGGGTTGGCCGAAAACTCACTGGACAGCACGCGGCACATATCCCGATCGCGTTCGACAACCGTCACCTTTTTTTCGCAGAAGTGAAGCAACGCCTGGGTGAGAGTGCCCAGACCACCGCCAATTTCGAGAATTTCAGATGGCTCTTCTGTACATTCCGCGGCAATGGTTCGAACGGCTTTTTCGCTGACCAGAAAATTCTGCCCCCAGGATTTCTTCGCGTTCAGTCCGTGCCGAACGAGCACGGTGCGCGGGTGTTCAAATCGAAAACCTGTCATTCTTTTTGCCCTTCCTCGAAATCCGGTCCCGCGAATCTGAATACAGCGTCCTTCAGTTTTCCCTGCTGGCCAGTGGATTGAGTACCCACTGTGGTAATGTAAAAATGATCTCTTTGAAAAATGCGTCGGGCAACCGCGATGATATCGGTCAGAGAAACATTTTTTATTCTGCCAGCCGCCGCCTCGGGGGATAGCGACTCTCTGTACAGTTCCTGTTCCCCATACCATCCATTCAGTGCGCCGGGAAAATCCTGCAATGATTCAAGGTCCCATATGGTGCGGTCTCTGGCTTTTTCAAAATCCACATCGTTTATTTCTCCCCTGCAAAGGTCCCGGATAATTCTGAGAGACTCCACCACGATGGGAACAATATTCTCATGAGACGCCTGGGCATCAATGTTCAGCACCCCTGTATCCGCGTACGCTTCCAGTTCCGCACCGATATTGTACGCAAGTGCAAGATCTTCGAAAATGTTGCGATGAAGCGGCGTCGACATCCCGTCATCAATCAGCCGGAGCAGCAATTCCACCGCCGGATAATCCGGATGCAGCAGTCCTGGAGTATTGAACGTCAGACGAAGCTGCGTTTGACTGCCGGGTTTGTGAACATGTTGAAATCGTTCTGTTGGGGGTGTCTCATCATTCTCACCGGGTGAGATGTCGCATTGATGAGGCGATCCTGTCGGAATCGCCCCCCACTGGGTTCTCAGGTATTCCCGAAATGCTTCGCTCCCAATATTGCCGGAAACACAGACCACCATATTGGAAGCAACATAGTACTCTTTAAACCAGCGATGCAGCGTTTCATGGTCAATGCCCATCACGTTATCCAGCGTACCGGTAATGGGCATCCCCAGAGGATTGTCGTGCCAGACCCGCGCGCGGCTCAGTGAATCGACGTCAATACATTGTCCTTTTTCGTCAAACTCCTCCAGAATTTCTTCTGCAATGATTTTCCGCTCCGTATCCATCTCATTGAAATGCGGTTCAGTGACCATTTGATACAGCAGAGAAGTTCCCACTTTTGCCGACTGACTGGGGAGCGACACAGCGTACTCCGTGGAGTCCGGTGTTGTACTGCCATTCACATTTGCGCCGAGTGATTCGAAAGCACAGTTCAGGGCAAATGCGGTAGGGTACTGTCTGGTTCCCCGGAATACCATGTGTTCAAGAAAGTGCGAGACCCCATTTTTTTCAGGTGGTTCGTAGCGGGAACCGGTTCTGATGTAGACCGTGATATGAACAGTGCGCAACTGTGGCTGATTGATTTCGATGAGCGTCAGACCATTGGGAAGTCGGGTTTTATGGATAGTCGGATTGCCTGGCGCGGAATTCAGTGAATCCCCGGGTAGTTTGCTGTCATCTGAAACGGATGGAATGCCTGGTTCGAACGGGATGGGATTGTTCACGGTGATAATCGGAAAACACTACTCGTCGTTATCTTCCGCTTCCTTGCCTTCATCGTTCCCGGCGCCCTCCGCATTTGGCGCGGCTTCTCTGGTTGCCTTTGGCGCGGGAACTGCTTTTTTGGGTTTCACTTCATTTCTGGCCAGTGTGGAAGGCAGTGGAATGACGGACTTGATTTGACCGGCTTCCATGGCACTGGTTAAAATCGATGATACCCGATCATTCATCCATGTAACGATCTTTGCCGCCAGCAGTCGGTTTTCAATCTCCGTTTTCTGTTCTTCGTAGTCTTTATCGGATGGTTCCTTACGTTCCTTGAGTTGAACCACATAGTAGTTGTCATTCACCGCAAAAACCTTGCCGCCGGCGGGTGCGTCTTTGGTCATCGAAAATGCAGCTTTTACGAGCTCCTCGGATTTTCCGATTCCGGGGATGAAGGCTTCGGTTCGATTGAAAGGTGAGGTGGCCTGCACGGTCAGGTGAACCCCTTCGGGAATGTTCACCCCATCCTTCGCTGCAACAACCTCTTTATCTTCCCTCTCCGTGTCGCCTTCGTCAGTAGTACCGTCGCCCAAATCCGTTGAACCGGTGTTTCCGCTTTCCGAAATCAATTCACTGATGTCGATGCCACTGTTCATTTTTGCGAGCATTTTTTCCGCCAGTTTACTCATGACGTCTTTGCCACGGTTTTCCTGAAACAGTTTTCTGGCGATCTCATCGGTGGCGTCTGCAAGGGAGATAGTACCTTCGCGAAAGCCTTCAAGTTTGATGATATGATATCCAAACTGCGTTTTGACCAAATCGGATACGTCACCGGGTTTCATGGAAAACATCGCCTCATCAAATTCAGGGACCATCACGCCGCGGGGATTGTATCCGAGGTCACCACCTTTTTTTGCACTTCCGGGATCTTCGCTGTTTTCCGTCGCCAGTTTCGCAAAATCCGCCCCCGCCTTTATTTCAGCCAGTAGCGCTTCCGCTTTCGCTTTGGCCGCATTCTGCGTTTCTTCGTCGGCATCTTCGTCGACTTTAATCAGAATATGTCGAGCCCTGGCGGATTTCTCCACGTTGGTGTATTTGAATTTATTCGTTTCGTAATACTGCTTGATTTTGTCCGCATTGGCTTGCGTCCATTTGGTGAGTTCATCAGACTCACTGTCCAGATTTCCCGCATAGAGCGCGGGGGCAAATTTAATGTAAGACAAAGACACTGTATCGTTTTCACTCTGATACGCTTCTTTTACAGCCGCTTCTGTGACTTCAATTCCGCTGAGCAGGAGTGTTCGCATTCGCTGGGCAATGATTTCGAGCCGTTGTTCTTCAACAAATGCGGGCTCTTTGTAATTGAGCTGATAGCGAACTACATTATTGAATGACTTCACATCAAATTTGCCTTTGGCATCCACAAAACGTCCCAGCATCGCGCGGTGGCCGTCTTTCACCAGAATTGAGACAACCCGATCAGGAGACAGCTCACCGTACATTCTCTGGAAACCCAGTTGGGTCACAATTGCGGAAATGGGGCGAGTGATGAAAAATTCGCCTTTGATAATATTTTCCTGCGCTTCATCTGTGGACGCGGAAATGCCGGCTTTCTCGGCCATGGTGAGAAGCAGTTGGCGCTCAATGAGTCCTTTTGCTGCCTGCTGTCTGAGTGATGCGTATTCGGGACTGTCTTTTGCAATGTCCCGATTTGTGTTCATGTTAATCGCATACTCCAGGGTGGCCATTGAAAGTTCCACACCATCTACCGTGATAGCGGTATCGTCGCCTGCACCGCGCCCCCAGCCCTGGCTCTGCTGTCCAAATGAAACGGCGAATACAAATGACAACGCACCAATAATTAGCAGACCAACAAGGCCACCCACGTGATTTCGAATAAATTCGAGCATTACTTTTCCTCCGGAATTACCTGTCCTATTAAATCGTTGCTCAGGCGCAAGCAAATTTACGCTTTCGCGAAATTGTAAAATAAACGCGCGCAATGTTACAGAGAGCGCGACGAAACGCAAATGGTTTGTAATATTTCTTCGACGGAAAAGTAGTTTAATGTAAGGTAATGTATTATTCTTAATACAGGAGCGAATACTATTCGTACGTTCATGTATTCATTTTCAATTATTTCTATTATAATTGCGTTGACTTACGCGCCAGCATATTTGATTGCAGTAAAACCATCAGCGGAGAGTAAATCTCCTTGAAAGATATATTGAGATTTGTTAGTACAATGGCTGATTTTTGCAGGGTTTGCATAAAATACAATAATTTCAAACGGTTATCGAAGGGGCCCGAATGCGGGCTATATCTGGTATAAGATTTTGATGCACTTTTACGAAAAGAGTGTTGGGAAATACATATGATTTTTGATTGGCTCCACAGCCTGTTGTCCAGCGACCTTGCGATTGATCTTGGGACGGCGACCACTCTGATTTATGAGAAAGGGCGTGGCATTGTTTGCTGCGAGCCCTCTGTGGTTGCAGTACAGACAGATCAGCGGGGAATAAAAAAAGTATTGGCGGTGGGAACCGCTGCAAAAGAGATGCTCGGAAAAACGCCGGGACATATTGAGGCCGTTCGGCCACTCAGAGACGGTGTCATTGCGGATTTCGAAGTGACTGAAGCAATGATTAAGTATTTTATTAATAAAGTACATCGTCGGAAAACGTTGGTGAAACCCAGAATTATCATTTGTGTGCCATTCGGGGTTACCCAGGTTGAAAGACGCGCAGTGAAGGAAGCCGCTGAAAACGCCGGGGCGAGGGAAGTGTTTCTGATTGAGGAACCCATGGCGGCTGCCATCGGTGCAGGGCTGCCTGTCACGGAACCATCGGCAAGTATGATTGTGGATATCGGTGGTGGAACCACAGAGGTGGCGGTGATTTCACTGGCGGGAATCGTGTATTCACGGTCAGTTCGGGTTGCGGGGGATAAGATGGATGAATCCATCATGGAGTATCTGAAGCGCAAATACAATCTGGCGATTGGCGAGAGAACTGCTGAGGAAATAAAAATAAAGATTGGCAACGCTTATCCATCAGAGGAAGTTTACACATACGAGGTAAAGGGCCGCGATTTGGTTGCGGGCGTACCGCGCACTGTGGAAATTAATTCCGATGAAGTTCGCGAAGCGTTGAGTGAACCCATAAATGCGATTGTGCAGGCGGTCATGGCCGCGTTGGAGTACACCCCGCCTGAATTGTCAGCCGATATTATTGACAAAGGAATTGTCCTTTCCGGCGGCGGCACGCAATTGCGCAATCTGGATGTGTTGTTGCGGGAGGAAACCGGGTTGCCGGTCATGGTAGCTGATGATCCCACATCTGCTGTTGTACTTGGCTCCGGGAAGGCGCTGGACAATCTGGATCTCCTTCGAGAGATCACCATGAATTGAGCGTACAGACCGCATGTCGTTTCTCGCACGTTACAAGAATGTATTCATCTGTATCGTAGCACTGGTGACGCCTTTTCTCTTTTTAAAGGCCAACCTTGCGGACCCGGCCAAACTGACTGCATTGGATCGCGTTCTCCTCACCATTTCAACGCCCATCCAGTGGGCGACAACCGCAACAGCGGAGACCATCGGAAATATTTGGACCGACTATATTTTTCTCGTGAATACACAGGAAGAAAACGAGCGCCTGCGATTTGAGAATCAGAGATTGGCGGCGGAAAACAGTCTCTTTCTGAAAACAGAACAGGAAGTGCGGAGACTTCGCAGAATGCTGATGTTTCAGGAAACATTCAGCGGGCAACTTCGTGCGTCGCGGGTAGTGGCCCGGGTGGTCGGTCGCGGCATTTCCGAACAGTTTCGCGTCGATCGGATTCATCTGGATATCGGCGAGCATGAAGGCCTGAAAAAAGGGCTGCCGGTGGTGACGTTTGAGGGGCTGGTAGGACAGATTGCGCGTTTCGAAGGAGAGTATGCCGATGTCATGCTGTCGGTGGATCGCAAAAGCTATGTCCCGGTATATGTGCAGCGAAATGGCGCTCAGGGGATATTGCGGGGCACCGGCGAGTTGGACAGGTACACCTGCGAGGTGGAATATCTGCTTCGATCGGACGAAGTGCAGGAAGGCGACCAGCTGTTTACATCCGGAACGGGAGGAAAATTCCCGGAAGGTATACTGGCGGGGACCATCAAGTCAGTCCGTCGGGAAAACACCGGATTGTTTCAGAAGGTAGTGGTGGAACCGGCAGTGAATTTTTCAAGACTTCGCGAAGTGTTTGTGATTATGGATACAGCCCACGAAGGGGACATCAACGAAGAGTCAGAGCGATAATCCGTGACAACCGGTATTCTTGAATGCATCCGGCTGCCGAAGAATTGAGATAGACCGAAGAATGCGAACGACAGGTACAATTCTTTTTGCGTTTCTCCTGCTGGTACTTCAGTCCAGTTTTGCACATCTCGTTCCCTGGGATATGTTTGTTCCCAACGCGGCTTTAACTGTTGTTCTGTATATGGGGCTTCATGATCATGATTTGGGTCGAGGGGCGATTGTATCGTTTTCTATTGGTTATATGATGGATGCGTTTGCCGGCAGTCCTATCGGATTGTTCACATTTGTATCGGTTGCAGTATTTCTGATTTCCAAACTGGCAGCATGGCGACTTTTTCTGCAGGGGTGGATTTTTGAGATTATACTAGCATGGTTCCTGGTGCTCGTTGCCGGAGGTGTGGTTCTGGCGATTCGCGCACTGTTCGACCAGGATTTTGGGAGTTTACTTACCCATGCAAAAATAGTAGGCTTGCGCGCTGGAGCCACAGCATTGGTTGCGCCTTTTGTATTCGGCGGCATGAGATGGATTGAACAATTCTCCGTGACCGCCCGACGCAACGCCAGCAGAGGAAAGGTAATTCGACGATAATGTACATCTCGCCAAGAAATGAGCTTTCGGAATTTCGCCGACGGTATCGTTGGATGCGAATATTTGTGTTTCTGACCTTTCTGGTTTTCATAGGTCGCCTTGTGTATCTTCAGTTGCTGAATGGTGATGACTATCATCAGAAGAGTTTGAACAACGTTATCCGCACAGTATCTCTTCCAGCGGTTCGCGGACGTGTATTCGATGCGAAAGGGCGGGTTCTGGCCACAAGTATGCCATCGCATACACTGGTTGCCATTCCTCATTATGTTGATATGGGCACTGGATTTGCCAGACTGGTGGAGCTGCTCGGACTGGATGAGCAGGAAGCACAGCAGATGTCGGAAAAGCTGAACGACTTCAGAAAAGACAGTCGGGACATGCGTCGGTTTCAGCAGATTTCGCTGCTGGAGAATATGGCCCCCGAGCAGTTGGCTGCTGTCAAGGCGCACCAGGATGAGCTGGCGGGAATTGATGTGGTCGACGAGCCCAGGCGTTACTACCCCTATGGAGAAGTTGCCAGCCATGTCATCGGTTATATGAATGAAGTGAATGCGGATGACATTCTGCGGGCTAAAGAGGACGATAACATCGTTGATAAGTATCGTGCAGGAGATTTGACCGGGCGGAAGGGGATTGAGCGCGCGTATGAAGCGGAATTGAGGGGAATTCGCGGTTGGAAAAAGAAAGTGGTGGATGCACGTGGGCTGCCTCTTTCAAGAGCGAAAACTGAAAATCTGCTTCCGGATGCCAGTATGCAGGAGCCCAGTCCGGGATACGACATTACGTTGACCCTGGATATCGCGTTGCAGAAATTGGCGAAACAGGCGCTCAGTGGCCATCCGTCCGCTTCTGCGGTTGTGATGAGTGTTCACGATGGCAGCATTCTCGCCGCGGTCAGCAGACCATCTATTGATTCAAATAAAATGACCTCTGGACTGACTTTCCAGGAAAACGACGAAATCAACGAAAATCCATATCGCCCACGCATTGATAAAACGGTCTACGAAAACTATTTCCCCGGATCGGTCTTTAAACCATTCACTGCTTTTGCCGCGCTGGAAGAGGGAATTGTCACTCCCGACGACGTTTTCAACTGCAGTGGATTTCACGAGTTTGGTGGCCGCATTTTCAAATGTACACATTCTCACGGCGATATGACTCTCTACGACGCGATTGTGCAGTCCTGTAACGTATACTTCTATAACCTGGCTGAAATGACGGGAATGGATCGGATTGCACGATATGCCGGTGAGTTCGGATTCGGGCAGAAGACAGGGATTGGTTACAACACGGAAGCTGCGGGACATATACCGACCCGCGAATGGTACGATAAGAATTTCCCGGGGCAATTCAGAATCGGTCACACATTGAATGCATCCATTGGACAGGGAAATACCAAGGTCACACTGATGCAGGTAGCAGCCGCGTATTCTGCGATGGCGAATGGTGGAACGCTGTATCAACCGCAGGTTATTAAAAGTATTGAAACGCCGGATGGTGAAGTTGTGAAATCTTTTCAGCCCATCATCAAGAGGCGAGTATCTGTGAGTAAAAGCAATATCGATTTGGTGATGGAAGCACTGGTTGGCGTTGTCGCGGATGAGAAGGGCACGGCCAATTCCGCGTTTAACGAATCGATTTCGATAGCGGGAAAAACCGGAACCGCCCAGGTGGTGAAGCATTCGCGGAAAAAGGGCGACACCATGGCTGAATTCTATTATCAGAACAGGGACCATGCCTGGTTCGCATCGGTTGCCCCTGCTGAGAATCCTGAAATAGCAATTGTCGTACTCATTGAGCACGGTGGCGCGGGTGGTGAGCACGCAGCGCCCGTTGGAGTGGAAATCGCAAGACGCTATTTTGATGAAATTGCCCCTCGACATGAAGCACCATTACTGGCGGATTCTCCGTCGGAGACCAAATCAAAAAAAGTGCGTGTTCCTGTGGAGGATTCTGCACCTACAACGGCGTCCGCTCACCAGCATTGAAATTACCGAATGGCAGGCTCTCTCGTATATAACAGACGAGACGAATTCGACTGGGTTCTCGTCACTGTGATTTTCCTGATTTCCACGGTTGGGATTCTGAATCTGTACAGCACTGGAGTTGCTTCCGGCGCTCCGGAGCTCTATCTCACGCAGTTGTACTGGGTTGTGCTCGGCGGCATCGGGGCCTTCATTGTCGCCATCATTGACTACAAGCATTACGAACGGTACGGCTATTTTTTCTATGGCGGCGGTATTCTGATGCTCATCCTTGTGCTGCTCCTGGGCAAGGAGGTTGGTGGATCGGTGCGCTGGTTCGCTATTGGTGAGTTCAGATTTCAGCCGTCTGAACTGATGAAGGTATTGCTCGTTGTTGGACTGGCCAAATACCTCCATCACGACCCCAAGACAGAGGGCCGTAAGCTTGAAGATATCTTTTTTCCAGCGCTGATGACCGGTCTGGCAATGGTTCTGATTCTCAAAGAACCGGACCTGGGCACGGCATTGTTGTGTCTTCTTGTTTTTTTCAGCATCATGATGCTGACGCGGCTTACCTTTCGTTCAACGATAACGTTACTCCTGTCTACACCAATCGTTGCAATCATCGGATGGAGTTATCTGCTCAAGGACTATCAGAAGCAGCGGGTGATTTCCTTCTGGAATCTGTTCGTGGACCCGGAAGCCGATAAATTGGGTGCCGGTTGGCATGCGAACCAGTCAATGATTGCGATTGGGTCCGGCCAGCTGACCGGCAAGGGATATCTTCAGGGCACGGCGGGACCGCACCATTTTCTGCCCGAATGTCGTACCGACTTTCCTTTTGCGGTGTTCGCAGAGGAGCATGGTTTTCTCGGGGCTGCCGGACTGGTGTTTCTGTACCTGTTTCTGTTGATGTGGTGCATCCGAATTGCTTCGCAGTCCAGGGACCGATTCGGTTCCGTAATTGCAGTGGGTATCGGGTCGATTATTTTCTGGCACGTGGTGATTAATCTGGGGATGGTTATGGGGGTGATGCCGGTGGTGGGGATCACGCTTCCGTTGTTTTCATACGGTGGGTCATCCATCCTGACATTCATGCTGGGGTTCGGTCTGTTGCTGAACGTTTCCATTCATCGATATCGCAGAAGTTACAGTACATGAGAGTTTATGGTACTGTGGGATATTCTGTCGCAGTGGCCATTTTAAATCTGACTGGCACGGTTCTGAGGATTCTGCCTGCCGGGTTCAGTCGCGCGACGGGATGGCTACTGGGAACGCTCTGGTATTACATTTTCAGAGTTCGCCGAACCGTTGTTTTTGATAATCTCGAAAAAGTGTTTCCCGGTCAATGTCGGACGCATCGGCGGGTCGCTCGCGCATTCTATCGAAATTTTTGTACAAATATTGTTGAATTTATCGGAATTCATCGAAGCGCCTCGATTGTGCGTGGCGTATCGGTGGAAGGAATGGAACACTTTCATCGCGCCAGAGCCGGCGGCAGAGGTGTTATCGTGGTCACCGCCCATCTGGGCAATTTTGATTTGTTAGCCTGCAATCGCGCCATGGAAGGCACCCCTCTCGGGGTGGTGAGCAAAACTTTGCACCGGGAATCAGTGAATGATTTCTGGATGACCAGACGGAAGCAGTTGGGAGTCAGAGTGTTTGAAGAGAGGACGCACCCCATTGAAGTTGTCCGATGGCTGAGAGCGGGAAAGGTGCTGGGACTGGTGGTCGATCAGCGGCTATCCCCGACACGTGGTGGTATCCCGGTGCCCTTTTTCGGATATCAGGTGTGGACATCTCCGGCAGCAGCCCGCCTTGCAATGGTGTCCGGTGCGGCGTTGCTGCCAGTGATGATTCATCGGCACCCGTGTGGTTATCATCGTGTGGTGATAGAACCGGAGCTGGTTTGGAATGCGCGCGATGCACATGTCGGCCAGCAAGTATCGGAGTACCGGAAAAATGAGGCGGATATGCTCGATTTGATGACCCGCATTTCCCGGATTGTGGAGAGATGGATCAGGATGTATCCCGATGAGTGGATGTGGATTCATCGCCGGTTTAAAAATGCGAAAAAGATCAGGTCAGCGTGCGGAACAACGATGCGCCCGCAGAAGTTTTTTTAAAAAAAACAATTGCTTGAGTAGCGCTGATATTGGGGGTAAAATGTTTTCCTACGAACAGATGTATCATTGTTCGATGCATTAATTCATATGATAATTATCACATCGGAAGATGTACGGAGAGAGTGGATGCATAGATTTCTGACGGTAGTAATTATTTCATTGATAGCGCTGATTAACTTTTCAGTTTCTGCTACGAATCTGACGGGGAAGATAACGGTTTCAAAAAAGTTCATTGGACAGTTGGATCAGCTACGCAAAGACTCTGAGTCATCAACGGCGCGCGGATACTGGAATGAACCCAATGGCGTCCGGCCATTGGCATCTGAGAGAGTTGACCTGACATCCGATATCGGCGTGGCGATTTTCAGGGAAGGTGCGCCTGAGCCCAAAGCGGATCCTGTATTGTCCCTGAATGTGCTGACCGGTTCACTGGAGCGCAATGTTGTTATTATTCGACCGAAAAGCCGAATTAAATTCATTATGAAATCCCCATTTGACCATGAGCTGTATGCAACGGGAAAACACGACTTCAAGCCCCAGAAACAGGGCAGCAATTCGTTTCGCCCCATAGATTTTTATAGCGCCGGTGTTTTTGAGGTAAGGTGCAAGTTATTCCCCCATTTTCAGGGGTGGGTAGTGGCGACGCCAGCGACGTATGTGCCGGAAATATCTTCGAGCGGTGCGTTTACAGTCGAGGATATGGAAGAAGGAAAATACACGCTTAAAGTGTTTTTTCGCGGCAGATGGATTGTGGAGAAGAAATTTGAAGTTTCCGGAAAGAAACAGGAAATCGCTGTGACCTTAAAAAAAATAGATGGGTCTGCAGATGATGATTCCGCCGCGGACGAAGAGGCAGATACTGCTGAGAAAACAGAAGAAACCGCTGAAAAAAAAGAAACTAACAACTAGCCGGTTTGATAATCCGATACATGTAGAGGTTATATGTTTATATCTCGATTTTGGACACTGCTTTTAGTAATCGCGTTAACCATCTGTTTGTCGGTAGTGATGCTGGCACGGGATTTGGTGAATCGGGAACGCGAAGAGAGTGCCATGGGGGCTCTTTATAAGGAATTGGACAAGCTGGAAATCGGCTTTACCTTGCATGCCCGCAAGCGATTGGATGTTCTGCTGTCAGTATCGGCTGATGCGGAAGTAACGTCCAGCATGTCAGCTATTGCGCGCGCGCCAAAGAAGCTTGATGAATATCGGCCCAAATTGTTGACGGCACTTAATCGGAAAAACGAAGAGCTCGGTCAATACAGCGCAACCATGTTGCTGGCAATCGGGACCGATGGCGAAGTGCTTGTGAAGACCGGAAGAAAAGGGCGGGAGAATGGGTTCAACCTCGCAGGCTTTCCCACTGTTGAAGCCGCATTGCGCGGCTATGTCCGGGACGATGTATGGAAGCTGGGCAGCGATGTGTACCTGATTGCTGCGAGACCGGTTATTTACGGCGGCGAATATGTAGGGGCAGTCGTTCATGGAATGCTGCTGACAGATTCGTTGGCAAGCAAGTTTTCGAACACCGCTCAGGTGGCATTTTTTTCCAACGCCATGATGGTTGCAGTGGGTAACCCGGAAAAGAGCGACTTCCCCCGTGCCAAGGATTCTGAGATTGCCAAACTGCTGGAGTCATTGGAGAGCGACAAGTCATACGAAGGTAAGGGGCGAAGCGATGTTCGTCGCATTGAGGGAGGCGAGCAGGATTTTCTGGCAGTGTTTTCTCGAATTCGGGGAGAAGCGGCGCTGAATGGCGTTGGCTGGGCAGTGATTGTTCCGGTGAGTCGGCCAATTGAGCTTACATCAATCTATGAAGAAGCCGGGTCTCAGGATGTGGAAAATATTCCCTGGGTATTGTTGACTGGGAGTGCACTGCTCATTCTTCTGCTTGGGTGGTTCTGGAATTTCCTTGAGAGTGAACGACCCATCCGAAAATTGTACAAGGCGATTTCTGCGTTGGAAAAAGCGGATGTGAAGGACCAGCTGAATGTGTACAAGTTCACACGAAATGTCCGCAAAATTGCCATGGCGTTCAACAAGACCATGGATATAAAGTTGAGAACGGTGATGGCCAACGTTGGAGACTCCGCGGGCAGAAATGTGTCTTCCATTCTGGGGGACAAAACATCAGATTCGCGTTTGTCCAGTGCCGCTTTCCGGTTTTCCGAAGATGAAAGTGACGATATACCCGCTCCCCCGTCCGCCCTTGAGGCGCCACCGCCGGATGCGAAGCCGAGAAAACCTGGCGAAATTGGCCCCACGCCTCCGCGAGGAGCAGGAAAACCGTCACTGACCGGGCCACAGAAACCACTTGGTCCTCCCCCGGGAGCATCCAATGTGGTGCCGAAATCCGGGCCGCAGTCGGCAATTGATGAAAACGCGTATTTCAGGCAGATTCACAAGGAGTTTGTTGCGCTGAAGCAGAAGCTCGGGGAATCAGTGGAAGGGCTGACTTTTGATCGATTCGAAATCACGCTCAAGAAAAATAGAGATGCGCTTGTGGCGCGTTATGGATGTAAATCCGTGAAATTCAACGTCTATGAGAAAGATGGAAAAGCATCTTTAAAGGCGATTCCCGTTAAATCATGAAAAGGTCCGGCGTGCCGTTCTGGACACGATAACGACTCCGCGTCCTAAAAAAGGTGGGCTCCGTGTTGCCGCTTCCGGCTTCCGATGCGCTATGACCGGCTTGCACGCCACGACAAGGTACAGATCCCCGCGGGTCGGCATAGCGGAGTCTCATTAAAAAAGTGCCATTGCGAACACGCCAGAGAAGCCCTTATTAGCCTTTTTGGGATTGCCGTACAACATAAAACAGTACCAGGGCGTCGATGCTGATTTCGATTGAGATTTTTCATTGTAAACCGCTTCACGGGCGACAAAGAGCTTGTGCCCTGAAATCAGGAATTTTATAAGGGGCTATGCGCACCAACTGGAAATCATGGCTTCGAAGAACTGGAATTGCGCTTTCAATCCTTGTGGGAGCCATGGTGATTTTATATTTCGGGTGTCAACGGGAGTCTCTCCCGTTGAACGAACAGATTCGGGAACAATTCGGGGGGGAATATGCTCGATTGCGGGATGGGGTGACCCATTATGAACTGCTCGGAAACGGGAGTGGACCTCTGGTAGTCATGCTGCATGGTTCCACGGTTTCTATCTGGGATTTTGATTTACAGGTGGATTCCCTGTTGAATGCAGGGTTTCAGGTGCTGCGTTTTGATGCCCTTGGTCGGGGGCTTTCTGACCGACCGCAAATTGATTACACACGGGAGCTGTATGTTTCTCAGGTGAGAGAGCTGCTCAATTGGCTGAAGATTGAAGAGCCTGTGTTTTTGCTTGGCCATTCTCTTGGCGGTGCCATCGCGGTTCAGTTTGCAGCCGAGAATCCGGAAATGGTCCGCGGAATTGCGTTATTGTCGCCGGTGGTGAATTCCGTACATGCCAGGGCACCGTTCTGGGTATGCAATACACCACTGCTGGGAGATTTTCTGCTCCGGGTGGCGATGATCAAGGTGTTGCATGTGCGCGCCAATAAGCAGTGGGAAGGTGCAGGGGTGAATATGGAACGCTATAACGATTTGTTTGCAAGACAGGCCAGCATCACTGGCTTTGAGCATGCGGTATGCAGTATGTTTACCACCGACCTGGTGGGGGATTACCGGGATGCGTACCGACAAGTGGGCGAGTTGAACATTCCGGGTTGGCTGGTTTATGGGGGGGAGGATACGGCGGTATGGCCGGATGATGTGAACGCGCTGAAACCGATGATGCCGGACGTTGAGTTTCGGTATTTCCCTCACGGGGCGCATTCCATCCATGTTCAGTCCCGGGATGTTTATAATCGCGAGTTGATTCAATTCCTGCGTAAACACTGAACCATCAGAAAATATCGCCGAAGTCAGCTGAAGTCATCATCTGGGGATACGGACGAGAGATGCGGTGAATTGTCCCGGCCGACCATGTTTTCGGGACTGGGACCTGCAATATTCCCGGGAGGATTTGAGCTGTGTGCATTGCTGCTATACAGCCGGACTCTGCTTGTTCCCTGAAACAGATATTGACCTACAGTCCGGATTTCACAAGCGGCCTGGTGATACAGGGTGTAGGCACGATTCAGCATATTTTTTGCTTCTGTCACCTTCTCCCTATTGATACAGGCCCGATTGAGAAGCTCGCTGAGAGAAAGATACAATTTTCTCGCCTCGTAGATTTTTGATGTGTCGAACATGGGAATGGCCCTGAGGAGCTCTGTATTGCTTTCGGCAAGGCTGCTGAGGATGAGCAGGCTCTCCAGCATGTCCTGATGTCCCTGTCCGTCGCCTGTCCGCTGGTCAATCTTCAACAGGAGTTCCGGTTGGTCGCGGAATGCGATATTCAGGAACCGAATCAGATAGTTTCTTGTTTCATAGCCTTTACGGTACGACTGGTTCCATTGGCGCAAAGCGATCGGATCGATTGTCGTTGCAGTATGATATTGGTCGGCGACATATGCAAATGCATCCACCCGATCGGCGAGAGAGTCAATGACTGTGTGATCGATTCCGGCATTGATGAGGACCTGACGATCTTCAACGGTGGCGCGTACGAGCGCTCTCGCTTCCCTGATAGCCACATCCAGTGCCATACTGCAGAAGATGATTGACCGATTGTCCAGAGACATCAGGCTGCCGTAGCATCGCTTATAAGCTACTTCATCTCGTTGTGCTGTCACGAAAGCCCCCTTTTTAGATTTTAATGAATATTTTAAGTCAAGCAAATTATGGAAATTAAGTCAATGGTAGATTTGATAATGAACGGCAAAATAAATTTGGTTCCGGTATAAATGGCAATATCATTGCTTCTGCGGGGCAAACCATGGGAAATTGTGATATAAAGTAGTGCTATATTCGGGAGATTTGCGTGCCCTGACAACTGGGTGAATCAGGTCTTATTCTATGGCGGAGGAGACCGTTTTGTCGGACGAAAAAAATTCCGGTTCAAAAAACAATCGATTATTTCAGGACAATCCGGTGCTTACCCTTGATGAACCGGATGAAATCGGTGTCGATTTATCCGTCGGAGATCCATCTGCATTTCATCGGGAGAAGAGCGCCGGGACCACCATGAAACTGAAGGGGCCGCCACCGGTGCCTTCCCGAAAAAGAGTGACGCCAGAAACCGGGGTTGCCGGCCGTACAAGCCAGATAGCTGAACCTCCGGTCGGGGCGTTGCGGGAAGGGCGCAAACCCGGCAGCCCCCCGCCGCCACCCCAGACCGGGCGAAATAGAAACCCAGTGAGCGATCAGCGAAGCGTTTCGGCCATGCCATCTTTTCCCTCTGACAACACAGGTGCGATTCCATACTATGGATTGCGGGTTTCCGGGGGATTGCTCGGTCAGATTATGGTGGATAACAGCTTTATTACCGAACAGCAGCGCGACTACTGTTTGCAACTTCAATCTCAGTCGGGCAATTTTTTTCGGATTGGCGAGTTGGCTGTCAAACAGCAGTTCATCTCGGAGGAGAATCTGGCGCTCTGCATCCGCGCGCAACAGGCCTACGTGAAAGGCGTGAAAAAAGAGCAATCGCGCATGATTCGTCTACCGGAGGAGGTGGCGCAGGCGCAACTGGAAGCGGAAGGCGCAGGAAACGAGACGATTCAGAAATGGCTTGGCTCCGCGTTGAAGCACGGCGCCAGTGATCTGCATGTGATGGCGGGGCAACCCCTGGTGCTCAGACACCTTGGAAAACTGGTGCGTTCCAGACAGGCTGCCTTAACCGCCGGACAGACGTCTGAAGTATTGCAATCCATTTTGACGGAAGAGGAAAAAGAGGAGTTTGCCTTCTCGCATCATGTGTTGAAGTGCATTCCGCTCAACGAGTCCGGTCGGGCGCGAGCCAGTATTTTCAGGCATATGGCGGGGGTAAATGGGGTGTTTCGGTTGATTCCCGGCCGACCGGGATCTCTGGTTTCATTGAATCTGCCATCCAATCTGGCCAAGTTCACTACGTATTCTCAGGGGTTGGTTCTGGTGACTGGTCCGATTGGATGCGGCAAAACCAGTACCATGGCGGCCCTTGTCAATATTATTAACCGGGAGCGTCAGCATCATATCATTACCGTGGAAAGACCCGTTGAATTTTTACATCGGAATCTCCGTTCGGTGGTCACTCAGCGGGAAGTGGGCAGCCACACCGAAGACTTTGCCAGTGCGTTGCGTTCCGCGTTGCGGCAGGACCCGGATGTGATTGTGATAGGGGAGATGAATGACGTGGAAACGGCGCGGCTTGCCATCTCCGCAGCGGAAACGGGGCATCTGGTGTTTGCCACATTGCATACCGACAACGCTGTGCGCACAGTCAATCGGGTGCTCGATATCTTTCCGCCGGACGAGCAGCACCAGATTCGTTCCATGCTTTCTGAAAGTCTGCGGGGGGTGATTTGTCAGCGGCTGGTTCAGAGAAAGGGGGAACCCGGGCAGCTACCGGTAATGGAGCTGCTATTTACCACTCCTGCGATTCGCAATCTGATTCGCGAAAGCAAGGTATATCAGATGCCTAACGCAATCCGCATGAGTATGGACATCGGCAATCGAACGTTTGCGGACTATGCCCGGGAGATGCTGGACAGGAGCGAAATCAGCGAATCAACCTATGAGCAATTTTGCAGGGAGGAAACCTGAGCATGGCTGGTTTGGATAAATTGCTTAAAAAAATGGTTGAAAGCGGCGCCTCGGACTTGCATCTCAGTGCCGGAGAACCCGTGCGGATGCGAATCGATGGCGAGCTGAAGCGGGTTGCCGACAAGCCCCTCAATCCTGCCCGGCTTCGCGGATTGATGCGCGAAATCTGTTCTCCCACAGCATGGGAATTTTATCGGGCCAATAATGACCTCGATTTTTCATACGGTATTGACGGTATCAGCCGTTTCAGATGCAATTACTTCATGCATGTTCGCGGACCCGGAGCGGTGTTTCGTCGCATTCCGGAACAGATTGTTCCTCTCGAAAAACTGGGATTGCCCGAATCTGTCATGAAAATTTCCGAATTGAAACGCGGGCTGGTGCTGATGACGGGGCCCACCGGCAGCGGAAAATCCACCACCCTGGCGGCCATTATTGATCGTATTAACCGGACGAAATCCTTGCACATTATTACCATCGAAGATCCCATCGAGTTCGTGCACCGTACCCGCAAATCCTTTATTGTACAGCGGGAGGTGGGCAATCATGCGGCTTCTTTTTCTTCCGCATTGTTTGATGCCCTTAATGAGGATCCGGACGTGATTCTGGTGGGGGAATTGCGGGATATCGAAACGATGCAGCTGGCCATCAGTGCAGCGGAGATGGGCATTCTGGTTCTGGGAACACTTCATACCAACAGTGCGGCCAAGACCGTTGATCGACTGGTGGATTCGTTTCCGGCGGCACAGCGAACTCAGATTCGGGGGATGCTCTCGGATTCGCTGCGCGCAGTGGTGGCGCAGCAGTTGCTGAAACGGACAGATAAGCCGGGACGGATCGCGGCTATCGAAGTACTGCTGGATGGACCCGGTTTGCCCAATATTATCCGGGAAGGAAATGCGGCCAAGCTGATGTCTTATATTGAGTCGGGAAAAGGCCGAGGAATGCAATTGCTGGATGAAGCGTTACTGAATTACGTCCGGAAAAACGTGGTGTCCAGAGAGGATGCCTGGCTTCGATCCCAGGATAAACTTCGATTTGCCAAAGCGCTCAAGGCAGAGGGGTTCCAGGTGGATGAAGGTATTTGATAACCGCTGAGCGCCGCATATCAGTTCACACTATGAAAAACATCAAACAAAATAGCCACCTTCAGCAGGTTCAATCGCAGATTGGCACGGTGATTCGAGGCAAGGCGGACGTGGTGGAAAAACTGCTGCTCTGCCTTCTCGCAAGGGGACACGTGTTGCTGGAAGACGTGCCGGGGGTCGGCAAAACCACACTGGCCCGGGCACTCGCGCGAACATTGGGATTAACGTTTTCTCGCATTCAATTCACGCCGGATTTGCTCCCCCACGATTTGCTGGGAACCAATGTGCTGAATCCACAGGACGGGTCGTTCACATTTCACCGGGGACCGGTGTTCACCCATCTGCTCCTCGCCGATGAAATCAACCGGGCATCCCCACGGACCCAGTCTGCTCTGCTGGAGGCAATGAATGAGCAACAGGTGACCGTGGATGGTAATACCTATAAGCTGGCTTCGCCATTTATGGTGATTGCCACTGAGAATCCCGTTGAGTTTCAGGGAACCTATCCGCTCCCCGAGGCACAGCTGGACAGGTTCATGATGCGTCTGTCTCCCGGTTATCCCCAGGTGGCGGAAGAACTGGAAATGCTCAGAGACCGGCGGGATGGTGATCCGCTCGACGGCGTTCAGACAGTTCTCGGTGCGGATATTCTGCCCCAGCTTCAAAGAGATGTGGCTGCAGTGGAGGTATCGGATGATGTGGCCAGATACATGCTGCGGCTCGTGACCCGAACGCGCAGCGAACCCGGTATTGAAATCGGTTGCAGCCCGCGGGCGTCGCTGGCCCTGTACCGGGCCATCCAGGCCAGGGCGTATCTGGCGGGGCGGTCATATGTGTCCCCCAGAGATGTCCGGGCACTTTTTGAAAACTGCATGACCCATCGCATTGTGCTGGGGACAGCCGCCAGATATGGCGGAAAGTCCGCAGCACAGCTCATTGCCGCCATCTGTGCAGAGGAGCCAATTCCATCATGAACTTTGCCCGCTTCAATCACGTCCTTGTGCCGCAGAGCGCAGAAGAACGAATGGCGTGGTTGAATTCGGGGCGGCACAAATGGCTGGGGGGCTCCTATCGACTCTATCTCGCATTGACTCCTGTCGGGCGGGGACTTCTGCTGTTCTGGTTGTTTGCCGGCGCATTGGGACTCAACGTGGCGGAGTTCGTTGTATACATCCTATGGTCTGTCATCACTGGCCTGATTGCGGCCTCCCTGTTGTTTCGCAGATGGTATTCTCTACCCCGGGTTCAACTGAAAATTGAAATCCCTCACCGGGTGAGGGCGGGGGCGCCCCTCTCGCTGTCGGCGCTTCTGGTCAACAGTGGCACCACGGTACGGGATGTGCGGATTCAGTGGCCCTTTTTAACCTGGGACGGCAAATACAAGTCACAACCGGACGCCGTATCGACAATTGTCGGCGGCGGCCAGGTGCAATCCAGTGCGGTGATGACATTCAGTGCCCGTGGGGTACATTCGCTGATGCCGACGATGGCCATGCGTGTATTGCCCCTGGGGATTGCGTGCGGTCCTGCCATACAGAGCAGTATTGCTGAAATCCTTGTGCTTCCGCAGGTTCCCACGGTTCACCGGTTGGAATTGCCGTTGCGCGAGCGATGTCATCCGGGCGGGGTACCCATGGTGGCCCACACGGGGGAAGCCATGGAACTGGCTGGTGTGCGTCCGTACCAGCGAGGAGACAGGGCACGTGATCTTCACGCCCGCACCTGGGCGCGCGTTGGTGTTCCCCACGTGCGAATGTACCAGCAGGAATTTTTTACCCGAATGGGAATTGTTCTCGACATACATCAGCATGGTCTTCGGGAAGCGCGGTTCGAAGGCGCGGTATCGCTGGCTGCGGGGATTCTCGCATATCTTTCCGGCCGCGACGCCCTGGTCGATATTGTGTGTACGGGAAATCACATTCACAACCTGACCATCGGTCGCAGTCTCGGTTTCTTTCAACAGGGACTCGATTTGCTGGCCACCGTGACCCCCGGGGCTCCCCTGGAACCGGATGTACTGACCGCTGAACTGGTGCGCCACATGGACAGACTGTCCGGCGTTTTTGTGATCACGTCGCATCTCAATGACAAAGTTCTGGCCATGCGCGCATTCTGTGAGCATCGTCAAATCCCGGTGCGGGTGTTGGTGGTCACGGCGAAACCATCAGCAGAGGGGTTCCCTCCCGGCATTACTTCTGTGCCGCTGGAAGCTCTGAATAACGACAGCGGGGTGTGGCTGTGACGCGGGGGGAACGGTTCAGATTTTTGCCGGCGCTGCTTATCTGCATGTTCGCGACCTGGTGGCAGTTTGGGGATTGGACTATATTTCTTTTCGGAGCAGTAGCGGTAGCCGCCGCCGGATCTCCCGCTCATCTGCGACTCGACACCATGGGACAGCTCATCGTGTCTCTGCTTCCAGGCGCTTTGTTGTACGCACTTTTTTTCCGTTGGCGGGCAACAGACGCCATGTCTGCCGGAAGCGCGGGGGCCGTGAGTCCGATGGGATGTTTTTTCTGTGTTGCGCTCTTTTCAGTCCGGTTGTGGATTCGAAACGCCGCAGGCGGCAGAGCCGTGAACGCATTTATACTTTTCACGTGCTGGCTGTTTCTCGGGTTGGACGCGTCGACGGCGCTGTACCGGTACATCTCCGGCCCTGCCGTTGTCGCAATTCTGTGGGGGGCTGGCGCGGGGAATCGATTGCGGGATATACGGGGCCGAACACTTGGGTTGACTGCTGTGATACTGACAGTGGGAGCGGTAATCGGTATCGTTTTCATGCTGGCCATTCCCCGGGCCTACAATTGGCTTGAGACCAGGTACTTTGAGCGATTCGCATTTTCTGCCACCGGATTCAGTCCGGTTCTTCAGCTGGGGTCAGTGAATCGGATGTTTGTGTCGAATCAGGTGGTCTTTCGCGTGTTCGCCAGACCGAAGATTCCTGTCCATCTGCGAGGCGTAGTGTACAATCGCTGGAACGGACGATTCTGGACAAATACGATTTCCGCAAGGCCCATGCGCACACTGCCCGGCGGGGGGAACCGCGATACCACGGCGCTGGACGTGCGGATGACCGGTGGACAACACCGGATTTTTGTGCCGCTGAATACAGAAGAGGTGACCGCCAATGCCGCCCTCACCATGGACTCCCTGGGAATTGCCGAACTGAACAACGACCGGGACAATGTGGAGCGCTACGGCGTTCAGCTGTTGGCGCCGGGGGAGCGACCGCAAGTGCTGCCTCCAGTGGCCGATGACAGCGCGGTGCCCGAAAACCTGCGGCGAACACTTCTCCGCTGGATGACGCAACACATCGAAAGGAGAGGGCCACCGGCGCAGATGCTGTCCCGGATTCAGTCGGCACTTCAATCCGGCTATCGCTATTCGCTGACGTTCGCTCGCCCCCGAACCGGAGATGCCCTTGTAGACTTTCTGACCCGAAACCCGAAAGGCCATTGCGAATATTTCGCTTCGGCATTTGCGCTGCTCGCCCGGTCGGTCGGTGTGCCGACCCGTGTGGTGGGGGGATACTATCTGAAAGAATACAATTCAATGGGGAACTATTACATTGTACGGGAGAAACACGCCCATGTATGGACCGAGGTATGGTTGAATGACCGCTGGTACACCATGGATCCCACGCCGCCGGGTGCGTTGGCAACCCGGAGTAAAGCGGTTTCGAACATAGCCGATCTGGGATGGGTTTGGATACAGCGGGGAATAGAAGCTTTGCTCCAGCTGAAACCGTGGGTGGTGGCGCTGGTCATCGCCGGATTGCTGTTGCTGTGGGGGGGAATTATCCGGCACCGCCTTCAAAAAAAGACATTACCTGCCGAAGATGCGTTGGCATACGCCGCCGCGCACCACGTGTTTATTACCCTTGAACAACAGGTCTCGGCGATACTGCCCCGAAAACAGAGCGAACCCCTGGAAGACTGGGCCGACCGGCTCATCGTTCACGATCCTGCACAGCACCAGCTCGGCAGTCTGCTGATGGCCTACGCTGCCTGGCGATATGGCGGCATCGGAGATATTGAATTGATTGCCGGACGCATGAAGCAATCAGACTCTGAATAGCAGAATCCGTTACGGGATGACTCCGCATCCGCAAAAAGGGGCAGGCAGGGCAGCCTGCAAATGCCGCCCAATAATAATTATTTGATTGGTTTACATACCCCAAAAAAAAGTCGCGTTGTTGACATGATCCAGGGTAGTACGCTGTGCGCTCGGCGGATTGAGTGAGAAGTTGAACTGAGTACTGACGCAAGGAAGACTGAAAACCCGTGACGAACAACCAGTGGAAAGCAAGAAGTAAAGTGTTGGGGGCAGCGTTTCTGGCCACCCTGTTTATCATCCCGTTCAAGTATGCTGCGAGAGATGGGAACGGCGCAGGCGCAGCGCTGGGCCTGTTGCTCTCGGTGAGCGTGCTACTCCTGCCGTGGGGTGGGAGACGTCTCCTTTCGGCCTCCAAAGACGTGCGCAGAAGCACCCTTTCGCTGGGGTGGAAACTGGGCCTGTGCGCCGCATTCGGCAATATGGCCCAGGGGTTCGGTTTTGCAGCATTGCATCCGGGGCTGGCCAGTGTGTTTGTTCAGATGAGCATGGTGTTTGTCGCCATATTGAGCGTGGTATGGTTAAAGGAAAAGCTCTCTATGTACCTGGTGGGGGCGGTAATATTATGTGTGACAGGCATCGGTTTTTCACAGCGCGCTGCGCTGACCGGGAGAGTGGAAATCAACTGGGGCGTCGCCTGGGCCATTGGCGCCGCGCTGGGTTTCGCCCTGATGGATCTGCTCTCGCGAAAGTACGCCAACCGCGTTGAGCTGGTGGCGAGCAACTGGATTCGTTCACTATGGGGCACTTTAATTCTCGCGTGTGTCCCCGGTGCAATCACCCAGTTGCTGAACTTTACCCCCATGCAATGGGGGGCGGTGTTCCTGGCGGGATTAATCGGCCCGGGCCTGGCGCGCCAACTCCTGCTGAGCGCCGCCCGCAATCTCCCCGCAGTGGAAAGTAGCCTCATCCAGCAGTTTCGCGCTGTCATGGTCCTCCCTCTCGGTAGCGTCGCCTTCGGTGTATGGCCCACCATCGACGAATGGGTGGGCGCCGCATTCATTATAACTGGCCTCTCTGTGCCACCGCTCATCATGTTTATAAAATCGAAATCAAAACAGCGGTGAAGTCAGACCGACCCCAAACCTGCTGTTTGTTGGCTGTGCATCCGTTGTCATCAGGGATGAGTCAATGCCGGGTTTGCCTCCGTCTTCGCTGTACCGACAACTTAACGACAGTTGCATCAAAGGCAAGGGAACAAAGAAGCGCAAAGGAAAGCGCATTGGAAACGGTGTATTACATGGAAATAGATTATCAATGACAGGCTGCAGAGTGAAAAAGCCGACACAGAGGCAACTTTTTTTAAGTTATTTCCATATTAGTTTAATTTTATGCTATGTTGGTATCCGGTTGTGAATCCGTAATCTGAAACTTCGAGGAATCCGCATGCTCAAGTATTCTATTTCTTCTATTCTTTCAGTTACATTTCTGTTTTCTCTGAACGCCATGGCAGATGCGACCCCTACCATTGATGGGGATATTTCGGACTGGCCGCAGGATGCCTGGACCTATTCGGATGGCGATGATATCGATTTTCTGTTTGGGCTTCTGGAGCACAGGGATATTGTGAATGTGTGGGTGACCGACGACAATATCGATGATCCATCCGATCCATCAAACGGCAACCTGTACGTGGCAGTGGAAGTGGCCGGTACGGTGAATCCCAATTATCTGGGGTTCGATATTGATTTCTTTCTGAATCTGGACACAGACCTCGACGGCATTGCGGACGTGACCCTGGAACTGACCGATGATTTAATTCCGGCGGGAGGGGAGTTCGCCTATTCCGGCAGTTTTGCGGAGTTTTCTATTCCGTACGATGTCCTTGGTCTGGATTATGCCAACGATATAGTGGGGGTTTCGGTGTCGACTTCGGGATTGGTCAGCACCAACGATTATACCCCGGAGCCCGACGAAGGGGAAAACGGTTTTATCATTTACGACGGAACCGGAGACGATGTAGAACCGCTCTCTGTCCGCATGCTGGCCCATTGGGCAGTGGCGCTGGATAGCGGAGGCGTGTTGCTGAGTTGGAAGACGGGAGCTGAGCGACACAATGCCGGCTTTAATGTGTATCGGAAAGACGGCAGAGATTGGCAACGACTGAACCACATGCCCATCCCCGGCCTTGGGGATACCGCCTTTGGCAGAGGATACAGCTTCTTTGATGCGGCGGGCGAAAAGGGGAACCGATACCGCATTGACGATGTGGCGTATGGTGGGGAGGTGACCTCCCATTCGATTATGGAAGCGACGGACGAGGACTTTTTTATGCGCGGGATGTCCGCCTGGCCTTCCCGGGGACCGGGATCGCTCTGGCAACAGAAGGAAACCGCATCGGTGATGGACCGGTTACGTGCCCTGTTTGGTGTGTCCGGCGTCTCCCATATGAAGACGTACGAAGGGAAAATGGCGGTGAGCGCCGAGGTCGATGTGGGCGGGATGCAGTTTGTGCCCTACGACGACATCGGGACGGCGCTGGGGTTGCGCGCCAGGAGTCAACGTCGAATACGGGTTACGCGGAACGGAAAAAATGTTCCCATACTGATGGACAGAGAGGGGATTTACTTTCTGGGGGCGGTGACGCCCAACCGATACACCGACGTTCAGGCATATGTGATGTCAAAGGGAAATCCGGAGAAGATGCGGCGAAAACGGGTGTCCCAGGCGGGATGTGAGAATCCGGTTCGCCACTACAGGGATGTGACTACCTTTTCTGAGAACAATCTGTACAACATCAGTACACCATCCGGCGATCCGTTCCAGTGGTCGATGGCGTATATGGGCGTGCCCGCCGCGGTGCGTTTTTATATGAACGACGCATCCGATGACATGGCGGAGATTTCTGTGCTGGTGGCTGGACTGGCGGACGTGGTGGGGACGGATCATTCGGCGCAACTGGTTGTGAACGGTGTTTCTTTTGGCGTGTTTGAATGGGAAGGCCGGGATAAAACCCTGCTTTCCGTAGCGGTTCCGGGAGGGGTGCTGAAGGCGGGTGAAAATGCGCTGGAGCTGCATATCCTCAACGATGGCGCGATAGATCTTTTGTGGATAGATAGCGTGTCCGTGTCGGTGACTCGGCCACTTCGCGCCACGTCGGAGGGACTTCGGTTTGAAGCTTCGCCGGGCCAATGTGTGGAAGTAGACGGCTTGACCCCCGGCAATGGGTACCGGTTGTTTGATGTATCGGACGACAGCCATCCCGTTGAGCTGACAGGATTCCGGACAATGCCCGGAAATCCGGAGCGTATTGTGTTTAATCCGATGGCGCGCCGAAACCGAAGCGGTCGCCCGCTGCAGTTGCTCCTCGTGTCCATGTCCGATGCCCTGGAGCCCTCTCTCGGGGAGTCATTCCCCGCCACCAGCCCCCTTGCCAGTTGGAACAACCAGGCGGACTATCTGATCGTCACCCATCCGATGTTTACCCATGCCGCACAGAAAATGGCTGCTTTTCATACCGCCAATGGGCTCCGTGTAAAAATTGTGACCACGGACGAGGCCTATAATGCGTTCAATAATGGAAACAAACATCCGAGCGCGATTCGGGATCTCATTGCAACGGCCCATGACACCTGGTGTCAGACGCCCCGCTATGTGCTGTTGATGGGGGCGGCATCGGTGGATCCCCTGGGATACCTGGGGCTGGGCAATGAGGACTTTGTGCCGGCGCCGTTTCATAAAACACTGGCGGATAATTACGAGGCCGCCTCTGACGGCTATTATGTGGATGGGCTTGAGGGCGTGTCCATTGGCCGCCTTGCGGTGGAATCGGTGGCGGAAGCCAATGGGGTGGTGGACAAGATTATTGGATGGAGGGGGGGGGCCGCAGGCGTGAGTCTGTTTATTGCGGACTGGGACGAAAATGGGGCGCAGAACAGCGCGGCGGGATTCGAATCTGCGGCGGAAATGCAGATTGAAGTGACTGGCCGGGATGAAGAGGGCGCGGTGAGACTGTATCGGGACGACGCCTTTGACGCGGTGGCGGATTTCGTGGATGCGGTGGACCGGGGACTGGATGTGGTGAATTTTAACGGCCACGCATATTTGAGCGGATGGTCGTCATCCCCGGAGCTGGCCAACGTGACCAGTGTGGGCACACTTACCAATGAGCAGCTGTTTGTGCTGCTGTCGTGGTCGTGTTTTGATGGCGCCTTTACCGGCCCATGGGATGACTCGCTGGCCTGGGCATTTGTGAGCAATCCCACCGGTGGCGCGGTGGCTGCGGTGGCCAGTTCGAGTCTATCGCAACCCGCGTCGGTCAAAAGTCTGTCTTACGCGGTAAACTATCAGTTGGCATCCGGTCTTGCGGAAAGCGTGGGGGAAGCGCTGTACAATGCCAAGCGCCAGATTGCCGGACAACCCGGCATCCCTTCGGTAGACGCGATAGCCACCTTCAACCTGCTGGGAGACCCAGCCACACCAAACCCCTGGCGCTGATTGTATCTTAGAAATTCAGAAGCAGATGCGAATACGCTGGTTTGAGCTGCAGGAACACCATAAGTCAAACAGCTTCAAAGAAGAGTTGCTTCTGCTTTTAGAAAAATATGGAGTGGCTTATGATGAGAAATATCTGTGGGACTGATTCACATGGAACGCCCTTTCAGGGCTAAAAACATAATTAATTCAACAACCCCCGGGCGATGCCCGGGGCTGTTATGCCCAGGCCCCTTCGGGGCAATTTAAACTGAGCGAACCTTTTGAGCCAACGCCCAATGTTCGTGAAGGCGGGATGAAATGAGAACTAGTTTTATTTGCCTCTGTCTTTGGCTGGGGATTGTTGGTTGCCATCAAGATGAATGTGAGGGTGGACGGACAAAATGTGATGGTAACAGACTGTTTTTCTGCACCCACAGTGGTAGCCATTCAGCAGATTATTCCAAATGGCGGGAGGAGTTTAATTGTTCCGATTTTAATGCGACCTGTACGGAAGGAGAAACCCTTCGGTTTAACCCTCGAAATGCGGACAACTACGATGATGGTATTTTCGACTACTATGATCATGGTTGTGCAGTTAGTGATATTATCTGCGATGGAGACACTGATTTGCAGTGCACTGAAGACAATTCGCTGATTGTCGGATGTTCATACTCGGACAAACCGGTGGCAATGATTGTAGCAGAACGATATTGGAATCTACCCGTGTGTGTAGAGCGCTCAGATGGGCTGGCAGGGTTTGCCTACCTGCCAGGCGAGTGTGTTTCATCAAGAGAATTCGCTTGCCTGAATGATAATCAGCAAATCGCCTGTGACAGCGGTGTTTGGTTGTTGAAAGCGTCTAATTGTGGAGCCTCAAATTTAAAATGCGAAGAGTGGGTAGATAGTGAGGGATATCAGGTGTCCCAATGTGTCAATGGAGAGCCATGAAGTTTCGTCGTCGGAAATAGATGTTGCGCAGAGGGAACCGTCTGACATTTTCAGCACAGTCGCGTCGATGGCTTTTTATCACATCTATCGCACACACCGGAATCCCAGGCCGTAGCTTCGTTTGGTGGGGGTTACCCGCAGGCGGGTGGAGGCTCTCAGGTAGAACGCGTCGCTGTTGAAACTGCCGCCCCGTTCCACAATCAGGTCGCCGGATTCTCCCCATGGGGTGCCATCTGAGGGGGCGCGACTTCCCGGCGTGCAATTGTAGGCGGTTGGCCTGACGTCGCAGTCATACGTACCGTGATAGGGGTCGAGTACCCACTCCCAGACATTGCCGACCATGTCGCAAAGCCCCTGCGCGGTGTTTCCCGCCAGTCTGCTGCACACTGGCCAGGTGCGTTCGGTACCGCAGCCATCCACCTGTTCGTCACTGTCCATGGTTGCCCGGTCACAGGTGGGTGCTTCGTTTCCCCAGGGATATGCTTGTGCCCGGCCACCGCTTCGGGCGGCGTATTCCCACATGGATTCACTCGGTAAATCTCCACCGACCCAGTTACAGAACGCCCGCGCCTGAAAATAATCCACCGCATTCACGGGATGGTCATCGAATCCCGGCTGGTTCCAGTTTTCGTAGGCCCCCCCTGCGTCCGGTTCGGTACACGCGTTTACTGCAACACATTCCCGGTACTGCGCCACGGTGATTTCGGTCCGGTTCATTTGAAAGTCGGGCACGGTTACCGGGTGAACGGGCTGTTCATCTGCCCACTCGAGGCTGCCCATGGAAAAGGTTCCCCCCGCGATGGGCACCCATTCCATCCCGGCGGGAAGAGGGGCGTGCGCCGTATCGCTTTCAGTCTCACCCGCACATCCCCATGGGGCCAGTACCAGGATGGCAAGCGCGATGATATGACGGGACAAAGAGAGGGAATGGTGTACCCGGGTCATTGATGATAAATCAATTCGATTCGGATGGGTCGGTGACCCGCCCCATGAACAGAATGGTGTCGGTTGGCTGATCGCGAATGACGAACAGGAAGGGGCGATTCAGATTCAGCGTGGCGTAATCCGCATCGCCGTTGCTGTCCACGATTACCGTTGCTGCCGCGGCCTCGGTCCCCGCTTCATCCACGCTGATGTCGGTCTGGTGGACAATTTTTTTAATTCGTAAAAACGTGTCGCTCATACCGCTGAAGTCCGCATCGGCGCCAAACGGCGCCTCCATGCCCAACGCTTCGAAGATTTCGGTCATCTCCCATTTTGAACCAATATGGAACCTTGGAACCGTCAACGTCACCCAGGTGCTGTATCGACTCGCCATGCCGCCCAGAACGGTGTTCAACCTGTCCGCATCGAGACTGTCTTCAAACGATTCAAACGTCCCGGCATCGGGAACGATGAGCACCATATCCACATCCTCGCCGTCATATTCCAGCGCCACCGCCTCGTACCCGTCTCCCTTGCCATAGGAAAAGTGCTCTCCGATGGCCATGGTATTCACATTGACCGTTTCCCCGGAGAGCAGATTGAATGGCTGAAGAGTGGTTTCGCTTTCGTCGAAGGGCTGATTCCACGCCGCTTTGAAATAGATGGCGTTTACCAGTACCGCGTAAATGGGCGGCTCGATTTCGGCCGGGTTCAGCACATTCTGAATCTTGTCCTGCGTCTGTTGGGCCACCCAGTCATTGATGGTTGCAATGGACGTATTGAGGTCGCTTTCGAAATCAACCGTCCAGATGCCGGCGCCGTAGTTGACCGCCAGCAGGTCCAGATAGCTATTGTGAAAGGAAAAATCCTTCTGGCCCCAGAAGCTGTTGAAAATGGAGAGTTCGAACCCGCTGTCGTCTTCGCTGGATTGCGGTGTGGCGCGACTCTGAAGCGTCAGCAAGAGTTTGTTCAATCCTTCATGCAGATCTTCCTGGCTGAACGCATCCCAGTGCAGGGCTGCCGCCATCTGCGATTCGGTGGTGTTCCGGGCCCCCGCATAGGACATCGCCATGCCCGTGGACAGACTCAGGGGAGAAAAGAACAGATTATCTGCGTTTCCGTCCTGCAACTTTTCATACACGTCCATGGCAAACGCGCTGTTGGCCGCCACCAACTGAGAAAGCATTTCATCACCCGGCGCCGGATTCGTGTCTCTGGTCAATTCGGATTTCAGCAGGCGCGCATCCGGTTCGTCTTCCGTTCCTGTTTCGGATTCCGTATCTTCGGTTTCTGAGTCCGGGTTGGTGGTATCGGAGGCGGTGTCTGCATCAGAGCCCGTATCCGAACCGGTATCCACACCGGTATCCGAACCCGTGTCGGTGGTTTCCGAATGGGTATCCGCCGTGTCACCGGTATCGCCATTTTCTTCCCCTTCGTTATTCGACTCTCCGCAGGCGACCATCACCAGCATCATTGCAATTTGAATCATTGCCCATCGAATGGTTCCCCCCCGGCGAATCTTTTGTGTCCTCATCAGTTCATCCTTTCTGTACCCATAGGATGCAACGCATCACATGTCGGAATATAACATCGCTGACCACATGAACGCATGTTTTGTGCCAATATCCCGGAATACAGACGAGCACGTAAAATGGTTTGATGTGATGGTGTTCCGCAGGTGAACTGGCCCGGATGCGACCTCCTGCTCCGAATGAACTGGCACAGATTGAGCCGTGCGGTGCAGTTTTTTTCAGTCCGACGTCTACATCCGGATTGTTGCCGGGCAAAGAATACATAGTGGACAGACCATCGGTTTATTGGTATTACTTTCTTATCCCGTCCCGGAATTTTTCATTTCAGATTGAAGTAAAAGAAGTTGCACCTGGGTGCAACTTCTGTGATGCCGTGTTGCATATGTGGCAAATATGGCATTTGTGTGTGGGGTGGATGTCGGACAGACGCCGGGGTGAGTTGGCGTGTCAGGCAATCTGGAGATGATTCAGGTGAAAAAATGGAGGCGGTGGTGATGCCGTAGTCGTCGCGGGCGGCCAGCGGTAACGATCCGTGCTGAATGCAGTCACAGGCCATTTCAACGCCGTTCATGTAGACCTCTTTGTATGGGAGATTCTGGGCGTGGGTTTCTTCGAATGTGCTGCGGTTATGATGAACGAGATGTATCTTTACAGTGGTACTTTGCGCGCACATCTGTTATGCCGCCATCAATTTCGATGGGGCAATGGGAAAGAACGGAATAGGATATTATGATTCACACAACAGATGTCAGCCTGAGTTTTGGCGGCCAGCTGCTTTTTAAAGAAGTCAATATAAAATTCACCCCCGGCAACTGCTATGGTCTGATTGGCGCCAATGGTTCGGGAAAATCCACCTTTTTAAAATTGCTTTGCGGCGAACTTGAACCCGACAGTGGACAGGTACACGTGGATGCCAAATCTCGCATTTCTCAGCTGAAACAGGATCATTTCGCCTTTGATGACTTGACGGTCCTCGACACGGTCATGCGTGGAAATGCCCGGCTGTTCCAGATTATCGAGGAAAAAGAGGCTATTTACGCCAAGCCGGATTTTTCAGACGAAGACGGGATGCGGGCTGCGGAACTCGAAGAGGAGTTTACGGACATGAACGGCTGGGAGGCCGAGTCCGAAGCGGGGGCGCTTCTGGCCGGTCTGGAGATAGACGAGACCTGGCATCAGTGCAGGATGGCGGAACTGACTGGTCCTCAGAAGGTCAAGGTGCTGCTGGCCCGGGCGCTCTTTGGAAATCCCGATATTCTGCTGCTGGACGAACCCACCAACCACCTGGATATCAAATCCATCATGTGGTTGGAAGATTTCCTTTTTCGTTTTACCAACACTGTTATCGTGGTCTCCCACGACAGACATTTTCTGAACAAGGTGTGCACCCATATTGCGGACATCGACTATGGTAAAATTACCGCATATGCCGGCAATTACGCGTTCTGGCGCAAATCGGCGGAACTGGCACAATCCCTTCGAGCGAATCAGAAGAAAAAAGACGAGGAAAAAGCCAAAGAGCTGAAGGCGTTCATTCAGCGGTTCAGTGCCAACGCTGCCAAATCCCGCCAGGCCACATCCCGTCAGAAGCAACTCGAAAAGCTGCAGTTGGATGACCTGCCCGTGTCCAGCCGGAAGTATCCCTTTGTTGAATTCAAACCGGAGCGGGAAGCCGGCAAAGATATTTTGCGGGTGGAAGGCCTATCCAAAACGCTTGATGGCGTTACTGTTCTTGACAACATTACGTTCACGCTCAATAAAGGCGAAAAAGCAGTTGTCCTGTGTAAAAACACCGTGGCCATCAAAACCCTTTTTGAAATTTTAGTGGGCGAAACAAAGGCGGATTCCGGCACATATACCTGGGGCGTGACCACTACCCAGTCATATTTTCCCAGTGACAACGCGATGTATTTTGAAAACGGCAACAGCAATATGGATATTCTGAACTGGCTGCGTCAGTATTCCACCGATGAGTACGAAACGTATCTGCGAGGCTTCCTTGGAAAGATGCTGTTCACAGGGGACGAAGTATATAAACAGGTGAACGTGCTCTCCGGCGGAGAGCGGGTTCGGTGCATGCTGGCCCGTATGATGCTATCCAGCGCCAATGTGCTGCTTCTGGATGAACCCACCAGTCACCTGGATTTGGAAAGTATTACAGCAGTAAACGATGGATTGGTTCGCTATAGCGGTTCCATTCTGTTTTCCACCCACGACCACCAGTTCATTCAGTCCGTGGCCAATCGAATCATCGATCTGGACGACCTTGCGGGCAGTGCCAATGCCACCAGCTATGATGCCTATTCCGGATATGAGTGAGATATTCAGCCGGGCAGGGTACCCCCCTGGCGATTGACGGCAGAGTCGTCTGACAGAATAAAACGCCAGTTTGATTTAAATGGATAGTGCGAGTGCGGGTCGGTGATGCCTGTGCGGACCAATCACCATTTGTGCAGGATTTTGCCGAATCCGTCGGTATCACTGTAGAGGTGCCAGTTGGCGGAGACTTCCTTTACCAGTTTAGGGGTGGCTTTGGGGTCATATGAGGCGGTATCTCCCACCCATATCGCCCGATGCACAACCACTTCGTCTGCCGCACTTGTTTTGCTGGTCACACATGCCACAACCTTTCCCGGAAACCCCTTTAAATCAAGGTCTGCTTCCGCACACAGGGCCGGGCGTTTGTATTTACCCAGTTTTACCTCTTTAAATGCCAGATCTTTTCCGTCCCTGTATTCCTGATACAGATTCGTCCGAATAAACCCAACGGATTGCTCCCGTAGCATCTTCTCGGCCTGTTTACCGGTCATGCCCTGGGGAATCAGTGGCTTGATGGTTTGCTTGAGGTTGCCATCCGTGATAGTGACATTGCCGCCGAATGTTCCACATTCCACCTGTGCGGATGTAGGAACATATAAAAACCAGTCGTGCTCAACGGTCAGCACCATCTGGGTGCCGTCTTCCTGATCAAATATGTCGCATTTGCGCTCGTCCGCGGGGGCGATTCGTTTGATGGGTTCCTCGCGGGGGGGCGGCTCCGGTTCTGGCGTGGATACCACCGGCATCGGTTTGGGTTCGACGGCCGTTTCCAGAGGCGTGGATTGAGGCGGAACATTGGCTGCACCGCCACAGGATGCGAGCAACCAACACGGCATTAACACTAATAAAATGTGGAAAATTTTCATCGCGGTCTCCCAGTGTATTTGAGTTGACGTATTTTATTGCAATTCGGCAGGGCTGTCCACATGACTGTCACTTTTGATGCCTCCCGTGAAAAATCTTGTTTTTGAGCTGTGGAGTGGCGTTACAACACGCATATTATGGGTGTAGCCCTGGAACTGATCGCCTCCAGTTGTCCATCCACAACAATCTCAGGAACGCTGACATCATAAACAACTCACACCGGGAGACACCTTTTTTCATATACTGTTTTCCCGTCAGACTGAAATCTGCACCCTCTTAACTTGAGTTTTGAGCTATGGAGTGGCGCTACAACTTTTAAAATTAAGAAAAAAAAGGTGTTGATTCAATTCAAAGGAGGACATCACCATGAATACATTATTTCGTTTATCTATTAAGCTCACGGGTAAGCTCACGGGATTGCTGCCGCTTGCTGTACTGTTTGTCAGTCAGTTGGCCGTAGCAGCACCCACGTCATCCCAGCCGTACACATTCAAACAGCCGGACGGCACGGAAGTTGAGGTGAAACTGTTCGGGGATGAATTTTATATTCGCGCGGAAACACTGGATGGGTATACCGTGGTGCGGGATCATGAAACAGGCTGGATCAGCTACGCCCGATTGTCCGATGACGGCGAGGAACTGATTTCGACCGGGATTCCCTA
>JBNKCR010000149.1:0-2517 GCA_050287845.1 Polyangia bacterium
GGTTTTTTCTAATTTTGCTGCTTTGCCGGATATTTCAGGGAACAACACTGTCGATATAGCGATTACAGATGAAGTCTCAAATCCACTTAAATGGTCGGCAGAACACCCAAATCTTTATACCCTGGTTTTATCTGTTATTGATGGTTTTGGTAATATTATTGAACTTGAAAGTTGTAAAGTTGGTTTCAGGGAATTCGGGCTTGTAAACGGACAAATGCTCCTTAATGGAAAGCCTATTATGTTTAAAGGTGTTGACAGGCATGAAATCCATTCTGATAAGGGCCGTGCTGTGGATCGGGAAACAATGATCCGGGATCTCGAAATTATGAAGCAGTTTAATATAAACGCGGTCCGCACTTCCCATTATCCCAACAATCCACTGTGGTACGAGTTGTGTGACGCGTATGGCATTTACGTGATTGATGAAACCAATCTTGAAACCCACGGCGTCCGGGATGACGTTCCCAAAAATGACGATGCATGGCGGGAAAACGCGGTGGATCGCATTCGCAGCATGGTGGAACGGGACAAAAATCATCCATCCATTCTGCTCTGGTCGCTGGGGAATGAAGCCGGCAGTGGCAATGTGTTTACTTCGATGGCCGAGTGGGCCCACCAGAATGATCCGACTCGTCTGATTCACTACGAAGGCGACAACGGTGCCGCCGATGTACAGAGCTACATGTATCCGGGCGTCGACACGGTGGCCAGTTGGAACAACGGCAGCAAACCGCTTGTTTTGTGTGAATACGCCCACGCCATGGGAAACAGTGTGGGCAATCTGTTTAAATACATGGATGCGTTCAAGAGCAATCCGAATGCACAGGGGGGCTTCATCTGGGATTGGGTGGATCAGGGGCTGCGTCATGAAGACACGAACTATTTCGATTATGGTGGCGACTGGGGCGATAATCCCAATGACGACAATTTCTGTGCAAACGGGATGGTTCATACCGACAGAACCGTTCAGCCGGAGCTTTGGGAGGTAAAAAAGGTCTATCAGGATATCCAGGTGAAAGACCGCGATGTGGCCAATGGTCAGGTGGAAATTGTAAACGAGTTTCTGTTTACCAACCTGAATCAGTTCGAAGGGATCTGGCGTCTGATGGCGGATGCAGAAGTCATTCAGGAAGAAACCCTTTCTGCCGATGACCTGAACATTGACCCGCAGCAGAGCAGCATCGTTACTCTCGACATCAATACACCAGACCTTACCGCGGGTGTGGAATACTGGCTGGACCTCAGTTTCCGTCTGAAGGAAGACACGTTATGGGCCGATGCGGGTCATGAGATTGCAGCGGAGCAATTTCAGATGCCCTACAATACCCCTGCGATGCCATCGGTGAATGATTTATCGATGGAAGGACTGAGCGTCAATGATGCTGCCGGCAGTGTGACCATTGACGGTTCGGACTTTCAGGTGGTCTTTGACAAAAGCACCGGAACGATTTCTTCTTTCGAATACAATGGCACCCCATTGCTGAAAGAAGGTCCGGTACCCAATTTCTGGCGCGCCCCCATTGATAATGACTGGGGCAATCAGATGCCGTCCCGAGCCGGGACCTGGAAGAACGCCGGCGCGCAGCGGCAGACCTCCAACGTAACAGTCACAGAAGTCTCCAGTGATGAAGTACGGATTTCTGTGGCTTCTACATTGCCAACCACATCACCATCACAGTTTGAGGCGGTGTACACGGTGTACGGCAGTGGCGATATTGTGGTGTCTGCAAAATTGACTCCTGGCAACAGCCTGCCCGAAATTCCCGAGGTGGGCATGATGCTCACGGTTCCGGAAGGGTTTGAAACGGTGACCTGGTATGGCCGTGGCCCGGAAGAAAATTATCAGGATCGAAAAACCGGATCCCATGTGGGTCTGTATTCCCGAAGTGTGGATGACATGTATGTCGCGTATGCAGAACCCCAGGAAACGGGCAACCGGACCGATGTTCGATTTGTCACCCTCACCAATGACCAGGGCATGGGCATTGCCGCGTTCGGGATGCCCCTGATGGAAATCAACGCTTTACACTATACTCCCAATGAGCTGGAACGCGCCAAACATCCGTACCAACTGGTCCGGGATGACGACATTACGTTACGTCTGAATTACAGGCAGATGGGCGTGGGTGGCGACAACAGCTGGGGCGCACGACCCCACGACGAATTCATCCTGTGGTCCGATCAGACCTATTCCTATTCGTTCCGACTGGCGCCCATTTCAAACGACCGACCCTCTCCCATGGAACAGAAGAACATTAGTTTCGCTCAATGATTTCAAAATAAAAATCCTGACCTTCAATCCTGACCCGGGTTAAACCTTAACGGAGTGAATCCGCTCACATTCCGCTGATATTGGAACCCCATTCTTCAATCCTAACCCGGGTTAAACCTCAACGGAGTGAATCCGCTCACATTCCGCTGATATTGGAACCCCATTCCATAAAGAATTTTCGCACTGTCTTGCAGGTGATCAGACAATTTATTGATTCATTTTGCATTGAAGAGCGGCAATTTCAA
>JBNKCR010000150.1:0-4585 GCA_050287845.1 Polyangia bacterium
TCAGGGCTCTGGCAGCGGAGGCGCCAATGGCGTTGCGAACGCCGGGGATGGGGGCAAACAGAAACTGTCTGTCCACGGTTCTCTGTGTCTGTTCGTAAACGGTATCCGGTTTGAACCAGCGCGGTCTTTGTCCCATGGGAACCTCCTTCGCAGGGAAAAACGATTTTCCCCTGCTCGGATGCTTTTTAAATCTGTTGCAGAATTTCTGCGCTCAGAGGGAAAAAAAATCACTTCGAGCGTTTGAAAATGGAAAAATCACTCCGAGCGTTTGAAAATGCGTTTGAAAATGGAAAAATCACTCCGAACGTTTGAAAAGCGGGAAAAATCACTCCGAGCGTTTAAAAATGGGCGCGTCCATTCGCCTCAACGGATTGAGGCAGGTGAAACCGCAAGGCACACTGTTGGATGAGCGCGTGCATGAATCTGGAGAAAGCGAATGCTGTTTTGTAATGAAGCAGATACGGGTTTCAACGTTACCCGGCCCGAAAGGGAGCCCAATTCCAGTGGGTGCCTTATCGCGAGAAAGTCCACGGAACTTTCTTAACGGAGCAAGCAAATGACGGTGTCTCGACACTGGTGCTACTCTGAATATCGAGTCCATTGATCTCGGATTAGAAAGCTTTGGTCGAGTATAACGAAGGTGATCTGGGTTTTGAGTGAAAAGGCTTCTTGTTCTGGAAAGTATAAAAAAGACAAAACCAAACCGTCTTTACATAATACTGACCAGATTCTACACTGGTGTAGAATAAATGCCAGACGTATATTTCTCTTATAAACTAACTTATCATCGGTCTTCCGTGAAACGAAGGCTTAAAGGGGTTTGAGCCGGATGATGGGAAACTATCTTGTCCGGTTCTTAGGGGGCGACGGGGGGCGTAAGCCCCCCTGATCTACCCGGACGACAAACAAAGACAAACGAATACATGTCTGGAGGATTCACTATGAAGAAGAAAGCTCTGGTGGTAATAGACATTCAGAATGACACACCAAAGAACTACAAGGAAGTAATTGACAATATTAACAGTGCTATCAAGTGTGCTGTCAGCAGCAATGTACATGTTGTCTATATACGGCATGAGAATTTATCTGCCGGCTCCAAAAACTTCAAGCCCGATACAGTCGGGTCTGAGTTGGCCTCAGACTTGAACATTGTGTCAAAGAACGTCTTTACAAAGAACAAAGGGAATGCACTAACCAGTGAAGCATTCACAGGGTTTATTAAAAATAATGGTATAGGTGAGTTCTACATATTGGGTGGAGACGCAACAATTTGTGTTAAGTCCACCTGCTTCAATTTGCGCAAGGCGGAGTTCGAAGTTTCTGTCCTGTCGGATTGCATTACCAGTTGGAGTAAGAAGATGATACCGGAAATGATTCAGTACTATGAAAGTAAAGGCTGTAGGATTGTTGGTCTGGATGATCTAGCTGGATTATTGCGATAACAACTGCTTGCAGCGGACACCCAACCGCGCTTTCGCGCGGTCAGGCGCTACTGAAGCAGAGCGTTATCGGAGAGCTGACTGAACAGAAAGGAGAGAATATGAAACAATTAGTTTTTTTGTCTATATTAATAGTGCTGTACGGATGTGCATCAACCTCAAGCAATTCTAAGAATTCACAATTTGCCGAAAACAACAATGATACCATCCCAGAAACTACTCACAATTCTGATGCAGATTCGTCAACAGCTCCGCAGATTTTTAAATCTAAACGGGTTCAATTCAAAATTCCTACTAGTTGGAAGCTTGCACCGACTCGGCCAAATCCGCCTGAACAAGAAGAGTACTTTTTGTCAAAAAATGATGGAAGTGCCGCAGTTCTGATTATGGTTGCGCGAATAGATGAACGCATGAGTCTAAGTATGGAAATGCGTCGATTTAGCATTTACGTATCCTCGGGACTGGCGCAAAGCTTTATTCCAAAGGATTGTAACTGTGATAGTGGTGTAAATGGCCCAATTGCAGATGAATGGTTTGGTAGACAAGGTCAATTGTATGAAGCTGATGTTTCTGAGAAAGTCGAACCATCTGCCACTCCAGAGAGCAATTTTGACATGGAGGAACAGGTCAAGAGAGGAAGAAAGATTCTTGATATGAGAACTTTTGGACAGGACGATTCTGGAACAAAACGCCGATTGCTTATTGCCGCATTTCTGCCTAATGGTTCGCAATCAGATATCGAAGAAATTGTAATAAGCATAAAGATATTGACTACTCAATGATTCCGATAATAATAGGTCCACGAGGACACCCAACCGCGCTTTCGCGCGGTCAGGCGCTGCTGAAGCAGAGCGTTATCGCCGCCCGAAAGATTGTGCTTGACTTGCCCAAAAGTGATACTATAGTATCAGTATCATGAGGACTGAAATAGTAACAACATTAAAAAGAGAAGCAACACGGATTCTGGCAGATCTTCATAAGAATCGTGAGCCCGTGTTAATAACTGAACATGGTAAACCATCAGCATACTTAGTCGATGCGGATGATTATGAAATGATGCAGAATCGTATGGCAATTCTCGAAGGAATAGCTCGTGGTGAACGTGCAATTCTTGAGAAAAAGACTGTGTCAAAAACAAACGCAAGAAAAGTTATGAAGAAATGGCTCGACTAATTTGGACCGAACCAGCTCTTCAAGATTTAGAAGAAATAGCAGAATACATTGCAATAGATGATGTCGGTGCCGCGAAACGTCTCGTTAAAAATGTATTTAGCGTCGTTGAGAGATTAGAGGATTTTCCTGATTCGGGACGTAGGCCTCCAGAATTAAAACGAACTCAATATCGAGAAAAAATTGTTGGGCCTTGTCGTGTTTTTTACCGTGTCGAAAATGAGTCCATTTATATCCTCTACATTATGAGAGGTGAGCGTCAGCTTCGCAACTACATCTTATCTGAACGTGAAAAATCGCGATAACAAGTGTTTCAACGGGACACCATACCCGCGCTTCCGCGCGGTCACGGCGCCTTTGAAGCACAGCGTTATTGGCGACACGAAGTCGCTTTTGTATATTGTTTGACGTGATGAGATTCGCGATCAAACCCGGTGTTTCACCGCCGGTATTCTCGAAGGCAGTTTTGATTATGGTGCAACCGTACAGGACTGAAGCCCTTTCGACAATGTACCGAAGAGAATTATTTTCTCTGTGTGGAACCGTGAGGGGAGACACTCCTGATAGCCGAAATCGGGATAGGGCTAGAATGAAGTGATATGGTTAACAGAAGTGAACATCATTAAGCATCGTAATGTGCGGCAAGCCAAACGGCTGAAAGGCTTGTTCCCAAAAGGGATTGAGGTCAGGACATGCTTTTATAACGTTGGCATGCGTGAATGCAGTACCTCCGGTGTACAAGATGGACCTAAGTCACAAATCATGTATCAAAAGTGGAACGTGGTAAGCGCGTTCATTCGCCTCAACGGATTGAGGCAGGTAAAACCGCAAGGCATACTGTTGGATGAGCGCGTGCATGAATCTGGAGAAAGCGAATGCTGCTTTGTAACGGAGCAGATACGGGTTTCAACGTCACCCGGCCCGAAAGGGAGCCCAATTCCAGTGGGTGCCTTATCGGGAGAAAGTCCACGGAACTTTCTTAACGGAGCAAGCAAATGACAGTGTTTCAATACTGGTGCTACTCTGAATATCGAGTCCATTGGTCTCGGATTAGAAAGCTTTGGGCGAGTATAACGAAGGTGATCTGGGTTTTGAGTGAAAAGGCTTCTTGTTCTGGAAAGTATAAAAAAGACAAAACCAAACCGTCTTTACATAATACTGACCAGATTCTACACTGGTGTAGAATAAATGCGAGACGTATATTTCTCTTATAAACTAACTTATCACCGGTCTTCCGTGAAACGAAGGCTTAAAGGGGCTTGAGCCGGATGATGGGAAACTATCTTGTCCGGTTCTTAGGGGGCGACGGGGGGCGTAAGCCCCCCTGATCTACCCGGATGGCGAACAGGAAATGTGAACAAGCAGATGACAATCATCAGACAAATTTCGGAAAAAGAAGTGCCGATGAGTATGTTGCGTCATGCCGACCCATCAGAAAAATGCATTGAGCTATATCTTCACGGATCTAAATGTTTTGGCGCATTTGTTGAAGACTCTTTAGTTGGCGTATGTGTAACAAATTCGAATGGTGCTGATGTATGGGAAATATATAATATTGTGGTTATTCCGGAAAAACAGAAACAAGGGTTTGGGAAAAAACTTCTTGAATTTGTAATCAATTATTTTGAAGAGATAGGTGCAAAATCGCTTGAATTGGGAACTGGCACATTTGGTTATCAATTGTTGTTTTATCAACGGTATGGATTCAGAGTTGATAATGTTCGTAAAAATTTCTTTGTCGATAATTATTCCGAACCTATTTACGAAGAAGGCGTACAACTCAAAGATATGCTCAGACTAAGCATAAAGTATGACCGGCCAAGCACATAATAATAGGAGCTATTCGAGGTGTACCAATTTCGAAAACGAGACGATGCAACAATTCGGATACAGAATTAAGTTGGGCCAGTAATTTAGGGAAACAGAGCCGCTGTGGTGAGGAACGAGCGTAGCGAGTGTCTCGAACCGCGCGGCGG
>JBNKCR010000151.1:0-67569 GCA_050287845.1 Polyangia bacterium
CAACGGAAGCGGTGTTTGGGCCAGACGAGGTGGAGCGCGAAACGATACGGCATGAGCTTGCAACCTATGTGGATGAGGGTCGGAGCGAGGGGCGGCGGCCCGAGTTCAGCGGAGAGGTGCCGCGTCGGTTTGCCCGTCAGGTGCGAAAGCTAATGGGGGGCAAGGTGGAGCTGAGCTATCCGGTGCTGGGACCGGATGAGTTTGTTGTATCGTCATTGAAAGAGCAGGTGGCGAGACACCGAGACAGGAATCGTCGTCTATCAGGTGAATTGAAGGCGAGCGACGTTGTGCAGGCGGTATTCGAAGCCCTGTGCATCGAGCCGGACATGGCCCGGAAAAGAATAAAACCGTCGAATGTATCTCGCGGGAGAGCCCTTTCAGCCTGGATGTGGGTGGAGCGACAGGGGCGGTTGCAGGTGACGATAGCCGATGCCATGAGTGTTCGCCGAACTGCGGTGAGCGGAATGCTGTCAAAGCTGAGACGGGATGGGCTGAGCAGAGAGGATGAGCAGCTGGTCGAGACAATATTCGATAGATTGACGTTTACGGAAAGCGCCAATGAGCCGCTGATGGAACCAGTGGAAAGTATAGAACCAAAGGTGTTTGTTCTCAAAAGGGACCGAAAGAAATGAACATCTGACGTCCGTCCCTATAGCACCCGTGGATAGTGGTTCCACCGCTCCGGTATGGTAATGCCGCCGCTGCAAAAAAGCCGACACCACCCATTCTACTGTGGAATATGCAGGACCGACGGAGTCAACTTTCTACGGGTGTACATTTCCGGTGCTGAGTTTTTTTAAAATTTGTGCAATAATAAGGCTTCCCGCATTTTAAATTCCTTTGTTTGGGTTTGTGGTGAATTCCAGACAGATCAGACTTTGAAATGCGTGTCTTTTTTTTAATCAATACGCCAAGTTTTGTGGGGGTACCTAAGGGCGAAGCGTTAGCGGAATTAAGGAAAAATACTATGTGCAAAATAGTAATCGTCTTGCAAATTCTATTGATCCCCGTTTTCTCAGGATGTCGACAGTGTGACAAAATCGGGCAGGTGAAATGTGAGGGTAATGTTTCGTACATCTGCAGATATGCCGGCGCTGAACTTCCACAAAATTGGAGCAAGCAAATGGACTGCTCAAACTTTGATGCGAAGTGTAAAATAATTGATAATAATTTTGATTTTGAACCTCTAAACGACGGAAAAACGAAGCAACTCAGTTATGAATATGAATGGGAAGGAACAAAAGCCGCTGTTTGTGTGCCAGAAGAAGATTGTAGCGATATCAATATCGTGCATTGCGGCAGAAACGCTATGTATTCCTATTTGTGTGTCAATAATCAAGACAAATTGGTTCCTATGATTTGGTCCGTTAATAACGCAGAATTTGATGTCTGTGTAGAATCAGCGTCAGATACTGATGTTGTTTTTGCGTTTGATACAGATACTTGCATAAATGGTGAGTCGGAATGTATAGATGATAATACACTACGGTCATGTATTGATGGTTTTTGGAAGTATGAATTCAAATGCAATACGACCCATATCAACATGCAAACATTATCCTATTATCGCTGTTTTGAAAACGAAGTTGATACAGATGGCATTCTACATGCCTTGTGCGCAGCTGACATAGGTGAGTGTGTGGATGACGAATTCAGATGTTTGACAGAAGGGGGTGATGTTATTGTGAAATGTGCGAATAACACTTGGATATATTCCTATACAATATGTGGCGATGACAGGGCATGCTACACAAAAGACGATGGAACTTATTATTGCCGATGAATCCGCCAACAACAGGTGAACGGGACACTTTGCCCGTGGTCCTCGCGACAAGCGCCCGTAGCGGAGCGTTACTGGTGACACGAAGACACTGCTGTATACTGTTTGACGTGAAGAAATTCGTGATCAGACTCGGTGTTTTACTACCGGTATCCCGGAAATCCGTTTTGATTACTGTGCAACCATACAGGGTCCAAGTCCATTCGACAATGTACCGAAGAGATTTATTCTCTGCATGTAGATGTGAGCGGAGACGCTCATTATAGACGTAATCGGAATAGGGCCAGGTAGAGCGTGTTGGTACATCTTCAACGAAAGGGCGTCGACATTGTGTTGCATTGATTTAAACTGTCACAGAAGCAAGTATGGTCGAGGAACCGGATGCAGGAAGCCGCACGTCCAGTACTGTGCAGGAGACGCCGGGTAACCTGCGTTCCCACCGCGACACAATTTCACCCGTAATTGAAAAGAGTTAAACACCGGAGGTCAAATGTTAAAAAAAAATTCGAAGAGAACACTTATTACTCGAAAATTGTTTTGTGCACTTCTTTTATCTTCATTCATTATCATGATCTCGTGTGATGATGACAATAACGACGTCGATGACTCAGAATCTAATGTTGCGACACTCGTACCAGAAGAATTCTGTCAATCTGAATGTCAGCGTAAAATGGATGCAGGTTGTACAAACATGCCACCCACATATGAGAATGATTGCTATGGAATATGTATAGACAGATACAGCTATCATTCCGAATGTACAAATGAATTGAAGGCATTGGATTATTGCGTACAGACTACGGTTTCTTATACGTGTGGGGAAAATAATGTAATTCAAATTACTCCAACTGGAACATGTCAGAACGAAGGTATCGATTGTATGAATTGTACTGAAGATCTTATTTACTGTTTTTTCTAGGTTTGGCTATCCACAGATGGTTAAGCACAATATCTGCACCCCTTTCAAGGTGGTGCCAAAATACAGATGAAAAACAGCAGATTCATAAGACGCACCAGCCGCGGGGTTTATCCCCGCTTTTTTATTGTTCAATCGCGCTTTTCAAGCGGGGATAGACCCCGCAACTACATTTAATCACACGTTTTTTTTTTACGGAGAGGACTCCCCTTGAAAGAGCTGGCACAATACCTGGTATTTGCAGTGGAACCGCGAGGACACCCAACCGCGCTATCGCGCCTTTAGAACCCGCGCTGGCTTTGCCTTCTGGATTCCCAATCGAATTGGGACTGACTCACAGCGTCTATGGGGACAGTGAACATCATTTTGCGACAATTCCGGACTCTGGCCTTGCCCGGCCATCCCTGAACTCAATCTTAAAGTATCCATAGCACGACTGAATCTGATGGATTTACATCCATGTGGTGGTTGACACACTGTATCCTACAGGATTCAGTGTGCTATGATTTACAAAATCGCCAACACGGCCGAATGCAATAACTGATTAAAGGAACTGGAGAACCGCAATGAGCGTTGAAATAAAATCATTTGATATAGCTGAACATCTTGAAACCGATGAAGACATTCAGATGTTTCTACAGGAAGCGGCAGCAACCGGCGACACGTCGGACTTTATCCACGCCCTTAATATTGCGGCCAGAGCCAGGGGAATGACCGAAGTAGCAAAACAGGCAGGCGTCACCCGTGCCAGTTTGTACAAGTCTTTGTCTTCAGACGGTAATCCAAAATTTGATACGATAAACAAAATCGTTCACGCGATGGGCTGTAAAATCACCATTGAACGCCCATCAAGCCCCGCCCAATAGAGTCAACTCGTTCTCCTGTCGCATCTGTCTGTTGTTTGGACTTTTTGAATCGACTGGAAGTGGTGTCTGCGTTTTTTTTGAGGCTTCAGTATCTCAAATCTGCGCATTGCTGCGCCCTTCGACTGCCAGCCGAAATCATACACCTTGCAACAAATTATTCCCGCAAATCCATTGGGGTTTGCGCCTTCCAGTAATCCAGGGGCGGTTTGCCGGTCATCAGTTTGAAATCACGGTTAAAATGGGCCTGATCGTAGTAGCCCAACTTCATGGCGAGGGACGCGAGATTCTTTTCCGATGCGCCTGTCTTACTCATTTCATGCACCGCTTTTCGAATTCGCGCCCGAGACAGAATCCATTTGGGACGCACCCCCACATATTTTTTGAATACCCGCTGCAGCTGGCGAACGGTCATTTCAAGCGCATTGGCCAGTTCGGATGTCTTCGGGTAATCCTCCCCTGCCTCAATGGCTTCCACCGTCTGGATAATTTGACTCTGTTCAGGTGCCATTGTCTGATTCAGGCTGGCAGCCCAGTTGTCTATGTATGGCAGCTGCTCCCGTTCGAATTCTTCGGGTGTAACACTGAAGTCCGGAAAAAAATCGGGGAAGCCGGCGGGTGCGCTGAAGACATCTTTGGCAGCAACCACTTTGTCAGTCAATGAAGATACGGGCGTATCACTGAGCCCATAAAACGCACCCGGTCGAAATTTCACCCCGGCGACAAAGCCTTCCCCGGTCAACCGCCGCCTGTAGTTGGTGGTCCAGACGCCCGTGACAACCGATTCCCTGAGCGTCGGATTTTGGGGATCCACCTCAAAGGTAAAATTGACCGACGGAAAAGGAATATTCTCATTTACGAATACCGCACGCCCCAGATTCCAATGCACGTACCAGTAGTTTTCAACCCGACGTGCCGCTTTGGCGGACGGCGCAAACCGTTTCAGGTCAATGTGCGCCAGTGCCTGCTTGAGGTTGAGGATTCCTTTTTGGGTATTGTGAATGTCGTGTCGCATTTTTACAATACAGCGGCTCCTGGGCGCATTAGCTTTGTGTCATTCAATCTGAGTAGACATAAAAGAGGTAAAAAGTCATGAAAAAACATTCGGTAACATTAACCCTGCAAGGCTGGGACGAAAAAGAGGAATTGGGTAACAAAGGCGAAGCGCGCCTGGCATCGGTTGCAACGGGCTTTACGTATTCCGGTGATATTGAGGGCGAATCCACCATCAGATACCTGCTCCAATACAATGCCGACGGTCGAGGCGATTACGTGGGGTGGGAACAGCTGAATGGCAGAATCGGTGAGAAAACAGGCAGTATTCTTTTAAAGCACGTGGGCCGGTTCGAAGCCCACGGGATTGAGGTCACCGTCGAATCGGTACCAGGTAGCGGCACCAAAGAGCTGACGACGATGTCCCTTAAATCATCACAAACGCTCTCGGGACAGGGGCCATATCCTGTTGAGTATCTTTCTGGAAACTAGACTGCGGTTTTCAGATTGTTTTGCACAGGGGACGGTTTTCATCTCTTCACCTGTTTCGTACTTTTCGAGTCAGTATGAAATCAAAGACATTGAAGTCAGGTTGTGACTGTCGACCGTTTTCGCTCCGGTGCGCGTTTGGGATGCTATGATTTGAGAAGTTTCAATAATTCCAAAAGTAAATCACAATTTTCTGATACAATTTCTCCAGATGAATGCTATTTTTGTGGATGCGAACTCGACCGAGAATGAAAAGTCAACAATCGTGAATGAAAAGTCAGTAATTACGCTGGATGGAAGGCAGAAGCAAAATGGCTTTTGTATTTCCTGAAGACAAAGGAGAAAAGTTCGATGACGCGAGCGACTATTTTATTGATAGGGGTGTATCTGGTATTGGGTTGTTCGGATGGAAATGGAAACCACGGGGATGGTGTGGGTACTGACGATTCTGATGTCGGCTCGGACACAGATACAGATACAGATGCGGACACAGATACAGATGCGGACACAGATACGGATGCAGATACGGATGGCGATTCGGATGGCGATACGGATGGCGATTCGGATACGGACACGGACAGCGATTCGGACACCGACGGGGATACAGATACCGACACGGACACCGACGGGGATACGGACACGGACAGCGATTCGGATACCGACGGGGATACAGATACGGACTCGGATACAGATACGGATTCAGATCCGGAGTCCGGCCCCAGAATAAAACTGAATATCAATCCAGTCTGGAAATACTACCTGGGAGCGCCAGCGGGGTCACCGCAGGATGCGCAGTACGATGACTCTTCGTGGGAGGACATCTCTTTACCCCATACCCTGCAGGAAGCGTCCCTGAATCTCGACAACGCCAATGATACGAATTATCAGAATTCGTATCACCGCCTGGTGGGTTGGTATCGGAAGGAGTTGGAACTGCCTGCCGATGCGCTTTCGAAAAAAATATTTCTGGAATTTCAGGGTGTGATGCAGGTGGCGGACGTATATGTCAACGGGAATAAGGTGGGGACGCATGCGGTGAGTGGGTATGATTCGTTTCATTATGACATCACGGACAATGCGGTTGAGGGGACGAACACCATCGCTGTGCGGGTTGACAATACGGTCAATGAAAACACGCCGCCCGACGGCCAGACAAAAGATTTTATTCTGTTTGGCGGACTTTACAGGGATGTGTTTCTGGTGATTACGGAGCCGTTATACATCACCTTTCCCTGGGAAGAACAAAAAGCCGGCATCAGAATTACCACTTCGGATGTTTCAGATGCCAGCGCAACGGTGCAAGTCGAAACCACTGTGCGCAATGGTACCGGTTCATCTGCAGACTGCACCGTCACCACAGAGATAAAGGATATGGACGGCAATATTGTCGAAACGCTGACAAGCACCGAAACCATACCCAATGATCAAACGCTTACAATTACACAAACTGCCAGTCCAATCAGCAATCCCAAACTCTGGTCGCCAAATACCCCATATCTGTACAAAGCGGTAACGACAGTAAGCAACGGGGCATCAGAAACGGACCGCATGGTCACCCGTTTTGGTATCAGATGGTTCAGCTTTTCAAATTCAGGGTTTACTTTAAACGGCCAGAAACTCGAACTGGTGGGAACCAATCGGCATCAGACATGGCCGTTTGTGGGCAATGCGGTACCCAATGAAATTCACAGGCGTGATGCCGAGCAGTTAAAGGCGATGGGGGTAAACTGGCTTCGACTGTCACACTATCCCCACGACCCGGACTTCCTTGATGATTTGGACGAGATCGGCATGATGGCGCTTGAAGAAGGCCCCACATGGATGAATGAAGGCAACTCAACCTGGATGAACAATCTCGAAACATCTTTCAGAAACATGATTAGACGAGATAGAAATCATCCGAGTATCGTGATTTGGAATTCCTGTATCAATCATCAGGGCTGTAACTCCCGTCTGGGGAATGCAGCAAGCGAGGAAGACGCCACTCGTCCCAGAGGCGCATGCGATGTCCCCACGCCCATGGATTTTACCCACGGTTCGATTTCAGGCGGCGGTGCGCTCACCATCGAGCATACCGGCCATACATTTCCAGCAGCACGGGGCAGTAGCGGGGAATACCCGCAGGCCGTGAGACATATGGAAATGACCAATGCATCATACCTGAAATCGGACAACAATGGTCTGGCCTCGTGGTGTGGATATGATTACAACACCTTTCACAATACCAACGAAAAAAATATGGTCCATCACGGCGTTCTGGACATCATGCGAATCCCCAAATACTCCTACTACTGGCACATGTCAGAGCTGACAGATGAGCCCATGGCCTATATCGTCAAAACGTCGGACAGCGGCGTCACCGTGTACAGCAATTGCGACCAGGTGAGTCTCTACGAAGGGGACACCCTGGTGGAGACAAAAAATCCGGACGGTGGGACCGCATTGAACCACCCGCCGTTCAGCTTTTCTGTGAACGCCTCGGCAAATCAACTCAGAGCAGATTGTCTCATGGGCGGCGCAGTAAGCGCGCAGAACGAATGGCGAAGACCAGGCGCGGCTTCACAGCTGCTGGTGGAAGCGGACAGGTCAACGATTTATGCGGATGGAAGTGATTTTTCAAGAGTCATCGTGTCGGTGGCTGATGCCAACGGCACTGTGGTGCCCGGTGCCAATGACAATATCAGCTTTGAGATTTCAGGGCCCGGAAGACTCATCGGCGAGAACCCGGTGCGGCCGCGGGTAGGTAATATTATCATCCTGGCAGCCTCCAGCAGTCTGCAAACAGGCTCCCTGACAATCACAGCCACTGCCTCTGGTTTAACTTCCGGCAGTGTGGACATCACCGTCAAGCCCATACCAAACGGTTACTATATTCCCGGCGAGACATTTCAATAGCGTTTGCTTTTTTATACCGATATACGGTTTTTTTCACGCAATAACCTGGTTATCAAACCCTCGCGCCGTTTGTCTATTCCATGCCCCATGCGTCGGGGAATAAGGGGACGTTGTTAATTCCGTTAATTTAATCTAAACATTTCTTCATATCAACGCCATCTTCCTGCACGATGGCCTTGCCTTGGGGCCACGCTTTTCAACACGGCCACTTTCGAAATATTCAAGCTGCTACCGATTGCAGTCAGCGACATCCCGAGATATTTCACGGCAATGAAACACAGTATCTGACGGTTTCGCACCAGATGGCGATCACGGCTGCCACTGGTTGGTCATCTACGACATCTCCCCCATATCCTCAATCTCCCTGAGCCCGTCCCTCCAGGCCCTGTTTAAACAGCCCAGCGTATTAAAAAAAAAAAATCGCTGAAGCCTTAAGCACCTTCCGTATATTACTTCAGAATAAAAAAAATTGCCGACCGGACAGCGCCTTATCCGCCCCATGATCAAAGGTCTGGGAAGGTATGCGCGTTCAATGATTGTAGGCAGTTTTACTGATGATGTGTTCAAGTCCCATAATATGGGCCGCAAAATAGCAACGATGAAAGGAATCCAACAATGAGAAAAGTAATTACTGTATTGGCGCTGACGACCGTTATGAGCATTGGCTTAAACGCAGCGGCTGCACAAAGTTATCACCGGATTGACATTCAGAGCAACAGCGGATGGACGACACATAACTCCACCGACTATATGTATAAACAATCCAACTATGTACTGCACTTTGTCAATTTTGTGTATGATAATGATTTAATGGGTATGAAGGGTCAGGTTTTAAAAGACAATCCCACTGACCCATTCTATAACCAGGTGTGGAAAGGTTACAGGTACGGACAGGCAGTGAGTATGGGCGCTGGAACACATTCCATCATAAATTCAAAACGCATTTACAAATCTGTCCAGGCTTCCTACCAGCCCAAAATTCCGCTGAGTTCCAGTTCAGAATACCTGGCGATGTCATTTCAATTCCAGTTTTACAGAAACGGGCCCTGGTACACGTTCTTTTTCAAAACAAGGAAGGGCTGATTCAATAATCAGCAATAAGATGATCATAAAAAAATAACATTATGTTTTGCCGCCCATATTTTCTTGAACATGGTAACTGACCTGCAAAATCGCAGGATGAATAAGTCATTTTGCTGTGCACTGTCCGAATAACGACCACAATTTCAACATTCGGACCAGCATTGGAATACAGGAGATGTGTTATGTCTAAAAAAGTAATTGGCATTGCCATCGCGCTGGGAATTTTAATTCTTGCATGTGGGATGATGGTTTGGACCGATTATTTTCACGGAAAAAAAAGTGAAACAGAGCAGTCCTCATTGCACCCCGCACCCGATAACAAAAATGAAATCATAAGCTCATCCGACGAAAACAAAGAATCTGACACAAAATACAGCAGAACGGAACTGCAACAGCGACGCCTGCGCAGGCATCGCGCCATCGCGCAACTTATGGAGAAAATGTCCAATAAGTCGGCGGATGAAATTGGAGAGCAAATGATGCAGGAACTAATGGAACAGGCACAGATATCGGATGAAGAGCTGCACAGAATGGAGGTCCGCAATGCGGTGATTGGCCCCCATGTATGGACCGAAGGCGAGTCTGTTTACGATTCGATTATTTCAGAGCAGGAAACGGATGATGAATGGACTGAAAACAATCTGAAAGCATTTGAAAACGCAATATTGGAGCAACCACAACTCGCCTCAAAAATGGTGGAGCTGGAATGTTTTGAAACCATGTGCCGGGGTGTTTTTCATCACCGGGATGAAGAGGATATGAATCAGTTCAGAGATCTGACCGCCACATCCGTCATCAATGGTCCCAGTCAGGCATTTGTGAAAAAAAACGAGGACGGAAGCATTGATACGAGAATATACTTCGCTCATGTCGGAGACGATGCGTTGCTGTTTGACGAGATGCATGATCGTTTGTACGAGAAAATAACCGGACAGTCCATTGCAGAAATGAACCTCTGACCCCCCTGCTTCACACCAGGGGACCAGGGGACAGCAGCCACGATATGTAAACCTTTATACTGAACCTGCCTTTGTCTGATGCCCGAAAAGTACGAAACAGGTGAAGAGCTGAAAACCGTCCACGCAAGTCCTTCCGCGCATTAAAAAAAAGATAACCGGGTTACGGCAACTGTGTGGCTATATTGTTTCTGTGATTTGCGTATTCTCGGTCGAAATATCCGAATTCGCAAAAAGAGGCGGGATGTTTGGGGAGAGGGAAAAATCACCTGCGAAAACCCTGGCATATTCCTCGGCGGTGGCCATGGCGGCGCAGTTGATAATGTCGAGGTTTCCTGCATATTCCGGCAGGTAGTCCCCGAGTCCTTTTACCTTGACCGTCAAAGAGAGTTTGCCATTCGAAAATTCCGGGCCGGAAATTAACTGGTAACCGGGGACATAACGCTTAATTCTTTTTAAGAGCGGCTTTAAAAAATCACCCAGTTTTTTGAGTCTGGGTTTTTTTATTTGGGCAGAAATCGTCGTGTGCATGTGTATACATGGCACCGTCGGGTTTAAACTTAAGGTGGTTTTAACGTTGTCCACACCTGAAAAATATCTGATGCCATGTTCAGTTGTTTTAATATATTCTTCAAGATTTTCGATTGTCGCCGGACCAGCGCTTTGGGCGGCAATGCTTGAATTTACTTCGATGGATTCAATGCTTTTTTGCGTTTGACCTATCGCGTACGCAATGGGGATTGATGTCTGTCCACCGCAGGTGACCATGTTGACATTATCGACCAGTGTGGCGTCATGTAAATTGACAACAGGTATACACATGGGACCAATTCGTGCCGGCGTCAGATCAATGGCCTTGATATTCAGTTTTTTTAAAACGGGTGCGTGAAGCGTGTGGGCACTGGCAGATGTCGCGTCGAAAACAAGGTCAATGTCGTTGGCGTGATCAACGATGTAGTTGATGCTCTGATCGGAACAGGTCACTCCCAGCGACTGGGCTTTTATCATTCCTGGTGAGTGAAGATTTCGGCCGACAAAGGCCACACAGTCAAGATATACGGAATGCAATACCTTTATCAACAGGTCGGTTCCAATATTCCCTGTTCCCAGAATTACAGCGCGATATCTTTTCATCATGGGTATTTCAGCTTTCAGTTCAATAATTTCAACGCTGCTATTAAGTTTAGTTTATATCGGTGGCTTTTCCAGGCATTTTAGCAATTTGTCCCATGCCGTTCCTGATCAAGTCGCGGGTGCGAATTCCGCTTCAATCAGATCACTGGCCCGCATGACTCGTTGACAGCCTTGAAGAGGCCTTTTCTCAGAGTGCTTCAACTCATTTATTACCTCCTGATTCCCCCTGTACTTCCTGTCACTCTTCGAGCTTTCATCTCCGCACATGAGGAGATCTCGTTTGTTCTTTCTGGATTGCCGCTTTTGCTGCAATGACTGTGTCTCTTTTTTGGGAAGATGTGGTGCAACTTGAATGCGTTTCTGTTTCGCTTTGAGTTTTGTCACTTTATAAGCAATCTGTCGTGCCCACTTTTTTCACAATCAATTTCAACCTGTTGATTTCATGGGAGCATGCTGTCGACCATAGGGGTCTGCACTCAAACCACATTCCCATGTGTTGCAAAATCCATCGTCGTCGGGGCAGGTGGTGGTCCAGGAAGACGCAGAATCCAGGGCGTAGCCCACCATGCGACGCCAGAAAAATTCAACATTCCGAATTCTGGTGCTACAAGGAACTGTATCGACAAAGTCAATCCCGTCGCTGCCAGACGGGATGAGAATGGAGCACGAAACATATGGAGATGCGTCAGAAACTGAATGAGACAGTAAGCTATTTGCGAGATGCCGGTGTGGTGACGCCGCAGACGGGGATTGTGCTGGGCACCGGACTGGGGAGTCTTGTAAATGAAATTGAGATTATTGAATCCATAGATTATACCCGTATCCCGCATTTTTTGCTGTCTACTGTGGAGAGTCACGAGGGGCGTTTGATATACGGCACTCTGGCCAATAAAACAGTGCTGGTGATGCAGGGGCGGTTTCATTACTACGAAGGGTACAGCTTTTCGGACATCACTTTTCCAGTGCGTGTGATGAAGGCGCTGGGGGTATCACAACTGCTCCTTTCCAATGCGGCGGGATCCATGAGGTCGGATTTGCCAAAAGGGTCTTTGATGCTCATTGATGACCACATCAACTTTTTACCGGGCAACCCGCTGCGTGGCGTCAGTGACCCCGAGCTGGGAGACCGTTTCCCGGACATGAGTCGGCCGTATTCGCCACAACTCAACGCGTTGTTTAAACAGGTGGCCGCCGAATTGTCCATTTCGTTAAAAGAAGGAATCTATCTGGCAGTGATGGGCCCCAACCTGGAGACGCGGGCGGAGTATCGCATGTTTCGCACTTTTGCCGATGCGGTGGGGATGTCCACCGTGCCTGAAGTGATTGTGGCCAATCAGATAAAGCTGCCCTGCGCGGCGGTCTCAGTGCTGACCGATGAGTGTGACCCGGACTATTTGAAACCGGTGGATATTGACGACATTTTAAAAACAGCCGCGGAGGCGGAACCCCATTTAACGCGTCTTTTTAAGGATGTTGTTGCGCGGTTGCCAGAGCGGGGATGATTGGGCACGGTCTTTGCGCCGAGCGTAATTTTGGAATATTGAGAGAAAATGAAGGATTTTTTGCAGATGTGCATTAAATAGGTGGCATGATTTACACAAATTCATCGAAGTATTGGTACGCCACGAGTGTTGCTCTGGCGATTGGATTATTGTGTCTGATGGTTTCTCGAAACGGATACAGTACAACTAAAACAGTTACGGTGCTTGGTGGGGGAGAAGTCTGGCTGTATCCCGAAAATGGCGGACATGGTATTGTGCTGGCGGCGCTCGATGTGGGGGAGCTGCCGCGGTCGGCAAAGTTGAGCCTGTCATTTAATACAGATACGTTGCGCATTCGGTACGACAATCTGTCGTTTGCCGATGGCGCGTTCCAGCTGGGTTTTATGGGCACGGGTGAAGCGGTGTTTTCGGGATTGCTACCCGATTATTATCGGTTGGGAAAACTGGACGAAACCCGGGGATTTAATGCACACTACGTGATGCTGGGCGGTTATTTCAAGTTGAACCTGCCCAAACGACAGTCGCTTACACTGCAATACGGTGCGCGAAAATGGTTTTTTTCAGAAGGGAAAAAAACGGCGGATGCATTTGTACTGCCGGAGCAGGCCTGGGTATTTGAACCGCGATTGCGCTACACGTTCTGGCGACTGGGAGGCGGCAAAGGGGGGCGGCAAAGACTGTTTCGCCGGGCATCGGGGATTGCATTTGGCGTTGAAGGGGGCCTTGACTGGCGTAACACGCACAGGCGCTGGGGCGCATTTGATGCACAGGCATTTGAAACACCAGATACGCGAAACAATCCCAGGAAGCTGGCGCTCATGGGATATCAGTGGCTGCAATGGGGATGGCAGTTTCATTCCCGCGTGCGGGTGCAGTTTAAAGAATCTGCAGCACTGGGCAACGGCATGGACGATTTAAACCGGTATCGGATAGGGGGCATGACGCCTTATGTAATTCCCATTTCCGGGGCGCAGTGGGCCGCGTTTTTGTCGGAGAATTTCGTTTCGGCTCAGACCAGTTTTCATTTTTTGATTTTCGGGGAAACGGAAATCGGCGTGGTGGCCGATGGCGTATATTTTGATGACGAATGGCGCACCGGGCGCAGCAGCGCTGGTTTTCAAATGGGCGTGGGCGCCTTCTACGACATGGCATTTGGGCCCAACCAAATAGATGTTCGTGCCGGATGGAGTCCCACCATGGATTGGCAAAGCGACGCGGGCCAATTTTCGGTGTTTGTGTCCTACGGCCGAAACTGGTCCTTTGGGCAGAGCGAAACACCGTGACAGGCGCTACCTCTTGCCCGGAGAAATAGCATTTATCCATTTCCCTCCAATGGCTGGCGTTGACGGTATGACATATCGTTCCTATGATTTTATGAGTATGAAACCGCATTCATTCACACGTTTATATTTCAGGATTATCACATTTTTCAGTGCGTCCGTTCTGTCGTTGAGTTTGGCAGCAGCGGAGCAAGGGACAACGCTGAGCTGGCCGCAGGTGTTGAAGGAAGTGCGTCAGAAGTATTCGGATGTGGCCCATATCACAGGGGCGTCGCTGAACAGCTGGTTGTCGTCGCCAACGCGTCAAGCGCCTTTGCTGCTGGATGCGCGTACCCCGGACGAGTACAACGTGAGCCATTTGAGAGGCGCCCATCGGGCACTTACGAAAGACGAAGCATTGAAGGTGCTGGCCAAAGCGCCAAAGAACAGATCCATTGTGGTGTATTGTTCAGTGGGATATCGCTCGGCCAAACTGGCCAGTCAGCTGCAAAAAGCCGGTTTTACAAAGGTGTACAATCTCGAAGGCGGCATTTTCGCCTGGAAAAATGCCGGTCGCATCGTGTATAAAAACGACCGTCCCACCAATGCGGTCCATCCTTACTCCGAGGAGTGGGGCGCGTTGCTCAATCCGTAAAATAGCGTTACAGCCCCGAACACGATGTCTGGTTGGCAAAGCAGTTGTAGCAGCGATGATGCATCAGGGTGATAGTGGCGGATTGCGTATGGGTGAGAGAGCCATTGAGTGCAAATCGGTCGTCGTCGTCCACCAGAGTGCACGGCAACAGGGTGATTTTTCCGTTCTTTTTCACCACCATGCGACTGGTTTGGCACATAAATTCGGGAGATGGTTGCAGCTGGCTCAGGCAATTTTCGGTGACGGTGGGGACATCTCTGGTCTGGTTGGGGGGGGATAAATCCACAAACGCAACGATGGGCGCATCGGGGGGCAATCCCGCCGTTTCAAACACCTGCGCATAGGCGCGTTCCACCGCAGCCGTGTCCTCGTTTAGCGATTTGCGCCGGGCTACCGATATGGCGATGCCGTCGTTGTGCAGTTTTTGCAATGCCTGGATAGCGAGATCATAGCTTCCTTTGCCGCGGTTTTTGTCGTGGATCGTTTTGTCTGGGGAGTCGAGGCTCACCCGGAAATGAAGCTCAAATGGGAGCGGAAGTATGGCCTGGACGCGGGGGTATTGCCGGTGAAACGGATCGGTGCCATTGGTGAGCACCAGACAATTGGCGCGGGTGGCAGCGTAGGTTAAAATGGGGATAAACCCATCCGATGCGAATGGCTCTCCCCCGGTAAAACAGAGTTGTTCCACATTTAACTGGATGGCCTCATCAATGAGCGGTTTGGCTTCTTCCATCCCCAGCGGTTCAATGCGCGTATCATTTTGTGTGGAGCCCTCCAGACAGTCGGGGCAACTCAGATTGCAATGGGTACCCATGTGCAACCAAAACGCCAACAGGCGCGAACCGCTCACTCTGGCAGGCGCCGATGGGATGGCGGAGCTGGGCGTGCAGCAGTCGGAGACTCTGGTGATGGGACCGTTCAATTGGATCAGTGGGGGTGCAGGGGCGCAGCAGGCGCTGTTGGCTGCGGTGCTTTGGGAAGTGTCTTTGGGCATATGGGAACCTGCGTTTTTGAAAATGCCCCGGTGCCTGGAGAAGTCCCCGGTAAAATCAAAGTGACGTTGAAAACGGGATTCGTTGAGCATGCGCCAGGTATTTCCGTCCACCGCCACCTCTTTTCCGGTTGGAAATACGTGGAGATAATCGAGCTGAAATTCGTCTCCCTGTCCCTCAATGGTGCCCCGGTAGCAAACGGATTGGCCGTAGTTCTCGCAGGCGCTCTCCAGATGTGGCAGCTTAAACAGGCGATAGGTGGCGCTCCAAAAATGGTACCCCTCCAGCTTTTTTGCAATCTGCGGATTATCAATGCCCAGTGTTCGACTTTTTACAAGCCTGGGGTCGGCGAATCCGGCGGCATGGGCCAACCTGAAAAAATCGTTCCAGTACAACGCGCCGCTGAGACATTCGCCATACAAAATCGAGTCGTCCATCAGCGCTCTGGGAATGCGCCGGTCCGCGTATACGTCGCTGAAATACAGTTCGCCACCGGGTTTGAGCACCCGAAACGCCTCGTTGAGCACCGCCGCCTTATCCGGCGAAAGATTGATGACGCAGTTGGACACTATAACGTCAAACGAATTGTCTGCGAGGTCCAGTTCGTTCAATTTTTCAATGAACCCCTTCATAAACCGAACATTGGATGCCGTGTAGCCAAATGCTTCCTGGTGCCACTCCACATGCCGGTTGGCGATGGCCAGCTGCTCGTTGGTCATGTCCACGCCCACCACCTCACCGGTCTCGCCAGTGAGCTGTGCAAGGGCGTAGCAATCTCTGCCCGAACCGGACCCCAGGTCAAGGATTCGTGCTCCTGTCAGTTCATCCGGTGCAATTAATCCGCATCCGTAGTAGTGGGCGAGCACTTCGGGGTGTATGTTTTTCAGCGCGCGGCGAATGTTGGCTGGCACTGCCTCGCTGGTACAACAGGCATCTGTTTTCAGGTCGGCCGATCCTTTCAGTACTTTTCCGTAGTAATCCTGAACACTTTGTTTTACTTCCTGGCGCATTGGCTTCTCCATGCATATGTTTTACAGGTATTGTATGGCCTTTGCGGGCACTTTACCTTTACATCCACCTGACGCGCAAGGTGAACTGAATGAGAAAATCGACATCGTATATATTTAGTCATAACCCTTTATTTTCTCATCCAAACCAGTGGTTGTGGATGTTTGCGTTGATGACAGGATTGGGTGTACTCATCATGTCGCCGTTGAACATGGCTCAATCATCCGCAGCGCCCAGCGCCTCATCATGTGTTGAATTTGACCATTCTCACGCGAATTTCACGGCAATCTTAAAAAAAGTGGTCAATGGCAAAAAAGTGAATTATCGCGTTTTGAAAAAAGATGTGGCATTGCTCGACGCGTATTTGAATGAATTGTCCGCGGTGTGCAAGTCGGATTTTTCCAGGTTTTCATCGCAACGGAAGCTGGCATTTTTTATCAACGCGTACAATGCCTATACGCTCAAGCTGGTTGTCACCCACTATCCCTTGAAAAGCATTCGGCAAATCAGTACGGGGACAGGGGATGCATGGCATCAGCCCATTGTTGCGCTTAAAAATCTGTTTGGGCGCAACATTACGCTGGACTACCTTGAAAACAAAGTCATTCGACCACGATTCAAAGAACCGCGCGTTCACTTCGCTCTGAATTGCGCCTCCAGGGGGTGCCCTCCATTGCGGGCCTCCGCCTACACGCCAAAGGGGCTGTATCCGCAGTTAAACAACGTAACCCGGGCTTTTTTGGCCGATGGCGATGCGAATCAATACGATGCCCGGCAAAATGTCCTGCGCTTGTCCAAACTGTTTAAGTGGTACGCCACCGATTTTGGCGGTGAAGACCAGCTGGCCGCTTTTTTCGTTCAATACGGTCCCCCCGACGCGGCCAATGCCGTGCAAAATACCCTCGAATCTGGTACACCTCCCCGTCTGGAGTACACTGCGTACGATTGGGATTTAAACCAGTGACATCAACCGCATCAACCAACGTGTTGTAATCGGAGTCCCGCGGGGTATCCCGCATGCGAGCGACTGTGGAAGCGATGGGATACGTGTTGTCAATAAAACGCCAGCTGAAAAAATGGGTCCCCATTGTGTTGGGTGATGGGGTGCTGATCGCGTGCGGTGTGTTGCTCCTGTTGATTTTTGGCACCATCGCATGGCTGTCTGCGGGCCTTGAAAAATACGGGAATCTGGAGACAGCTCGTTTACTCACTTTCATTGGGTTGTATATGGGAGCCGGAGCGGTGTTTATTGTGGCAGTGCACCGCGTGGCGAAAGGCAAGGCGCATATTCCGCTGGTGATATTGATTGGGGTTGGGGTTATCTTGCGGCTGACCCTGTTCCCAAGCACCCCCATCATCGAAAACGACTACCATCGATATTTGTGGGACGGGGCCTTGAGCGCCCACGGGCAAAATCCGTATGTCCATACGCCGTCCGCATATCTGTCACAAGACCCGCCTGCGGTAAACTTTGAGGTGTCGCCGGAGGGACGCCGGACTCTGAATAAAATCAATTTCCCAGAGATACGCACCATTTATCCGCCAGTGGCACAGGGCGCATTCGCTTTGGCGCATGTTCTGTATCCGTTTGATGTGCTGGGGTTGCGCATGGTGTATCTGCTGTTTGATTTGATCACTTTGGCACTGCTCTGGCGGTTGCTTGGCGCGTTGAAACGGAAACCCACGTGGTTACTGGTGTATTGGTGGAATCCACTGGTGATAAAAGAGTTGTTCAACTCTGTTCACATGGATGGACTGATATTTCCTTTTATATTGGGCGTGGTGCTGCTGCTGATTCAACGGCGGCCCCTTTGGGCAACCGTATGTGTGGTGTGCGCTGCTGGAGTGAAGCTGTGGCCGATTGTAGGTCTCGTGTTTGTATTGGCCCACATTTTTTGCGCATCGTCATCTAAAACCATGCGCGCGCCCTGGCTGCGGGTGGGGATGTTTGCGGCGAGTCTGGGCATCGCGATGGGGATGCTGGCGCTTTTGGCCTTACCGGTGTTTATCTCCAAACCGGATGACACCTCCGGGTTTGTCACGTACACCCTTCATTGGCGCAACAACGACGGGGTGTTTCGTTTGGTCTTTCACGCGCTTAAGTGGGTGCTGCATCTGACTGGCGAGTCGACCAGGGCGTATCGGTATGCGCGGTATGCCAGCGGCATGTTGTATGTGGGATTGTTGCTGTTTATTCTTCGGCAATGGAAAAATGACGCAGAGCATGTGGTATTCGCATTCCAACTGGCCATCGGCGGTCTGTTTATTGTGTCGCCCACCCAGTTTCCGTGGTACGCCACCTGGATCATTCCCCTGCTGGCGCTGCACAACTGGTTTCCGTTCCACCTTTACACCCTGCTTTTGCCGCTTTATTATCTGCAGCATGGGTTTGCAAAGACTGGTCAGATGCCCTTTTTTGATGGTGTTGTGGTGTGGTTGGAACATGTGCCGGTGTGGGTGGCACTTTTGCTTTGGCACCGATATCGAGTGGATGCGCCCTCTCGATGGCTGAGTTTCAGAAAGAGATTGAATGCGAAGCGAACATAAAATATTTGTCATAATCCCAGTGCTGAACGAAGCCGATACCATCGCCGATGTGGTGCGTACCATTCCTCCTTTTGTGGATGAGATCATTGTGGCCGACAATGGCAGCACCGATAATTCGCCAAAGATTGCACAAAGCGCTGGCGCCACGGTGGTGCATGAGCCACGACGGGGGTATGGAGCGGCCTGCCTCGCGGCCATGCGATGGATTGATTCCCATGGTGGCACTGCGCCAAAGGCGTCCACCATCGTTGTATTTCTGGATGGCGACGGCTCCGACGACCCGGCACAATTGGCATTGCTCACCGACCCCATCATCCGGCGCGATGCGCTGTTTGTACTGGGATCCAGGGTTCTTGGGAAATGTGAAAAAGGGGCGCTCACTGTGACGCAGCGGTTTGGCAACTGGTTGTCGTGTGCACTGTTGCAACTGCTGTTTCAGGTGCGCCAAACGGATTTGGGGCCATTTCGGGCCATTCGTCTGGACGCCCTGCACCGACTTCATATGGACGATTTGGATTTTGGCTGGACCGTTCAGATGCAGGCGCGGGCCGCTGCGTTGAAACTCCCTGCACTGGAAGTGCCGGTCCATTATCGAAACCGCGCCGGTGGCGCATCGAAAGTGTCGGGCACCATAAGGGGCGTGTTTGGCGCCGGAACCACCATTTTGCGGGTGATTTTTTTGGAAGCGCAGAAAGCCAGACGCCTTCGTGAAAAGGGAGTACCCCACTGCTATGCTGGCTGAAATTTTACCCGGACGGGAGTTTCGCGTACTGATAATATGCCTGTTCGTTTTGCTGCTGGAGCGCGTGCGCCCCTGGCGAAAATCGCAGCAGTGGCTGCGGCCGCAGTTTTATCAGGATGTTTTCTGGTTCGCGCTCAATGCATATGGCCTGAGTCTCATTCTGGGCGATGTGTTTCATATCATCGCGAAAGGACAAAAAGCCTTTTTGGCGCTGTTTAGCGACGTGGCGAGTCATCCGGGACTGCTGGGGTCGTTTTCGCTGCCGCTGCAGATTGTTTTGATGCTGGTCATTCTCGATTTTGTGGAGTGGTGCGTTCACAACCTGTTGCATCGCATTCCTCTGTTGTGGCGCATCCACCGGTTGCATCATTCCATTCACCACATGGACTGGATGGGAAACTTTCGGTTTCATCCGTTTGAAATCCTGGTCTATTTTACGATTCGTTTCATTCCGGCGCTGCTGCTGGGGGCGTCCAGAGATGCTGCCATCGTTGCCGGCAGCATTTCCCTTTTAATTGGCAATCTGAATCACTCAAATTTAAAGCTGTCGTGGGGACCGTTTCGCTACATTTTAAATTCGCCAGTCATGCATATCTGGCATCACGATGCGCATCCAGCAACACCGGCGGGCGTGAACTTTGGTATTACGTTGAGTGTTTGGGATTGGATTTTTAAAACGGCGTACATGCCAAAGGACGCCACTCCAGAACGTCTGGGGTTTGCCGCAGATGAAAGGTACCCCGATGCGCTGTGGAAACGCCTGCTGTCGCCGGTGGTGGACCTGAAAAAATGAGGCTGGTCGGGGCACCCCCAAATCGCATCATTCTGTTTTGCAAGGTCCCTGTTGCGGGTAAGGTAAAGACCCGGCTGATTCCCGTCATGGGGGCGGACGCCGCTGCACATTTGCAATTGCGTCTTTTAAAAAGAGTATGTGCTGAGCTGAAACAACTCCGGCATGGGGATATGGAGCGAAACATTGAGGTGGAACTGCGTGTGGATGGCGGCACTCCGGCAGAGATGCAGACACTGGTGGGATTTTCGTTTCGGTTTGTTCCGCAAGGGGATGGACACCTGGGAGAGCGCATGCACCGGGCTGTGGTGGGCGCGTTTGCCGATGGCATTTCTCGCGTGGTACTCATTGGAGCGGATGTTCCGCAATTGTCCGACACGCTGATGCGGGTGTCGTTTGATGCACTGCATCATGCCGATGTGGTTATTGGCCCAGCGGAAGATGGCGGATATTATCTGGTGGGGATGAACGCCCCGCATACCGCGCTGTTTGAGTCGATGGACTGGGGCAGTGATACTGTATTTCGGGACACACTGCGCGCAATCGCGTCCGCGTCGCTGACGGTTCATGTGCTGCCCACCTTGTACGATGTGGACCGCCCCGAAGATGTTTCAAGGTGGCTCGCCGAGGAATCGATGAGCTAAAAGTGACGACAACGCTTCGTCAACTGGCTGTCATGTTGAGGTGTCGGGCAAAGGGGGCGACGTTGTGTCGGCATTGGATTTGGAAATGGCGCCAAACGACAGAACATCCATGGGGCAGTGAATGACACAGGCGCTGCAGCGGACGCATTCCACATCGTCCATTGGCACGCCTCGGCTGGCATAGGTGGCCACATCAATGCCCATGTGACAGACGCGGGTGCAGATGCCGCAGGAGATGCATCTGCTTTTATTGGAAAAAATGCGGTACAAAGAGAAGCGGGCAAAAATGTGCATGAGTGCCGCCAGAGGACACAGAAAACGGCACCACACCCGTCCCGACAGCGTAAAATACACCCCCACTCCCAACACACCCGCAAAAATGATATCGACCATGATGGCGTACACCCGGCCGGCCACCGTCAGACCAGGGAGCGTCGTGTCACCCCATGTTCGCAAAAGAGTACCGATGGTAATGATGGCAGCCGCCCACAGTACTATCTGTCCGGCATTTTCCAGTTTTTTAGACAGGGGACCGTGGGGCGCTTTGGACCGATATTCGTCGCCCAGCGTTTCGGCCAGTGCGCCGCAGGAGCATATCCATCCGCAATACGCGCCTTTGCCAAAGCGATAGACAATGAAGGGAATAATAACGAATGTCTGAACCAGCGATACAATCAGCCAAAAGAGCAACGGCTGTCCCGATGCGAGGTTGTACAAAAAGAGGGGCCAGCCCAGAATAAATCCAAATGCCCGCCAGTACGACTGCCCTGGAAACACGTTTGTGAGAACCCAATCCGAAAGCAATCCCTGCTCCCCCAGCCATGGGAGTACAAACAGGGGCAGCACAAACAGAGGGATGCATTGCACGGCAATCAGTGTCCACGTTTGTTTTTTAATGTACGGTGTGGGGTGTACCGCCATGCGTCGCAATCCAAAAACGAATATGGTGAGGGAATACATGGCGGTGTACCACGATCCCATACTGAGCCCCAGCCAGTTGCCGCCCTGCAGATTGTTGACGATGTAGAGTCCCCCAAATAAACACAGCATGAACAGAAAATACATCCATTTAAACCACTGCCACCCACTTTGTCGAAATCGCTGCTGTCGAATTTGCATCAGCAGTAAAACGGGCGCCCCAAGGAGCAATCCAATAAAGGATCCATACGCAACGAATGCTTTTACGGCCCGATAAATCGGAAAGTCCACAAACACCTTTGGCAGCAAAAAAAACTCGCCAATGGATGATACGTGTGTGGTGGGAGCGCTTTTTCCAAAATAGAGCACGCAGGAAAACAGAATCATCAGAATCAGAACCACGCGATCATAAACGGTCACGGTATCTCCCATGCGAATGTTGGCCCGCTCAAAAAATGCGACGGGGATTTGTGTGCCAATGAGCACATATACCGCGTCGTTGGTGAGTGTCTGTTCCCCTGTCTGAGATTGCAGCGTAACAGTTGCGTTATCGATGTGTGCCACCGTACTGTTAAATAGAACAACGAGTTTCTTCTGGGATATCAGTTGCTCGACAATCTGTATGTTTTCCTGTTTGGGACGGTGGAACGCATCTTTCCGATAGGAGAGGGTCACCCGGTTCCCGCTTTTTTGCAAAGCGATGGCGGCTTCCAAAGCGCTGTCTCCGCCGCCCACCACGAGAATGTCCTGATCGCGGTGATGGTTGGCGTCAATGAGCCGGGTATACACTTTGGGGAGTGTTTCGCCTTCCACATTCAATCGTTTTGCATTGCCCGACTTGCCGATGGCCACCACCACCCGCAGCGCCCGCCACGATTGTGTGGCGGATTGAACGTTGAACACATCGCCCTGACGTGTGATGGACTGCACATTCGCATTGCACGTTATGGAGAGATCCGCTGCCTGCAGTTGGGCCTGTAATTCAGAGAGTAGTGTTTCTTTAACATTGGCATTAAATGTGAGGCCCCGGGCGTTGCCAGGGGGGTTGCTGCTGGTACCTGGGATGTCGGGGATGTCGACAATGTGAATGGGTTTTTCTTTTGGAAAATTGTGAATGGTTGCAAAAGGTCGGGAGGCTTCTGCGATATGACAGGACAGCCCCGCTTCTCTGGCCGCCAGGGCCGCTGACACTCCGGCGGGACCGGCACCGATAATCAGGACGTCCAGCACATCGTTCGGTTTTCTTGCCCGTGCGCGCTGGAACGGTTCTTCGACAACAAACTGTGAAATCAGCTTCTGGCCCGATGCGGCTGCAATATTCATTAACGGCACGCCGGTTAAATCGCCGATACAATAAATACCTTTTTGGGAGGTTTCCAGGGTGTCGGTCAATTCGGGGAACCGTTCCACATTGCCTGTGGGGGTGTCTTTTTGCAGCCAGCGAAAATACAAAGCAGGCAGTTTTATCATCATATACTCCGGTCTATCCAATGCGTTTGAGTAAATACTATCACAGATGCGCAGTACGGCGAATCCGATCTTTTACCCAAAAGGGGACGTGGTTAATTTCGTTAACTTAATCCAATAACTTCTTCATATCAACGCCATCTTTCTGCACGATGGTCTTGCCTTTTGCCACGCTGTTCAACACAGCCACTTTCGAAATATTCAAGCAGCTACCCACGGGGGTCAGCGACATCCCGAGATGTTTCACGGCCGCCACTGGTCATCAGCGACGCATCGATATCGGTCATCGTCGCAACGCGTGGGTCAACTGGTCGAACCGGATGGTACGCTCCGGTTCGATCATCGACGGAGTCGGCATTCCCGGTTCAGCCTGTTTCAGTACAAATTTCACGAATGTGCCGCTGCCCGGAATGCGCTCATCAAATGCCCTATTCTCCCGGAACTATCAGCAAAACCTCAAATAATAATTCAACTTTTTTCCAACTGCGCATGCTGGCCGGAAATACACGATGGATCAGGTGTCGTCATTTCTCGCGCTTTCATTACTCGTTCTAAATTCAATTCAATCCAGTCTGCAAGTTCTGCGATCTTTTCTGCTATCTCCTCACCCATTGGTGTCAGACTATATTCAACAAATGGCGGCACCACTGGATAGGAAACACGCGAAACAAAACCGTCTTCTACAAGTGCTTTCAAACTTTGCCCCAGCATTTTTTCGCTTACCCCTTCCATTTTACGACGCAATTCGCCGAATCTGAACGTCCCTTCACGTAATGCAATGAGAATTAATACTCCCCAGCGACTACTGACATGTTTAAGAATAATTCTTGAGGGGCATGGTTTTGCAAAAAGATTTCCATCTTTAAGACGATTACTCAGATTATTTTTGACTATGGGTTTATCATTTTTTTTCATTATTCCACACTTACTTTTTTGTATGTACTTGAATAAAAGTAACACACTGACTATTCTGACTCAAGTGTTTTAAACATCAGCAACAAAGGAGATAAATAATGATAGTAATCACAGGAGCATCAGGACAATTGGGCAGATTGGTTATCGAGGAATTGCTGAAATCAGTACCTGCAAACCAACTGGTTGCTGCGGTACGTACACCAGAGAAAGTAGATGATTTGGCAAAATTGGGTGTAGTGGTACGAAAAGCGGACTATAGTGATCTGGACCTTTTACAAAAGGCTTTTGCAGGTGCGGATAAAGTTCTGCTGATCTCGTCAAGCGAAATTGGTCAACGGGTACAACAACATGCAAATGCAATTGAAGCGGCTAAAAATGCTGGTGTCCAACTGATAGCCTACACAAGCATTCTTCACGCAGATACCACTCCGTTATCCCTTGGAGAAGAGCACAAAAAGACCGAGAATTTGTTGAAGAAAGCGGGAATACCTCACGTTTTACTGAGAAACGGCTGGTATACAGAAAACTATACAAGTGGCATAACATATGCTTTACAAAGCGGTGTTGTCATGGATTGTGCAGGTAACGGCAAAATTTCCTCCGCTGCCCGTGCTGATTTTGCAGCCGCCGCTGCTGCTGTACTGATAACAGATAATCAGGCAGATAAAGTATATGAACTTGCAGGAGATGAAGCATTCACTTTAAATGATTTTGCCGCAGAATTATCGAGACAATCCGGAAAAACCATTAAATATAATAATGTGACAGAAGCAGAATATGCGACGGCGTTAAAAAATGCAGGTTTACCAGAGGTATTGGCAACATTGCTGGCAGATTCAGGCACAGGAGCATCCAAAGGGGGCCTTTTTGATAACAGCAAAACCTTAAGCAAATTGATAAACCGCCCTACCACTTCACTGTCTGAAGTTATAAAACAAGCACTTAATAAATAGTGATCAGTTTGAGCATGGCATTACACATGACATTTTTAAATGTTGATATCGCCTCATGCAGAATCTTTTTTGACCTGGGTTGTAATTGTGACCTATTCTCGATGTTGCGATTACTACATCATTAACGTCAATGCATCCATCTACTCCAACGTATCCCCACTCGTTCTGTATTTGTGATCCCGTTTATGCTTCAGTGCGATTGATTTGATTTTGAAGATGTTGTTCCGTGGCATCCGTTGCCTGGGGGGAAAAGGTCACACGCAGTTTGTCGTTGGCGATGATCCCCTGAATCACGTATTGTCGAGCGCATTCAATTCGAAAGTATGGTCTTGGGAAATTGGGATAGTATTTGAGAGTACCACCTTCCACCAGCGCATACATGAGCGCTTCCGTAATCGGGCCGTCCAGGGCCACTTCCTTTACTTTCGAGCTGTCCAGGCAGTTTTCCAGCAGAGTGATATTTATGACGCCTGGCATGGTGGTTACATTTTTGAAAGGCGGCCAATGGCATCGGCACAGATGGAGACGGTTTCCTGATTTTCTTCGGCACCAAGACTGATGCGAACTGCACCGACCGGAAAGGTATTGAAATGGCGATGTACGCCAGGGGCACAGTGAAGCCCACTGCGTGCGACGATGTGAAAGACATCCTGGAGGATGTATCCGGCGTCATTGGCTGGCAGATTGTTCATGTAGAATGACACAATTCCGGCACGCCCGTCTCCGTTTGGCAACGGCAGCAATCGAACGTTTGGCATCCGTTTCAGATGGCCCCGGAGCTCGTGGACCATTTTATTTCGCTTTTCTGCCTGAGTATGGATGTCGGCGCTGAGCAGATAGGATGTTGCGGCGCTGAGCCCGGCAAATCCGGGGATGTTGGGGGTGCCGGCCTCGTGACGCAGCGGCAGGTCTCCCGGATGCTCCTGCATTTCACTGCGAATTCCGGTACCGCCGAATATAGTTTGCGGCAGTGTGTCGTCTGGTACAATAAGTCCGCCGGTGCCACATGGCCCCGGGATCGCTTTGTGGCCGGCGAAGGCAACATAGTTTCGTCCCGGCAGCTGGTCATAATTGAAAGGTAAATTACCAATGTATTGGGCACAGTCAATGAGCAGTGGTACGTTCAGACGGGCACACAGTCTGGAAATATCTGCCACTGGCTGAATCCCGCCAGTAACATTTGAGGCTGCTGTGACAGCCACCAGCACTGTGTTTTTGCAAATGCTTCTTTCCAGACTGCGAGGTTCGATGATGCCTTCATCATTGGGTGCAACATAAGTGACAGAAGCGTCAAAGCGTTTTTGGGCATGGTGTAACGGCCTCAGTAGTGAGTTGTGTTCCATTGCACTGGTGACTGCGTGCCCACCTTTTTGCATGAGCCCCCCGACGACCGCATTCAGTGCGTGGGTGGCCGATGGTAACAGGATGATGTGTTGAGGCTTGCCAACACCGAGCAGTTGGCCAAGGGTTTGCCGGCAATGCCACAGGGTGTCGTCCTGTGAGCTGCCTCTGCCGGGTGAAATGTGAATCTTTTGCAGGGATTCCGAAATTGCCTTATGGACACATTCCGGCTTGGGAAAAGACGAAGCGGCATTGTTGAGATACAAAAGGGTCACGACTGTTTAGGCTCAACAACAAATTCCCCAAAGTCATCACCTGATTCAATTCCCGATGTTTGGGAACAGTCGAATTTACCCATCCCGTTTGGATAGGGGTCGCTGTAAGCCAACTCAAAAAAGGCGGAGCTGACACCCCTGATCATATACGCCCGATTGCCATGTCCGCCGCTTTCCGACTCATAGTAGTCGGTTGCCCGCACCACCATTTTTTTGCCTTCCTTTATCTGAACAATCCCGGATTTGGCCCATCCCCATGCGGTAAATACCGCATAGGCACCGCGCAGGACATCCTTGGCGCCCTCAGTGACCATCGGCGCTACAACGGACTGAAATTCTTCAGAGTTAATAATTCCATATCCCGTATGGTACCCGCATTCGTATGCACAATTTACAAGGGCATCCTCCACTTCTTTTTCTTTACCCGCTTTTTGTGCGGCGTCGGACATTCGCTCGGCAAATGTATTCCAGAATGCAGTTGGCAACTGGTTTACCAGGACACCAAATGCGGGAATTAAGCCATCTTCGTTTCCTTTTACTTCCAGTTCTGCCAGGGCATTTACGACCTGATCACGCAATACAGTCATTTTATTCCTCCATTTGGTTTTATGCGCGTTCTACGGAAATAATTGCGCCTTCATCTCCAGTTGCGATGGACGCCATTTCACTCGATTGAAAAGAGCGGGCCGGCAGACTAAAAGCCGCGGCGAAAACAGCGTTCACATATCCGCAGGTAAAATGGTTTACCGGCTTGGTGCTTTTTCCCCACTTTTTAATCCACCCTTCATCCACGTGAGAATGTGGCAGCTTTACTTCGCCTTTCTGATCGGTGCCGGATATCTGCATAATCCCCATGCCCATGATGGAGAAATACTCTGCGCCGAGCTGGAGACGTTCGCTGGGATCTGAAATGCCGTTTTCGCTGAAATAACTATCCAGCATCGGGCGAATGCTATCCTCCGCACTTTCCTGTAATATGCGGGTGCCCCCGATGTCGTCATTTTCGAGTGCGAGTTTGCTTGTCAGCGCCATGTAATGATGGCAGTGCAAAACGGATTCATGTCCGTTCATTGCATGTCTATAGGTTTTTTTGTCAAAACTGAAATTCGTTTTTATCATGTGTTCCCCCAGATATATGAATTCATATATTTGAATTCACATATTTGAATTGTTTTCAGAACATGGATTCAAGTTCTTTGGCGAACCCCTTCAGTTTGTACCGAATCAGTCCCAGAGTGGATGCATCCGGAGCGACCAGCGCCAGCAGGGCGTCACCGATGGGTCTCGACAGAATCACCGCCGAACCGTACTCCACAAACATATCCTTGTATTGGCTGACATCCATTTCTTTGCCCATTTGATCAAGGCTGTTGATGGCATTGGCGAGGCATGCCCCCAACGCATCAATCTCGACGTCATGGCTCGCCCCTTTGGACTCAATGACAAACCCGTCCCGTCCAGCAATAAGGACGGCCTGAACACCGTTAATATCGAGAATATCTCCCAAAACGGCAGTGGAATTTCGTGACGTAGCTGGCATGCTTGGCTCCTTTTCCGTGCCGAATCAGCGACAGCTGGATTTTCGGCAAAAAAATAGTTTTCGTATAGCATATTCAGCCCGCATCAAACCCTCATCGCATCATTAAAACAAGTTACGCGTTTGCGGTGACTGCAGTCTGATTTTTTTATGCTATCGGTTTCAATGTACAGAAAATCGGTGCTACAGGCGTTCGAATGATTCGGCGATGATTCGCTTCTGTATTCAGATCGGATATGAGCATCAATAATAGAATTAATATGAACGATATTTTCGGTCCGTCAATTGAAGTTTTTTGGAATATTACATCTTTTTTGCAGAGTGGCCACTGTCATCGCAGTACCTCTGATCAGCGGAGTGAACCTCGCAAAACTGCCTCTTGCGCGGCGGGATCAGTGGAACTTTGAATCTCGGTTAAAACGTCGCTTCGAAAATATCACCGGTGAATTGGCCCGAAACCGTGTCCCCTTCCGTCAGCCCCGCTTCTTCAAAATCAAGGTCTCCATCGCCGATGATGCCGATGACTTCGATGTCTTCACCTTGTGTCAAATCGATGCGTAGCACCACTCCAATGCTATTGACCCAATCAATGGGTACAACGGTATCACCGGTAAACAGCGATTCTTCTATCTGGCCGATTTCCACTACCCAAATATCCGTTTCGCTCGCTGCGGCCACCAACCGGACAGCCGGGGTGTTTTCGTCGTTGATGCCGCTGAGGGAGCTCGTGGCGACAAACGGAATGGTTTCGTCGTTTATGGTGATTGTTAAAGTTGCGTCCCCGGCCTGGAACGGTTCGTCCACATCGAGTTCGCCGAAAGTAGTGTCGAATGTGCCGCTGATGGTACCGATAGGGGCGCTGCACATGGGATCGCGAAGTTCGTCGGTGTAGGTGGGGCGCAGGGCCATTTGTGCCGTGATTTCCGCACGGCGTTGGGTCACGAAGACACGAGTCGCGTCAACAGCGTTTTCGAATGCGTCTTGTTCCTCCGCTACCACATGGGGTCGTGCGAGCGTTGCGAACGTATCAATTTTTTCGATCAAGGCGTTTTCGTCCCAGATAGTATCGAGCAGCGCGGTTAATGTTTCGAAATACACTTCCTGATAAACGGCATCGTTATATAGCCGTCTGGCGAGACTGCCTTCCACCCATACGGCGCCTTCCGGTCGTACCGTTTCCCAGGGCAATATAACGTTCGGAGCCATGATGGCATCTATGCCCCAGGGGATAAATTGAAACTGTTCGGTGGCCGGGTCGTTGTAAATGTAAAAATTATTGGTGTTGCGCGCGTAGCCGTCCACGTGCATCAGCAGATATTCCGTGGCCCAAAAGCGCATGAAAGCATCGATATCCACTAGCGGAGAGATACGATCCACGACGTCGACGGCCGGGTCTTCCAGTTCCTGGGTGAGCGCCTCCAAATCGGACCGATTCGGCGTGTCTTTGTTGGTTTTCACTTGAAATGTATCGACCCACCCAGGCCGAAAATCGCTGAGCGCCCCTTCGTACAGATGTCCTTCATCGTCGTCGAAATGCCTGCGCAGAAATCGTTTTTTTATACTCTCCACGTTTACATATACACCGAGGTATTCCTCGTTTACCGTGACTTTGGCAAAGTTACATCGGGGACTCGGAATACCGGCTTCCGCGAAGACGTCATAGCCCAGGCACTGTTTGACGTACGAGGGATCGGAAATCGCGTTGTTCAGCGTAAGTCGCTCTTCTCCCGCATAAACCTGGTCTTCGTCATATTCGCTGAACTTCACCTTCAGGGAAGGTTTTTCTTCGCTTAAGGACCCGTAGAATCCTTTCTTGCGCACGCCAACATTTTCTACGCGGTGGCCGTCTATAACAATATCGGCGGGAAAGTAGGTAAATGGACTTTCGGGCGGTGCGACCTGGCAGTTGGCGCCCAATACGTCAAAGATGCTGCGTGTTTGGGTGCGCAATTCCTCGAAATCGACGTTGTCCATTTCAATGGCAATATCCATTATGTGATCGCGGCTAAACAAAATCGCCGTGGGGTCTTCGGCGGTATCAACGTCCTCTGCCGTTTCACTGTCGATGATTGACCCGGTATCGTTTGAATCGGAATGGGTTATTCCTGTGTCTGAGCTACAGCCGACCACTGGAAACGTCAGCGCAACGAGCCCGATAAATAAAACGGAAAAACGGTTGTTCATGGATTCGCAACTCCCTGTGGTGTGCAATATGGTTATCGAACAGTGTAACACTTTTCTCTGAAAAAAGTGTCACTTCAATCAACCATGGTTGATGTACCGTTCTGATGTGTTCATGGAAAAATGCGCGGGATTTATATTTTATTTCAACTTCACTCAATAGCTGCAAAGGCAGACTTCGTATGGGTGATCGGAACTGTCACCGCATCCCACGGTGTGTGCTGAGACAGCGCTGCAGGCCTCTGAACAGGTAATTGCAGAGCAGACGCCGTGGTTGCTGCACGCCAGAAGGGTGTTGTTATCTTCACAGTACACAGAGGCGGGATCGAGATTGAGGCACTGTCTGATGATGTCCGGATCATCTTCCACACTCAGCAGTTGCGTACAGGTCAATTGCGCAAAGCAATCCGAAAAATACTCGGCGTCCGGCAGCACCAATCCCACAGTAAGCGCCACCTGTTTGCATGCCTGCAATTCCTGCGCGGTAAACTTTGTTCCCGAACAATTTTCGACCCGGTGACAGATTTCATTGATGGTTGCGCTGACAGAGAATGTTTTCGTGTCATCATTCTGGCAACCGGACAGCACCAGCACCCATAGGATTCCTGGCAATATCAATCGATAATTCATTTCAGTTCTTCCTTTCAGATGTTATCGGTCTCATAAGTCCGGAACACATATGTTGTCGAGACACTGCAGCGTGGTTGCCGCACATGTATCTTCCGGCAGACAGGGTTCTCCAATAAGTCCGGCATGAATGCAGCACGACACGGCGCCACAGGAGGTGTCGGCCGTGGAACATATGAGGTCCTCGTCGCAGACGCCTTTCGCAGTGCAGGGTTCATTGACGCCCCCTGTGGCAATACACTGATAATAGGTATTCTCCTCCCACACGTCGGTGAGCTGGTAACACTCCCCCGGGGCATCGCAGGTACCATCGCTCCGGCAGGGTTGGTCAATGCCGCCAACTTCGTGACAACACGAGGTCATTTCAATTCCAGAACTCGGGCACTCCGGAGAAACCGCACAGGCCAGCTCGCCATGACATGACAAATCCGGAAGACATGGTTCGAGCGCGTCTCCCACCTCGGCGCAGCATGGACCATCCGTGCAATCCACACACTCCAATCCGGAATTGCACGTCTCATCCACCAGACAGGGTTCTCCTTCATCTCCGGCCGCAACACAGCACTGGTCTCTTCCCATACAATAGACATCACTGCTGCAGACAAATCCCGTATCGCACAGGCCGTTCGTAAAGCACGCTTCGCCCTCCCCTCCAGCGGCGACGCAGCATTTCTCGAACGGATAACACGTCCCTGCAAACGAATCATCGCACACCAGCCCGGCGCTGCATTCGCCACTGGCCAGGCAAGGCTCATCCTCGTTTCCCGCCGCCACACACAGCTTTTCGCCGTCTGTGGACTCAATACAGAAAAGATTGTCATTGCAGAGATCGCCGGGCAGACACTGCTGCTCCTCGCCGCCGGCAGCCACGCAACATTGCTCATAGGAATTATAGCAGCTGTATCCGTCATCAACACTGACGCATGCCAGTCCCGCATTGCAGGTATTGTCGGACATGCAGGGTTCATTCACGTTTCCGGCGGCCACACAGCACGCGTCGAATGCGTAATTCATGGACGTGGTAGTGCACCAATCAGAATCGGAACAATACCCACCGTCGTCACAGGTGCCGTTGCCGTAACAGGGCTGTCCCACGGCACCCGCCGGCACACACAGATTGTTCACGCAGGACAGCGGCGCATCGCACGACCCGTCCGCCCGGCATGGCGTTTCCAGCTGACCCGCGACCGAACAGATATATCGGCTGGTATCTGCATCCAACACACATTCTTCTCCCGGATCGGTGCACGGGGTGGTGGCACTGCATTCATCCTCCGGAACAAACTCATCCGGCGACTGCGGTTCACCGGAACACACGCGGTCCACCGCTGCCGGAACACAGGTGTTGCCAACGCAGGTTCCCACACAGGTGCTGTCGCAGGGCGTTCCCCAGGGAATCCCTTGAACCAGGGGACGGGGGGTCGCCACGCACCGACCATTTGTACAGGTGCCCTGGGCTTTGCACTCAAAGCTGAAATGACATTTATCCCCAACCGCAACCGTTCCCGCGAACGCATTTCTGCACGAGACAATATCCGGCGGCCAGTTTCCCTGGCACACCCCCAGCTCATTTCCGATTTGGGTAATACAATTGGCCTGCTGCCGCTTTGCCAGTGCGACATTTTCAGTGTAGTGCAACGACATCGCCCCCAGAATCAGTGTTTCGCAGTCTGCCTGCGAAAACACATACCCCACATTCTCGCAACAGGACTTCATCTGCAGACACGATGTCCGGGAAATCTGTTTGGCAAACGCCGTGACATCCGGGTCCAGGAGATCATCTTCAGCGGGGTCCTCACCGCACGCACACAGCAAACATAGCAAAAACAGCAGAATCAGTGACACTGATTTCATAGCAAACTCCCTGTGACAATCACATCAAAATGGCGCCATTTCACTGGCACACCGTTTCAGTGGAAAGAAATCTGTAATTACGCGATACACTTTTAAATTGCAGCGAAATCATCAGGATGACAACTTTTTATTACAACTTTAAAGCAATCCGGCGGTGGCGGGGTTCGAATTGCCAAATTCTGGATTTATCAGGAAGTCGGGGTAGTATCGTATACATGAAGAGAGCCGGGACGGCAAAACAGGGAGATTCAGGGTTTGGAATGAACAGAGAAAAAGGTGTTTCTTTTCTGCGGACGCGTCTTGCTCTGTTGCTGGGGTCTATCCCCCTGTTGCTGTGCCTGTTCGCCGGGCTCTACATGCTGGGAATGAACCATCTGGAGCACACCCCGCGGGATTTTGCCAGCAGTTTCGCATGGGCAGCGGAAACATTCACCACCACCGGGTACGGCGGCGATCATCACTGGAATCACCCGCTCATGGTGGGCTTTGTCATTCTGGTGCAGTTTGCCGGGGTCTTTCTGGTTTTCCTGGTCATTCCGGTTTTCCTGATACCGTATTTTGAGAAACACTTTCAGGGACGTCTGCCCACTGTGTTGCCCGGGCTTGAAAATCATATTGTGGTGTACAGCCACAGTCCTGCGGTGGAAACGTTCCTCAGGCAGCTGGAACACAATCGAGTGCCATTTGTGATTTACGAAGAGAACGAAGCCGTCGCCCGCCGGCTCCTGGAGCGTGGGCGCAAGGTTGTATTTGGTCGTCTGGTGGATGAAACACCGGACCTCAGCAGTCTGCGGCGCGCCCGCGGACTCATTGCCAACGGCGAGGATTACGACAACGCAGTGTTCATTCTGAGTGCCAGACAACAGGGGTTTTCCGGTAAAATCGTTGCCATGGTGCAGCACCCCAGTCGCCGCACGCCGATGATGCGCGCCGGCGCCGACGTGGTGTTCACCCCAACTCACATTCTGGCAGCCGCCATCGCGGCCAAAGCCAGCCCGAAAATCAGTCCAAGGGTATCGGGCGTTCAGAGACTCGGACGTCACCTGGAAATCGCGGAGGTTCGCATTCATCGGACCTCCTCCCTCGCGGATTGCACGCTCGCCGAGGCCGGAATCGGCGCCCGGACAGGTGCAACGGTCATTGGACAATGGGTGGGGGGGGAGCTTGTTCCCCAACCGGACGCACAAACCAGAATGCCGGTGGACAGTATTCTGATTGTGGTGGGGAGCGAGGACAGCATCATTCAGCTCGGTCAGCTGGCAACCCCGGTGGCGACTGAAGGACCTTTCCTGGTCATCGGCTCAGGCGAAGTGGCACAGAAAGTTTGCGAGCTGTTCAACGCAGTGGGAGAGGAAGTCGTGGTGGTTGACACACAAGAGCAGCCCGGCGTCGATGTGGTGGGGGATCCCCTTGACCACCAGTTGCTGGAACAGGCGGGAATTGCCCGCGCCCAGGCAGTGGTAATCGCCCTCGAGGACGACGCCATGACCCTTTTCGTTGCCGCCGGAACCCGTGCCCTGGCGCCCGATCTGACCATCGTTGCAGGCGTACGACGTGCCGACAGCATCGCGCGAATCCACCGCGCGGGAGCGGACTTTGCGCTCTCCGTCGGGCAGGTTGCCGAGCAGCTTCTGGGGTATCAGCTATTCGGCGAAGAAGCCGTATCAATCCAACCCCAAATCAAGGTGGTCAGAACACTCCCGGGCAATCTGGTGGGGGTTCCCCTGGTTTCCAGCCGGGTGCGGGAGCGAACCGGATGTTCCATCGTTGCCATCGAACGGGGGGAGGAAGTGATCGTCAAGTTTGGCAAGGAGCTCACCCTCACCAATGACGACCACGTATACATCAGCGGCACCCCCGGTGCGATCGACAAATATTACGTAACCTTTCCCGGCAGTCGGGACGACAGCAGGACCAGACCGGTTGAAGACCGAAAATCAGAGACCGTTTGATCCGGGTTCCTGATTCGATCAGTTCGAGCTTCTCACACAGCGCACGTAGTTGGATAGCGCCAGGCCCATTTGGGGATTACCGATGTTGAAATTAACATAAGTACCCAATGAGCCGGCAAAAGAGGACGTCCAGTATTCGTACAAATCGCAACTGCCTTCCAATGCGGGATCCCAGTAACAGCCGTTGTCGTCCGGCCCCTCCGCAGCCGTGCATCCGCTATCTGACAAACAGGGCGACCCGGCGACGGTGCAGGTGTCTTCCACACAGTCCAGGGTGCACGTGTCCACCGCAGTCGCTGCGGGATCCGAGTTATCCCCCCCCGCACAGCCTCGTATCAACGATACCAGCTCCACAAGCGTAGGTACTCGCCAGTCGTTATAAATAGGGTCAAAGGTGCTGGACTGGCAATACGTTCTGGCGTCAGACAATTCGAATACCCCAGTGGGCGCCGGATTCTGCCAACAGAGGTCAGTCGTCGCATCGTACCAGTTGTTCCCCTGCATGCATTCACATTCCAGTTCGCGAAAGCACTTGGTACCCATGGATGCCGGCGCGTCGGCCAGGCATGTCTGCCCGTCCGTACACGCTTCGAAGGGCTCCCAGTCCGCTTCTCCCACTGCGCCATCACAGATGGACGATGCGCCACTGCAATACGTGTAGGTGGTTTTTTTCTCTGCGTCTGCTCCGCAGCCCGTTCCGGTGCACCGGTATTGGGCAAATTCCTCCCGGCATGGCGTGTCGGGCGGTGCATAACAATGATACTCCTCTGTACACACGTCGCTCTCGCAGACATCATTTTTCACGCAACGATCATTAGTCGGATAGGTATGGACGCATGTTCCCTGCGCGTCACAGCTGTCTTCACCATTGCACCACAGATTGTCATCGCAACTTTCATTCTCGGCTCTGGCCGTCCAATCATTCGGGTTTTCGGCGGCATTGCAGACCATGCATCCATTCCCCATTTGTGTATCCCCATCGGCAAAACACTCGCCGCCAATGTAACACATGTCTGCCAACACGGGATATTGGCATTCCCCACTGACGCAGAGATTGGCAGTGCAGTCCATCAAATCATCGCAGTCACTCGCCCCATCCGTGCATTCGGGCTCAGTTCCGGAACTGTCATCGGTGGTACTGCCCGAAGTGTCCTCAGTGGCCGTGTCCTCAGTGGCCGTGTCCTCTGTGGCCGTGTCCTCTGTGGCCGTGTCTTCTGTAGCCGTGTCCAGAGAGTCCGATTCCGTAGGAGTGTCTGTATCGGTACCCTCCACATCCGTATTCGGCTCAATGGTTGTATGTGAATCCGTTTCGGAATCACCGGTATCGGTCAAACCGGATTCGGTATCATATGAACTTTCTGAATCCGAAGTGCCGCTGTCGGTGTCAGGCCCGTCCGTCCGGGTGACAGTATCTGTGGTAGTATCAGAATCGAAACGGCTGCTATCCGTTATCGTATCTGTTTCGGATGTGTCGGAATTCGAATCTGTAGTCAGGGTACTGGTATCGGAGGTTCCACTGCCGTCCTCAATCTCCACGGGTATGGGGTCCCAGCAGCCCAACAGCACTATGGACAGAAAAACAAAACACAGTTTAATTGCACAACGTTTCATCAGTACCTCTTTTCCTTGAATGTAAACATAAGTATAAAAGCAAAAATTGGAAACGCCCAAAAAAGAAAAAGTAGCCGATCGTTTACATCCGACCGGTGACTTTGTAGACCCAGGCGAGTAGCGAGGCGACGGCGCTGAAGAGTTCGCGGGGGATGGGTTTTCCCACTTTGCCGCTTTTAAAAAGTGCCCGGGCCAGGGGAGGATCCGATACAACGGGGATATTGTTGTGTCGGGCTTCTGCGCGAATTTCGGCGGCAACTCTGTCGACACCGGCGGCAATGATAATGGGGGCTTCGTGTTTGGCCACATTGTATTGAATGGCTATTGAATAATGGGTGGGGTTGACCACCACCACATCTGCTTCCGCGACGGTGCCGCGCATTCGCGACATGGCCATGTCTCTCTGTTTTCCCCGGATTCGAGCTTTCGTCTGAGGGTCGCCATCGGCGTTTTTGTGTTCCTGTTTCACTTCGTCTTTGGTCATTTTGTGTTTTTCGCCGGTTCGCCAGCGTTCGATGAGGATATCGAGGATGGCGATAAATGCCAGGGCAATGATCACAATCAGCACCAGACGCAGGCACATGCTCCCAATCTTGGAAAGGATTTCAAGGGGGGTCAGACCGATTAGACGACCGTTGTTGGCCAGTTCATCTGTCAGGGCAGAAAACGAAAGCGAACCGATAATGCCGATTTTCACCAGGGATTTCAGGATTTCGTACACCGTCGACTTTGAAAAGAACATGGACTTGATTTTAGGCAACGGATTGAACTTGTTGGGGTTGAACTCCATGGATTTGAATGAAACTTTAAAGCCCACCTGCGCTATCTGGGCGCCAATGCCAAAGACAACTGCGGCAATGAGAATCGGGGCAATCACTGTGGCGGTGGTTTTGGCGCCCCGGGAGAAAAATACCCCATAATTGCTGTGCATCTCCATATGGCCCAGTGTACTTGAAGCAAAATGCGTCAGGCTGTTGGTCATAATCTGCCAGGCGGCCAATACTGCGGACACCCCGGCGGCGAGGGCCACCACCGAGGCCAAATCCTGGCTTTTCGCCACGTCGCCTTTTTCTCGAAGCTCCTCCTTTCGCTTTTCGGTAGGTTCTTCGGTTTTCTCATCCTGATCGTGATCAGACACCTACTTACCTCCCTTCAAAAGTTACGGAGCGTATCGCCCACAAATGGTTCAATGGATAAAATGAGTCCTCTTGAAAACGCAATCACGTTGGGAAGCGCTGCTTTCAGCGCCAGAAGACCCACACCGATGGAAACCGCAAAACTGAGCACAAACAGGTTCACCTTGGGCGCAATTCGGGCAAGCATGCCAAGGGAAGCCATGACGCCCATCAGCGTTACCAGGACCGGCGCAGCCAGCTGAATGGCCGCGTTGAACATCATGCCGCCCTTCTGCGCCAGAAACAGGCCCACATGTCCGTGAAAGACCACCTCCCCGGGGCCGAACACCCGGAATGATTCAATGATGTACCGAATGAGCACCAGGTGCAAATCCAGGGCAAAAAACAGCAAAGTCGCAATCATTGACAGAAAGCGGGACGTCACCACCGACTGTGCATTGGATGTGGGATCGATGGCCTGGGAAAATCCCATCCCCATCGGTACACCGAGCACCTGCCCTGCTGTGTCGACTGCCGCAAATACCATTCGTGTGGCAAGTCCGGCGCTGGCTCCCAGAACCGCTTCCCCGAAGGCGGCAATTATCAGGCTTACCGGTTCAAGCGAAATGGGATGCACTTCCGGCAGTCCGGTGTAGACCGCGATGGACATGACCATCACGGACGCAACCAGTATCTTTTTAGGAAGAAGGGTGCCTCCAAACGCCGGGATAGCAATCATGAGAAACCCGAGCCGCGTGATGATCATTGTCAGGGCGACAACAACAGGAAGAAGCAGTTCGGTACTGATGAACTCGGGCATCATCCCGCACCGAGAGCCGAAAACTTAATCATCACTTCATTGAAAAACACCACCAGTTTTCCGACCGACCAGTCTCCCACAAACAGAAGTGTAATAAAAACGGCAGCCAGTTTGGGAACAAATGTCAGTGACGATTCCTGAATCTGGGTAGCCGCCTGCATCACCGCAACAAACAATCCCACGGCCATGGCAGCCCCCAGTGGGGGTCCGATGACATACACCACGGTAAGCAGACCCTTGACGCAAATTTCAGTGATGAGTTCCGGTGTCATTTTCAACCTCCAGCAAAGCTTTTTACAATTGAGGTAACTATCAGATTCCAGCCGTCCACAACCACAAACAGCATCAGCTTGAGAGGCAGGGAAATGAGCGCAGGTGGCAACATGATCATCCCCATGGACATCAGCATGGAGGCAATGGCAATGTCCAGAACAATGAAGGGGATGAACAGCAGAAATCCCATTTCGAAAGCCGTTTTCAATTCACTGATGATGAACGCGGGAACCAGCGCGCGAAACATGACTTCATGCTCATCCCGGGGAAGTGCCAATTGGGCGACCTCGTAGAACATCATCAGATCTTTTTCTCTGGTATGACCCAACATGAATTTGCGAACGGGTTCCTTGGCCCTCTCGAATGCTTCGGCGTCGTTCAGTTCCCCCGCCTTGTAGGGAATGATGGCGTTGGTGTTTATCTCTTCGCCCACGGGCGCCATGATAAAAAACGTCAGAAACAGGGCCAATCCCACCATCACCTGATTCGGTGGTGCACTCTGGGTGCCGATGGCGGTTCTGAGAAACGACAGAATAATAACGATCCGGGTAAAGCTGGTCAGCGTCATCAGGATGGCGGGAGCCAACGCCAGAATGGTGAGCACCCCCAGGATTTTCAGCCCATTCACCACCTCTCCCGGCTCTTCGGTGCTGCCGATTGAAATATCAATGCTGGGAACAGCAAACGCCGCACCACTTATCGTCAGCGATAGCAGAACCAACATTGATAGGAGAATCGGCTTGTTCATCTTCCCTTATGCCCTGTACTGACTTTCGTTTCGAGATGCCTGATTTTCCAGGGTGGCACGCATTCTGGCCATGGAGATTAGCCCCGAAACATTGGATGCGCTGTCCGTTCTGTCAAAAATGTCGGACGCCAGGCGTCCCGCGCCTTCGGTGGACTGCTTTTTCGATTTTGGCGCGCGGGACGGATTATTGCGTTCCTGAACAATTTTATCGATGGCCCGCTGAAAGTCAGAATTGAAATTCGATGTACCGCTATTGTTTCCGACAGAATTGCCATTGTCCTCATCCTGAATTTCCGAATACGGAGTGGCTGAAATTCTGGGCTCTCGCGATAAGCTTTCTTTCACGACATTGGAAATGTCTGTGCGCAAGGCGGCCACGACACTTTCGGACTCTCCTTCAATGGGAATCATCCCCAGCGACGTCACCGCTTTATCGCCCACCGCCAGCAGAAAGCGACTCCCGTTCACCTTTGCTACCATCAGCGTTTGATGCGTGCTCAGCCGCTTGCGTGAAAGAATGTCAATATTGTCCTCGTCCAGATTGAATCGGGAACGCTTTTTCTTCATGTACCAGGCGGCAAACCCAATCAATGCCGCAAAGAGCAGTCCTGCACCATATTTCATGTTCTGGGACGTCAACTCTTCAGACGTCTGGAGCACCGGTTCCGATTTTCTCGATTTGTCAAAAATCGTTCCAGCCAGTGAATTGTCTTTTTTTCTTCCGGCAACGGTTTCGTTCCCATCCGGCGAAGAGCCATTCGCCATCTGTTTTCCGCTTGTGGCGGGCGCATGGGGAGTGTCTTTTTTTGCTGATTTCCCTGTTTCATCAGCGCCAACGGATGCCGCTTCCTGCTCGATTTTTTCGGCAACGGCCTCCTTTGTTTCCTCTCTGGCTCTGAACATCGCCTTTCGTCTGTGTTTCTGACTGGGGGTCAACGCAACGGATATCATAATGTTTCCGTTCAGAGACATGACCGAAGTTCTATCACAGGCATCGAGCACAGCCCCTCGGGGATGAATCTGCAGCACGCTCTTTTTTCCAACCTGCGGAACCACTCGCACAGTTTTCAACGTACTGCCCCGCGGGGTATCCAGATACCTGATTTCCATATCGTCGAATCCAACATCGGGAAACCGGACTCGAATGGAATCGTCTCCGCAAACAATCCTGGACTCATAGTTGGCCATGGCCGGCGACACGACAAATCGAACCACATCCGCCGACGGCATGTTTTCAACCACCATGCCCGAGATCATGGATTTGTCAGTTGCCCACGTCGGGGTTGTCATCACACCGATAAAACTGAATATGATAATTGTTGTTATGTGTTTCATTGCTTTCCTCCAGTATCAATCGCCAATCAGATGGTCATCCGTTGTCTGTTTAAACGGATCTTCACCCACAACCTCCATCACACGAATGCCGTATCTTTCCCCCACCAGCACCGCCTCGCCCCGGGCCACCAGTTTCCCGTTGGCATAAATATCGAGATTGTCGCCAGCCGGACGATCGAGTTCCACGACCGTTCCCGGCATTACTTCAACCAGTTCCCCCATGGTCATGGTGCGACGTCCCACTTCGACCGTAAGCTCGATGGGAATGTCAAAAAGAAAGTTGATGGGCCGCTTCTGCGCGGCAACTTCCTGATTCGCCTGCATGTCGTTTCCTCGCTTCTGTTTTTGCTTATCGTTCATTTACTGACCTTATCCGGGCGCCCGTAATCCACCATTTCGAATGCAACGTTGCCTCTTGATATGGTCGGTTTTCCCTTCAGTTTGTACACGCCGCCGATGACCACATCCAGCGGTTCGTCCTTCGCGACGCCGAGAGGGTACACGTCTCCGATCTTCAGATTCCACAGATCATATGCCTTCAGAGACAGCTTTCCAAGCTGCATCACCAGTTCCACTTCCGCGCTGCGAATCCGGGAGGACATCAGGTTGGCGTCAATGTCCTTCTTCTCCATGAAGAGCTCTGCCGGGCCTCTGAGCCAAAGGATAATTTCCGGGTTCAGCGATGATACGAATTGAACGTTAATCCATACTCCCCGCGGCTCCCGTTCCACCCAGAAGTCCTCCGGATCGATTCGAAGATACGATACCTGGCTTCCGGACAGCCCCACCTGGATCTCGCCGGCAATTTCGATGAAGAAATCTCGCAGCAGGCGCTTTTCCAGGATGGTCAGCTCGTTGCGACTTTCCACGTTCTCATCGTTCTGAATTCCCGTTCTCCTGAAGATGTATTTCATTGCGGTGGTTCGCTCCATCCCAAGAAGAACGCGGCAATCGTTCAATGAAATCACAGCGTACTCAGAGTGGGGATCAGTCTGCGCCAGGGGAATAACTTCCGTCATACCGGCATTCAACTGAAGACTTGAATTCTCCCGTTCATCTTCGATGGTTCTCACATCCTGAATATCCAGATGTCCTCTGCTTGCCAACCGTTTCACCAGAAGCGTTTCCAATGCGGGCGCCATAATTTTGGCAGTGTCCGTCCATTTTTTCAGACAGCGCATATTGTACGCATGATCGCTGGCCAGAATATAATCGTCCACCGATTTCTGCGTAGAGGCATCCGCCTTCATTGCAGAATATATAGCCTCAAGTTCTTCCTGGGTTAAAATCGGTTCCACGCGCCACTCCTACTGGGTAACAAATTCAGTGAAATATATGTTGGCGATCCGGTCCATATCCAATCTACCATTCACTTTCTGTACCAACATCTTTTCCAGATCGCGCTTGCCATCAATAGTCTGGACCTTCTCCATATCCACAGCAGATAGCTGCAACAGAATTTCATTGCGAATCACCGAGAGGTACCTGTTGAACTCCGGCTCATCGTCCGGGGAAAAGAGCTGCGCGGACAGTTTGGTTTTCAGATACTTTCTCTCCCGTGCGTTGGTCAGATTCACCACAAACCCATCCATTTCAATGATGGGTCCATCACTCGGTCCGCCCCGTTTATTGGTCGCCTGACGTTCGGATCTGTTTTCAGAACCGGAACTCCCTCCCTGCGGGCTGTTATTCATCATGAGAAACATCACAACGCCTCCGATTAACAGAACGTTCACCATTACGACAATCGCAATGATGATCCCCTTCTTTGATTTCGGCTGAACGTTGTCAGCGTTGTCTTCATTGGCCATCGTCTTTATCCTTTCTCAATACAAACCGGATTTTTCGCTGCATATCGTTAAACATTTCAGGTTTCATCTTTTTGCCCTGAATACGCCTCTGCTGAAGCGCCATCACAATTTCGGTCAGAATATCGGACGCCTCATACCACGGCCACATGGCTATCAACTTCACATCTCCCCCCCATAACTGCAGAATCACCGCCACATCATCGAGCAGTTTTTTTCCCTTTTCATCCAGTTCCTTTGAACCGTACGGAAACAGCAACCGGCCTGCCAGCACCACTTCCACGCCGTCCTTAATTCGGAGTATCTGCACATCACTCCCGAGCTTTTCGGCCATGGGCTTCAGCGTGCTGTACAACCGCTCCTTTTCTTTGGGATTCATCAACCCATCTCTCACACCTTTTAAAAACCGCTCCGCTTCATCCCGGGCAACCGCCAGATCAACGGTTCGCCCGTCTTTTGTCCGGGCGACATTTTCGATGTCCCCAATGGGTGTCATGATCTGAATGAATGTCTCCTCACCATTGTGCGGGTCTGGAAAATTCATTACCCCGGACGCCTCGTTAAACATGCCAAATGCTTCCTTCAGGGACCGGTGGTCCATGGACGACATCGTAATCAACAACACAAAGAAGGTGATCATCAGAAAAATCAAATCCGACAAAGTATCCATCCAGGCGTCGCGATCCCGTTCTACCGACTTGTCGTCACTATCTTTTGCCTTCTCTCTTGAGCCGGGCATCATGTTGTCGGAGTCAACCACTATTTGCTCCCTTCGTCAGTTGTAACCACAATTTCCACCCGACGGTCTGACGCATTGGCTTCCTGTGCTTCCATCAGACTTACGGGGCTGTAATATGAAAGTCCCAGTGCACTGACTTTCCCTTTTCTGAAATTGCCTGCGGATTCCAGATGTCTCGCCACCACCATGCCGCGCTCCATGGACAGGCGCCAGTTTCTTCGCTGATCGCCTCTTGCATCCGTGTGTCCCACCACCTGGATATATCCGTTGTAGCTGGCGCTCATCCGCGCTATCTCCGACAGAAGATGAAACATCCGCGGAGAAATCACCGATGACCCCGGCGCAAACAGAAGCTCGTCCGCCACCACAATTTTCACCTCACCGGTTTTCTCGTTAAAGGTAGCAAAAATCTGCGGTGGTTCATTGACATTACCGGCCATCATTTCCTTGATGACATGCTGTACCTTTTTAAAAATCGTGAATCCCGCGCCACTGGAAATAATGTCCGCGTGGGTTTTCATTGCCTTCTTCATCTGATCCACGGATGATGTTCCCGGCAGCAAACCGAATGAACCGAGCAATGATCCCAGCGCCATCCGCTTTTTCTGATCATTCAGCGTTGACATTGAATTGAGCAGAATGAAAAACGCGAGCAGAATCATGCTTAAAGTAACAAAGAGTAGCCGAAAACTGTTTCCTCCGGTTTCTTCCTCTTCTTCTTCATCAGCAGCCATTTTCTACCCCTTGTCGTCGTCGGATTTTCGTTCATGCGGCGCGAGATATATGTAGAGTTTCTGTTCAACCATCCGCGGGTTATCTCCGGCGCTGATGGCCAGAACGCCTTCTCTGGTGAGTTCCCACAGACGCACTTCTTCCCGGCTCCGAACCGCCAATTTCCCGGAAATCGGGCCAAAAACCAGATTGGCAAACAGCGCACCATAAAAGGTAGTCAACAATGCCACCGCCATGGAGGGACCAATCGATGATGGGTCATCCATGTTCTGCAGCATCCCGACCAGACCAATCAATGTGCCAATCAGTCCCATGGCCGGGGCAAATCCCGCCATGGTGGCAAAGACTTCCGCTCCCAATGCATGCCGGGTCTTGAGCCATTTTATCTCTGTGTCCAGCAGGGTTTCAATGACTCCCGGATCTTCACCGTCCACGGCCAACTGAATCCCCTTTTTAAGGAATGGATTATCTGTATCATTCACTGCCTCCTCCAATGCGAGAATGCCTTCCCGGCGAGCGCGATTGGAGAAATCCACCATCTGCTCAATGGTTTTCTGTACTTCCGGCAACTTGTACGAAATAGCCTTACCAAGCACTTTTCCCGCTCCGGTGATCTGCGCCAGCGGATAGTTGATCATCGATGCACCGACGGTTCCGCCCAACACGATCAGCAATGAGGGGACATCAATAAAGGGGCCCAGACCCACGCCAGAGGCAATGGAGAATAGAACCAATCCCCATCCAATGAGAAATCCTAGTATTGTTGAAATATCCATCGGTTTCCTTCTTTCTTCCCTTCCCTGCCTGAAGCAACCCATGTGCCATTCCAGACCCACTCCCGGGAAAATCGAAACCCGCCTGTTTCATTGAGTTTTGCTCCGTCGCTCCCACGCGCCTCCCGCCGCCGCTCCGTCAATAAATTGACAGCGTCAGAATCCGGACATCCAAAAAATTGGCGCCTCCTGCCGGCCAGCCGAACGCCCCGGTCTCAAGAAAATTCGACTCCGGTCGTATTGCTGTCTGAAAACCGTTTGAATCAGTTACGTGGATTCTCAAAAATGAAACTCAACCATCTGCAGCGAAAAAAAAGATACCAGGGGATCCGACATCCTGAAATGCATCTTCCGATGGTATTCCGGTTCCTGCCGGGAGAATGGATTATGGTGAACCTGAACACCGGTATCATTGTTGATTGCAGCAACGAATTCGCGAATCTTGCGGGCTTGCCCCGAACGGCAATTGTGAAACAGGCCATTTCCAGGTTTTCCTTTACGGGAAATGAGCAGGGATGGGGCCTGAAGCGGTTGAATATGGATTTGATTCAACACAGCGGCCGCTACGAAGATGTGGGGCTTACCACACCGGACAACATTACCCTGGTCACAGACATCCACGTCAGTCACGTCAGACGGAAAGGCGCCTCGCTGGGGCTCTGTCTTATTACGGATAAATCTCATCAGCGTCAGTTGCAGGGAGAACTGATCAGCAAACATCAGGAGCTGAAACGCGCATTCAGAAAGCTCGAAGTACAGGCCCGGGAGCTCAAAGCCGCCGAAGATGAATTAAAACAGAAAAATCGAAACATCAGCGAGATTTCCGCAAAATCCAGAGCAACCGCTGCCCTGGCCACCATTGGTGAAATCACCGCCGAACTGACCCACCAGCTCAATAATCCACTGGCGGCCGCCACCGGAGCATCCAGAAAACTTACCCGGCTGTACGACACCGGAAATACGGCGCAGATGGGGCCCATGCTCAGGTTATTGTCGACATCGCTTCAGCGGCTCAAAGAAACCGTGGACGAGGTCCACATTATTTACCGTCAATCCCGGACTCCGGTGTCCCCGGAAATCGCCATTGGTATCCCGGAACAACTGACCGCCACGCTGGCATTGCTGGAACACCGGCTCAGGGGCATTGATTTCCGGCAACGGATTCCCGGGGACATTCCGTCCATCCGGGGACATCAATCCCTGTTTCAGCATGTGATTCTGAACCTTCTGGAAAATGCCATTGATGCAGTGAGGGATGCCACCGGTGAAGTGAAAATTGTAGAGTTCACGGCGGAACAGAGAGGGGCGCAGGTTGCCATCTCGATTCGTGACAATGGTCCGGGCATCCCAGCCCACGAATATGACAGGATTTTTGATGCATTTTACAGTTTAAAGGAAAAGGGTTCAGGATTGGGGCTTACTGCCGTTAAAAGGTATGTCGAGAGAGATAATGCCACCATCGAAGTAGGGGACTCGGAATACGGTGGCGCACAATTTACCATTTGTTATGCGATATTTGAGAAACCGGATGCAGAAAGGAAACAGTAGATGAAGCCACAGCGGGAATCGGTACTGGTGGTCGATGATGATTCCGAAGTGTTGACCGCGCTGGATGCCGAACTCAGTGAGTACTTTAATGTAACGGCACTACTGAGCGCCGAGCAGGCGCTGGCGAGTCTGCAGGGACAATCCTTTTCTGCCATTATCAGCGATGTGCGCATGCCGGGAATTGACGGATTGACCCTGGTCAAGGAATGTGCCGTACGGTATCCGGATATGGTGCGGGTGCTTTTAACGGCATTTGACGATGAGGATGTGCAGGAAACCGCGCTCGGCGAATTCGGCGCGTACAAGCTGATCAAGCCGTGGGGAGATGACCTGATTGTCACGCTGCAGAACGCTCTGAAGCAGCGCAAAAGCAATATAGAACTTCAGAAATCCATTGACCTTGGCACGGCTGCCATCGACGTGGACTTGCGCCTCCACTTCAACCTGTCGTCGGATAGCCTGCTGACCGCAGTGGCGGTGGAGCTGGAACGCGTTCCCGAGGTAATGTGTCTCACTTTCGTGCAATTCGACGACGATGGCAATATTGTGCATACAATACCCTATGGCGTGGACAGCGACACCGCCGCGCCGAAGTTGACCCGAAAACGCATCTCTTCACCGGAACCGGACGGTCAGCATTTCAAATATACCGTCACGGTGGGCACATGGCCCGTCCCGGTGGCCGCGTTCGTGTGCCGGCTGTCGCGAGTCAACGATGAGAGCCTCCGGTACATGGATTTCATTGGACGCCAGGCGTTTCGCACCTGGCTCATCATCAATCGGGCGTCAAGCAGCGATTCGGAATCCAAACGTCAGACGGCGCCCAGCCTGATGCCCGGTTCGCCGGTGGATTCCGGCGTTGCGGAGTGGATGATAAAGGAACTGTCCATGGCAACCACGGTCATCGTCAGTGCCACGGAGAGTCTCCACGAGGAAGTCCGGCGGCTCGCCCTGAAAAATGAGGACGCTGTCGAACTGGCGGATATCGCCTCAGATCTGGATGCCTCATACGCCGGCCTGAGCAAACTGCTCGATAAATTAAAAGGCTGAGTCGCTTTTTAGATTTCAATTCCCACATCTGGTATCATCTGCGGCATGAAAGCAATCATTCTGGCCGCGGGACTGGGAACGAGACTGCGTCCATTGACCCTGCAAATTCCCAAACCCATGGTGCCCGTTGCCGGAGTTCCCAATATTGAACGAATTATCCGCCATCTGCACAGCCAGGGGATTTCGCAGTTTGCCATTAACCTCCACCATTGTCCGGAACCGCTGAGAGCACACCTGGGCGACGGGCGCTGGCTCAACGTCGCCATCGACTGGTTTCACGAACGGGAGATTCTGGGTACGGGCGGCGCAATCCGAAACATGATTGGGGCCATGGGAAATGAAACATTTATAGTGGTCAATGGAGACGTGGTGTTCATGCCTGACATCGCACCACTGCTCGAAGCGCATCGGGCCAGCGGCGCCATTGCCAGCATGGTTGTGAAAAAGGCCACCAGCAACGAAGCACCGGGGACGGTGGGCCTCGACACCAGCCGGAGTGTGCGGCGATTGCTCTGGGCTGGAGACAACACCACAGAAGACCTGTACATGTTTACCGGCATGCATCTGATAGAACCGCGTATCGCCCCGTATCTGCCCCACTCCGGATGTATTGTTCGGCAGGGCTATATTCCGATGCTCGAAAATGTCGATGGGATTTTCGGCATCCCCCGGCAGACGTATTTCTGCGATTTGGGCACAGCAGCCGATTATCTCAACGCCAATCTGAAAATAGCGGCGGGGGAGATTCCCCTCCCCGGATTTGTGCCGACGGGCAACGGATGCATCATTGCGCCTTCGGCCACCTTCGGGCGGGGCGCCACAATTGAAAACAGCATTATCGGAGACAATGCGCACATCGGAAGCGACATTCGCGTGTCCCGGTCCATTGTTATGCCCGATGCAATGGTTAAAGAAAATATTCATCAACAGATTGTGCTCTCCGATGGTACCCGGATGGACGGCACGCAACGATAACCCGGAGGCCAGAAAAATCGGCCCAACAATTCAATGGGGAACGCACCATTGACTCAGGAAAATGTCAGGACAATGTAATGACCGAAGAAATTTTAAATTTGAATCCCTCTCTGGTATGGAAATATTTCTATCAAATCAGTCAGATTCCGCACGCGTCCGGCAATGAAGCGGCGCTGGCCGCGGCCATCTGTGACTGGGCCATTGCGGCGCAATGCACCGTGGAAAAAGATAAAATCGGTAACCTGTTGATTCGTATCCCGGCAAGTCAGGGCTTTGAAAACGCTCCTTCGGTGGCCATTCAGGCGCATCTCGATATGGTCTGCGAAAAGAACACGGAGACCGAGTTCAATTTCGATACCGATTCGCTTCAGCTGAGAGTTGTTGATGGATGGGTAATGGCCACGGACACCACCCTGGGGTCCGACAACGGTATCGGTCTGGCTATGGGACTGGCGTTGATGGAAGACCCCGGATGCGTTCATGGGCCCCTGGAACTGTTGTGCACCCTTGATGAAGAAACGGGGCTCAACGGCGCCCTGGAGCTGCAGCCGAACTGGATGAAAAGCAAAATCATGATCAACACGGACACCGAAGACGAAGGGCTCTTCATCATCGGATGTGCCGGCGGAGCGGACACCGATCTGTTTCTCCCGGTGGATAGAGCTCCGTTCAATGGGAATGTATTCGAACTCTCGGTAAAGGGACTCAAAGGCGGTCACTCGGGCATCGAAATCAATCTGAATATGGGAAACGCCATTCAACATCTGTGCAATGCCATTGAAGGGCTGCAGCTGGAAGCCGATATCCGCCTGCTGGAAATCACCGGTGGCGACAAGCACAATGCCATCCCCCGGGAAGCCCGGGCAGTCTTCGCAACAGATGCGGCGCTGCCTCCCCTGGCCCTTTCCGTGAAGGGGCTCGAAGTGATCATGCGCCGATGTCTGACCAGCAAGGAACAGGACGCCACCCTTACCATCACCAACGCGGAGGCCACACAGATACCAATGACCCGGGAGAGCACCTGCCAGGTCGTCCGGTTGCTTCGCGCCCTTCCCCACGGCGTGGAATCAATGAGCGTGGAAATCCCGAATCTGGTAGAAACATCGTCCAACCTGGCCAACGTGCGCACTTCCAAAAAAGAAGTGACCGTTCTCACCAGCTCCCGTTCATCAAATCCGGAACTGCTGAATTTCATCCTGGCGAAGATTGATGCCATTGGACAGCTTGCCGGCGCCCGGGTGCACACCCACACCGGCTATCCCCCCTGGGAACCGGATTTCGACTCAGCGCTGATTGAACCCGCCAAAGAGACGTATCATAAACTGTTCAACACCTCGCCGGAATTTAATGTCATTCACGCCGGATTGGAAGGAGGCATCATCAAGTCCAGATATCCCGGCCTCGATGTGATATCCTTCGGTCCCAACATTGAGAGCCCCCACTCCCCCAGCGAAAGAGTGGAAATCCAGTCAGTGGAGAACGTATATCTTTTTCTCTGTGAATTTCTCGAAAAAATTCAGACACGGTAACGGCGATCACGCCACCTCTGTGCCCTGTTCATTCAGGCTGCCCGGTCATTCCTCATCCGATGCCGGTGGGACAACGCCGTATTCCATCAGGAATTCTGTTTCGGTATCGATGGGCATACCGTACGCGGGAGTGTCCGAATCCAATACAGTCGCGGTATCGCCGTTGTCTTCAGTAGCGGTGTCCATTGGCATGCCATAGTCGGCATCATCTGTTGGCATGTCGTAATCCGGAACATCTGAATCCGTTTCGGTGGCCGTGTCCTCGGGCATACTGTAGTCGGTTGATATCATCCCATATTCCAGCACCGGATCTGTATCATCAACGGTCGCAGTATCCACATTGTTCACCGTGCCAGTGTCCTCCGGCATGCCGTAGGCGGTATCCATTGGGGCAGTATCCACAGGAACAGTGCCAGTGTCGGCAGATGCGGTATCCGTGCCGGTCCCCGTATCCCCCGTCAGCGTGGCGGTTTCGGTATCCGTCAAGGGATCATCCGCGTTGTCACAGGCGTTCACTCCTGCTCCCAGCAACATGGCCAGAGTCATCGCCGCCGCCTGTTTTGAAATGTATTGTCCCGTCTCTTTCTGCTCGTGAAGAGCCCGGTAAATGCACATGGGGTTTTCCACCCCGTCTCCCGAAGCCACCTTCTTTGCCGTGCAGCCGCCCTGGCAGAGTTCAGCCTTATCGCAGGTTCGACAGAATCCACCAAGTTCATTAATGGTCCAGTTGCGGGTATATGAAAATGCGCCGTCCCGATGCCAGATGTCCGCCAGGGGCTCGTTGCGGATATTGCCTTCCACAAAATCCTGTCCCCGCTCGTTATACCCTGCCATAATCGACAGACATCCCTTGATGTTGCCATTCGATTCAATACCGATAACCGTTTTGCCGGCGCCACATCCATTAAAATGCTTTGACTGATTTCCCCGGCGCAGCAGTTTTTCGTTGGGACCGAAGTATCCCACAGAATCCGAAGGATGAATGCGAATCGGACTCCTGCGAATCATGCGGCCAAGGGCTTTTTCAATACCGATGAGTTGACCGGAAGATAGCAGCATATCGCGATGATCACTCATGTTGCCCATATCCGTACCCAGCTGTACCTGCCATGCGTAGGCGCCTTTATTCACAATGAGCTCGTGCATCAGTTCAAGCTCTCCGATATTCCGGGTATTCAGATGGGTAATCACCGCAAACGGCATGCCTTCTTCTCTGCATACGTCCATGGCGGTGGACAATTGCCCGAAATGTCCAATGCGACCCCGAACAAAATCGTGGGTCCGGGCAACCCCTCCATCCAGACTCAACCCAATGCCCGAAAGCCTGTTCTTCTTCGCCAACCGGACGGCGTCCCTGTCCAGGGTCACCGCGTTGGTAATCATCCCCGCGCGAATTCCCGCAGATGTCGCCGCATCAATTACCTCCGGCCAGTCTTCCCGACTCATGGGTTCGCCGCCGGAGATGGTAATCCACTCCATTCCAAGCGCTTTCAGGTCCGCAAACATTTTCCGTATTTCGTCAATGGTCAGCTCGTCCGGTCTGGCTTGCCCGGCCCTGGAACCACAGTGTTTACAGCGAAGATTGCACTTTAAAGTGGCTTCAAATACCCCACGCCTCGGAGCGTATCCCGATGATGGCATTGTCATGGCATTTCCTCTCTTTCCGGCTATCAATGTTAATTGTTGATGAGCCGATCATATCACAAATCGTTTTATTCATCTCATATATAATTCACTCTTTCGATAGACCGCTTCGGCGTTGGCAGAGTGCAGCGCTGACGGCATTTCCCAGCGGACCTTCCCCTGCACGGTGGACGCAATATGGTTTTACGGGAGAGATCTGACCAGTCGGAAGCCGTAATCGTAGCCTTTGGTTTCCGGAACGATATAGGCGCGTTTGGCCGAGCGACAATAGTCGGGCTTGTGGTAACTGGATCCGCCACGGGTCACACGGGCAGGAGGCTCGACACCCGACGCCGGCGGACCGGCCGGGTCTGTCACAGGGATGGTCAGATCCACAACGCCATAGTCCGCGGCGTACCAGTCCCATACCCATTCCCACATATTGCCGAGCATGTCGTACAATCCATATTCATTGGATTCTTTTCCGCCGACCTCATGTTCCAACTCGGTGCCGAAATTATAATAATACCACGCAATAACATCCAGATTTTCGTCTTCATCAGTGTCCGATTCAATAGTGCCCGGCTGGCTGGCGCTGGAATAGTACGCCAGATAATTGCCCCCACGCACGGCAAATTCCCATTCCGCTTCGGTGGGTAACCGGTAACCAATACACTCATATGGCGTCTCCGCTTCATCGACCAGTGTCACGGTGGCGCTTCCGATGCCGAGTTGTGTGGTATTCATGCAGTCCATATAGCTGGTGTCCACTTCACTGGCGTCGTTGCATACTACATCAGTGATAGTGTAACACGGTGCAATCCCATTTTCGATGGACATCTCATTGGCAAACGCCACGGCATTGAACCATGAAACCTGAGAAGCGCCACAGCTGGGGCAACTGGTCGCTTTGCCACTGGGAGTCCATCCCATGACCGACCAGAATTGCGTCTCGGTCACTTCTGTTCGCATGATTTCAAAATTGGTGCTCAGGGTCACCTGGTGAAGTGTTTCATACGCGCCACGACCCAACTCATTTTCGCAGTTCTCCAGTTCCAACTCACTCAAGTACGCTTCCGGGCAACTGGTAACGCTGGGAGATCCCATCCAGAATGTACCCGGTACCAGAGCAGTTGTTTCCTCCCCGATAATGACCGTTTCGCAACTTGACTCACTTGCAAGGTATCCCGACTCACAATCCCATTCACACGCAGCACTGCTCCAGGACGACCCATCCCATGTTACCACCACATCCGCCAGTATGTACTCTGCGTTCTCCGGAATCGGCTCCTGAACGCAGGGAACCGTCTGCGTATTACTGACGCACGTGGCATTATCCTCTGTGTGAAAATCGGTGTTGCATTCCCATGCACAATCCGATGCTTCCGTCCAGCCAGTCTGAGCCGTATATGTCACTGTGACATCAACTACAGTGGACATCCCATTTTCAGGCGCCACATCATTGCAGGGGACGGACTTGCTGTCACTGACACATGTGGCGTCGTCTTCAGAGTGATAGGTTTCGGTACAATTCCAGTCACAATCCGACGCCTCATCCCAACCGTTCAAGGTTGTATATGTCACGGTGACATCCACCACCGTTGACACAGCATGTTCCGGCGCCACATCTTTGCAGGGCACAGTTCTACTGCTGATACATTCTCCGCCTTCGAGCACCGTATTGGCGGGACAGGCCTTGCATTGATACGTGTCAGCGACGGATGTGCAAATGGCGTTTCTCGAACTGCAATCGTCATGGAGTTGCCACTGGCCAGCAGTACAAATCATCAGTGTGTTGCCGTCGCAGCTGATGGCTGCCTCATTGCAGACAGCATCTGTTTCAGTTCCGCTGTCGTCAGTATCACTGCCTGTATCACCACTGCCGGTGTCACTGCCGGTGTCACTGCCGGTATCACTGCCGGTGTCTCCATTGCCCGTGTCACTGCCCGTGTCACTGCCCGTGTCACTGCCCGTGTCACTGCCCGTGTCTCCATTGCCCGTGTCACTGCCCGTGTCACTGCCCGTGTCTCCACTGCCCGTGTCACTGCCCGTGTCTCCACTGCCCGTGTCACTGCCCGTGTCTCCACTGCCCGTGTCACTGCCCGTGTCTCCACTGCCCGTGTCTCCACTGCCCGTGTCACTGCCTGTATCACCATCGGTATCACTGCCCGTACCGCTATCGGAACCGATACTCGAATCACTCATTGAATCACTATCCGTCTCCTCGTTGGTATCATCGGTTGAATTGGCCAATTTTTTCTTGCTGTCATCATTACAGCCGACTGTGAACAACAAAATTCCTATCAGTAAAAAACGGAAACAAATCACTCTAAACCTCCCTTACGTAAACCCGTCACCCCGGATCCTTCCGAAAACCGGGTAACGAATACGCACTGATGTGCAGCAGATATCCTCCATTCATCCAGACTTGTCATCGTAAAGATGCCACCGGGAGGATTACAAACAAAGACGGTTTCACCATCTATGTGCATTATAACCGCTTTGTAGCTTAAACAATGCACGAACATCAACGCTACAGTAAAAAATTTGCATCAGAGTCCGCATCAGAGCTATTTTGAACCCGGTTGTATGACGGATCTTCCCGGTAGGCCGAAATTCGGCTTTTCCATGATGTACCGGCGCATCGAAGTCGAACCACTCAAACTCAGAATTCAATTCCCTGCTGTGCTTTAATCCCGGATTTATACGGATGTTTCATTTCTTTCATTTCCGTCACAAGGTCTGCGGCTTCGATAAGTGCCTCAGTCGCGTCACGACCGGTAATCACCACATGCATAGATTCCGGCTTCCGGGCGAGGACTTCGATGATTTCATTCTCCGGAATCATCTTCAATGATATCAGATATGTCAGTTCATCGAGAATGACCATATCGTACAGGTTTGACACTATTACATCTCTGGCTCGCCGCCAGACCGCCCGCGCCACCTCCACATCCATGCTGAAGTCCTCCGATTTATATGAAAAACCGCGCCCCATCACCTGAAAATCAAGTGTATCAGAAAATCGCTTTGCGGATTCCAGTTCCCCGTATTTCCACGACCCAAATCCCAACTTTTAAAGTAAATTTCTATCTCGCAACAGGTGTATTTAAATTTTGAACTCATTCAAGAATCAAGCGCAGAAAGCCGCTGGCTCCCATGTATTCTGTGTGCTTTCTGTTCCTGGTAGTTGAATCAACCGCCAGGCAATATTTTCGAGATTGAATTCAATTTTCATCTGAAATGTACAAAAATAATCGTTATCAGCGTGCATTCAGAGCTGTTTGAACCGCACGAAAAAAAGTAAATTATCATTTCCATTTTTGAGACCTGCTTCACCCTGTTAGCAAGTAAGTTATGTTAAAGTAGTCTCATTAAAAGTTGTTTGTCCGATTGATCACAAAGACTGCTGCAACGGGATTCCTTGCAATCTGACAATCGCTTTTCATCCGGTGTGATTTTGTATCACTAAACAAAGGAATCATTCTAAAAAGGAGGAAACGCATTATGAAAGGATACTTATGGTGGGTAGTACTAATAATTGTTGCAGGATGCGGGAAAGACACTGACAAATTTGTCTACGCAGATGTTGACGTGGATACCGATTCCGATACCGACGCTGATTCTGATACCGACGCTGATTCTGACACGGACGCAGATTCTGACACCGATTCCGATAACGGGTCGGAGGATGAATCTGATGATGAAGAAGATGATATCAATACGACGGATACAGGTAACGCCGATGATTCCGATGACAGGGACGGTACCGAAGTGATAAACCCTCCCCCGGACAGCGATGATGATGGAGTGAACGACCAGATAGACAATTGTCCTCATGTGGCCAACCAGAATCAGAAAGACACCGATTTGGACGGTGTCGGGGACGCCTGCGACAACTGTCCCACTTTCGGAAACGCGAGCCAGGCAGACGAGAACAACGATGGGATCGGCGATGTCTGCGAAGGTTACAGTCCTGAAGATGCGGATGGAGATGGCATTGGAGAAGGCGACAACTGCCCGTTCAACGGGAATGCAGGGCAGGAAGACGCCGATGGAGACGGCATTGGTGATGCATGCGACAACTGCGTGACCGCGAAGAATCCGTTCCAGGAAGATCTTGACAATGACGGCGAAGGTGACCATTGCGAAGCAGTGTTGGACATCCCGCTTGGGACCCCGATCTGTGCATCCGGAACCACGGAAAGTGTGCGTCTGGCTTCCAATCTGTACCTGTTGCTCGATCTGTCCACCTCCATGAACAGCGATGCTGGTCAGCATAGCTATGCATCTCGTTGGGAAGTACTCACCGAAGCGCTGGATGGTGTCAGCAATGATCTGGCGGCCGAATTCAATATTGGTCTGGGAATTTTTCCAGCGCGTTGTCAGTACATATACGAAGACTATGAATATGAATATGAATGCTTAGATGATCCGGGGGTCTGTTCGGCCGAGCGCCTGCCAGACGAAATCCTGCCCATGCAGGCGGGACGGGAAGGCACAGTGATTCGCGCTGCCTATGCGGATGTTTTCCCTGACGGCAACACCCCCACCGGTACAGCCCTGGCACAGGTTCTGGCAAAACGCTCATTCGAACTCCCGGATGATCCGCTTGCAAGCCAGAGATCCAGCGCTGTCGTACTTATCACGGATGGCGATCCCAATTCCGATGACGGCGTATGCGACACCATATACAGCACCGACTCCACCGTGGCCGCTGCGCAAGCACTGGCAGACACCGGAGTTCCGGTGTATGTCATCGGATTGACTGGTGTGAATGAATACAATATGGACATCATCGCGGAAGCTGGCGGTGGCGACAATCCCAACGACGCTACGCGCGCATGGTTTTCGGCCGAGGACGCTGATAGCCTGCGGGAGGCCCTGATCACCATCGCAGGCGCGACCATCGGCTGTTCGCTGTCGTTGACATCCAATGCAGACATTCCTCCCGACTGGGATCTTGCCAGCGTATCAATGGTTCTCTCCGAAACAGAGGAACGTCTTCTGACAGTGGACGAGTTTCTCATTAATATCACCGACCCGGTGACCATGACCCTGAATCAGAATGCCTGTGAAATGCTGCAGTCTTCAGCCAGTGCTGGAAAAGACGTTCAGCTGCAGGTGCGCGTCGCCTGTGCCACACAATGTGGTCCGGAGATCTGCGACGACGGCATTGACAACAACTGCAACGGTATCATCGACGAAAACTGCTCCACATCCTGCGTGTGTATCGATGGCGAGAGCAGCTGTGGCGGAGATTGTCCCTGCGTCCCGGAAGAGGAAGTCTGCGACAAAATCGACAACGATTGTGATGGCCTCATCGACGAAGGATGCTGCGTGCCCGAAGAAGAAATCTGTGACGGCAAAGACAATGACTGCGATGGTCTTATTGATGAAGGCTGCGTTGTCGAAGTTGAATAAACACCGTCAGGGCAAACAATCCTGTTCGTCTTGATTCGGACGATGCTGAACCTGGTTGCAGATTATGTTGAAGGGAATTGTTGCAGCCAGATGGCGTGAGCGCTGGTTCACTTCTATTGCGCTACAGGCAGATAAGAGATTGTTGCATCCGGATTTTTCGCTTCAACCGTCGACGCGATACCTTCGTATCCAGTGACAATGAGCGTGGCTTCTCAGAAAACCAGAGTTCCGCCTTCGCCGGGGACGTCCCGGCTGGTGTAGAAGACCTGGTCGACAATCTGTTCCATGCTGTCCAGTACCGATATGGTATCGCCATCGTTGCTCAGATGAAACCTGAGGTGATCCACACGGAACGCATCCCCAGCCTTGATAGTGCCGGTAAGCGGTTGCTTGCGCACCGCATCGGCCAGATACCAGCCATTCAGGTTGATGTCGACACTGGTCGTATTGATAACGGTCACTGTTTCGAGTTCCGGAGTTCCCGGTCCGTTCACCAGCGCTGCCACAATGCGCAGGTCCCCGGCACCGATATGCCGGTTGGCCGGCGGATGAATCGATTCGCTTTGGGGCGGCAGCTCGTCGGGCACCACCACCACCTCATCCGAGTCAAAACGCAGTTGCACTGAATTGTCGGTGACAATCAGGAGGTCATGAAAATTTCCCACTTCCTGATTCGGCAACAGCATCTGATCATCCCGGTCCCGGGGGTCTTCCCGGAGCCAGCTTTCAAAGTGGCGGAGGTCATCGTATCCCTCCTCAAAATATGCCGCCAGCCTGCGGAACAGCTTGGGCCACATCACCAGTTCCTGCAAATCGTCCGCACTGGAAATCACTGCTTTTTCAGCCGTGTCTGCACATGCCTCCCCCCATAAACCAACCTCATGATCTCTGGCGGTCTGTACCATCGTTCTCAAGTATTCACGTAGGTCCCAGGGCAACGAGGAGTAAAACGCACCATATGCATGCCCCTCTTCCAGCATATAAACGTTGAGCGAATCATCCAGATCCTCCGGTTCCACCCATACCCGGGCGCCATCCAGATTGTCGGTGTCGCCAATAAAACAGAATGAGATAACCCGTCCATGTACATCCAGCCCATTGGACAGAACAAATCCGCGCACGGGATGATTCTGCACCCTGGCGACCTTGTACATCAGATGGGACTCCTCGTAATATGTGATTTCTCCAAACCCGGCCTGTGCCAGCAGTTCATCCCGCGCGCGCAATGCATGACCGATGTGCTGGTGATATTTGCTGCTGTCCACCTGAAAGTGGGTTTCCAGTGCATCAATTCCCTCCAGCCGCAAAGTGGCAATTCCGCTTCCGGTAATCTTCACGGGGCTCCCGGCGCGGGGTAGACTTTCGAGAATCCGCCGGTTGATGGGTTTAAATTTCAGTGTATCGCCATCCGGTTCCGGTCCCTGCTTCGGATTCCACGGATAGTGAATGTAAAAATCGCCCTTAATGAGTGTATATGGCATGCTCTTTTCCTTCCGGTTAAATGGTTCAATGTTTTCCGTCAACCCAATTGCTGGCGGAAGTCCGTCATTCATCGAGAGGTCCAGACGATATGCGCATTGAGGAGGAGCACGCGGTTCAGGGAAGCGTACTCGTTTTCTGAACGTTGCTGCGGAAAATCCAGTGTGAAAATAACATTGACTTCAAATGTAATATGCGAAAAATTGTTGTCAACTCACTCCCCAACGCTATCAATCTCATGCAGAAAAACGCAATTGGGGAGCCAGTGGAACCCCTTTTCACTCTTGAACCTGTGCCCCCCCAAGTTGTGTTATTTTTGATAAGGATGTACATTTACCTATCGAATCTGACCGAACACATCACAGAAAGATGACAGATGACCATACCCACCGAAGAACTGAAAAACACATTTGTTGAACTGCTTCGCCGCGCATCCACCCAACTTCCACCGGATGTGATTGCCGCAATCAAATCGGGGCGCGACACGGAAACAGAAGGAACCCCGGCTCGCAATGCCCTGAACAGAATGCTGAACAATATCGAGTTGTCTCAAAAGAACAGCACTCCCCTCTGTCAGGATACCGGCACCAATATATGGCACGTATATCATCCGCATGCCATCTGCAAATCACAGCTGGAGCTCATCATCAGAGACGCCACCGAAGAAGCGTGCCGTCGTTCGTATCTCAGAGCCAACGCAGTGGATCCCGTCACCGGGCTGAACAGCGGCAACAATGTGGGACTGCGATTTCCAGTGGTTTCGTTTTACGAATGGCAGCACAGTGACGTGCGGGCTTCGGTGATGCTCAAAGGAGGTGGCTGTGAAAATGTGTCCTGCCAATACGCGCTTCCCGATGAAAATGTTCATGCCAATCGAGATCTGGACGGCGTGCGCAAAGTGGTTCTGGATGGGGTGCACAAGGCCCAGGGCAAGGGGTGCGCTCCGGGAATCATCGGTGTCGGCATTGGCGGCGACCGGATTACGGGCATGATTGAGGCCAAGCACCAGCTCTGGCGAAACCTCGACGACACCAATGAGATACCGATTCTGGCCAGGCTCGAAGATCGCCTGTACCGCGAATGCAATGAGCTGGGTATCGGGCCCATGGGATTCGGTGGCAAGACCACAGTTCTTGGCGTGAAGGTGGGCGCCATTCATCGGGTTCCGGCATCGTACTTTGTATCCGTTTCCTATATGTGCTGGTCATCCAGAAAAGCCAGCGTGACCGTTCATCCCGACCGAGGCGTGACATGGCATGAACGCGTGCCGCACTCTGAGGGTTGCAGTACCCCCAAATGCAAAGGATGCCAGTGAAACATATACAACTGCCAATAGGCAAAGAAGATATTCTGAAACTGAAGCTCGGTGACGAGGTGACCATTTCGGGCAAGCTTATTACCGCCAGAGACATGGCGCACAAGTACATGGTGGAAACCTGGCCGGACTGGGTTGAACCGCTGCTGAAGGATGGTGCGATCTACCATTGCGGTCCGGTGATACGACAGACAGAGGCCGGTTACCAGGCGCTTTCCGCTGGTCCGACAACGTCAATACGCGAAGAACCCTACGCCCATCAGATTATTGCCCGATATGGACCTCGTATCATTATCGGCAAAGGCGGCATGGGACGCACCACTTTGAACGCCCTGCAGACCCACGGTGCGGTGTATGTGCACGCAATTGGCGGCGCGGCCAGTGTGATTGCCCAAACTATCGCGAGAGTCAACAATGTCCACATGCTGGCGGAGTTCGGCGCCCCCGAAGCATTCTGGGAGCTTGAAGTGTCCCAATTCAGCGGTGTGGTGACCATGGACGCACATGGCCGAAGTCTGCACGACGATATTCTGCAGGCGTCCGGGGAGAAACTGAATGCCCTTCTCTGATACATCCAACATTCACGATCAGATCGATAACGTGCTGACCTACGACGGTCATCGCACTCAGCAGCGACCGCGTATCGTCATCTTTAAAGGCGTGGAATATCTGGTCATCGAATGTCAGACCCTGTACATTTCGACCGGCGTTCATCAGCACGCGCCGGTCAAACGCGGATTTGAAGTCCGTTGCCAGGGGGGACGTCAATTCAAGTTGGAACTCACCGAGGGCATCGGATGGAAAATTAACACAGTGGATGGTCCGTTTGTCACCCCTGAACCGTAAATCTATTGCATTGTATCAGGCTTTTTTGGACGTTGTGCCTGTTCAATGAGTTTAATATCTTTTAAGAAAGGCAGCGATGCCCTCACTTTTTGCACCACTTCCGTATCTACGTCGTGCACCAGCTGCCCGGTTTCGCTGGCCAGTCGGCCCCCCACTTCTCCCTGTGGTAAAATGACGGCACTTCCCCCATCATACACAATCTCGCCCATCGCCCCCACGCGATTCACACCTATCACGTATGCCTGATTTTCAATGGCTCTGGCCCTGAGCAGGGTATCCCAATGCATCTGTCGGCTGCTCGGCCAGGACGCAATAATCACCAGTACATGGGCACGGCTGGCCACGGGTCTGAACAGTTCGGGGAATCGGATATCGTAACAGATCCCCAGGGCCATCGAGACCCCCTCCACAGCAAACACATCAGTACCGTCTCCACAAGCAAAATGCAGCGGTTCATCCATCGGCGAAAAGCCATGGGTCTTCACGTACTGATGCACCAGTTGCCCCGCGCGATTCACCACCACTGCCACATTGGCCGGACGCCCATCTGACAGGCATCGGTGCATGCCGGCTATCAGATAAATCTCATGCCTGCGGGCAGTATCCCGTAGGACGCGCAACGTCGTTGCTTCATCTTTTATGGCAAGAGCACTGTTCATGGTGAAACCAAGGGAAAAGGTTTCGGGGAGAATCAACACATCCACGCCATTTTCGGCGGCTTCCCGGGCAGCGGATTTCAGGGTCTCACAGTTTATGTCTGAACGTTCGAATACAATGTTCATCTGCGCTGCGGCAATTTTCAGACGGGCCATGGGATCATCTGTTCCTTTCCCGGGATACAATGACAGGCAGCACCACAATAGCGGCAATCGCCGCGAACAGAATTCCGGATACCAGCAGAATGCCCAGACTCTTCACTCCCCAGTGGTCCCCGGCCAGCAAACTGCCAAAACCAATCAAGGTGGTGATTGCCGATAATATCACTGCTCGACCAGTAGTCTGCAACGCAATGCGCATGGAACCTTCCTGCTTGTATCGGTGCGCCAGATGCACGCCATAATCCACACCTGTACCGATGAGAATGGGCAACCCCATCAGATTGGCATAGTTAAATTTAAGACCGGTAAAATACATGAGCAAGGCGGTCCAACCGGCGGCCAGAACCACCGGTCCGAGGGACAGCAGCAACCCGGTGGCACTGCGTAAATCCATTAGCACCAGCAACAGCACGGTCAGGGCAGAAAGCAGAACTGCCCGGGTAAACCCTTTCTGAATCATTGCCGTGAATGCGTAATGGGTAACCGGATGCCCGGTAATGGACGAATCCACTCGAAGCAGCTCCTGCACATGCCTGTAAAAGAATGACTTCTCTCCAATATCTCCTGCCGGATACACAATGACCGCAAACTGTTTTCCATCCGCACTCACATACCTGCGGCGAATGGTGTCCGGCAAATTGATGGGCGAAATCACCGTGGGCTTGGCTGCGCTCCGGGCCACCCGGCTCAGCTGCGCCATAAATTTGAAAAACAGTGTTTCAAACCGCTTCACTCTTTTCGCATCACTTTTCTTCACCGCCTGTGCCGCGGTCCTGGCAGCTGCAGACAATCGCTCCAGGTACTGGCTTTCAACGCGCCCTGCCCGCTCGGCATCAAAGGCCAAATCCTTGAGTGTAAACTGAAGCTCTTCCAGGGCGCCGATCAGCGAATCTTTATCACTGAATTCGGGCGCCGCCGAAATCGCTCTCCAGTTTCGGGAAATCCGCAGCAGTGCTGATTTCACGTCGGTGTGAAGTCCGGAGAGGGCACGAACTCTGGCAGATTGATTTTCAGGCACAAACATGGCCACCGACTCCACCTTCGATACCGTGGCCAGTCGTTGAAATGCTCTGGTCAGCTTTCGGGCCTTCCCGGGGGAATTCACCGCAGTCATGGAGAATGTGGTAGAAAATGGCGTTCGTTCATTGAGAATTTTCATACCGGTCACCGCATCCGACGACGATGGGAGCATGCTCTCTACGGCGTAGTTGAATTTCACATGGGGGGCGGCGACGATGCCCGCCACGAAAAGACCTGTTCCAATAACGATCACACTCCACCTTCGCAATCGGGCATATCGATTCGAAGGTGATGAGGGGCGTTCTGCGCGATTTGCAGAGAACCGCTGAATGAACCGGTTCACCTGCACCGCATTCCTGCCGGGATGCCATAGCAGCAACGCGGCGGGGAGCAGGGTCATGTTGGCAATTAAAATCATGATGATTCCTACTCCCGAAATGACCCCCATTTCCGCGAATCCCTGAAACTCCGAAAACATAATCGCCAAAAAGGCGAACGCCGTGGTCAATGCCCCCACAATCACCCCGGGGCCCGCACCGGCCAGGGCAGTCTCCATCGCAACCGATTTGGATTGGCCGGCAGCCAGTGCCTCATGAAACCTATCGACAATGTGAATGGTGAATGCCACGCCCAGACCAAACAGCACGGCCGCAAAATACGATGTAATCATCGTCAGATGCGCATAGATTAATCCGGTGAATCCAGCTGCCCATATCAATCCGGCGCCGAGGGGCAATACCAGAAACAGACTGATACGCAGTGACCGATAGGCAAGGATGAAAACAATCAGCACTCCCAGCCCGGCAATCACTCCGGCAACCACACAATCCCGCGACACCATCCGCAATTCATCCGTCGCCAGAGATGGCAGGCCGGATACATATACCCGACCACCGTAGGTTTGAGTAACCTTTGCAGCAACATCGCGAATCAAATCGGTAAGCGGTGCCACCACTTCCATCCCCTGGGAATCCCGGGTTGGCTGAATGAACACAATCGCCAAAAAAGGCGCTTTTCCATCAGTGGCAGTGAAATATCCACCCGTATCCGGCATTTCCGGAATGGCCATCTGCGCCGTAAAGTCTTTTTTCAGCTGTTCGAGAGGAGCAAATGATTCCGCGGTGTCGCTCTGAAACCATGTGGCTGTCGCTGCCAGAAGAGACTCAATCGAGTCCACAGCACGCGCAATCTGAGCAGTCTGCCCTTCCGGAACAGCGGTCTGTTCCTTCAGAAGTTCTGCGCCGGAAAGAATCAATTCACTGAGGTTCTTAGTGTTTTCAAACACCTGCAGGCGAAATGCGCCGTCATTCAATGCCGTTACGCCCGCTTCAATTTTCTCTGGCGGAACAAACATGAGTGCATGGGACTCAAAAAAAGAGGTATCGGCTTTGTAAAATACATCCCTGATATATGCCGGATATTCACGCAGCTTCGTCGCCAGCGCGTCGGCTACCTGATTCGCCAATTGCTGCGAATCCGCCTCAATGATAGCAACCGATACATTCGATGTACCAAATTGGCGACTGATTTCTTCGCGCCGTTTAAAGGCTGCACTGTCTTCACCGGCAAGTAGATTCCGGTCCGTGGACACATGCAATCGGGGAATAAATATGGACGCAACAACGGTGAGTAGCAGAGCCCCCCACAAAACGCGCCGTGGATATTGCAAAGGCAGGCGGGCGAGCCACCTCATCAGCAAAGAAATCATTATTGAGATCTATCTCGCCAACTCCGGCAACAACTGCCTTGCGTACGCCGAAGCACTTTCAAGGATTGGTTCAGCCTCAACATCAGTAAGTCCAAGCCGGGTAATAAATTCGCTGAGCACTTGCTTTTCGTCGGATGTCTGCTCGCCATCCACATAAGACAGCAGAACACCGTACTGCAGCGCCAGTTCCAGATCGCTTCTGGCAAGGGCTGAAATATTCACATCCTGCAGGGTCCGCTTTTCGGTCGCCCACTGTTGAATCTCTTCGGTTTCGTCACTCGTTGCGCCAAAAGCCTCTGTCAACGCCGTCACCAGTTCCCGTTCCTTTTCATCCACCTTTCCGTCCGCCCAGGCCAATGCAATCAATAATTGTAAAATGCCTTTTCTCTCGTCTGATAGCATACTGTCCTCCGTGCGCTCACGTTAGCAGGGAGTTTGAATTCATGTCAATGACAGGTAATTGAAAAAGCCCCCCTTTGCTCAAATAATCCGCTACGCTTCAACTTTTTTGCAACTCTTCCCGCATTCATCCGAAAAGGTCAACGAAAGCAAGAAAAACCACGCTTTCAATTTGTAACGGATTTGATTAACGTAAACCCAATGAAAGCAAGAAAGCAGGAAAACATGAATAAGATGATTTGGATACTTTCGGGACTGGCCCTGTCGGTATTGTGCAGCGGCTGCTTCAAGGAAAACCCCTGGGAATCTGACACTGAAGCGGACACTTCATCGGAAACTGGCACTGCAACAACACTCGACACGGACACCTTCGGTCCGGATACCGTCACCGCAACAACCACCGCAGATACCGCAAACACGGACTCGTCCATCACTGCCGATACCGGCACGAACACCGGAACCGTTCCCGATAACGCGACAACCGTTGATACTGGCTCCGACACGGATGCCACGACAGCGACCGAAACTGTTGAGGAAACGGGCAGCGATACGAGCCACGCTGACACCGACACTGCGACTCATGTCGACACCAGCGACACCGGCTCGGAGACCAGTACAATGGAACCGTCGGATACTGACACATGCATAAGTGGCATCGAAGAAAGTCGCATATGCACAGAAGACGGAAAAATACAGATTCTGGACAATTGTGGAGATGAAATATCGGTTTCTGAATGCACTACACCAAACAGCGAATGCATTGACGGCGCATGTGAATGTGAGGCGGGGTGGACGGGTGAAAGTTGTGAAATTTGCGTCGTTTTTGTGGACAACAGCCTCAACGATTACACAGGCAATACCGGGCGTTCGTGGAATGATGCACTGAAAACGGTCCAGGGCGGGTTGGACTACGCCGCGCAGATTGGATGCGAAGTCTGGGTTGCCGCCGGTGTGTATTTCCCCACGCAGGCGTATAATGCATCAGATGAACGCGCCCGAGCAATCACACTGCTGGAAAACGTGGCACTTTACGGCGGATTCAATGGCACCGAAAAAAACAGAGAGGAACGGGATTTCAACACCTTTGTAACGATTCTCAGTGGCGATATTGGCGTAGCCGGTGACGATACAGACAACGCCTATCATGTAGTTCTGGGCGCCGATAACGCCACTATAGACGGATTCACTATCACCGCTGGACGAGCAGATAGCACCACCGATGGCTTTGGGGGGGGGATGGACAACGATGGCGTGTCTCCAACCGTTTCAAACTGTATATTCACAAAAAATTACGCGGTAGTCGGAGGCGGAATTGACGTTCACAAGGAAGCCGCGCCAACTATCACAAACTGCCAATTTACCTTGAACATCGCAGATGGTGGCGGAGGAATAAACATCGGCTCTGACGCCTCCCCAACAATTGCGGACTGCATTTTCGATTCAAATTCTGCAGGCACTGGCGGTGCTATTGAAACCTCGTATGTTGCTATCCCGCGTATAATAGGTTGCACTTTTACGAACAATACAGCTGAGAACGGGGGAGCAATCCACAATACCTATGGAGGGGGCGGCACACCGATAATTAGCAATTGCATATTCGAATCGAATAGCGCACTTGTTGGAGGCGGTGGCATTTCCAACACATACGGCGCAAGACCGGTTATAACAAACTGCACGTTTACGAGCAATACAGCAGAAATAGGTGGAGGGGTTCGCAGTTGGGGCTCATCCCCGTCTGTAGTAAATTCCACATTCACCGAAAACACAGCGGTTAATGGCGGTGGGATTCATGTCTCATCGAATATTACCGTCGCCAACTCTATATTCTACAAAAATGCGGCGAACGAAAGCGGTGGCGGCATATATCTTCAAGGGTCAACGCCAATCGTTGCCAATTGCACTTTTGTGCAAAACCATGCGGGTCAGGCGAATGGAGGTGGGCTATTCAGTGCCAATTCAGTGGCGACCATTTCCAACAGTATCATATGGTCGAACACGGCTTCCACTTCAGAAGGACGACAGATTTCTCAGGGAGAAACCGACACGAATACTCCACTCGTGAGTCATTGCAATATAGATGGCGGATTTCCCGGTACCGGGAATATTGATGAGAATCCGCGCTTTGTAAATCTCTCAAACGCCAATTTCGAACTGTCTTCAGGTTCACCTTGTATTGACCAGGGGGACGCAACATTGCTCCCTCCAGATACCAACGACATGAATGAAAACGGCAACATAGGGGAGAACATTCCTTTTGACAAAAACGGAAATACGCGGGAGGTGGGCACTCAGGTAGACATGGGCGCCTACGAGTACCAGTAAGCGGCTCACACTTAAGATCCTTCGCTGACTGAACTCTTGAATTGTATGCATCAAGCGGATACCTCCCCCCCCCCCCTATTGTAGCTGTCTCTTCATCATATCTGGATCGTGAGTCGACAAATAACGGATTTTAGACGTATTATCAGTGCAAAATGATTGGGTAGCCGGGGCGGTCGCCCGCCCGAGCTCACCACACCACCGCACATACGGTTCCGTATACGGCGGTTCAGGTTGAAGAATTGAAACGTTGGTATTCGTTGAAGAGGCTTTTAAGTCCCATTTGAGCCAGCG
>JBNKCR010000152.1:0-73011 GCA_050287845.1 Polyangia bacterium
CGCCGCGCGGTTCGAGACACTCGCTACGCTCGTTCCTCACCACAGCGGCTCTGTTTCCCTAAATTACTGGCCCAACTTAATTCTGTATCCGAATTGTTGCATCGTCTCGTTTTCGAAATTGGTACACCTCGAATAGCTCAATAGCTTGTGAATTTGCCAATAATAGATTCAACGAGATTTCCAACTTCGGTTTCACCAGGTAATTTTTCAATCCCCACGTTCCTCCGCAATAAACGCATAGATGGTTCCCTCGTTGTCGCTGACGTAAATTTCGTTGGCGACAATCACTGGAACCGAGGAAATACCCGATTCGACATCAATCTTCTGAAGGAGGTGGCCGTCAGGATGGAGAATGTACAAATGGCGATCCCTGGATCCGAACACCAGCTGACCGCCGTCTGCAACCACCGTTGGAGATGACAGGATTGGGGCATCCGTATCAAATGTCCATTGAATCTCGCCGGTGGAATCGTCCACTGACACAAGTCTGGAATCATGGGACCCGAAAACCACCGAATTCTCAAACACAGCAGGTGATGACAGACTGACATCGTCCATCTGTACCGTGAACAGCGCACTGCCATCATCCACCGATACCGCATGCAATTGCATATCAAATGCGGTCGCAAATACTGCACCGTCCGCCACCGCTGCGGTGGACTTTTTTTCGCCTTCCGCCGCGTATACCCAGCGTTGCGTTCCGGTGTCCATGGCAAAACAATAAAGTTTCCCGTTGTTGGCACCAACAAACATCAGACGATTATCCCTATCTATAGTCACCGAGGAATGTGCATGGGCACCCAGCAACGGACTTTTCCATCTGGTTTCACCATTTTCTGCGTTCACAACAAATATCCGGCCATCCATCGTCGCATATTCAACCGCCATGTAGATATAACCCTCGTAAATAGTCGGCGATGCTCCGATAGAGTCACCGAGCTTTCTTTCCCACACCAGAGTGCCATCCTGTTTATCAATGGCATACAGGTACCCGTCGTAGTCGCCAATATACACATAGCGATCATTTACCGCCGGCGTACCGTGAATGCCGAAGTGCGTATCGCCATCCCGCTCCTGTTCTGTATAAAACGAATGGGTGGCAACGGACCAGACCAGTTCACCGGTTCGACGATTCAATGCGCGCAGTACCCCATCATCCATGCCCACATAGACGTTGTCATCGTCAACGCTAGGCGAAGACTTGGACGCCAGATAGTGGCCAATAGCCATGGGCTCGGATTTCCATCTCAGTTGATATTTGTGATTCGGTGACACACCGGTTGGAGATACACCATTGTGTGCCGGTCCACCGCGAAACTGTGTGAATATCGTTGCCGAAAAGTCCGATTCCTCCCGACAAATGTCGAGTTCCCGTTCGCAGGCGGAGAAAAGCGTCAGCAGCACAACACAGGTCGAAAGCTTCAGGCGCATCGATGCAACCCATCCATGCACAGCTTACTCAACCGAAATGGGCTGGGGATCGTTAATTTGACTCCAGAAAAGTACGCCACCGTTGCATCGGTTTCGAATGGCAAAAAGAAACGGCCGATTGACATCCATCGTCACCCAATCCGAACCGCCACCATCCACATACACCTTTATCTCCACCATGCTGGCGGCAGCACCCACAGCGCCTGCCTCATCCACCCGGATATAGGTTTTCTGCTTCACATCGCCCACCTGGGCCGCGACATCTCCACCCAGGTTCAGCATGCCGGAAAGATACACATCACTGATGTCAAAAATCTTTGGCATTCCCATTGCCTTGAATGCATCAACAAAAATGCCTGAGTCGCCATTGATGGCGTCAAAGGATACTTCAAACCTGGGAAGTGATAACGTTACCGTGGCTTCATAGGCGTAATCATGCCATTTGTTCCAATCCGCGACGGTTGTGTTTTCAAGAACATCTGTCATGGCATCATCATCGTCAGGCAGCAAAATGGTCATGGCATAGATTCCATGTCCATAGGGCAATTCCACCATCTGGAAATTGTCACCCCGATGATAGCGAACAGCAGCTTCCTGTTGCATGGTATCCAACTGCCTGATGTTGCCGTCGGCAGTGGTGAACGGTTTCACGCCGGTGTTCTGTTCATCAAACTCAAACGTCCACGGTGCCGCAAAATACAACGCATTAATGAGGAACATGGCCGTATTCGGGGATATGGGAGGTTGCACCAGTTCAGTAATGTATCCGTGAGTGTTGTCCGACACCCACCCGTTGATGGTGTCCGCCGCGCCTGCATTCTGAAAATCAAGAGTTTGCACCAGAGCTTCGTACGAATCATCAATAGTACTGAGAAACACGGGCTTCACTGCTGCTTCGTAGGCTGCGCCCAACCAGATGGAATTGGCCTGCTCAATGGTCACATCACTATCCAATATCGAGGTGGACGCCAGAATATCGGCATAACCCCGATTCAGGGTATCGATACTCATGCCATTCAGCCCCAGCACATCCGACATTTCCTCTGCGGCATCGCCCCGGGCGCCGTTGTACACCATGGCCCATACCTCGTGCATGCTGATGGGCGATGTGGACACGTTTTCTCCATCCGCCCGTTGAATGGTTTCCCGAAACAGGGACCATCCAAAGGCATTCGACGCATCCCACACCTGTTGTGCCGCCGTGCTGGGCGCCGACACTCTGTCGCATGCATCGTGTATATTTGTCGGATATGCTTTTCTATCTGTGTCTGTGTCTGTGTCTGTGTCTGTGTCTGCGTCTGTATCTGTGTCTGTGTCTGTGTCCGTATCCGTATCCGTATCCGTATCCGTATCCGTATCCGTATCGGTGTCTGTATCGGTATCGGTGTCTGTATCCGTGTCTGTATCCGTATCGGTGTCGGAATCCGTGTCTGTATCCGTATCAGCATCAGAGATACTTCCGGATATATCAGCAGTCGTTTCATTACTGCATCCAACGGCGCTCCAGAAAAACAGACCAATCACCACCCATTTCCCGTGGCCCCCAAAAAATAATTGAAGATTCAAAAAATTATGCTTGGCTTTCTCCTGTTGATTTCTGATGCAGATTCACAGGAGAAATCCCGGCCCCGTAAAAATAGGAACTTCCCCCCCAAAAAAAATTATTTTCTGCTGTGAGATAGAAAATTCCGATGAAGAACCCGATGTAAAAGCGCCGGATGAAGATTACGAGGCGAATCACTGGCATACATCTCCTACTGGTTGGCGGCAATGAAACACGCTACACTATCTCTGGCACACAATTGAATCGGACTTGCTGGAAACAGCAACAAGGAGTTCCTATGAAAAAAACTCAATGGATTACGATAAGTTGGTTTTGGGTTGCACTTTGGATATGCGGGTGCGGCGAAGATGCAAAAAAAGCCAGTGGAAATACAGACAGCGACACCGAACCGAATTCATCCACCACAGATTCGGCATCAGATGTCGACACGGACACAGACTCTGGTACGGATACCGACACTGAATCTGACACTGCCACCAACACTAACTCTGACACGAACAGCAATACAGACTCTGACACCGACAGCAACACAGACTCTGCCATTGATACAGAAAGCGACTTCACACCACCGGCACCGGTCTGCCAATCCCCCGTATCTCTGTATGATACTACCAGTGCGACTGCTGTCATTGGCACGGGTACCCCGACGAACTGCACCGAAACGGCCCTGCGAACGGCGGCCACACAGGGGGGTATCATCACATTCAACTGCGGACCGGATCCGGTTACCATCGACATCACCGAAACCATTGAACTGCCGCCCCATGAAACCACCATTATCGATGGGGGAAACCTGATAACCCTGGACGCCGGCAAGCAAACCCGACACTTCCACTTCAATGAACCCGACTGGATGAACAATCCGGATGGCGTGGTGCTGCAGCGTCTGACACTCATCAACGGCAAAGCCCCAGCAACAGATTATCGGGAACAGGACCCCGACAACCCCAAGTGCGCCTATGGATACGCCGATGGGTCCGGCGGTGTGCTCTATGCCCGAAATGGGATAATTCACATTATTGATTGTACGTTTATTGACAACGAAGCCGCGTTAATTGGACCGGACGTGGGCGGCGGCGCTATTTATGTGGTTGGCGTGCCCGAACTGATTATATCCGGGTCGACATTTATCAGAAACAGGGCGTCAAACGGCGGTGCAGTGGGGATGCTGTTCTGCGGCAATCCCGGTATATACAATTCGCGGTTTGAAGACAATGCCGCAGTGGGAACCGGCCAGAACGGATGCTGCGACAGCGCCTGCGTGGGGGTGGGTCACGAGGAGCAGACCGGCGCCGGTGGTAACAGCGGCGCGGTATACCTGGATGGTCTGAACGATGAAGATAAAATATTCAACATCTGTGGCACGACATTCATGAACAATACGGCTAACGAGCTGGGAGGGGCCCTGTTCAGGACCCCCAACTCGGGCGCCAGAGAAATGAACATCGACAACTGTGTATTTGATGGCAACACAGCGGCGTTGGGTGGTGTTTCCTTTATTAAAGATCACACTCTCACTGTCCGGAACACCACCATCATGAACAACAGCGCCGACATCATCGGCGGACTCTGGGTGAACAACGGCACCATGGATGTGGAAAACTGTACCCTGTTCAACAATCACCCCACGGGACTGATTGTGGATAATGGCGGCACGATGAAAAACACCACCGTTGTGGATTCTCCGTTGGATGGTTCGTTTACCGTGACCAACTCTCTCTTCGTGAACATGGAATGCAACGACTCTCAGTCCGGTAGCAATAATGTCCAGTGGCCACAGGACACTGCATGCGCAGCGGGAACCACCTTTACCAATCCCGAGCTGGGCGACATCGGCGACAATGGCGGCGCCACGCCAACATTCATGCCGGGAAGCACCGTTTCGGGAATTGGCGTGGACTGCCCGGCCACCGACCAGCGGGGAGAATCGCGCAACACAGCCACATGCGCCGCCGGTGCTGTGGAACCCTGAAAAAGGGAGCATCAATTCAGTACACTTTGAGTATACCTATCCGATTTCCGGGACACGCTGGTGGCTGAACAAATCCCGGAGGCACCCAATCGTGCCAAATTCTCCCCCTGTTTGAAATGTCATGAAAATATGATGTTAAAATATGAGTTGTTCCATAGCGGAATGCGCGTCAGAATGTACTGTATTCGAACAACAGCAACCGGAAAGAGAGTGATGATGGACTTTGTTCAAGCTGCAAAAATGAAAAAAGGAATCGCGGTCACAGTGGTTGCACTGGCATTGGGATTTGTTGTGTTTGTACTCATACGCAACGATTGGGCGGTGGATGTGAATGATTTGCCGGGTGCGCTGAAAAAGGCACTGGGGATTCGAACGGTTGCGGAACAACAGGAATCCATTCTGGCGCAACTGGATGTGACGCCTGCAGAAGTGTTTAAACGGCGTCTTAAAAATGGCAAGGTGGTCACGGTGGTCACCGGAGAGATTCAGAACAACTCCCGATATCCCATGGAGAAGGTTCTGGTGGAAGGCCGATTACTGGATGCAGCCAAAAACCTTCGCGTCACCACCGACCCGGTTCCCTGCCATCGAACCGTTTCCGCTGACGCCATCAGCGCCATGTCGGAATCAGAGTTGAAAAATATTTATATGGAGGGCGATAATCCCTTCAATTGCATCATTAAAAGTGGCTTCTTTGCACCTTTTATGGTGGTGTTTGACAGGTTGCCATCCAACTTCAACGTCACATTCAAATTCGAGGTACATCCCCATTCGGGTCAGTTTCTGGAATAGTCCTGCAACCGGACAATAGATGACTGAAACCATCGACAGAGTTGAACTTCCCGATCTGACCATTGACGACTGCCTGGGCTGATAGTGTCCATATGTTGATTATGAGAAAACCGGACCGGTGCCGTTTCATGTCCCTGCACTCCCGATTTTTTCCCAAATTTCCACTTTTGATTGGAAATATTGCAAATATGGAATTAAAGATTCAAACAGAACAGAATTGAGGTCTGCATCGGCATGGAAAATTATCCATATTTTCCTGTGTGTTCCGATATTTAGCCTCTGCTTTATATATTTTGACTATCAATTGCATAATGGGTACAGATGCTGCGTAGAGCGGCACCACAGAAGATGTAGATTTTCGCGTAACGAAGGTAATCAATATGAATTTGTACAAAAAGTCAGCAAAGACGTTTCCAGCGGCCAAAGACACATTTGAATTGACGCAGGCCACCCAGACTTCGGTGAATGACTTGAACCAGCCGCTGACTTCGCTCATGACCATGTTCGCGGTTTTCAAGCAACGCGTCAATGTATCTCCCGCGGCCACGGAGATGATCACCGCTATGGAAAATGAGATTGAACGCATGGGCCAGATCACTCGCAAGCTGAGTCGCCTCACTGAAGATACCACGCGGCGACACATTCTGAAAAATCCCACCACTCCCTCACGATGACCCGGGACCCTGTTCGATAGGGGCCACTCAGATTCCAAATATTGCATTCAACCCAAAAACCGGTTTATGATTGCACAGTTATGGAACAGGTCACCCATGCGATAATTGTATCTCCGGACGCCAGGACGTCGCGATACCTCCAGGCCGCCATCGGTCAGAGCGATACATGCGTGATCGTGACCACCAGCAGAGGCTTTGAAAAGAAGGTTCGGCAGTCGCTCCATCGCACCCCCCATCCGGTGCTCATCATCGTGCCGGGGGATACCATCCCGAAGGAGACACAGTCCCTTTGTCAGTACTGTGAACAACAGTCCGGTCTGTCAATCATCTGGGCGCAAGCCACATCGCGCCGGGATGAAACATGGCTGATGCTGAAACTCCTTGAAATGAGCGGTGCAACCATTTGTGAGGATTTGGACACCCTGTCGATGACCGTCAATATTTTCAGGGAACTGCGGATATTCAACCAACCGTTTTCCAGCGTAGCGATTTCCAGTCCGGAAAACGCCGTGATGCGACATCTGTATCAGGGAATCGCGCCCATCAATGCCAGCAGGAGCGATTCGGAATCACCCATGCTCAAAATGAATCGTTCTGCCCAGATTGTGCTGACGTATAGCCGACGCACCATGACACTGAACTCGTCACCGACCAGCATCTGCGACGCGCTCAAGCTGCTCGCCGCCCACAGTGGCGTTCGCCAGGCAGTACTTCCCGACCCGGATGTGCATCCGGATAGAGACGCGGTGGCCATGATCGCCAGACCGCCGGCACGCATTCTATCCGAAACCACGTCGAAACGACTTCTCGCAGCGTTTGGTTTACAGACGCCGGAGGAAATGCTCTGCGATTCACCGAGCAAGGCAGTTCGATTTGCCAGAAACCTCTCCGGGCCGGCCACCCTCAAACTGGTGCGGCCGAATTTCAGGTTTAAAACCGCCGCGGGTGGTGTGATTCAGAATGTACAGGGGCCATCTGAGGTGCAGAAGGCGTACCAGACGCTACTCAGTCTCGCCGAATCACTGGGCGGCCCCCGGGCGCTGGGGATTCTTGTCAGTAAACAGGTGGAAAGCGAGCATCTGTTCTGGATTCACGCCCGAAAGCACAATCAGTTGGGACGCATTATTTATTTCGGAAGACGCGATGAAAACAACGAACACCCGGACGGTGCACTTTCCCTGCCCTGCACCATGCAACAATGTCGAAATGCCATCGTCGTCGCGTATCCCTGGCTGGTGAGGAAAACAGTACTCCCCTTTGCGGATGCCATATTTCGTTTCGGTGTGATGTGTTCCACCCTTGGAAATCACATCGGGCTGGCCCAGATACATCCGCTGGCCATTACCGATAATGGTGCATTGATGATAGATGCGGTAATGGGAATCACCGATCATCCACAGGAAAGTCAGGAACAAACGGAATGAGCGCAAAAAAAACAGCATTGGTGACCGGCGGGGCGCAGGGCATTGGACTCGAAATCGCCCAGCGACTCCATCGCGAAGGAATGAACGTGGTGGTTGCCGACATTGATACGGAAGCGATTGCGGAGCTGAACGATGCATCGGACTCATCCATTCTGGGGATTGCTGTGGATGTCGCCAGCGAAGCGAGAGTGCAGCAGCTATTCAGAACCATACAGGAGAACTTCGGCGGACTGGATGCCCTTGTCAACAACGCCGCCATCGTCAATCCGGTCAATGAACCGGTGGCGGAACTGTCTCTTGCCCACTGGAACCGGGTCATTGCCGTCAATCTCACCGGCGCGTTCATCTGCGCCAGATATGCCGCACCATTCCTCACGGATACAGGAGGGGCCATTGTAAATATCGCATCCACCCGCGCCATTCAGTCTGAACCCAATACAGAAGCGTACTCGGCGAGCAAAGGGGGCCTGATTGCCCTGACCCATGCCCTTGCGATGAGTCTTGGCCCCGCTGTGCGAGTGAACTGTGTGAGTCCCGGATGGATAGCCACCCTGCACAAACAGAAAAACGACAATCGCCGGGAACAGATTTTTACGGATGCCGATCATCGGCAGCATCCGGTGGGCCGGGTGGGACTTCCCGAAGACATCGCCTCGATGGTCGCCTTTCTCGTTTCCCCTCAGGCAGGGTTCATTACGGGACAGAATTTTGTCATTGATGGCGGAATGACCCGAAAAATGATCTACGTGGAATAACAGGCGAGAGCGGCCGGGGTTTCATTCATCCAATGCTGCCAGCCCCCGGCGAACTGTCCGTATCACCCGACGCACCTGCGCGTCTGTCAATGAGCTGTACATCGGAATGGACAGTATGCGGTCGGCAGACTGGTCCACATTGGGACATTCCGCAACATCCCCACCAAAATGGCGCACATAGTATTCGTGCAGATAAACGGGAATGTAATGCACATTCACACCAATCTGTCTCATTCTCATGAATTCGAACAGTTTCTGCCGTTCAACGGCGCCATACCGCTTTGCCAGACGAAGCACGTACAGGTGTCTGGCATGAACCACTCCCGGGCGACACTGTAGCGGTTCGAGTTGATCACTATCTCGAAAAGCCTCGTCATACAGTGCGGCGATCTCATTTCTTCTCTGAATCCGTCGGTCCAGTTTTTTCAGCTGGCTGGCTGCAAGGGCACACTGAATATCGCTGATGCGATAGTTGTATCCGGGTTCGGCCATACCGTATTGCCACTGTCTGTTTTCGGCTCTCGCCGCATGGTCCATATCAATGCCGTGGTTGCGAAAGCGCTTCATACGTAACGCCCAATCCTCCCTGTGGGTTACTACCATTCCTCCTTCGCCGCTGGTAATGTGCTTTACCGGATGAAAACTGAAAGTGGCCAAATCCGCATAGCTAGCCACACTTCTGTCTTCGAAACGGGCACCAATGCTATGCGCACAATCCGCAATCAGTATCAGCCTGTGCTTATCACAGAGGGCGCGAAGTGCCGTGTAATCACATGGCTGTCCGGCATAATCCACGGCGATAATCGCCCGGGTTTCGGGGGTCACCAAACTCGCAACGGATTGCGCCGAAAGAAGCAATGTATCCCGCTCCACATCCGCAAATACGGGAGTCCCCCCTTCGTAGAGAATGCAGTTGGCGCTGGCCACGAAGGTGAGTGGCGATACAATCACTTCATCGCCCGGACCGATTCCTGCAGCATTCACCGCGGCATGCAGCGCGGCGGTTCCACTGGATACGGCAACGGCATAGGGCATCCTCATGTATTGGCAGATATCAGACTCAAACTGCGCTATCATCGGACCGGTGGTCAGCCAGTCCGACCTCAACGCATCCAGCACCGCGGCTTCGTCGTCCGCGTCGATAGCATGTCTGCCATAGGGAATAAATGCCCGATCCTCAGACACCGAATACGCCTTCTTCCAGGCCTTGACGCACCATGGTGCGAAGTTCATTCACACTCAGAAACTGCTCATTGGATCCGCTGCTGTATGCAAAACCGTTTTCGCAAGTCTTTGCTCCTTTACTGATCATGATGCGCCCCCGGGTTCCCCACAAATCGCTTGGCAAAATCAGATAGTGATCATCAAACTCCAGCGTGTGCCATGATTCGTCCTCTGGAATCATCACCTCATGCAATTTTTCTCCGGGACGAATGCCAATCTGATTTACCGGACAATCGGGCGCAATGGCCGCTGCGACGTCGGTAATTCGATAGCTCGGAATTTTGGGTACATATATGCCCCCGCCAGTCATTCGCTCCATGGTTTTAATAACAAAGTCAACCCCGGCCTGCAATGTAATGGAAAACCGGGTCATCCGGTTGTCTGTCAGAGTCAGCACACCGGCATCCCGCTGTCTGAGAAACAGGGGTACCACACTTCCCCTGGATCCGAAGACATTCCCGTATCGCACAACAGAAAATCGGGGTTCCGGGCCACCACTCATGGCATTGGCAGCCACAAACAATTTATCAGAACATAGCTTCGTGGCGCCGTACAGATTAATCGGCGCCGCCGCTTTATCGGTGGAAAGAGCGATGACTCCCTTGACGCGGTGCTGAATGCATGCCCGAATCACGTTCTGTGCACCAAGCACATTGGTTTTGATGGCCTCAAACGGATTGTACTCTGCAGCTGGAACCTGCTTCAACGCCGCAGCATGGATGACGTATTGCACTCCGCGAAACGCTTCATGCAACCGTTCCGGATCCCGTACATCTCCAAGAAAATATCGGATTGCCGGATATCTGGCAGGGGGAAACAGACGCTGCATTTCGTATTGTTTCAGTTCATCCCGGGAAAAAATCACCAATCGATTCATCCGATATCGCTGCAGAAGTGTTTCGGCGAACTTCCTTCCAAAGGAACCGGTCCCGCCGGTGATCGCCACTGTTGTTCCATCAAACATAGATATTCTCCAGTCGCAAATTTGTAGAACAAGTAATTGATGCAAGTAACGGTAGGTTTTAAAAAAAATTAACCCAGTGGTTCAATTTGGACCCGTTTTGTGCCATCCCCTCGAAATCTGTGATGTTTGATAAGGTGCGAGGCTACGATTCAATCCGCGTTTTATTCAATTCGTCACTACATCCGGTCCCCCCCCTTTTTTTTCCCAATGGCTTTTGCTATGTTCGGCCGGTGAATTCAGTTTTTTTCTGGAATCCAACAATTCGCAATCACAGGTAATACCATGACTGAACAGAACATTTCATATACTCCCGGTCGCCGATGGCTCTTGTGGATATTGCCGGTCATCTCAGCTGTCACACTTGTTATTTCAGCGCCATGCGACGCGAGAAAAGTGCGTAAGGACCATATTGTGAAATCCGGTGAATCCATTGCAAAAATTGCAGATTTCTACGGTGTTTCCCAACGGGATTTGAGAGAATTGAATAAGTGGCCGGCAGGAAAGCCCCTCCGGATTGGTCAGACGCTTAAAATCCCCAACGTACTGCGCGTATCCGGAAAAACCTACACCGTCAGAGAAGGCGATTCCCTTGCGACCATCGGCCAGAAATTTGATCGCACCCCGGCGGAAATCGCCCATGCCAATAAACTGAGTGTGGATACTCCGCTGCCAGTGGGAAGAGTGCTGGTGATTCCGGATAAAGCCGCCACCGGCCAGACCTACGCGCCGAAGGAGGGAGAGCCCGGCCAGATTCTCTTTCTGAGAGTCCGCACGGGTGAAAAAGAAACTCTCCGGCTGTATTCTTCAAAAGGAAGAATCAATAAAACCGCCGTCATGCAACTGAGCAATCTGGCCAAAGATCACAAAACACAGAAAGTCAAACGCCTGAACACCCGATTAATCTATCTGTTGCAGAAGATCGGGGACAAATTCGATAAACACGTAATTGAGATTATTTCCGGATATAGGGAGCAGTCTACCGGCAACGAATCCCAACATGCCTTCGGTCGCGCCATGGATATCCGCGTTCCCGGAGTATCCACTAAAGCGCTGTATCAATTCTGTCGCCGACTCCCGCGGGCCGGATGCGGATATTATCCCATAGATGGATTTGTCCATGTGGATGCCAGAGAGAAAAAAACCTTCTGGATTGGCCACTGAACGCTCCCCTATACAATGGCACTGTAACGAAAGCACATAAATTCGGTCTGATGATACATAGTGCGGCTTCTGATGCTGCGACGGTTGCGGTGATTTGAACTTGTCAAAACAATTCCAACCATTTATGAAAGCCTTCGCGTTTCTTATTGGTCAGGTGACTAAAGATGGTATAAGATTTCAGCAGTTTGTTCCAGAGATCATTTAAAAACAGGTTCGCTGCTTCGGGCGAAAACGCTGCCATGGTTCACAATGTAAACGGATGAACGCAGCAGCGCAGTTGAAACGTTTGCTGCTCGGGAAAATCCGGAACAGCACAGCATACCGACTTTTTGGATGATCGCTTATACAGAAATAATACAAGGAGCACTTTGAATGAACAGTGAAAATTCACGCGGCGCAGATCGCACGAGAGGAACCGATGGCACAACCCTGGATATCGTAATGGATGATAAGGATACCCTGCCCCATGGCCTGGTTCGCTTGCGGTCAGGGGTAGTCGCCGTCACTCATGTATATTGCCCGAACGGTCATAATCTCGTTGACAAGGATTCAGATGCGCGATTCAACGGATATCCCGGCATCTCGCTGAGACTGAAAGGCGCCGAGGAAGAAGGCATTGTCATCGTCAGTCCGATTCATGGCGATGATACCCGTTTCGGCGCCCACGATTTCGATCCGGGGGAAGTATGCCGTGTCAGTTGTCCCATCTGCGATGTGGAACTTCCCAAGGTTCAGGACTGCGGATGCACCAACGATTCCAAGCTCGTTGGACTCTATCTGGATCCGGAAATGGTGGAGGGCAGCCAGGTGGTGATGTGCAACGCCTGGGGTTGCCTGCGCAGTCGAATTACGGACCGTTTTCAAATTATCTCCAAACTGGATTAATCAGTCTCGAAAGACTGTTTATCCGTTGTCCCTTTGCACCCTTTCTGGTAGGACACCAAACTACGATTATGAATACAATATATGAAGTGATATTAGTCCTGGTGCCGATGATACTCTCCCTTTCGGTGCATGAATTCGCCCATGCGTGGAGCGCCCACAAACTGGGTGATGACACAGCGAAACGTCAGGGGCGAATGACCCTGAACCCGCTGGCACATATCGATCTGATCGGCACTATTGTTTTGCCGATCATTCTCACGATTCAGGGCAGTGGTTTTTTCTTCGGATGGGCCAAACCGGTTCCTGTGAATCCAACCAACTTCAGACGCGGCATCTCCATGCGCAAAGGCGATATTCTCACCGCCATTGCCGGGCCCTTTTCGAATATCATCATCGCGTTTATCGCCTCCGGCGTCATTATCGGCATTATGCGATTCGGTCTGATGGCATCCAGTAATCCAGTGTTGATTCTTCTTTCGAGAATGTTCTTCATCAATATCGCATTGGCCGTATTCAACATTATCCCGGTTCCCCCATTGGATGGCCATTATCTGCTTCCGGTTGAAATTCAGGCAAAACTCAGAAAGTATCAGATGGTTGTTTTTATCGCGCTCATCGTTGCCATCAACTACTTCAGCACGATTCTCGCGGTGCCCATCCTGTTTCTGAAAAATGCACTGGTATCCTTCTGGAGTCTGATTTTCGTCGGAGGGTTTTAGATTGGATAAACAACAGTCATTGTTGCATCAGGATGCGCGATACACCGTATCGCTGGATGTGTTTGAGGGTCCCCTTGATCTTCTGCTGCATCTCATTCGCAAACATGAACTGGATATATTCGATATCCCCATCGCCTTCATCACCCGGAAGTATCTGGAATATCTGAATCTCATGAAGGATTTGAACCTCAATCTGGCCAGCGAGTATCTGGAGATGGCGGCGCACCTTGCATACATCAAATCAAAGATGATGCTGCCCAATGCGGATGGCGATGAGGACGAGGACGGACTGGAAGACGGCCCCGATCCCCGAGAAGAACTGGTCCGGCAATTGCTGGAGTATCAGAAGTATAAAACCGCTGCCGATGATTTGGCCAATCGTCCGCAACACGGTCGGGATGTATTCATTCGGGATGTGGTCAAACTGAAGAACGACGAAGACAGAGAAATGGCCAGTCCCGGATTGTTCGCCCTGATGGAAGCCCTGAAGCAGATTCTCGAAAAAGTCGATTATTCAGAGAACAATCCGTACAAAAACAACGAAATACTTATCACACAAATATCTCTGACCGCTCGTATTCACGAACTGGTGGACATCCTGCAGCAGAATGAACGGGTTCTTTTTTCGGAACTGTTTGAAGGGATAATCACAAAATCAGATATTATTACATCATTTCTCGCCATACTGGAGATGACCAAACTGAACCTGGCAAAGATTCATCAGGCGGCGCCGAACAGCGAAATTTATATTTCTTCTCTGGCGGACAAAAACGAAGCTGCGCAAGTTCTCGCTGAGAACAAACTGGAGGCCTAAATGGGTGGTGAAAAATCAGAAAACAACACCATCAATCCCGATGGTGACGTGATCGATACCGATTCATCCGATTCGGAAAGCCCAGAAGAGCAAATATCATCAAAGGATATTTTTCAGGCAGCGGACACATCAGAGATGGACGATACGACGTCTCCGTCATCCGAATCCGAAGAATCCGCCCCCAGTGAAGTTGCCGCTGAGTCCGAAGATGACATCCATCCGGAAAGTCCCGGGAGCTCAGATGACGCGAAGAGCGGTGTGGACACCGAAACGGCGCCCCCGGTCGATACCGACGCGGATGCAGAAAGAGATGTTGACTTCAGCAGCGACCGCGATGGCAGCGACGATACAGGTAGCGACGACGATAATGACGACAACGTGTTGCTGCTCGAAAACAACGAAGACGAAACACCGGATGAGATTCTCATGTCCCGGATTGAAAGCCTCATATTTATCTATCCCGAGCCAATTACGGTGCGGCGGATGGCCAGACACCTCAGTCTGACTGGAAAGCGCGTTCGGGAACTGATCGAAAAACTGAAGGCCCAGTACGCAGATCGGGGAATCAACCTTTCAGAGATATCCGGCGGATTGCAGTTTCACACAAACCCACTCAACGCTGACGTCATTCGCACACTGACCAAAACCAAACCACTCAGAATGAGTCGCCCGGCGCTGGAAACCCTGGCCATTGTGGCATACAAACAGCCTTGCACCCGCGCGGAAGTGGAAGATGTACGACGCGTGGACTGTGGGGGCACCCTGAAGTTTCTGTTCGAAAAAGAGCTGATACGGGTATTGGGCCGTAAAGAAGAACCGGGACGGCCAATCATTTACGGCACCTCCGGGAAATTTCTTGAAATGTTCAATCTTAAATCCATCGCAGATCTGCCATCATTGCACGAGTACACCGAGCTCTGGGATGAACACAAGGAGCTTGTCGACGAGGAAACCGGAGAAGACGCAGGCAAAAACGATGCTGCAGTTGCAGTCGATTCGGACAAAGTCACCAGACAGCAGGAGATACCGGTCGATGAACATCTCGATTTGAAAGATTCATCACCGGAGAGCAATGCAGATATGGCGGATGACAACACGGAAACGCCAGACCTGCCGTCAGACGACGGGGAGGACGGATTGACAGTCGATACCGGGGAAGAATCAGTGGCGGACGATTCAGTACCGGAGACCGACAATGAAGTACCAGTTGCGCGCGATAAAGAAAACGCCGAAGAGTTGTCACATGCTCAGACAACAGGTGATGAGTGGCCCGAAGACGTCGAAGAGGAAGAGGAAGAAGAATGACCAGATTACATGTGAACATTGACCATATTGCCACAATCAGACAGGCCCGTGGTGTTCAATACCCCGATCCCCTGTTCGGAGTGCCTATCGTGGAAATGGCCGGTGCAAGTGGTATTACGGTTCATCTGCGGGAAGATCGCAGACATATTGTGGATAGAGATGTTGCCCTTATTCGGCAGACCATCGGTACGGTCATGAATCTGGAGATGGCAGCGGCAGATGAAATTGTCCAGATTGCCGTTCAGACAAAGCCGGATATGTGCACACTCGTTCCTGAAAAGCGCGAAGAGCGCACCACCGAAGGTGGACTCGCTGTGGCTGCGGATGTGCAGAGAATGTCCCGCGTGGTGAAAACGTTGCACGACGCCGGGATTCGCGTCAGTCTGTTCATCGACCCCGATGAAAAGGAAGTGCGCGCGAGCAAAACTGTTGGCGCCGATATGATTGAGCTGCATACCGGAGACTATTGCGAGGCAACCAGCCGGGAACAAACCCTTGAAGAGTTTGAAAAACTGAAACGTGCTGCATCATTGGGGGCATCCCTGGGATTGAAGGTGGCCGCCGGACATGGCCTGCACTATCACAATGTTCGGGATATCGCAGACATTCCGGAGGTGGAAGAACTGAACATTGGACACAGCATCATTGCCCGGGCCGTATTTGTTGGGCTGGAAAAAGCCGTCATTCAGATGCTGGAGGCCATGGGGGAAAAGTGATTGACCGAAGCAGCGACAGAGTAGCGAAGAAGATCACGTTGGGGGATGACTGACTGTGGCTGCAGTCATTCCGGTAAGGATTGAGATGACATCGAAAGAATGGAACAGGCATGTTTTTATGACCCGGGAGCAGATCCGCGAATACGATCGCATCGCCATGGAAGACCTGGGCATTCCCGGAACCGTACTCATGGAAAACGCTGGTAAGGGCGCTGCGGATGTCGCGCTGCAGATGTTGGGGAGTTCAAGACGTGTCGCCGTTGTTGCCGGCCCCGGAAACAATGGTGGAGACGGCTTTGTTATTGCCCGCCACCTGCTGAATGCCGGATGTGACGTGGAAACATATATCACAGCGGCGCCGAAGGATTTACAAGGTGACGCGGCGATAAATCTGAACATCCTGAAACGGATGACCGATCGGATTACTCCAATACTCTCCAGTGACCACGCCGCATCCAGATTCAAGGCCTCCCTTGAATGCGATCTGATCATTGATGCAATTCTGGGCACGGGCGTAAACAAACCTGTCGATGGACATCTGGCCGAAATGATCTCACAAATCAATTCATCCGGTATTCCTGTGCTCGCGGTGGATATTCCTTCCGGACTGGATGCCAATACCGGTATTTCATGGAAAATCACCATCGATGCCGATGTCACTGCGACCTTTGGCCACATCAAGCAGGGAATGCTTCTCTATCCGGGGGCAGCTCATGCGGGTAAAGTACATGTGATTTCCATCGGCGTGCCAGGGTATGTGACAGACAGTGCGGGAATTCAGGGACGAATTATCACAGAAACAGACGCGCGTTCACGAATTCCCCACCGGAAGGTGGACGCACATAAGGGAACCATGGGACATCTGGCGGTTGTGGCAGGCTCCCTGGGGAAGTCCGGCGCAGCGGTAATGGCGGCCAAAGCAGCAATGCGGGCCGGCACAGGCCTGGTGACCATTGCCACCACCCAGAATGCCCGTCCCACCATCGAACCGCGATGTCTGGAGGTGATGGTGGAAACTGTGATTGAGAAACCGGATGCCGCGCTTACGGACAGAGATGTGAAAAAGCTCGCTGCCCTGATTGAGGGCAAGACAGCCCTCGCCCTGGGCCCGGGCCTGACCACGGCGCCAGGGATCAGCGCGCTTTCCATGCGCCTTTTGCAGATGCTCGAAGTTCCGGCAGTCATCGATGCGGATGGCATCAATATACTGGCAAAAGATCCATCCGGTGCCAGTCGCATTCTCGCCCCCATGGTTTTTACACCTCACCCGGGGGAGATGGCCAGACTGACTGGAAAATCAACGGCCCAGGTGCAGGCGGATCGAATCGAAATCACGAGACAGGCAGCCCAATGGCACAAAGTGACCATTGTTCTGAAAGGCGCCAACTCGGTCATTGCTTCTCCGGAGGGAAACGTTTTCATCAATCCAACCGGTAACGAGGGAATGGCCTCCGGTGGCATGGGCGATGTACTGACAGGAATTATCGGCAGCTACCTCGCTCAGGGAATGACACCGTTTGATGCTGCCATTACGGGGACATACGTCCATGGCCTGCTTGCAGATCGATGTGTGGAACGACTGGGCAAAGCGGGTCTCATTGCATCAGACCTGATTGACGAACTTCCCTTGCTCCAGAAAGATTGGAATTTATAGGATTTTTCGCATTTCTTCCACCTGTTCTTTACAAAAGAAAAAATATAATTTTTATAGACCAGGTGCATTAAATGTGAAATGCACTTGAATGTTGCACCGTAGTGAGAATGACCGGTGAGGACTGGATGACTGCGAGGGGGGATTCCTCTGAAGTGCTGATAGTGATGGAGTGAATGATGAAAAAGCAGAAAGTTTTTGTATTTGATACGACGTTGAGAGATGGCGAACAGTCCGCAGGGGTTTCTTTTACACTCAACCAGAAACTTAAAATTGCCCATCAACTCCAGAAACTGGGAGTCGATATAATAGAAGCGGGATTTCCACGTACGTCTCAGGGCGATCTGGAAGCGGTGCAGCGAATTGCCCGAGAGGTCAGAGACTGCACCATCGCAGCATTGGCGCGGTGTATCAAAGGGGACATCGAGGCGGCCTGGGAAGGAATCCGGGAAGCTTCCGATCCCCGCATTCACACGTTTATCAACACCAGTGATATTCAGATTGTAAATCAACTCAAAAAAACCCGGGAAGAGGTTCTCGAACAGGCGATTGCCAGCATCAAACTGGCGAAAAGTTTCACCTCAAATGTGGAATTCAGTCCGATGGATGCCACCCGTTCTGACAAAGAATTTCTTTTCCGGATTATTGAAGCAGCAATTAAATATGGTGCCACGACAATCAATGTTCCGGACTCAGTGGGATATGCCATTCCATCGGAGCATGGAAACATGTTCCGTGAAATCATGGAACATGTCCCCAACGCAGACAAAGCTGTGTTCAGCTGCCATGCCCACAACGATTTGGGGCTGGCATCCGCCAATGCTCTGGCGGCGGTGGAAAACGGCGTCCGCCAGGTGGAAGTGGCAGTGAATGGTATCGGAGAACGTGCCGGAAACACTGCGCTCGAAGAAGTTGTGATGGCCCTGAAAACCCGGGAAAATCAGTTGGGGGTGTATACCAGCGTCAATACCCGGGAAATATACCGGACCAGCCAGCTGGTGGAGCGCATCAGCGGGATGCCCATTCAATGGAACAAGGCGATTGTGGGAAAAAATTCCTTCCGCCATGGTTCGGGGATTCATCAGGACGGTATCCTCAAAAAGCGGGAAACGTGGGAAATCATTGATCCGGCGGACATCGGCATCCCGGATGGGACGCAACTGGTATTGGGAAAACTTTCCGGCAGTCACGCCTTTGCACAGCATGTGGTCCAGATGGGATATCAACTCTCCGAAGAACAGATGTCCAGAGCGTTCGATGATTTCAAAAAACTGGCAGATAAGAAAAAGCAAATCGACGATCGCGACATCGAAGCCATCATTGCCCAGCGCACCGGTGAAGTGTTCAGTCCGGTATGGACCGTGAACCACATCCATGTGGCTTCCGGTACCCATGCCATTGCCACTGCAACCATTCAGCTGACAGACAAAGATGGCAACACCCGTACCGATGCTGCCACCGGTGATGGCCCCATTGACGCCATTTGCGTTGCAGTAAATCGCATGATCAGCGCAGACCCTGCACTTACCGGATATTCTGTACAGAACGTCACCGAGGGAATTGATGCGCAGGGAATTGTTGTGGTCCGAATAAAAGATGATGACAATACGGTTTACAGTGGCCAGGCCTCTGACACAGATGTTATTATCGCCAGTGCAAAAGCTTATGTGAACGCGGTTAACAGACTGCTCATCATGCGTGCCCAAAAAGCCACCGTAGCGTGACAACATCTGTATCTCCGCACAGGAGGCCCGATTTGCCCAATCGCAAAAGACCCCAGTTTTTCATTATTGACCGAGCCATCGTTTCTGAAACGCTTAAAAAAGTAGTGGATGCCAAACGCGCACTCCGGGAAAATGATCACCTGAGCGTAAGTGACGCCGTTAAAGCGGTAGACCTTTCCAGAAGTGCGTTCTACAAATACAAAGATTATATTTTTCCGTTCTATGAAGACAGTCTGGGAAGAAATCTGACTTTTTCATTTGATCTGAAAGATGCAGCGGGTATTTTGTCAAAGGTGCTGAGTACCATTGCCAAAACCGAAGCCAATATTCTCACCATTAATCAGACCATTCCCATCAATGCCATCGCCAATATTGTCATCACCCTTGAAACAACCAATATGATCTCCCCCATTGAGGATTTGTTCAATGAGTTGAAAGCATTCGATGGTCTGTTCAATTTCCGGATCATTGCACGGGTTTCCTGAGAATCGCTTCCGCCAATACGCATATTTGTCCGGAATTCCTGCCGGTTCACTTGCGCCAGAATTCCGGCGTTAAAACGATGAGTACGGAATAAATTTCGAGACGACCGATAAGCATCAGAAAAATCTGATGCCATTTCAATCCAATTTCAAAGAAATTATAATTGGCGGCAGGCCCCACCTTCCCCAATCCGGGACCAATATTTCCCAGGGTTGCGCCAACGACAGTGATCGAGGTAATCAGATCATAATCCCACAGAGCAAAAACAATCACACTAATCAGGTATACGCCAAGATACAGCGCAATAAAACCGGCCACCGAATTCACTACCGAAACAGGAACAACACCGGTACCCAATCTGGATTGAATCACACCATGGGGATGAACCAGTCGTTTGAGCTCCGTAATAGCCAGCCTCCCCATGAGGAATACGCGCACACACTTGATACCACCGCCTGTGGATCCGGCGCAGCCACCTATAAAAAAGGTGGTCAGCAACAACATTTTGGCCCCTCCCCCCCACAGCACGAAATCCGTGGATGAAAAACCGGTGGTAGTAAGTAGTGAAAGGGTCTGAAACACCGACGCGCGCGTTGCGGTGTGCACACTTTCACCGTGATTCCGCCACAGCACTATCGCCAGAACCGCAGAAATCGCGCCGAACACTACAAAGTAAAATCGAAATTCGCTGTCGCGCAGATGAACCAGTCGTCGTCGTCGAATGGAGTTGAAATGGAGCGCGAAATTGGCCCCCGCCAGCAGCATGAACAGCGAGATAATCCACTCAGATGCCGGACTGTGCAACGTCTCAATCGACGATGACAGCGGTGAAAATCCGCCGGTGGCCATGGTTGCGAAGGCATGACATATCGAGAGGAATGGCCCCTGACCCGTAGCCAGCAACAATAGAAACTGAACGAGAGTCAGGCCGGCGTACACTTTCCAGAGGAGCCGCGCCGTCTCAGCGACCCGGGGAGCCATTTTATCTTTCACCGGTCCGGGAACCTCCGCCTTGAAAAGCTGCATTCCGCCAACGCCAAGAAGCGGAAGCAGCGCCACACCGAAAACGATGATTCCCATACCTCCCAAAAAATGGGTCAATGCGCGCCAGAACAGAATACCATGGGGTAGTCCCCCGGCACGGGAATCCGAATTCGCCCAAAGACCACTTTCCAGAATCGTGGCGCCAGTCGTGGTGAATCCGGATGTGGATTCAAAAACAGCATTGGTAAACGAACAGAACTCCACGCCCAGACCGTTGCCGGCAGCACAATCCGCCTTGTGTGTCAGGTGTTGCGCAACCCGCGTCGGCGTAACGGATGTCACCTCCGGTGCATTGCCGAACCACGGCGATGACAGATGCGCATAATAATAATATGGCAACGCTCCCAGCACACAGGCGGTTAGCCAACCAAAGGTAACAATTGCAAAGGCGGAACGATGAGAAACCTCCATTTTGGCTGTCGGACGACCGGACAGAACAAACATTGTCAATCCGATGGCCAATGTGGTCGCGCCCGCCATCACCAATGCAAAAAGATCTTCTTCCCGATATGCCCCGGCAATGGCGGCGCTGATAAACATCGCCATGGCCAGTCCGGCCATTAAAATACCAATAATATGGATAATTGCTCTCGCCTGCATGTTCTAACTTTCGAGTTGAGTTGTCGATTTTCAGGGCTTTTTCCGATGTGCCGATCTGAACACCCCGAGCAGTTTGGCCGGAAATTCAATGACAGTCCGACGGAGATTCTGAATTGCTGGCCATGGGCCACTGAGCGTATTCCCGAAGGCGATCAGCGTTGCGACACCTGCCAGAATCATCACCATCAGATATGAATACCAGCCCACCGCAAAACAGATACCCACGCCGTAGAGCAACATGGTCAGAAACAGACTGATGCGGATACTGCGACGTGCGGCAATCGCCCATTCCATCACCGCAACAAATTCTGATAACGTATGTTTTCGCATATCCACGTCCGCGAGGCTCACAGGGTCGGAATCTTCACCCACGGCAACGGAACAGGCGGCATGTCTGACATTTTCTTCGAATCCACTGCCCTGTCCCATAAAAATCACAGCCACATGCGCAGTCTTATACTCGTTCAACAATGACTCGAACCGATCCTCTGAACATTCAGGTAACACGTGATCAATTCCAAGACGACGCCCCATGGCCTGAGCTGCTTCCCGTTCAGCGGATGTCAGCATCACCGGCTCGATTCCCATGAAAGACATTCTCTTTACGGCCGCTTCAACCCCGGGCCGAATCTGTTCATCAATACCGAATGCTGCAACCAGAGAATGGTCCAACGAGACAAACAGGGCACGTCTGCCACTTTCCTCAATGGAATGAGCATGTTCCTCTCCTTCTCCGGTTGAAATGCCGTTTTCAAGCATGAACATTCTGGAGCCGCAATGCAGTCGTCCATAGGCGGTAGCCGCACTGATCCCTTTCCCCGCCGAGAGTTCCGCTTTTGCAGATTCGACGCTCTTGACACCGGACTCCCGGCAAAAGGCGATAATTGCCCTGCTGAAACGGTTGGCCACACTGGATTCCGCGGCATACAACCCTTTCAGTATCTGTTCACTATTCGTTCCGGAAAGCTGTCGCCAGTCCACCACACGCACATCTCTGCCAGTCAGCAGATAAGAGGCATCCATCAGAGCGACTTTTGCCTCGCCCAACTGACCAATGGCGTTGGCATCGCGAATCCGGCCACCGAGCTGGCGTACAAAGATGGCGCTCTTGAGATGCGCATCCCCGGTGACCATACGCAACAGTCTCGGTTCAAGCACAACAATAAAAACAGCAGCGGTCATCAGCGCATCCGTAACTGACGCGCTTCGGCCCAGATACAGAGCAATCCCCGATGCAAGCCCAACAGGAATTCGGGCCCATTCGATGAGCATTGCGGACTTTCGAAGTCGCAGCGCAATTTTTGAATTGTCCCGCCAATCAGATGACTTCAACAGGGGACTGACACCGGTGAGAACATCAAGTACACCGTTGCGATGCCGTACAGCGGTTTCCAGAATCCTTCCGCTGCTGCGAATCAGCAAAATCCCCGTCGCTACGGATGCCGAAAAAACCAGCGAAGTTCGATCGAAATATCCACTGCCAAGCAACATCAATGAGGTCACCGGATATGCAAGACTGTTGACAATGGTTACCGCACCGTTCCTGCGTTCCCGGAATATACCAATCCCCAGACTGACTGCGATGGACGCGCCGGTCGATATGAATATCATCAAAACCGGGTATCCACCGTAACCAGCCAGGGAAATTGCCGCCAGAGCGACAATAAAAAGTGACGCCTCAATGAGATGCGTCCCAAGCGGGCTTCTGCGCGAAGTTGACAAAGACGGTTCAAATTCCGGTGATTTCGGTGAACGGGTAATGACGGCTCTACCGGGTGACGTTGATTCTGCAGTCGCACTGGAAGGACTATTTTCGGACTCCCCGGATTCAGCACCCCGGCCAACTGCCTCATCGATTGTTCCGGAGTCAGCAGGCGGTATATCACGGTGCAAAAACGTCTCGCGACACCCCGAAGAGCAGAAATAAGCAATTTTGCCATCAACAATGCTGACCGCCGCTGCCCGAAGCGGATCAACTTCTTCAGAACAGCAGGGGCAGATTTTTTTTTCTGTTTCAGACGTAGCCACAAATTTCCTTCCGGTTCAAATGTTCGAGGTCCCCAGTCGGGTCACCGAAACTGAGTGTCTGGAAAATGCTCATTTCTTCGTACCAGACCAACGGGTTTACGCAAACTGCATCAGGGATGAAGTGTCGTATGGGCCCGCATATTACGTTTTCGGCAACGAATTTCAACGGAAACTATCTTCCCGTAAATCGAAATTGTCTTCGGCTCTCAACACAAAATCAACGATTTTACCGTCACGGCAAACAAATGCCATTGTATCAAAAAATATAGCAAAATAAATTGTTTAGAGATTGTCAATTTAGATCTTTTTTCATAAGTACACGTCTGCTACTATCGGGTGCGAAAAAACTTGAGAACTCCCTTGGCACCAGGGGTAAACCGGAAAAATCAATACGAGGTCAACATGGCAAGAAAGACTGATAATAGCGAGAACTCTGTAAACTTTGCCCTTCAGGAATTGATGGGAATGGAAGATGAGCGGCAGGCCCGGGAAGAAGCGGAGCGCAAACGTCTTGAGGAAGAAGAGCGGGCTCGCAAGGAGGAAGAAGAACGTCTCCGCAAAGAGGAAGAAGAGCGAAAGCGCCGCGAAGAGGAAGAACGTCGTATTGCCGAGGAAAAGGCCAAAGAAGCCGAAGAATTAAAGAAACACACAGAACTTGAAGCAGCCAAGGTTCGCGCGGCCAAGGAAGCAGAAGCCGAGGCGCGCTTGAAAGAGCAGCAACGTCTGTTGGAACACGAAGCGGAACTCAAACGCATCGAAGCCGAAAAAGGTGGCGTTCCTATGTGGGTATGGGGAATTGTTGCCGCGATAATCCTGATTGGCGCCGGCATTGGTGTCTGGCAGTATCAGGTTGCTCAGTCCGAAAAGGATGCCATTCGCAGAAAAGCGGAGCAGGAACGGATAATGGCCGAAGAAGAAAAGGCACGGATGGAAAAAGAAGCTCAGACGAAACTGGAAGCGGAGCGTGCTGAAAAAGAACGCCTCGCCCGCGAGAAACAGGAAGCGGAGTCCACTCTTGCCCAGAAGGAAGCAATGGAACGCGCCAAACGGGAAGCCGAAGCACGAGCAGCTGCGGCATCGAAAAGCAGTCGGCGCAGCAGCTCCAGCTCAAGCAAAAGTTCGAGCAAGCCCAAAAAGAAAACTGGAATGGGCTCAGCTGATCCGCTCAGCGGCCTCGACTTGTAATGGTAAAATAATTATACCGACATAATGAATTGTGGGGCTTCAGATTGTTTGAGGCCCCTTTTTTTATAGGAAATCGATATGAGTCTGAATCTTGAAGAAGCACGAAAACGACTAATCCTGGCGTTGGATGTGGCCGGGTTGGATGAAGCCAATAAACTCCTGGATAAAATTCAGGGAAAAGTGGGACTGGTGAAAGTGGGACTGGAACTTTTCACCGCTTGCGGGCCCGCTGCGGTGAAAGCAGTAAGGGACCGCGGCATCAACGTGTTTCTCGACTTGAAACTGCACGATATTCCGGCCACGGTCGCAGGTGCAGTTCGAAGTGCACTGGCTCTGGACGTGGCAATGCTCACCGTGCATACCGGAGGAAGTACCGAAATGCTAAAATCGGCATCCCGAGAAGCAGGCAGTGCATTGAAAATTCTCGGGGTCACGTTGCTCACAAGTATGGGGGAAGATGACCTCGCACCAGTGTGTCTTACCGGGAAGCCAACGGAGATTGTCGTGGCAAGGGCCTCTCTTGCAGCCAGATGCGGTCTGGGGGGCATCGTCTGCAGTCCGAAAGAAGTCGACATCGTCAGAAAGACAGTCGGCCGGGATGTCTCGATCATCACTCCCGGCATTCGCCCATCCGGCGTTGCCATGGGAGATCAGAAACGCGCTGCCACTCCGGCAAGTGCCATTGAAGATGGGGCGGATTACCTGGTTGTTGGACGTCCCATCAGAGGCGCGGATTCTCCAGCGGATGCGGCAGACAATATTGTCGAAGAAATTGCGATTGCACTGAGCAAACGAAACAACCGATGAATCGGATTATCGCGGGCCCCAATCAGGTTGAGGAGGCGATTCAGGCAGGCGTTCCCATCCATGTGCTCTATATTCAGAGCGGCCTCGCCCAGAAAACTGCGGCGCGTCTGTTTTCGCTGGCGGCTCGTAGAGATGTGAAAACCCAGTCCGTAGACAAAGAACTGCTGAATTCCCTTACGGGAGAGTTGAATCATCAGGGAGTTGTCGCCATTTGCGGCGAATTTCCGTACCGGGATCTGGACACCCTTCTTGAAATGCGGACAACGGGCTCAGAAAAGCGGACGCTGCTGGTCCTTGATCAGGTACAGGATCCGGGCAATCTCGGAGCAATTCTGCGAAGCGCCTACAGCCTCGGTGCTGCGGGTGTCATCGTCACTAAAAATCGATCTGCGCAGGTTACCGCTGCTGCAGTGCGAGCTTCTGCCGGTGCGAGCGAGCGGATACCGGTTGTTCAGGTAGTCAATCTTGTTTCTGCGATGGATCGCTTGAAGAAAGCCGGTTTTTACGTTCTGGGAACTTCATTGCAAGGGTCCACGGCGATGGACCGGATAAAATGGCCGGATAAAACCGCAATCATTCTGGGGAACGAAGGTAAAGGAATTCGCAAACTGACAGCCGAAAATTGTGATGAACTATTTCGGATACCAATGTCTTCAGGATTTGAGTCACTGAATGTATCCGCAGCGGCAGCAATCATTCTGTATTCAATCCAACAGGCTCAATCTCCCCCGATTCATTGATATCCTGAAGCCGCATCGGTTGGAACGGCGTGATTTCGACCGCTGAATCCAATTCCGAAAATATCGCATCTTCTCACTGTGAATCGAAGGTATCTTTTCTTTTAAGATGCGAAACAGGTTGAGCAGAATTGAATTCGCGGTTATGATCACATTAAAATTTGAATCCACAAAAGCAGAAGGGGACGACACCATGAAAAAGTTTTTATTTTTTTTCACAGTCATTGCTATTTTAGCATCCGTATTCCTTGCAGGGTGCGGGGGAGCAAAAGGGTCGAATAAAACCACTGCCGAAGACGATATTAATATTGATGGAACAGTTCCAAAAGAAATTCAGGAATATAACTATTTCATGGAACAGGCGGGACTGGCACAGGCGGAAGACAGAAAGGACGATGCACTGGACTATTATCTGAGTGCTGCAGACACCATGGCGGCCAAAGGTACTCCAAACATCAAGGAGGCCGACGCGCATTACGAAGCCGCGCAAATTGCTTATCAGACCAATCAGAAAGAACTCTCCATTCAGGAATACGAAAAAGCGATTGAGATATATATCCGCTTCGATGGCAATTCACTGACCAAGGGCGCTGTGGCTTACACCAATCTGGGAGTCATCTGGAAAGAACTGCACGAAAAGAACAAGGCGCGCAGTTGCTGGCAGTCCGCTCTCGACCTGTATAACAATGCCCCGGCCAATTCGCAGAACAAGGTTCACATTGAAAAAATCCAGCAGAACATTCGCGATCTCGACCAGGGATTCTGATTCGAATCGAACTACCCCCCGCCTTTTCAATCGCACATTGTAAATTACCTGTAATTTGAAAAATACGGAATGGATTCGGCGAGCTGTCGGACTTTGCTCAGATTGGCAAGGAGCTGTGCCCGGGCATTCCAGGTGCCATCCAGAAACTGCCCCCGAGCCCCTGCGGGAATGGCCATGCGGAAAGAATCGCTCCCCATTTTCAATGTGGCATCTTTCACATCGACTTCCATTGTCTCTGTCGGGGTGAGCTCTATCCGCCTCAGAATGCGTTCGGCATCCCCATGGGACACCGTGAAACAGGGGACGCCGAGAGAGACACAATTGCCAAAGAATATCTCTGAGTAACTCTCGGCAATGATGGCTCGAATTCCCCAACGATTCAGCGCCTGAGGGGCATGCTCCCGCGACGAGCCGCATCCAAAATTGGCATTGCTGACCAGAACGGCTGCGCCCCTGTACTTTTCATCCCGGAACGGATGCGTCCCGCCCCGGACCTGAAGCGCCGCAATATCGTCTTCGAACGCGTGGTCCCCAAGACCGTCAAAGGTGACGCTCTTTAAAAACCTCGCAGGGATAATCCGGTCTGTGTCAATGTCATTGCCACGAATCGGAATACCGCTGCCGCTGATATGTTCAATATGTACCGTTTTCATTATATCACCTCCCGAACATCAACAACACGACCAGCAATTGCAGCCGCTGCCACCATCGCGGGGCTCATGAGCAACGTTCTTCCCGAAGGACTGCCCTGACGCCCCTTGAAGTTCCGGTTCGATGTGCTGGCGCAGATCTCCCGCCCCTTCAGCTTGTCCGGATTCATGGCAAGACACATGGAACAACCGGCTTCTCGCCACTCAAACCCCGCCGCAACAAATATTTTATCAATTCCCCTTGCTTCGAGCTCCTTTTTAACCTTCATTGACCCCGGTACGGCCAATGCCCGAATCCCGTCGGCAACCCGTTTTCCCTGAATCACTTCGGCAGCCACTTCAAAGTCCGACACCCGTCCATTTGTGCAGCTGCCAATAAAACAGACATTGACCGGCACGCCTTTAATGGATTGTCCGGGATGAAAATCCATATACTCATATGCCTCAGTCACCACCTGACGCTCGCTCCCTTCAAAAGAATCGGGAGAGGGCAAAGTTGCACCGACCCCAACGCTCTGCGCCGGTGTAATACCCCAGGTAACAAACGGTTCGATATCTGCCGCAGGTATTTCCACAACATCATCGTATTCCGCATCATATTCAGATGTAATTAAGCGCCAGTCAGCCACTGCCCTGTTCCACGAGTCTCCCTGCGGTGCGTATGGCAAGCCTTTCAGGAATGCGAAGGTTGTATCGTCGGGGTTCACATATCCGCACCTGGCGCCGCCCTCAATGGCCATATTGCAGACCGTCATCCGCTCTTCCATGCTCATCCCCTCTATGACTTCTCCCGCGAATTCGTAGGCATACCCCACTCCCCCGTTCACCCCCAGCCGATGAATGTATGACAGCGCCACGTCTTTGGCATATACCCCCGGTTTCAGTTTTCCGGTGAATTTTATCTGACGCACCTTCAATCTGGACATCGCCAGCGTCTGTGTTGCCAGTACGTCCGCCACCTGGGATGTGCCAATGCCAAATGCCAACGCACCGAAAGCACCATGGGTCGATGTATGCGAATCACCACAGGCGATGGTCATTCCCGGCTGAGTAATCCCCTGCTCCGGCCCAACCACGTGCACGACACCCTGTTCTCCTTTTTCGGGAGAGAAAAATCGAATGCCGTAGTCGCTGGTATTCTTCTCAATATGGACCAACATCTCCTCAGCCATGGTGTCGGCCAGAGGTCGTACCCTGTCGCCCGTAACGGTAGGGATGATATGATCGACGGTTGCAAACGTTCTTTCGGGAAACGCCACCTTCAATCCGCCCTCGCGGAGCATGGCAAACGCCTGGGGGGATGTCACTTCGTGAACCATATGCAGACCTATCAACAACTGATATTGTCCACTGGGCAATTTCTCTACCGCGTGACGGTCAAACACTTTATCGTACAAATTTTTACTCATACTTAAAACCTTTTCAATTTTCAATTACATCGGAACACACAAAAAATTCATCTTTCAATCCGATTTCAACACAATTGAGGGAAATTAAACACATGAGTTGCCCCATGTCAAACGGATGGATGCACTGCCAGAAACAGCGATCTCATCGACCGAATACACTGACGTTTTTTCGATGGTTCATGTTCTGCACAACGATGGAAATTCACTTAACAATCAACATCAAATAAGTCGTTTAATATTCTATAATCACAGGTTTATTCGTTTGGCATAAAGCATTGCTTCAACTGAATTCCGGCTGGATGTGGGCTGGTCTGACAGAAAGAAAATTCACTGGTTTTCAAACACCGTGACACGTTGGGACTCGCCAGAGGCTCAATATCAGGAATCGTGGAGGTATGACGTTGAATTTTGTTTATATATTACTCGCTGTCCTGATTGGTTTCTTTGCACTGATGATCGGAATGAGAATTGCAATCCAGTTCAAAGCATCGTCACTCAAAGGAAAATCCGCACCGGAGCTCACGAATGCCTGCGGGAAAATCATCCGCGAAAACCCGAAGTCGCTTTTCTATTTTTATAGCCCGGGCTGCGGCGCGTGCCGAAGCATGACCCCGGTGATCAGGAAGCTGTCAGAAACGAATCGAAATATTGCTGCTGTTGATATTTCCAGCGACATGAACACTGCTCGAAGTTTCAGCATCATGGCAACCCCGACACTTGTGGTAATTGACAACGGGCTCATTAAGGACGTTTTTATCGGTCCCCAATCCGCATCCGCCATCGAAAATATGTTGGCCTGATCCCCGCTGGCCATGTATGGGATTCAGTTTTCGAGGTATTTTTTGAAGGCGTCAAAATTGGATTCTCGCCCCAGGAATTCTTTCACCATCTCGTTGGCATCCTCAGATCCCCCCCGCCGGATAATCTTCTCGCGATAATCTGCAGCGGTTGCAGGATTCAGCATCCCTTCCCGCTCAAATCTCGTGAGTAAATCCCGGGCGAGTTTCAATGACCACATATATGAATAGTATTCAGATGTATATCCCATCAGATGGCCGAAACTGGCATACACGTAGGTGTCCGGCTCGTACGGATATGGATTGTATTGCTCCTGCAACTGTCTGGTGAGCGCCAGCAGATTCAAATCATCCGTTGGCACCCGGTGGAATTGCAGGGATATGGCCGCATAAAACATCTGCCGCATCACGTGGATTCCCTTGCCGAACTTCCTCGCAGCAACCAGCTTCATCACTTCATCGTCCGGAATGGCCTCCCCGGTTTTCACATGTTTTGCAAACTGCTTCAGCACCTCCGGAGCATAGGCCCACTCCTCAAGTAACTGCGATGGCGCTTCGACAAACTCGGATTCGCATGAGATTCCAGTCAGATTCATCCAGGGATATCCACCGGCCAGAATGTGGTGCATCAGGTGTCCGAATTCGTGAAACAGCGTTTCCACCTCCGAATGAGACATCAGTGCTTCAGACGAATCCCCGGGTTTGGGGAAATTGCAGACCAGCGCTCCCACGGGAAGTCTGTTGCCGCGAATTCCCTCCACAATATGAAACATCGCCATATGCTTGTACTTGCCCTCGCGGGGATGCATATCCAGATAAAATCGACCGATACGGCGATTCCCGGCAGACACATCGTAGGTCAGGACATCCGGGTGCCATGCTGTTTCGTCAGACACCTGTGTGAAAGTCACGCCGAAAATCAGCTGGTTTATCTTCAGAACGCCGTCAACCACCTGCTGAAATGGAAAATACTGACGAAGGGCTTCCATATCGATGTCAAAACGCTCCGACTTAATCTGGTTGACGTAGTAAAACCGATCCCATACGTGGATGCCGTCCGTTTCAGGCACGTCCTGCCGTTTTCGCTGCAGCAGCTCATCCAGGTCCTTCTGCATTCGGGGGCGTGCAATATCCGCTACCTGATCGATGAATTGGCCGATGGTATCTGCATCTTTCGCCATCTCCAATTCCGCTGCATAGTCTGCCCAATTCCGGTATCCGAGCAATTGGGCGAAGCGGAAACGCAGATTCAGAATATCCATTAAATTCTTCTCGTTGGCTGGCCATGCGCGCTGAAGAAACGCCTGATAAATCGCCTTCCGGGTCGCCTCTTTCCGGGCATAATTCACAACCGGAAAAAAATCAGGGTAATCCGTTGAGATTCGAATCTTCCCTTCTTCTGTTTTCAGATGGGAATCGATAAAATCTTTGGGCAGACCTTCCAGATCTTCTTCAGCGAAGTCCACAAATTTGGTTCCTTCCCGAATCTCCCGTTCAAAATCGATGGACGCCTTCACCATCTGCTTGCGGATTTCGGTGATTTCATCCCGTGTTTCCTTATCTTTGTCCACGCCAGAGCGACGATAATCGTTCAGATGTTTTTCCAGAGAACGTTTTGCCAGAGGCGACAGCTCTGCGGGATTTATTTCAGAAAGCACCCGGAAGATTTCGGTATCCAGCGACAATTCCGTTACCAGGGCATCGGCGTCCTCCGTGCATTTTTCCGCTGCATCGCGAACGGCCTTGTCGGGATGAACATTCGCCATCAGCCCCACTTGCGGTAGAAACCCATCCAGCTGAGCGTCAATCTCGTTCATCCCCACCAACGGCGTCCTGGCATCCGACATCTGACCGTTTACCAGTTGATCCCGAAGTGCCCGCACAGAAGAAATACCTTCACTGCACCTTTTCTGCACATCGCCGGCAGCATGAAACACGTCGGGCAGCAGCAGCTCTCCCTTGATTTGCCACGAATCATCAAACGCTGGTTGTGCATTATCATTCGCGGCTTTCGTTTCAGAGCCCAGGTCGGCACGGGGATGGGCGCCGCCGCAATTCAGCACTCCCACCGCGAGGAACGCCACAACAACTGAATTCATTTTGTTTCCCATACGTTGGGTTGTAATCATATCCGCCCAAAGACGCAAGAGTGATATGGGATTAATCCAGCTACAGTTATATCAACCAGAATGAGAACCATGGGTCAGGTCAGAGTACAGGTCAGGTCAGATTACATCGAAGGTTCCAGTCCCTCGGACACGCTGGTATCTGTGCTGCCAGCCTCAGTGGTGTCCGTATCATCGGTGAAATACTCTTCGCAGGCGATGGGACGACAGGCGGCCAATGACTCAATGGTGCACAGTTCCAGTTTTTTGCCTTTTTCAGCATTGATGAGCAGCTCGCACTCTGCGCTATCATTGCCAAAACTGGCAATCTGCAACAGACAGGCGTCCATCTGATCATCGGTGTAGTCCGGAACGATATTGCGGGCCCGACATTGCTCCCTGTAGTAATACTGACAGCCTTCCACATCGAAACCGCTATAGCAGCGACCGCGCAACTCGCATCGTTGCTGTTCCACCCAGTAACACGCCTCGGCATCCGCAGGACTGTCTATGCATCCAATCCAACCCAGTGCCGACAGCATAAAAATAAATATCAATCGACGTCTCATAGCTGACATCATTATTGGAAGCCCAGTCCCGGGTCAAGAAATCGGCAAAATCTGCATTTTCGGCTGACAACCGAAAACGGAGCGGACTCAGAAGCGCCCCTATCCGATCATCCGATCATCCACCGGACTGAAATCAGACTCCACCCAGATAGGTGAACTCCAGGCCACATGGCCATCGGCCTGGACAACCCGTACAAAATAATACGACCAGCCGCCTTCCGCCGGGGGAGGCAGGGTTCCGTGAATATCGGCGTCTCTCAGATGCGCATCAATTCTTACCGGGATTTCCCGACCGCGATTGCTCACCAGACTCACCGACTTCAATTCGTGAGTACCATTGACCACCACACGATAAGAAGAGATGCCTCCGGGATGCACCACCGATCCCATGGGTCTGCCATCAATTTCGAACCACAGCCCGATTCGGGCGCCGGAGGTGGCATAGCAACGACGCTGCCCCAATGCATCCAGCACACCTTCTCTGGTCACATCGTCGGTCAAAACCGCGGTGAGCCCGCTGCGGTGAGAGTCTTCAAATCGACAAATCCCGTGGTGCCAGTTGAGCCCATGACCATCTGACCCCCCCACCAGGCCGAATCTCAATCCGCGATCCAGTGCGTCCGCCACAAACTGTCCATCCTTGTCATCTCCCCGGGTACCGATTTCCGCCATGCCCGGCCGTTCGTATGCGCCGTGACAGGAGACAATTTCAAAACAGGTCTGCACCTCATCGTCATGACTGTCCATGTCTGCGCCGGTCCAACCCACATGATGGGGAATCACCAGCGCACCGACCCGTTTGGCTTCCGCAATGAGTCCTTCAGAGGTTTGCGTGGTCTCGTTGTCTCTCGAAAAAAGCATGTCAAAATCAGCATTCGGCGGATACACCACTTTATGACCGGGACCCGGATGCATGGATCCGGTCCACTCATAGGCATACAGTGTCACAAACTCACCCGGCTCATAAAAATCATCGGCCATTGCACAATACTGCGTCCATTCACCGGGAGTGGTGCGTCGCCCCAGAAAGCTTTCGTGATCGGACACGGCAACAATATCATCCCCATAGCGATAACGGGCCCGATTGAAGGTTTCCGCCAGTGTACCTGTGCCATCAGATGCCGCCGTATGCTGGTGAATATCGCCAAAAAGGACACGCCGGCCCAGCACATGGACACCTTTGGCCGTGCGGGAAAAATCCAGTCTGGCAGTTCCGGACTCCGCGCTGGAAGCATTCCGGTTTTCACCGACAGGTAGAAGTCGCACCACAATATTCGCCTTCTCCCGCGCCGTGACCAGTATTCCTTCCGGCGCCAATGACGCGGAATAGATACCCCGGCACCGCCATCCCGGCGTATCCACCTGCCCTCGTTCCGTCCATCCATCTACCAGCAGATCCTGTCGGCGCAAGCTCTGAGACCCTCTGCCGAACACCACCAGTCGGCCATCGTCGCAGGCGACCAGTGTTGGAAATTCAAACCCCTGATCTTCACCACTCGCCTGCCGTTGCACATCCCGCATTTTATGCGCAGGTCTGTGAAATCGACCTTCGTAGTCGAGAAATCCCAACTCAATCCAGCGCACCAGACCGGGACCGGACAGGGGATCCATGTCTGATTGCCATGCAATCCAGACGCCCTGATTTCCCCGCCGCAATGTGCACATGGCGTTGATGCTGCCATCCGGTCCCACCAGTTCAATGGGTTCACAGGGGGTGGTGCCATCCTGAATCCGTCGCACGAACACGCGACTTCCTTCGCGAAAAGTCATGTATTGCCATGCCAGCCAGGCATCGCCGTTGGCCATTTCCACTGACGGGACCAGATTCATCCGTTTTCGGGAAGACAGCTGTATCGGCTCGGGGATTTCCTCCAGAGAGTCCGAGACAAATCCGCGAATCTCGTGTCCCCCCGGACGTCGCAGACCAAATGCCAGAAAGTACCGGTTTCCTTCTGAGGCAATGGAAACACTGGCTGGAGAGCGTCGTCTCGGCAGAATCAGCCTGGGGTGAGACTTCCCGTGGGTATCCCAGACGTATCGAAGCAGAAGCCCATCCGATTCGGCATCCTTCCCATTTATCCAGGCCAGCAGAATGCCCTCATCGAAGGGCGTGATGTCAAAATCGAGAATACACTCCCTGGGTTCAGCAATCTGAAATGGCGGGCTCCATGTCTGACCGGGAATATAGTGGGACGCCCAGATACACTCTTCGTTGCCGTCATACCCCACCCAGACAACCCAGCTGCGCCCCAGGGCATCGGAACAGACTTTCGGATCCCGGCTGTACCCGGCACTGTCCAATGTCCAGGTTTTCAGCGCTGAAAAAATACTCGTCACGTTTACCTCTCTCACTTGGGCGTCTTCCCGACAATAATCACTTTTGTTCCGGGGTTATCCTCCGTAGCGGCAACCCCATGCCATCCCTTTGGCAGCGTGGGGCCGGACCAGTTGAACACATAACGCGCATCCGCCGGTGAAAGATTGATACAGCCATGGCTTTTCGGTTCTCCGTATTTCGAATGCCAGAAAGACGCATGCAACGCAATGTTCCTGTGCAGATACTGCACCCAGGGCACATCCGCCACCGAATACACATCTTCGCCATCCCCCACGGAGCCAGTCATATTGTCCGTCAAATGTTTAAAGTCTATTGTAAATGTCCCTTTGGGAGTAACCGTTTCCTCGCTTTCCGGAAGTCCGGTGGAAACCAGCGTGACGAACACGGGCATCGTGCCCTGGTACGCTTCAAGTGTCTGCTTCGACAAATCGACCAGAATCCATTTATCTTTGTCCGTCACACCTTCCGGTAGCGTTTCGCGCAAACCGAAATACGCGACCTGCGACGATTTCAACCAGCGTTCCCCCTCAATTTTGTAATACGTTGTACCACCATTGGTTTCCTGTTCAAAAACCCGGTAGACATTCAGCCGATCGACGGGACCCACCCCGCGAAACCGATTGTTTCGCTTTTCATAAAACGCTGCGTATTTTCTGTTGACGATAACTGCCGGCAACGGCGAATCGCCCATCACGCGATAGCCGTGATATTCGGGTGGTTTGATCAGATGCACCGAATTACCGGGGACGTAATCGCCCTGAATAGTCTGATAGTAGTATTCCCGCGTGGCATCATCCCGGAACCGACTCGCCACCGACACCCAGAAACCCCTCAGGAGAAATTCCCGAATCCCCGGAAACTCTCTGCGCGCATAGCGATAATAGTCTATCCCCACCACAGGTTCACTGCCTTCTTCTTTCGGTGCGTCGGGATCCACATGGGGGACATCTTCGGTGGGAATCTCTACTCCCGCAGGCAGCAAATACTCCCCTTTATCGTCCTTTTTAAAGGTGACACCATCGGGCAATATCAGCTTACCGTTTTCATCCACGGTCACTTCAACCGTCCGGGTTGGCACAGTCGGCGCGGTATCATCCGGTGAAGCGGCGGCACTCCCGTCTGCCGCGTTCTCAAGCGGCAGGTTCACTCGATATTGGCCTGGCACAAAGCGGGTTGGCGGTTGCCAGATTTCTTCCTTCGCCGGCAATCTTTTATACGACGGTGTGAAATCAGAACGAATAAACCCGTGCGGATATGGATCCAGCTCATCCACCCGCGGGGGTGGCGGTGGATCTTTGATGAATCGCGGCTTGGTGCCCACCAGCATGCCCCTGCCCTGACAGACGAAACCGCCGCCCTCCAGCACGAACCAGCCTTTGGGACAGGACTCTGTTGAATATTCGGGGTTTCCCACCATCATTCGCTGACCTTTTCGCAGATATCCCAGTCTGGGGGATTCCATGTCCGGTTCTGACCAGATACTCACGCGATCGAATCCGGCTCTGCCATGCAAATCAAATGATGTCACTTCTTTGGGTTGACTCCCCATTGGCGATGCGGCGATTTCCGATCCGGCCGTATCATCCGGTTCCGTGTCCACCACCTTTTCAACCGGCTTCTTTACTGCCGTATCGCTTTCCTTACAGGGAGGACACTCCCTGCATCCCACAATCAGCGATAGCGAAACTGCCAGCAGGAAAATTACCCGGTCAATTCTAGTATGACTAAACATAGAGTGGTACTAGCAGAACTACCTGCTCGGTTCAAGACAGATTGAAAGTCCCTAAAACTTTTGTGAAAGTCCCAGCGCCTTTTCCATCTGCGAGACAACAGTCATGGCGGAATCCGGTCGATTTTCCGGCTTTTTCGCCAACATGGTGAGAAGCAGATGCTCCGCTTCGTCATTAAACGGCAACTTCGGATTGAAATGTCTTATTGGAGGCGCCGGTTCCCGAATTCTCTTGATCAGCGTCTGGGCCACATTGGGATCGTCAAACGGCACATCCCCCACCATCAACCGATACAGCATCATGCCGAAGCTGAAAATATCGGTGCGATGGTCCACCGGCTTGGCCTGCCCCTGTTCCGGTGAAATATATTTGATGGTGCCCACAACAATTCCTTCGGTGGTCAACCGCGGTCCGCCAATGGATTCCGGTCCAATGGCAAAGCCGAAATCCGACAATTTGGGAACCACTCTGCCATCCGCAGTATGATGAAGCAATACATTTCCGGGCTTCAGATCCCGATGCACAAGGTTCATGGCATGCAGCGCCGACAACCCTGCCGCAATCCCCCGGGCGTACTGCAGCACTTCGGACACCGGCAGGGTACCGCCCCGCCGTTCAAGCTCCTCATCGAGAGGATGTCCATCCACCAGCTCCATGGCCATGAACGTGGTGCCCCGGGCATCTGTCCCAAAATCGAAAACCGAGACAATATTCGGGTGCTGAACCGCGCTGGCCAGTTTGGCCTCCCGCACAAAACGCGCCGCTTTCTCCGGATCGCTCATTACATCGTCATTTAATACTTTCACCGCGCACTGCCGGTTCATCAGCAAATGGTCTGCGCGGTAAATCGTTGCCTGGCCCCCTTCGCCCACCTGCTCAATAATCCGCAACCGATCTCCCACGATTCGCCCGACCAGATCTCTGGAATCATGTCGCGCATCGCGAAGCAGACCCGGGAACCGGTTTCGCACCGCTTCCACCGCTCCCCGCACGGCGCCTTTGAAATTCTTTATCGGCACGCTTTTATCGAGGGTGATGCAATTTGCGAGCGCCGGCGGAAGCACCGGATACGTTTCGGTAAACCGTTTCACATCCGTAAACAGGACAAACTGCAGATAGTCCCGACTTGCGGTCAGATATTCCACCATCCTGGTCAGTTGCTCGATTTCGAACCGGTATGCATCAATGAACACAATCTTGACGTGTTCATTATTGATGACGCTTTCAATATCATCAATGGATTTGCTCTCCAGCACATTGGCAACCGTGGGGGTTTCCCGGAGTACGCGGGAAAGAAGAGACTGCATTAATGTATCGCCATCAATGGTAAGGATATTCAGCAACAACGTTCGTTTCAGAGCGTCAGAAAGCAAATCGTTGTCCTGCAGAAACGCAATTCCGCCGGAAGTCAATCCCATCAGCAGCGAATCCCTTGAAAATGGATTGTCCGTCGGATCAAATACATGCGCAAGATGGGCCACCCACGAGGTAATCATTTCTGCGTCGTCTGCCGGAACAGAAATTCTCGCCTGTTCCAGCTCGCTGGCAATCATGTCGCGGGTAAACGCACGTGCAATCATTCGCAACGCGTTCCTGGGAAGGACTAGTGACCCCATGTAGATGCTCCTCAAACGGCAATACGTCGCATGCGCCCACCGTTAATTCGTTTCGTCTGAAGACCATTATTATAAACGGAATTCTGATAATCACAAATAAAACCGGTATTGTACCGGGACAATCCCCGACGGCGACATTCCACTCATCCCATTGTGTTCCCCATCCATCGGGTCTGACGATACCGCCAACGGAACAGAATCAGGCACAGGTAAGGCTCTGGGCAAACCCTACGTTTGATGAACCCTGCCCGGATTCAGCCCTTCAAGAAAATCAGCTTCCGCGTCCGGGGTGAGTTTATAGGCCGGGCGAACCGGATCTTCTTCCTCCAGCCAATTCAGAAAGCGCAACCGTTGCCGCATCCTGGATGGCACAGGCTCCGAAGGATTTTTGAGAAGCCACAGATAATCGGCCAGACTTCCCGTGGTTGGACCGTATCCCCTTTCAAAAAGAAATACCCCGAGATCTATGATGGCAGCATCTGCCGATTTGTAGCGGTGCGCCGGTTCCCGTTCGAGCATACTGACCACGATATGAGACAACCCTTCGTCAATTCCCTCAATCAACTCATGAGGAGGTCGGAGCGGCAAATCCAGAGACAACATGATTTCTGAAATGGCACCGAGAACACTGTCCATGGCAGAAACGCGGATGTTGGGATTGAATCCGGTAAGCAGTTCATATGCCACAAGCCCCAGGGAATAAATATCAACCTGACAGTTAAAGGGATTCTCCACCAGAACCTCCGGCGCCATGTATGGGATCTTACCGGCAATCTGACACGTATCGGAGTCCATTCCCTGAACCGCCGCGACACCGAAATCGGTCAGCTTGACAAATCCTTCCTGTTCATCGAGTAGAATATTTCCCGGCGAAATATCCCGATGAATCAGCCCGATTGCCCCACCGCCAAAATCCCGCGTATGGGCGAAGGCCAGTGCACGAAGTGTCATGAAAATGATAAATCCGACAATTTTGTCGGGAATTCGCGCCATCTCCATCCCGTCCGTCGACCCAACGAGATTGGAGTATGCCAGATCGCGCAATCCGTTCACATCAATTCCCTCAATCAGTGCCATCGCAACAAAGTACCGCCCTGCAGCATCCAGCCCGGAATCAATGAACGGCACAATATTATCGTGAATAAGATTCGACATACGAAGCGCTTCCGCGTCCAATGCGCGGACATCCGCCCCGGGCACACTCATGAATTTCAGCGCCACATTCTGAACGTGCCCTGCGGAACTGATGCGTCGGGCGCGCCACACTTCGCCCATGCCACCTTTCCCAAGTCGACATATCAGTTCGTACCGCGAACTCGATTCAAAAGAATAACCATTGCTCAGCATATCCTGATCGTTGAACAGATTGAATCCCATTTACATCGCCTCCATCTGATGCCGTAAATCATAGCACAGATCCCATCGACGCCGAGTTCCAATTTTTTCATCCATTCATTTACCGAAGCAGAAAGGTCATGGGCCAGTAAAATTGCGGGTGTTCCCATGTGTATTCACGCTTTCCAGCCCAGATTCCAAAGACCGGAAAATATTTACGAAACGACGCCCCCAGCCGTTCTGATGAGAACTGTCCTACCCGTAAATCCGGGTTGTCAGATGAATCGGATTTTCCTCCTGGCTCTTTCCGTCAACCCAGACCACTTTCCCCTGGCCAACCTTTATATACACACCAGGTCCGGTTGGCTTTGCAACGCCACTGGCCGAAGATGCATTGCTTCTCGCCTTTTTCCGGGCGAGCATGCGTTCGTGATGCAACAGCAACTGCCGAACAGGAATTTCAGGAGCCGTATCTTTCTCCTGCTCGGAAACCGTATGGCGCACCAGATTTCTGGTTTCCTCCAGAGATAATTCTGTGGTTGTACGTGCATAGGGATCCATATCTCTTTTAATTTTACTCACCAGTGCCTCCTTTCACGGCAATGCCCGATCCGCGCACTGCCCAGTGAGACAATTTCAAGGAAAGATTTCGGCAACAATTTCACGACTCACTTATTGCTGCCAAGTATTTCCGATATTTAACCGGCATTCAATGACAAATTGAAGTTTTCGGCGGTTTCCTTTGCGAGTCTGAGGAAAAATCACTATAACCCGGAAATAACTGTGAAAGCGATATCGTTATATGATCCAATGCCCCTGACACCTAAACGAGTGACAGCGATAATTCCGCCCCGACGGCGCGTTTCTTCTTCCGTGAGTGTGTACACAGGCAAGAAGAATTCATCTCATCCGCTGATTGACTACTCCAAAAAAAACGTTGGACGATATGAGTTGATTTACCATATCGCATCCGGAGGCATGGCGAGTGTCTACGCGGCGCGTCTTGTCGGGATGGCTGGTTTTGAACGTCTGGTTGCGGTTAAAATCATCCACCCCCATCTGACATCGGAATCGTCATTCATTGAAATGTTCCTCGACGAAGCACGTCTGGTTGCCCGAATTAATCACCCGGGCGTCGCAACCATCTATGAAGTGGGAACAGACGACGGCCTGTACTACATGGCAGGCGAACTCGTACAGGGAAAAGACCTTAAGCAAATCCTTGAAAAAGCGTACAAACTGAATCGAACGCTTCCCCTCAGGCCATTGCTGGAAGCGCTGTCAACCATCTGTTCCGGTCTCGCGGATGCACATGCGCTGACCAATGAACAGGGCCTCCCGCTCAATCTCATCCACAGAGATGTTTCCACACGCAATATACTGATTTCCTACACCGGTCACCCCAAGCTTATCGATTTCGGCGCTGCCTTTGCCAACGACCGGCTGACCCATACCAGCAACGGCCTGATCAAGGGCAAAGTGGGCTACATGCCACCGGAGCAACTGCGGGGAGATCCCCTCGATCACCGGGCTGACATCTATTCGCTGGGAATCGTGCTGTACATTGTGGCCACGGGCTATCACCCGTTTCCCTATGAAAACCCCGGACAACAGATATATTTTGTCCTGAAGGGCAAGTATTCCCCGCCGAGAGAGCTGAACCCTGCACTCGACAAAGTGTTGGAAAATATTATTCTTCGCGCCATGAGTTTCGATGCGGGCGATCGTTTTTCATCAATGGACGAACTCAAATCCGCTCTGGATTCGTACTGCACAACCAGATTGAACGAGCCTTCCGAAGGGCTCGTGGAAATCATGAAGGATCTCTTTGCCTATGAAATGCGGGAAGAACGGGCGAGAATTGAATCCCATCGCCACAGGCAGCAGCAACAGGCGAGACATCCCGGCCCAAAAAAATCCCAGACAGAGGCGCATCCCGTCGTCCCCGGAGACGACTCTTTCCGGCGAGCGTTCCTGCCGGTGTCGCTGGCGTTGACCGTTTTGCTGACAGGCGCAATTGCGCTGTTTCTGATGTCGAAGAATCCGCACACCGCAAATGGAGCGAGCGACACCGCGGTGACTTTGGTCAACGAAAAAAAGAGTGGTCATTCCTCACTGACGGCACCGGCAGAAACTGAGCCAATCCGAGTCCCGGCTGTGTCGCCTCAAAACAGGAAATCAACGACACCTGCAGAACCCGAAAATGCAACTATTCGCGTTGAGCACCCTTTCCCGTCGTCCACATTCTGGATTGCAGACCGGCAAGTGCCCTACCCCATCACCCTTCCGCGTTCCCGGAGCGAAATTGCCATTGAAGTGCGCACCCCGGGGTATGAAACCGCAACCATACACGTTGTGCCCGGGGGAGACGTGATACTCCCCCTGAAATTGTCGAAAAAACAGGCGCCCAATAAAGCGAACAGGAAAAACACAAAGCGTCTACGCTCATCGCCCGCCCCTGCCCGCAATACTGAAACCACTGATTCAGCGAACGATGGATACGGAAAAAACGACCTGGGGGCAGATCAAAACAACAATTCGTTGTCATTGGAAAAAAAGAACTCGTTGTCATTTGAAAAAAATCCATTTCAACCCGCCAGTCGCACCCTGGATTCTGATTACACACCATGACCGTAAAAATCCAATTGAACATCGTATGTATCGTCATTGCGCTCGTCTGCTGTGAAAAACTGCATGCGGACATCGACTGCCCGGCGCGCCCGCAGAAACAGCCTGAGATTGAGGCCCTGGCCAGTGAATGGTTTTCAACGGCAACAGACTTTGTAAACCAGGGAAACTTCGCTTCTGGCAGCGAAGCATTTCAGTGTTCTTTTCAGATACTCCCGCATCCGTATTCCCTGTTCAATGCAGCGTTGGCAGCGCAGAAGGCAGACATGCCCCAAAAGGCCTGCGCACTTTTTGCAGACTATATTCAGCTCACACCGAATGACGAAAAAAGAGCGGACGTGCAAAAAGAAATGCATTCACTCAATTGCGGGCAATATGGCATCAGTGCATCCATTGACCCATCTCCGTCCGTTCCGTCCCACGACAAATCCGCTGTTCTGCAGCCTCAACCGCACAACCATCTCCCCCGGAATTCACCATCTCCCCCGGAATCGAAATCGCCACAACCGGACCATCGGCAATCCGCCCCCTTCCAGTCTGAACCGATGCCACTCGCCGCCTCTCCGGACGTGCCGCCCCTCGCTCCCTATCCCGGCAAGATTGCAATAGGACTGCTGTTCACGGGTGGCGCCGGTATTTTAACGGGAGCCATCTTTCAGATAATGGCGGCTGATGCGCACTCGGACTTAAAAACAATCCACTACAAACCGGAATTCGATCATCGCGAAGATGAGATGCAACTGTATCAGCGAAGCGCGTTGATTGGATTCATCGGAGGAAGTGTGCTCGCACTGACCGGACTCACCATTCACCTGATTTCGCGCAGAAAAAGAATAGCGCGCACGTCAATTGGGTTGCTACCAACATGGGATGGGGGCTATTTTACGACTGAATTCTGAAGGGCGTCGCCGATCATTTGATCATGCCGTATTTTTCCATGAGTTTGCGCAGATGATTCCGATTCAGACCGGCCTGGGTTGCGGCTTTCGAAATGTTGCCATCGTTTGATGCAATCACGTCTTTTACATATATTCGTTCAAAATGAGACACCCACATTTCTTTGGCATCTTTGAAAGGAATCGAGGTATCCACAATATGAACCGGTTCCGCATCAAGACAATGATGAAATGAAAACTGAAGCTTGTGAAATTCCGGTGCCGCTTCTCCGGAAAGGACCCATGCTCTTTCCAGGATATTGCGCAACTCCCGCACATTGCCGGGCCAGTCATACTGAACGAGTTGCTGCAATCCATCTCCGGAAATCGGACCGGACACGGCTCGTCTGCCGGCATAAAAATGCGAGACCAGCATCGGGATATCTTCGGCATGATCCCGAAGCGCCGGCATCTGAAAACGAACCACCGCAAGGCGGTGAAACAAATCAAACCGAAATCGGTTTTCAGCCACCATCTGTTCCAGGTTTCGGTTGGTGGCCGCAATTACCCGAACGTTCACGTGTACCGGTCGATCCTCTCCCAATGGCTGTACCGTCTGTGCTTCCAGCACCCGCAGCAACTTTGCCTGGGCCGCCATCGGAAGCTCCCCAAGCTCGTCGAGAAAAATGGTTCCCCCATCTGCAAGCACAAATGCCCCTTTCCGGCGTTCAACTGCGCCGGTGAACGCGCCGGCCCGGTGACCGAACAACTGTGACTCAATGAGCTGTTCCGGAATTCCGGCGCAATCCACAACCACAAATGGCTGATTGACTCTGCCTGAATTTTCGTGAATCGCTCTGGCTGCAAGTTCTTTCCCGGTGCCAGACTCGCCTTCAATAACCACCGTTGCATCAGATTTTGCAGCGAGATTCATAATGGCAAAGCACCGACGCATCGCAGCACTGCCTCCCACCAACGCGCCAAAACGGGGTTCGGGAAATGGTGGCACATCCACAAATCCTGCGGGCGAAATATCGATGATGGTGGTTCCAATGGTCACCTGACTCTGGGACGTCAACAATATCTTGTCGATGCGAGTCGAACGCAGGAATGTACCGTTGGTGCTGTTCAGGTCTTCCACAACAACGCCGCCATTCCCATTGCTGAGCCGTAAATGTCTGGACGATACGGCGACATCGTCAATTACCATATCGCACGAACTGGATGCCCCCAGTACAATACCTTTTTCCGAAATAGAAATGGGCGTGGTTGCCGCTTCACCGTGAAAAATGCGACAGATCCACGAAACCGGTACTTTATGACGTCGCTCGCTCAACGCACTACCGCGTTGTTGGACTTCAGTATCTCTATCTGGCTCGTACATTGCATAACCTCCCCGCATACAGACGTTGAACCATATCTGAACGAAACATTGTTACTTCAACTGATAGAACACCCATACCAATAAAATTGCGCACGCCAGTATGCACTTTTTTTACAGGATATTGTCGTTGATAATAATGAGTTCTTAACTAATCTTTCCGATACAGATACCTAATGATGGAGAGGAATACAACATGAAGAGTAACCATGATGCCATCTTAAAAATGATTTCATTTTATCTGCGCGATAGATTACCGATGATGCAAATCGCGAAGACAATTATTGCCGTGATATTTCAATCTGACGATACCGAAAACCGGATATGCTTCGATAAAAAATACAAACGAAACCATATATTAAAACGATCTTCCCGGGGTCTGATTCTGATGGTTGCGTTTTTCAGCGGGGCCTGTACGTACAGCGCCAAAGAAGGGCAAATTTACTGCGAGTCAAGCATGGAGTGTTTCGCAGACCAGCCTTACTGCTACGCGCGTGGCAGCAATCCTCAGAAGAAATGCTGGAGCACTGCCCCAACAGTCACAGACACACACACCGACACGGAAACCGGCACCGCCACTGATACGCCTGCGGATACACTAACCGATTCAACCACCAACTGGCCAACCGAAACAGACACAGACACGGATACCGATGGTTACACGGACGCAGACACGGACACGGACACGGAGACAGATAGCGCCACCGATACGGACACGGACACATTTACCGATTCCGACACAGAGACGGAGACAGAGACGGAGACAGAGACGGAGACAGAGACAGAGACAGAGACGGAGACAGAGACAGAGACTGGAATTTTGATGTCCGATATGAGCGAACTTCATGAAATGGGCGTCACCGCGTTTGCTTCCTCGCCCAGAGCGAACGAATCAGGACTGGCATTTATCGGTACGTTGGATGGAAATCTATATCGCTCGTTCGACATGACCGCCCGCCCCTTTGCGGTGCACCAACTGGACGAAACATCCGGACTTCCCGATGTGCCCATTACCTCCATTGCGATTGACCCGGACAAAGACGCCAATCGGGTGTATGTCACATTCGCCGGTTCCGGGGGCAGTCAATCGCGCGTCTGGCGTTCCACTGATGGTGGTGATACCTTCGAGGCTCTGGAATCCACCCTCATCGATTTCTGGCCGAGTGTCATCTCCGTAAGTCCGATTGACCCGGAAATTCTGTATCTGGTGAGCAAAGATACGGTATTTTATTCCGGTGATTACGGCCAAACATGGGGCGAAGAACCCGTTGTCAACACATTGCGCAACCGGATTGCCAACAAAATCCCGGCGGAAGATGAAATCAGCACGGTCACTGCATTTCGGACCTACAACCCGGAAGAGCTTCGCGCGGTAGTGGGAACAGTAAACGGAAATTTTGTTCTGGTAACAGATGTGACCCAGACGGACATAAATTATTTTGTCAATTTATCTGTTCACATTGATGGTGGACAGATACCCGCCCCCCCGCTGAACACCATGGTGCGCAGCATCCTCAGCGTTGTCCCGGAACGGATAGGGTTCTACTACATTTCTTATTTCTACCCATTGGCAGACAGCACTCCCCGGATTTGGGGATGCACTGATGGTTGCCTGGGCTCCTGGTTTTCAACACCGGGTCAAACACTCGGGGCACCAGCCGATAACACCGGCGCCATCGGGTTCAATCCATTTTTTGACGAACCATACGTGTATATGTACGAGCTGGAATCTCAGTGCGCCTACATGACCGATCAGAATTTTGAAACCTGGTCGAAAAAATGTGTCAGTCCCGCCAAGTGACTGCCATCCCCAATAGGCAATCACACAAAATGATCGACGCCACCTGCCATCTCAAACAGGCAATTGAGACCGTCTCCTTTTCGACCCCGCCCCCGCAGGCTATGGTGTTTCATATCCATTCGGGGGATTCGCTTCGTTGGCATCGTTCTCGCAAATTATCGTCTGAAACGGCGTGCGTCAGTATTCGCGCGGAATGGAACTTAAGGCATTGCAGCGGATTGATTCAAAGAGGAGGTGAGCTGACGCGGCTCAACGATTCCGTTTTTCCCACCTCTGCTACATATACATATACCCCCATGTCGTCTGCGCCCCGCAATGGGGCGCTCTTTCGGCTATCCAATTCTCTGTTCTATCAGTTCGATGACCCTGGCGACGCCCACCAGTCTGGCAAACGAACCGAATCTGGGCCCCTGGGCCTGGCCGAGAAGCACCTGATAAATTGCGCCGAAAAAATTCTTCGGATCCATCCCGGCATCCTTGGCCAAATCAAATATCAGGCTTTGAAGCGCTTTCTGATCCAAATCTGCGGCATCGGGCTCCTGCAATCTGGTCTTGAGTGCCATAAAAATCTGCTTCTCTTCATCTGTAGGGTCCCGGTACACTTTATTGGGAAGAATCCGATCGAGATAATACGCCACCCCTTTGTCAATCAACGTCATCAGAACATCGGCATACGCCGAAATCTCGGGGTCATAATTGGTGAGAAACTCTGCAATCTTTTCCGGTTCCGGTTGTTCCATTCCCAGTGCGGAAACCAGATTGTTAACCATGGTAAAATTCACGGGAGACTGATACGCGGGGACGGTGCTGCCGCGACGGTGAATGTGCCAGAGCGGCGAATCCGGTTTCTTATCTTCCGGCACATCCGGATACCGCCGCAACTGATCCAGATACTCATCCATGGTTTTGGGAATCATATCCACATACAGTTTTTTGGCCGCACGGGGATCCCTGAAAATAAAATACGCCAACGATTCAACCGGGGCGTACGCCAGCCATTCTTCCATTGAAACGCCATTGCCCACGGATTTGGAAATTTTTTCCCCTTTTTCATCCAGGAACATCTCGTAGAAAAATCCGATGGGCGGACGCCCCCCCATAATCCGCACAATCTGACTCGAAAGCTGCGCGGAGGGAATCAGGTCCTTGCCATACATCTCGTAGTTGATGCCATAACTGAACCAGCGCAATGCCCAGTCCACTTTCCACCCCATCTTGGCGCCGCCATTCAGCACCGACGTGCGACCGCTGTGACCGCAACCCTTCACGTCCCCGAAGGTCCCATCGCAGGTGTAGGAGACTGCATCGGCATCGTCGTGATACGCCGTGACCCGTGTGGTGTATATTTTTCCGCAGCTTTCGCATTTGGGCAGAAACGGCGACCACCCTTCGCGGTTTTCTTCCTTCATAGTTGGCAGAATCACATCGAGCACTCTATCCACCCGCTGCAGCAATATCTTCAGGCCTTCATTGAAATCCCCATTTCGATAAGCAGTGGATGCGCTTCGCAAATCGTACTCAAATCCGAATGTATCGAGAAATTCCTTCAGCTTGCCAATCATATGCCCAGAAAAGGACTCACAGCACCCATAGGGGTCGGGGATATCACAAAGGGGTTTGCCCAGATGTTCAGCAAGCATTTCGCGATTCGGCAAATTTCCGGGAACCTTGCGAAGCCCATCCAGATCATCGCTGAATGCAATGATTCTGGCATTGCCACCACACAGCTCTCTGTATGCGTTCATTACCCATGTGGTTCTCGCAACCTCGGCAAACGTTCCGATATGAGGTAAGCCACTGGGCCCGTACCCGGTCTGAAACAGTATCTGCTCTGGCAACGGATCTTTTCCGGATGAGCTGATAACGCGTTGCGCTTCTTTAAACGGCCATGATTTGAAATTGTTTTTCGTTGTACTCATGACGTTGGATATTCCCGAGCAGACAGCAGATGTCAAGATTTGATTGCCCGTGGGGAAACATAAACGCAAACGGATTTTAAAAATCGGGGAGGCAACTCAGTTGAGAAACTGAAACCCCACCGCAGCGGTAAACCCATAATTCAGATGACGATTCGGCAGACCTATGCGATGCAGCGGGAAGAACCAGTCCAGTCCCAATTCCAGGCGAATCCGGGAAAGAAACGATACACTTAGCAGGGTCTGGGCCAACGGAAGGCTGCAGAGGTTCGCCGATTCATCCATCCGGGCGCCGCAGGACGCATCGGTGAATTTTTTCTCGGTACTGAACTGATATCCCAGTCGCCCAATCACTGTGGCCTGCACCACAGGTGTACTGAGCCATGGGGGCTGCCATTCAATTCCCGCGCTATGAACAAAAGTCAATACTTTCAGCCGGTCGTTCATTGTATCCAACCCGGCAAACTGAAAGAAATTCCAGTTAAACCGAAACCAACCGGACTTGGAGCGGCTCAGAGATACGGAGGCGCCTTTCATTACCATGAGGGACAGAATGTTTCTGGGAGGAGAATAGTCCAGAAACGTGATGGCGGGCTTGCCAAGGGTGAGAATCAATGCCCGGTCCCCCCCCTTCACCTCCCCCACGGTGTACGCCGCATCCGCTTCCCAGTCCGCCCCCTCCTCATCCGCCCCTTCAATGGTGCGATACTTCCCGGCAAACACATCCAGAATATCGAACAACTCGTTCTGAATCACTTCCCGAATCTGCTTCGCCTGACTGCGATTCAACCCCAAATCTCTGAATTCATAGCCGTATGCGCCCATTAATCGGGTAACGTACTGGTAACCATCTTCGTTTTTACGGTGATGATGACAGACAAATCGAGCCCGGGCCTTTTCCCGGTTGGTTCTGGCAAACTGAGATGCCATACACCGGTACCATTCATCCTCCCCCAGCGGCAACACATCGGGGACCTGTGGTGGTCTGGCGTGAATCCCTGCGGTGAACGCATCCAGACACATGCCATCCTCGGCAGTCAGTTCCTCCCTGATCTTTTCGGTATCCTCCAGAAGCGCACAATGACTGTACACCCGGTCGATACTCACCTGAATCAAAATCCGAAAATTATCCGCATCCGGTGGATTGGCCGGGGCATCGGTACCGTATCCGAAAGTGCACGCCTCCTCCCGCCCGCCTTCGCCATCGAACATGGCTCTCATGCACCGATAGGGATGCCAACTGGACATGACGCGAGATGCCGGGGAATCCTGGGGCAACTGAATGTCCGAAGCGCCAATCTGCGGGTCGACGACGCTCTTCAGATATGCGAGCACGGCGGTTCGGAGATAGTTTTCGGCGTCGTGCATTCCCAGATAGAAATCATATTTGAGAATCTCCCGTTCCATGAACCCGAATTGTCCGGATAACTGCGCGGATATGGGAGCAAACGAATTTTCCGTCCGCTGGATATTTGCGGCGGGATCGGTGTTCAGCAGGGAATAGATTTCGCTGGAACGGGAGGAGTTCACGAACCCCCGCAAAAAGCGGGGAAGCGTCTCGAACAGATTCAGACCGTGCTCATATACCCGATGTTCACCAATCCCATGAAATCCCTTTTGCGCAGCCTGGCTGGAATTGACCGGATATTTCAGATGTTCAGGATCGAGATAGAGCAGAATCGCGCCGTCTGTGGTGCGCGCCGGTAACTGCGACATCTCAGCTGTTCCGGGCACATTTTGCTGGAGACCTTTATGCACCTGGTAAGCCAGATGAATGGGACTGTTGTCCACCACCCCGCCGTCCACAAATGAATCGGTGTATTTCTCGGTTTCGGTACAACGCAACTCGCTGTTTTCCTGAATTTTCGTCACACAGTAGTCAATGGGCTGCGGGGGGAATACAATGGGGATACCGCAGGATGCGAACACCACCTGCATCATTACATCGAAATCGGTTTCCGCTCCCAGACCGAATGGCAACAGCAATTGCTCCATTCCCGGTTTCACCCATCTATGGTTCTCCATCACCGGTGGTTGACCAATTCCCTGCCCGGTAACGCGAAATACGAACTTGGCCTGCTGATTGGGAATCTCCATCCCCCCTGGCGTAATAATCTTCTCCGGCAACAGCCTGGTGGTTGATATGCCCACCACCACGGAGAGATCACGCCGGAACCCTCGCAGCCACTCCGCCCGGACTTCATCCGATATCCGCCACAACAGTTTTCTCGACGACAATGCCCCCGGCGGCGTACGGGAATCCGCCACATCGATGATTTCCCTGAAATTCAGCTGGGTCCAGACTCGATAATAGATACTTTCGAGCGGATTGTCCTGCGGCGGTGTGCCCAGAGAAACAATGGACAGAATGGCGTTGATCGTTCCTGCGGAAGCTCCGGAAAGGACATCGGGGGTAAAGTACCGGGGATTTCGCTTCATCGCTTCGGTGAGCATGTACAGATACCCGGCTTCATAGGCGCCGAGAGACGACCCTCCCCGGATGGTTATGGAAAGTGGCGTCAACTGCTTTTCGGTTTCGGGAGTGCCATCCGGCGGCATCTCCTCACCCGCCGGCACTTCCGGTAGAGACGCGTCAGGCAAATCAGACATAGGCGCGTCAGGCGGAAAAATGGCAGCAGAATCGTCTATCGGCGCCGTCATCCCGATGGTACTGAAAAGAAATATTGAAGCAAACCACGGAATCACGTTTTGAACAGATGCCATCCGCAAACTCCAATTCGATGAAATCAACAGTTGTCTCACACGGATTGCACTATACACTAGAACAGTGAACAGAAAAAGCAACCGGATTGTTCCCCATCGTCGACCGACACGGCATCGTGAATCTTCTCCCACCGTGCCACCGCGGCCTGTTGCCTGGACAATGTGAAATAATGAATTAATATTAAAAGTTGAAATTACAGAAAAGAATCCTGTACTATATATAATCAGATATATGATACATTCCGGTCACCCGGATGCGCTCCCCGAAGGGGTGTGAAAATGAAACGGAAAGGGCCATATGGCGGTCGTTAATCTCAATGCTGAACTGGAGCTTCCCTCTGTAATCATTGATATGCCGGAGCTGCAGAAGATGGCAGCCCGAAAGAAGGTATTTCTGGCAGCCATGTGGTCGTTGGCAATACTGATTTTCTCGGCACTGTCCGCGCTGATTTATCTGGAAATCGCCGGTTCAACCCGTGAAACCGTCAGCGCCGATGAGCTGGAAGTCAAGAAAGTGGCGCAAAGTTCCCTGAAACTTACCGTGCAGTTGGTACCGGAAAATGTCCAGGGTGCGGTGGTTCAGGTGGATGGCAAGGTGATTTCCGGAAATCCGCCATACGTTTATCTGGAACCGACCGACGATTATCACTCCATCAGGATTCGCGCCCCCGGATATCGGCATATGAACAAGGATGTGCAGGTCACCTCATCAGAGGTTGTGTCGTTCACCCTGATTCCGGAATCCGCCAGACAAGTGGCCGCAATTTCAGTGGAAGAACTTATGGCGGAGGAACTCGACACCGAAGGGTTTGATGAAAACAGCGATGATTTGATAGAAGAAATTTCGCCGGATGCGGCGGGTTCCCCGGCCGGGAAGAAACAAAAGGAAAATGCCCAAAAGTTGAATAACCCGGGTGTCCAGAATGAGAAAACCCGCAAAGCAGTCGGCGGCGGCAAACAAATCGCTGCGGCAGCCGGCGCCCCCGCCAATACGCCCGCCGGAAAATCGCCCCGAAGCGCCGGCAAAGCCAACGCAGCCGCGGTCGCCGACGCAGCCGCCACCACTGAAGCTTCTAAAAAAACAATGATGAATGGCGCAGCGGAAGAAAAATCCGAAAAATCTTCGATCATACCGTCGGTACAACTTTACAAACCCCCGAAGGCGTCGCTGATCATCAATGCACCACTGGGTGTGACCAATCGGGTCGCTGTTTCCGTGGACGGACAGATGCGGGGATATCTCCCGGTCCTGTTAAAAGTGGATGCCGGACTCCACGAGCTGACCTTTGTTTACGATGGTCATCGGACATTTCAGATGGTGAAACTCAATGCCGGACAAATTGTCCGTATCGTGCCCAATCTGTAGCGTCCGCAGACGCCCCCTCCCCCGAGCGCCCCAGCTGTTCACTTGACATGTGCGTTTTCGTTTAAACATTATAGCAGTTCAGCCATTCCATCAAAAATCCTCAAGGGAGACAACAATGACCAGAAAAGTAAAATGGGGTATTTTAAGCACTGCCAGAATCGGTACCGAAAAAGTGATTCCCGCAATGCAGCGGGGGAAACTCACTGAGATAACAGCCATTGCATCGCGAAACAGCGAGACAGCTGCCACTGCGGCGAATGCACTGTCCATTCCGCATGTCTTTGGCAGTTATGATGAACTGTTGGCAAGCGAGTTGGTGGACGCGGTGTACATTCCCCTGCCCAACCACATGCATACCGAATGGGCCGTTAAAGCCATGAATGCCGGCAAACACGTTCTCTGTGAAAAGCCACTGGCCCTCACCATTGCCGACATTCAAAAAATGATTGCCGCCCGAGATATCAACGGGGTCAAAGCGGGTGAAGCGTTCATGGTGAACAGCCATCCCCAATGGTCCCATGTCCGGCAAATCCTGCGGGATGGCAAGCTTGGCCGAATCCGCGCTGTCCAGGGATTCTTCAGTTACATGAACACCAACGCCAATGACATCAGAAACATTCCGGACTACGGCGGTGGCGGATTGTGGGATATTGGCTGCTATCAGATTCATTGCGCCAGATACCTCCTTGAAAACGAACCGGAACGCGTGCTGGCGGCGGCATTGATTGACACCGAATTCAAAACCGACATTCTCAGCTCTGCCATCATGTCCTTCGGCGATATTCACGCAACCTTCACCGTGAGCACCCAGACCATCGATTCCCAGCACCTGACGATATATGGAGATAAGGCAAAGCTCGAAATCCGGATTCCCTTTAACGCCCCACCAGATCGGGAAACCGGCATTGTACAGGGTCAGGAATCGTTACTGCAACAGGATGGCGAGGTGACTCTTTTCCCGGCCATCAATCAGTACACCGCCCAGGGCGACGCCTTTTCCGAAGCCATTCTCAACGATACGGACGTACCGGTTCCCCTCGAAGATTCCCTGCACAATACCGCGGTGATACTGGCTGCGTTTGAGTCCGCCAGAAAAGGCGCCCCCGTGAGTCCGGAAACCCTTCTGTAACGCGGCAGGAACAGCTCAATCCATCCTTGAAATTCTCTGCCGGGGTCAGTAGGTCACATGTTCGATGCGGGGGGCTTCTTTGAAAAAGGCATTTCGATCGGAGTGATTATACGGCTCGTAATTGATTTCCCAGGGAAGCAGTTCCACATCGCTATCTGAGATTTTCATGGAGATGGCCATGGGCGTAATGTCCCGGAATCCGGACTTGGGCGGCAAGTCGGCATTTTTCACGCCACCGCACGAGAACAGTGTGAACAACTGCACCACCCCCTCGTTGTATGTGTGGTCAAATCCATCCGAAATTTTCTCGTGACCTCTAACGATGGTATGGCATCCCACCCGCTGAAGAAACGCCGCTGCCTGCATTTTTCCAAATGGAAACCGTATGGATTGCTGCTGCAACCTGGCGGGCACCACATCGGCCGCGCTCGGGTCGCCCCACATCATCTCAAAGCGAATCTGTTTGTCGTTGAGGCTGGACAGATCGCGATATTTTTCCTTCAGGGTCAAATCCTTGGGAATTCCCCCATGAACAAACAGGGTTTCGCCAAGAAACAGCATGTTGGGCATGCTTTCAAAAAAGTCGATATAGTGTCGCAGGGATGCAGTGGGCACATGGGGTTTGAGGGAGTTGATGGCCTCCGCAGGCTTCACCCCGCCGTAGACTTCGCCCTTGAATTCAAAATACATCTCGTGATTTCCCCGAAGCATATAGACGTGATTCGGCGCCATATTCACCAGCTGCATCACCGCTCGCAGCACACCGTTCAGACTGAACAGCCCCCGGTCAATGTAATCGCCCAGCAGCACCAGTTTGGGTTCCGGATGGGTCTGTGGATTCTTCCGGTAGGCCTCCAGCTTTTCAAAAAAGCGGGACTGGGCCACCGCCGCCTTCAGGCAACTGTAGCAACCGTGAATGTCCCCCAGCACCGTCACATCGAAGGATTTGCCCATTCCTGTGGGCACCACATACACATGTCCGTCCAGAAAAGGAGCCTTCCCCTTCAGCTGGTCAACGCTGGTGATGCCTGTCAGCTGTCCGTTGCCGGCAGCCTGCTGGGCGCGAAACAGCGCCATGGTCTTTTCAATCAACGCCCGGTCCGCTTCCAACTGCTGCAGCAGCATCTGCTGTTCGTTGGAGTAGTGGTATTCGAACTGCTCAAAAAAGGGATGGTCGGTTTCATCAATGGGCGGTGGAGGCAGCATGCTCACGGTGAGTCGCGCAGCCTCCGCATCCCCCTGATCGATCAGTTCAATCCCGAGGTCCTCCTCAAGCAGCTCCGCCAACTCCGCCCGAAACTTCACTTCCGATGGATGCGCCACCCCGTCCGCCATGAGGAGGTCATCCACAATATCCATCAGTTCTTCCTGTCCGGGCTCATCGAAACTTTTAAAAATCTCCAGACATCGCAGCTTGAGTCTGGTTTGCACAAATGTCTGCTGGTCTTCGTCGCTGGCGGTGGTTTCGGCAAACATGTCCTGGATGTACTGGTCGATTCGCTCAAATTCTTCGTGAAAATGCGCTGTGTATTTCTCGGTCAGCTCTGCCCGGAGCGTCTCCTGTCCCTCCGGGATGGCGGAATTCACCCGATGGGCCACCAACTTTTCAATGTATTCGATGACAAAAGCGCGCTCGGACTCGTCAAAATCGCCATCAATATATCCGAAGGTGGTCAGATAAAAGATGATGGCCTGCATCTGCTTTTCTGCGATTTGTGGATTATTGCTGAATGTGATCATGAACCCATTTATACCCCCGAAATTCATGGGGGTAAAACTGAAAATGAACCCGGCGAAAGTTGAACAGGCGCCCCGGGAAGGCGCATTTCAGGAGTCCGGTCCTGTATCATCCGGCGTATTGCGCGGCACGGCGGGATCACCCGGATGGTTGTTCCGTCGGTGCACCCGAACCATCCCATCCGGAATCAGGGCGCTGGCGTTCCGATCGCCGAGCACCGCGGACACCCCATGGGACGCGCCGCGACGATGCGCCGGATCTCCACACAAATCACAACCGGCCGGACACGCCGTGGTTGCCGTAATCGGTTCGTCATATCGGGCAATCATGCCTTCGTAATTGCGCACGGCCACCGACGCATCGGATTGAGAAATCAGATAGTTGGGAATAATGGGCACCTTTCCGGCTCCCCCCGGGGGATCGATGGCATAAGTGGGAACCGCGTATCCGCGAATGTGACCAATGAGAGATTCCATGATTTCAATTCCCCGGGACACGCGGGTTCTGAAGTGTTCAATGCCCTGTGCCATATCGCATTGAAACAGATAATAGGGACGAACTCTATGGGCAACCAGTTTGAGGCAGAGCTCCCGGATAATCGTTGGACAATCGTTGACTCCCCGAAGCAGAACGGTCTGATTGCCCAGGGGAATACCGGCATCCGCCAGCTTTGCAAGGGCCACAGCGCTTTCCGCTGTCAACTCCCGGGGATGATTGAAATGGGTGTTCAGCCACAGCGGATGCGCCTTCTTCAACACGGCGACCAGGGAATCCGTAATCCGGGACGGCATCACCACCGGCGCCCGGGTACCGATTCGAATGGTCTGAATATGGGGAATCGCCCGCAGGGCCGTCAGAATCCAGTCCAATCGTTCCGTGGTGCAAAACAGCGGATCACCGCCGGAAACCAGAACGTCCTCGATACCGGGATCCGACCGGAGATATGCGAGGGCGTTTTCAATGTCATCATCAGTGATTCGCTGCAACGAATCCCCCACCATCCGTCGACGATTGCAATGACGGCAATACATGAAACAGCTGTTGGTCACCAGAAACAGCGCCCGGTCCGGATATCGGCGGGTAATGCATCTGACGGGGGAATCCGGTTCCTCACCGAGCGGATCTTCCAGCTCTCCGGGAAGATGCTGCGTCTCCCGCAGGTCGGGAATCGCCTGACGCCGAATGGGGCATGCCGGGTTGGTTTTGTCCATCAGCGCGGCATAATACGCGGGAATCGCCATGGAAAAGCCATCGCCGGACGCCTGAATACCTGCCATTTCGGTTTGGGTCAGCTGAACGGTCGCCGACAGTGCATCTGCATCGGTGATGCGGTTTTTCAGTTGGTTTTTCCAGGTCATATCCCTTTTCCCTCCGGCGGTTCTGGCCCCTTATAACATGCATCGCAACTGTTTTTTCAAGACCCTTTCCACTGAGATGTTGAAATTGCGGCTTCACCTGGGTAGTGTCTGGCCAATACGTAAGGATTATGGCTGGGAATGAATATCGAAACAGAAATACCAAATGAAAGCGAATCACCGGGGTCAGGCGGGGGCGCGCCACCGCTGAACAAAGCCTCGCGGCTGATTTCGACCCTTGTCATTGGCGGGCTGGGGGTGCTCTCTTTTGCCATCGGATTTTTGCTGGTGCATTTCATCGTACCCAAAACCGATTCAGGAAACACGTCCGCCGCCTGTGCAGAACCGCGGACGGACGCACTGCCATCCGACGTTGAAGAAGAAGCGGAAGTGACGGATGCGCCGCAAGGCGCCGATGATGAAAACGGCCAGTCGGAGGCCGACGAATCAGCGGCTCAGGATGTGTCTGCGGGGCTCCCGGAAGTGCCTCCGGGCGCCACTCCGGACGGTATTCGGTTGGATGGCGTGCCCCTATATTTCAAATGCTGGGTCAAGGCCACCGACAGCGGTAGCTCCAAAGAGTGTGATCGACTCCGGGTACTGGAAAAGCGAATGGCTACCCGGTTATATGTGGTGGACGAATGCCGACAGAAATACGCCGAGGGTGAAAAAGGACTGTTGAGTCTGGGGGCGAATCTGAATTTTTCGGACAATACCATCAGTTTCTGGAGTGGCCCGTCGTCCACCATCGCCAGCGCGAGCAAAATCGGAAACTGCGTACGGTCGGCATTGGCCGGACTGCCACTTTCGAGCATCAGCCACAAACACGAAAAATATCGACTGTTTTTCACCGTAGAATTTTTTGACCCCGAACAGCGGGCACAACTGATGGCGAAAAAGCGAAAGAACGGCCGGGAGGTTGAGGTCACCATGGACAAAGTCAACGTCCGGGAAGAACCGGTGGATGGCAGCTCTCTGGGACGAATCAGCACTGGCAGCAAAGTCATCCTGTTGAAGAAAAATGAATCCAGAGAGTGGTGCCAGGTACTGACCCCCAACAACCGCGAAGGCTGGATGATCTGCGAAGCCCTGAAGCTCTGAGGCGGAAAAGACAATTTTCCAGATTTTCAGGAACGGATGGCAGCTACGCCCAGGTACGCCACCGCGGATGCCCCAATGCCAAACACGTTGGCATCCAGGGAAAGCGGAGAAATTTCAAGCAACGACATCCCGATGGTAACGCTTCCCCCCACCAGCATCGCCGCCACCGCAGCGGGCTGACTGGGATGCTTATGCACCAGTGCGGCGATAACCGGCACAAACAGACCGGACACCATGAAGGCATAGCTCATGAGCATCAAATCCAGCACACTGGTCATCAGTGTGGCCAGGAGAATGGAAACCACACCGAGCAACAGGGTAACAATAATGGAGTGCTTGAGCATCCCCGTCTCCGTGAATTTTTGAGGCCACAGTCGCTGAAGCAGATCGGCCAGGGTATTTCCGGAAGAAGCCATCAGGCACGAATCCGCAGTGGACAGAATGGCTGAAAAATATGCCGACAGAATCAGTCCCACCAGGCCCACCGGCAGCACATGGTTCAGCATGAGCGGCAATCCCTGTTCGGGGTCGATAGCCGCCCCATCGCCAATCAGGCCCTTCATGACGGCGACCCGGGCGATCATCCCCATGACCACGCCCATGAACGCCATTATAGGCCATTCAAAAATGCCCGCCATATAAAACGCACGCCGCGCACTGCGCTCGTCTTTGCAGGCGTAAATCCGCTGATACAGTGTCATTCCCACAAACCAGATGGGGACAATGGTGACAAACCAGCCGACCAGTGTCTGCCAGGACACATTGGACAGACTCTTCATTTCCGGGGGAAGCGCTCCGATCACTTCGTCCACGCCGCCCACCGCAGAGAATCCGAACGGAATCCCAATGAAAATCAACCCCAGCAACAGGATGCACCACTGAATCGTATCGGTATAAATCACGGCTTTGATTCCACCGAGGGCCGTGTACACCACCACAAGAGTTCCCATCAGCACCAGAATCAGACTGAATGACAGTTCGGGAAAAGTAGCGTTGGCGAGCTTGGCGCCCGCCAGAATCTGAGAGCTGGTAAAGCCGAGATATCCGACAGCGGAGATCACCGCGGCAATCAGTGCGGCGCCGTGTCCGAATCGGACCCGGAACAGATCGGGAAACGTCATGGCATTGCGGAGTTCGGTGTGGCGATGCAGCCATGGCACCAGAAATGTGCCGCTCAAAATGGCGCCAATCAGTCCGGTGAACAGCAACCAGGAGCCACTGAGCCCCATGGTGAATCCGAGACCGCCAAGCCCGATGGAAAAGCCGCCACCCACGTCGGTGGCCACAATGGAAAGTCCCACGTGACCACTTCCCATTTTGCGTCCCCCCACATAATAGTCTTCCGCAGTATGATTTTTTCGGAGGAAATAGAGCCCCACGCCAACCATGGCAGCAAAATAGACGGCAAAAATAGCAATATCGATAAAATGCATATGTGCTCCTTCGTTGTGTACTTCATTTTTACACAAACAATTAGCACGCTAAACTTTTTTTTACCACCCGGGATCTGGCGTGTAATGGAGAGAATCAGGGGATACAGCGACTAAAATTGTTCCTTTATATAGATGCCGGCAGGCCAGAGGTCGTCGTCACTCCAGCCTCCGTTTACAGAGGCGCTGGATTTCAGGATGGCACCCGGCTCGGACTGAGAGCTCAGCGACCAGAACGCCCAACTCAACCCCTTCTCCGCCATCCAGTCAATCCACTTACCAACCACGGCGTCATCCACGTCGTTGATGGAGAATATGCCGCCATCCACATACGCATCGTTGTCCATGGTCTTGTTGACCTCAAAGCCCCATTCCGTCACAAACACTGCCTCATCCGCTTCTTCCATGGACTCGATATACGCGTTGGACATCATGAAGGAATGAGTGTCATTGGATATATAGAAATGGTGTGTGTAGGCCACATTCTCATCATCAATCAAATCTTTTTTGGCCGAATTGGTGGCGTAGGAATAGTCGGGAGTCCCCACCACAATCAGATTCTTCGAGTACTTGCGAATCACGGGAATGACATCATCCGCGTAATCCTTGATAGTGGCCCATTTTTCAGTGGTAGACAATTCATCACGAGCCGGCTCATTCCAGATTTCCCAGATAACGTGCGGGTACTTGCCGTATTTTTCTCCCATCCGCTCAAAGAAATCGATAGCTTCCTCTTTGTGCTCATCCGCCCAATGGTCATGCCAGTCGATAATCACATAAATGCCCGCGTCTATCGCCGCATCCACAACCGTTTCCACCAACTGGATCATATCGTCCTGTTCACTGGCGGATTGATGAACAAACCCGTCATTCCGGTTGTTGTTCTCCACTCCCAACGGTGCCCGAATCAGCGTGATATTCCAATCGTTGGCCACGTACTCCACGGTATTTGCATTAAAAAAGACGTCCTGTCCCCACAACGGCCAGAACAGGCTGAGTCCGGTCAGTTGAATCTGGTCGCCCCGGGAATCCACAATCCTGAAGCCATCGGTTCTCAGACGGCCATGATCTCCCGCATACCCCGAATAATCCCCATCTGAATCGGTATCCGTGTCAGTATCTGTATCCGTATCGGAATCAGAGTCAGAGTCAGAATCAGAATCGGAATCGGAATCGGAGTCTCCAGATATGCCGTTTCCGGGCATCTCATTCAATTTTCCACTGTCACAACCGGTAATTACAAGTAAAACTGCTGGCAATATCAATAATATCAATCTCTTCCAATCTGCCACGATGGGTTCCTCCTGAGCTGTTAAGCGTATAAATAATTCAATCTCTGATTTACTTTCAATCAAATGGCCCCCTGGGGTCATTCAGCTGAATATACCATGAAGGGCCGCATTTTAATTTACAAAAAAAATACATTTTTATAAGACCCCGTTTCAGAAAAACCAACGTTTCCACTTCGTGCGAAACAACGGATCGATGATGTCGTCAGACAACGTCGATAGACGGGATGGTAGCAGCTCATGAAAATTACCCGGGAATGTATTCCGTGTTTTGCACGGCAGGCTTTTGATGCGGCTGCAGTAGCCGAACTGACGGATGCCCTCCGGGAAAAACTGGTACGTCGGGTGCTGACCTATGTGGCGTCCGCAGACTGGAATTGCCCCTCCCCGATTCTGGGGCGGGAAATCCAGCGGTTTCTGAAAGAAGTAAGTGGCCTGACCGACCCGTACGCATCTCAGAAGCAGCATCAGACCCGAACTGCCCTCGCCCTGCTTCCCCGGATGAATCAGATGGTCGCCGATTCCGCCACCCCGTTTGTGGAGGCAGTGCGATTTTCCGTTGCGGGCAACGCCATCGATTTGGGGTCAGCCGGGCATGTCAACACGGACGTATCGGACAGTTTCGCATCATCGATTTCCGCGCCCCTGCCACCGGAAACACTGGCAGCCGCCCGGGAGCTGGAAGCTGAGGTCCGCAACGCCGACACTGTGCTTTTTCTCACCGACAACTGCGGCGAAGTGATTTTTGATCGCCCGCTGATGAACCTGATTGGCCGAAAAAAGCTGGTTGTCGGGATGCGCGGATTGCCCACCATCAATGACGCCACGATTCACGATGCCGGAATGTGCGATTTTCCGGATGACTTCCGGATTATTTCGAACGGCAGCGATATTCCGGGAACATGGCTGCCCGAATGCGATCAGAATTTCCGGGATATATTTGAAAAGGCCGACGTGGTCATTGCCAAGGGACAGGGAAACTATGAAACACTCAGTGATTCGAATCGTTCCATTTATTTCCTGTTGCTGGTAAAATGCCCGGCCATAGCAAAAAATACAGGCTGTGAACCGGGAACTTATTTCATGAAAAAGGCCGGCTGAACTCAGTTGGCTCCAACACCTGAAAGGGAATTTCATATGGCTAAAGTACTGATTATCGGTGCGGGTGGTGTAGGACAGGTGGTGGCACACAAGTGTGCACAGGTACCAGAAGTGTTTGAATCCATATGTCTGGCCAGCCGGACAAAAAGCAAGTGCGACGCCATCGCGTCACAGCTCAACCGCCCCATCGAAACTGCACAGGTGGATGCCGACAATGTGACTGAAACCGTGTCACTCATCAATCGCGTAAAGCCGGACCTGGTAATCAATGTGGCGCTGCCATACCAGGATTTGGCCATCATGGACGCATGTCTTGAAACCGGCACCCATTATCTCGATACAGCCAACTACGAGCCCAGAGATACGGCAAAGTTTGAGTATCACTGGCAATGGGCATATCATGATCGGTTCAAAGAAAAGGGATTAATGGCGCTGCTCGGCAGTGGGTTTGACCCCGGCGTGACCAACGTGTTCACTGCGTATATCGCCAAACACTATCTCGACGAAATTGAGTACCTCGATATTGTGGACGTGAATGGCGGAGACCACGGCAAACCCTTTGCCACCAACTTCAATCCGGAAATCAATATCAGGGAGGTAACTGCGCCGTGCAGACACTTTGAAAACGGTTCATTTGTGGAAACGCCCCCCATGAGCTTGAACTCCCGGTTCAATTGTCCTGAGAATGTGGGGGAATACACGATTTACCGCATGTATCACGAGGAGCTCGAATCCCTGACCAGAAACTACCCCAGCCTGAAAAAGGCGCAGTTCTGGATGAGCTTTTCGGAGAACTATATCAATCATCTGAAAGTCCTCCAGAATGTGGGAATGACCCGCATTGACGAGGTGGAATATCAGGGGCAGAAAATTGTTCCGCTCCAGTTTCTCAAAGCGGTACTGCCCAATCCCGGCGATCTTGGAAAAACCACCAGAGGACAAACCTGCATCGGCAACCTGGTCCGCGGCAAAAAGGACGGTGCTCAAAAGGGCTATTATGTTTACAACATCTGCAACCACGAAACGTGTTTCGCCGAGGTGGGGTCGCAGGCCATTTCCTATACCACCGGCGTCCCGGCGATGATTGGCGCCATGATGATGCTGACAGGAAAATGGAAAGGTGCAGGCGTTTTCAATATGGAGCAGATGGATCCCGATCCATTCATGGAAAAACTCAATCTTCACGGTCTGCCCTGGAAGGTAATGGAAAGCGGGTCCCTCAATTGGAAGCCGGAAAACTGAATCTCCGGGACTTCCCGGCTCCCTGTTTCGTCATTGAAACAGCCCAGCTGAAGGAGAACCTGAAGACGCTGCAGCAGGTGAAGGAGCAGACCGGGCTGAAGATCCTCTTCGCGCAGAAATCCTTTGCCTCTTACGCAGTGTATCCACTGATGGCAAGGTATCTGGACGGGGTTTGCGCCAGCGGCCTCTGGGAGGCGCGGCTGGGCAGCGCGGAATTTGACGGCGAAGTCCACACCTACTCTCCGGCGTACAGAGAAGATGAAATAGACGAAATCTTTGAACGGAGCCACACGGTGGTGTTCAACTCCGCCAGCCAGCTCAACCGATTTCGCAACCGGATTGTGCAACACAGAATGACCACCGAGACCGGTATTCGAATTAACCCGGAGTGTTCGGTGACCGAAACCGCCCTGTACGATCCGTGTGCGCCACACTCCCGGCTCGGGGTGCGATTGGAAAATATCGACGAGGTGGACTGGTCGCTGGTGGATGGCGTTCATTTTCACGCCCTGTGCGAGCAGACGTCGTACGCACTGGAAAAAGTGCTTGGCAGTGTGGAGGAGCGGTTTGCGTCGGCGCTGGCCAATGTAAAGTGGCTCAATATGGGCGGCGGTCACTTCATCACCAGCCCGGGATATGACATCTCCCATTTTGTTCATGTCGTTCTGTCGTTCAAAAAGCGACATCCGCATCTGCAGCTGTACATCGAACCGGGGGGGGCAGTGGTGCTGAACGCCGGAAAGCTGGTGGCAACCGTTCTCGACATCACCCCCGGAGATCCGCCCAATGCCATTCTGGATATTTCGTGCACCTGCCATACACCGGATGTTCTGGAAATGCCGTATCGCCCGGCAGTGATGAACGAAGTTCCCCTGGATGCCGCACCGTACAAATATCGTCTGGGCGGCGTCTCATGCCTTGCCGGTGACCAGTTTGGCGTGTACGGGTTCAATACGGAGCTGCGGCTGGGAGACCCCATCGCGTTTCTGGACATGGCCCAATACTCCATTGTGAAAACGTCGATGTTCAATGGTGTGCGGCACCCCTGCATTGCCATTCACGATGACGAAACTTCGTCGCTGGACATCGTCAGAACATTTTCCTACCAGGATTTTCGAAACCGGTTATAAAGGCATTTGAGGACCAACCGGTAACCCCTGCAAAAAAGGACGACATCCATGAGCAATGAGCATGAAATTACCGCCGCCAAATGGAATTACCAGGATTCTTCGCGGCTCTATAATGTGGAAAACTGGAGCAATGGCTACTTCGCAGTGAATGAAAAGGGAGAAGTGATTGTAAGAGCACCGGTGGGGGAAAACCGGGTAGAGAACGTCTCTCTCATGGAAATTGCAAACGGGTTGCAGGAACGTGGTCTGGAGATGCCGGTGCTGTTGCGGTTGGAAAACCTGGTGGATGCCCGAATTCGCGAGATTAATGAATCCTTTATTGCGGCCATCAAAGCCGCCAACTATAAAGGGGCGTACCGCGGCGCATTCCCTGTGAAAGTGAATCAGCAACAGCACGTGATTTCCGAACTGGTTCGGTTTGGCAAGCGCTATCACCACGGACTGGAAGTTGGCAGCAAGGCGGAGCTGCTCATTGCCCTGTCCATCATGGAAGACCGGGAGAGCCTGCTTATCTGCAACGGATATAAAGATGGCGAGTTCATCGACCTGGCATTACAGGCGCGCGTGCTGGGATACAAATGCTTTTTTGTTGTGGAGAATCCATCTGAAATCCCGTTGATTATCAGCCGTTCCCAGGAGATGCAGGTAGACCCGATGATTGGCGCCAGACTCAAACTGGCTACCAAGGTGGAGGGCCACTGGAGCGAGGATAGCGGTGACAGGAGTCTTTTTGGGCTCAATATCAACCAGCTTATTGAGGTGGTGGACATGTTGAAGGACGCCAGCCTCCTTCACTGCTTTCAGCTACTGCATTTTCATCTGGGATCCCAGGTCCCCAATATTCGGAACATCCGTCAAGGACTGCTGGAAGCATGCCGATACTATATTGATCTCTGCAACGAAGGCGCCCCGCTGCAATATCTGGATATCGGCGGTGGACTGGCTGTGGATTACAATGGTACCTGCAGCACCGACGGACACAGTCGAAACTACAACGTGCAGGAGTACTGCGCAGATATTGTGGAAGCCATCCAGGAGTCTCTCGACGAATATAACTTGCCACATCCCACCATTATCAGTGAATCCGGCCGCGCCACAGTGGCCCACACGGCGGTACTGCTGTTTAATATTCTCGATGTCACGCGCTTTCAGGCCGGGCCGATTCCGGAGACGCTGCCGGAAGACACCCCCGAACCCATCCGGAACCTGCTGGAAGTCAACCGAACCGTGACGCCCGGACGGATTCAGGAATGCTACAACGACGTGATTCACTATCGCTCGCAGGTACGGGAGCTTTTCGCCAGAGGAGAAACCAATTTGCGCGCGGTGGCCATTGCAGACAATCTCTATCTGAACGCATTGCAACAGATTGTTGAGCAGATGGGGTCCCTCAGACGGATTCCCCCGGAAATAGAAAGCCTGCCCGAACAACTGGCGGACATCTATTACGGAAACTTCAGCGTGTTCCAGTCTCTGCCGGATGCCTGGGCCATTGACCAGGTGTTTCCGGTATTACCCATCCACAGGCTCAACGAAAAGCCCACCCGAGAGGCCATCATCGCGGATATTACCTGTGACTGTGACGGAAAGTTGCACAATTTTTCACATATCAACGATCATGCAGCAACGATTCCGCTTCATCCCCATCTTCCCGGTGAAGAGTACTACATTGGCGTGTTCCTGGTGGGCGCATACCAGGAAACACTTGGGGATTTGCACAACCTTTTCGGCGACACCAATATTGCCAGCATCCGCGTCAATGAAGATCGCACATTTGACCTGGTACACGAGTTAGAAGGAGACAGCATCTCCGATGTGCTGACCTATGTGGAATATGAACCCCAGAATCTCTTTCAGAATTTCAGAAAAAAGGCAGAGCGCGCAGTCAAGAAAGGTCGTATCAGCATCCAGGAACGGCAACACATGATCCGCCTTTTCGAAGAAAGCCTCCGGGGATACACGTATTTCGAGAAGTGATGAGGGTCAGTCAATAAAATGAGGGGGAAACGCCGCGGGGGAGATTACTTCTTGGTGGGGTCTTTCTTGACGGGCTCTTTTTTGGCGGGTGTCTTTGTTTTTTCCTTATCAGCGTCCTTCTTCGATACAGCATCCTTCTTAACGGCTGTCGGCGCCTTCTTCGGAGTCGTTTTTATCACTTTAGGCGCGTCTTTCTTTTTCTCCGCTTTTTCAGATGCTGCCTTCGATGATTCCGCTTTCCCGGGCTCGTCCCTGACTACTTTCCTGTCCGCGTCTTTCTTTTTTGCTTCGTCTTTTTTCACTTCGTCTTTTTTCGCTTTATCTTTTTTCACTGCGCCCTTGCGAACTTTGGGACGAATGATGCGAACTTTCTTTATGGTGGACAAGCGTTCTCTGGCCGTCTCAACATCCTTATCCGCCGCGTCAACGCCAACATCGTTTTTCTCCAGCGCTTCGGCTTCCTTGTACACGGCATCATCACCGCAGAATTTTTTCAGATTCATTTTGAGGGCAACGATTTTCCGAACAAGACCACGGGCTTTGCCCCGGGATCTTGCCAATTTTCCTTTCAGTTTCCCCAGATCGCCATTCAATGTATTGATGGTTTTCATGTCGGCGTTCCAGTCGGAAAAAATCTTGTTGCACGCATCAATGACGGCCTGCTCGGTTTCACCGGCAACCAGAGAATCGCAGCCTTTTTTGCCATAGTCCGTCTCATAGCCTTTTATTTTCTTCTCAAGTACAGTTACCTGGGCGGTTTTGGCTCTAATTTCACCAGCCACTTTACCGACTTCGGCCTTAATCCCATCGAACTCTTTTTTACTTTCTGCAAGCTCGGCCTTGAATTTATCGCATTTTTTAACATCTGCGCAGGCTTTGGCTTCCTCGCCCTTTTTCCCGTCCAAATCCGTTTTCATCGTCGCGATTTCTCTGCGCTTGGCGGCTTTGTCTTTTTTCAGCGCCTCAATCTGCTTATTGGCTGCATCAATCTTATTATCGATATCCTTGAGTTTGTTCTCCTGGTCCTTTATTTTATTTTCCAGGTCACTCACTTCATTTTTCTTCACATCGCATTGCTGCTGTGCATTCGCCCATACACTGCCGGAAATTAATGTCACTGCTAAAAGACCAATGATGAAACTTGTCCGATTCATGACTCCTCCTTGTGAAAGTTTTTGTTGGACAAGTATAGACCTTGAGGACATTCGATGCCAGTAATTTCCCCCCTTTAAAAATTGTTCCCCCGATAATGTAGCGCAATTTCAAGGATTTTCCGGATGTGAGCAGCCAGAGGGCAGACACAAAAATCCACGCATTTCACACTGCCACCAGCGATATATTCGCCCTTCGACATTTATGCAGCACCAGCAATTTTTCAAGCAACATCACGGCGTGGGCTTCCACAACGATTGCATTCAAACCCGCTTCTGCGGCCCGTTCCACGGTCTCCGGGCCAATGGTTGGCACATCGAAACGCATATCCTGAGAAATCTTTTTCATTTTCACCAGCACGCCCCCCGCATCCGACACGCCCGCAATCAAAGCATTGGTGCCGTGGCGATCTTCATACGAGACCAGGCCCTTTGCGGACACGCACACCGCCTGCCCTTTGTCGCAGCGTACAAATTCCCGGCACCGGGACACCCCCAGATTAACCAGCGCCTGAATGTGATTCGTCGGCTCTGGACCACAGACAACGCCACCGGCGACGAACCAATCCGGAATCCAGGGCAACGCACTCACGATAGAAACGCCCTGTCGTTCAAAAAGCCTGGCCACCCGACGAAGTCGCCGATCATCTCCCCGCAGCATCAGCAAAGGCAGCCAGGGCCACACAGACAAATCCGCTTTCAGACGCCTCCCCCTTTTTGGCCACTGGAATGCCCCGGCCAGCACCACATCCGTGGCCTCATGTTGTTGAAACCAGCGGCAGGCAGCCCGAATCTCCCCCGGATAAAAATATTGGAACCCATGGGGCGCAAATGCCTCCACCGACGCATGACCGCGAATTCCGGCAATTACCAGGTTTTCCCCGCGTTCACGCATCCGCTCGGCAAGCAGCACCGGAAATCGGCCGGCCCCCGCAATCAATCCGATCTTCTTCGATTTCATCTCGTCATGCCACGGGGCAGACATTTGAGAAATGCAAGAAGTCGGGCGGCTTCGGGGGTGTGAAAAAACATGGCGCCCAATTCCGTCATCAATTGAGAAAGCGGTGTGGTCCGGGCGATCAAGGGGCGAATAATTGATTTGATTTCTTTTCGGGCCAGATCTGAAAACCCTCGTCTGGCAATCCCCACCCGGTTAACCCCCCGTAGCGTCGCCCGGTTTCCGGACACCATCGAAAAGGGAATCACATCTTTTTCGAGCATGGAACCGGCGGCAATCATGGCCGATTCGCCAATGTGCACAAACGATGCAGCGGCAACCATACCACCGAATACCGCATGGTCATCCACCTGAACATGACCGGCGAGGGTTGCCCCGTTGGCCATTACAATCCGGTTTCCCAGAACACAGTCATGGGCCACATGACAATACGCCATCACCAGATTATCGTTGCCAATCACTGTGCGCCCACCACCGTGCATGGTACCGCGGCCCACTGTCACATGCTCTCGAAACGTATTCCGCGCGCCAATCTGCAGCTCCGTGGCCTCCCCCCGGTGCCTCAAATCCTGCGGGGCACCGCCAATACACGCAAACGGAAACACCTCATTTCCATCGTCCATCGTTAATGGACCGGTCAGCACCGCATGGGGATGAATCGCGCATTGCCTTCCAATCGATACATCCTCACCAATCACAGCGTACGCGCCAACGGTGCATCCGTCGCCGATGTTCGCTCCCGGATGTATGGACGCCAGAGGGTGGATATCTGCGGAACCGGTGCAGTCCGTGTTCAATAACGTAAGATTGGCTTTCATGGTACCTTCGTTCAGCATGGATCGATATGCGTTTCGTTCAACCCATCCGGTTGTACCCAATTGGCCGTTCAATGCAACGTCCTCATTGCTTTTTTTCCTTTTTTTCAATGATGAATGTATCCGGGCCGCCGTACTTGCCCCCGTTACTTTTCGCGACGTCTGATTCGGGCGAGAATGCGCAACCATTGCCAGCGGTTCATGGCCGGATATCCGGCAACGGTTTCGTCAGACTTCACGTCGCCGATGACCCCGCTCTTTGCGCCCACCCGGGCCCCTTTACCGATGTAAAGATGATCAGCCACCCCGGCCTGGCCACCAATCATGACGTTGTCATCCACCATTACCGACCCGGCAAGGCCCACCTGTGCCGCGACAATCACATTCTCCCCAATGCGAACATTGTGTCCAACCTGAACCAGATTATCAATCTTTGTCCCAAACCCAATCCGGGTGCACCCCACCGTTCCCCTATCAACGCAACTGTTGGCGCCAATCTCAACGAAGTCGCCAATTTCCACACCACCGACCTGGGGGATTTTCATGATGGTATGGGTCGAGGGGAAAAAGCCGAAGCCCTCGTGACCAATCACTGCACCGGGTCCGATATGCACAAATCTGCCGATAACGGAATTTCTGCAGATAATGGCGCCCGGGCCAATCACCGTACCTTCATCAATGCTCACATCGTCTTCGATGACCGCGTTGGCGCCTATGGAAACGCCCGGATGCAAATCGGCATTCGGCGCAATCGATGCGGTGGGATGAATTCCAGAACGGTGTCGGGGCTCCGGAAAGAACAGATCTATCAGTTTGACAAGTGCCACCAGCTCAACGGGATGCACCAGCATGGTGCCGGCATTCCCCAATACACCGGTGCCGGCAATCTGGGGCGTGGTCAGCACAATCTGGTTCTCGCTCAACGCAAATGCGTAACGCATTCTAAGGATGGGAAATACACTGTCGGGCTGCACGTCGTGGACCGTGCACAGCGATTCCGCCACCGCGTTCGGATTTCCCACCAGGGTTGAACCAATAATCTCTGCAAGCTCTGAAGCGGTGTACCTCATCGTCAGAATCTCGTGGACGTCAACACCAGCAACAGGCTGAAATGATTGAAGGCCTGATGATCATCAATGCCCCCGTGGGTTCGATAATAATTGGTCTGCAGCCCAATACCGGTCCCGTGCCGATCGTTGGCATCGTCGTACCACTCCTTACCGAAAGTAACAGAAAACCCCGGGCCTTTGTACCAGTCAAAGGTATCTTCAAAATACTCCGTGCAGGACACCTCCGGATACTTCACCAGCATTCCCACCCAGCGAAACTGGCCCGTGAGATACAATTCCAGTTCGGTAAAATACCAGGTCAACCCGGCATCCACGCCGAAAATCGAAAATGCCATTCGGGTGGGCTCCTTTTTGCGCAGAATCATTTTTTCAAAGAAGGTTCCCAGATGGAGCGCCAGGTTTCGAACGATGCCTGCCCCCAAATCCAATCCAATGGTTCCAGTAAGCGTCGAATGACGCGGATCATCAATTCGCTCGATACCGGGTAACGGATCCATTGTTCCCCTGGCCCACGCCGTCCCCAACCCCAGCCCCGGGGTAAACCTGAAATAAAATCCGCGGTGATTTGGCTGCGTCTCATCTTCGCGGGCTTGAGAATTGTCTTCTGCCGCCATATCTTTTTCTGATTCCAGGTCGCCGGATTTCACAGCTCCCGCTTTTTCGCTCTCTTCTTTTGCCCGTTCGGCTTCTGCCTTCATGGATTCGGCTTTCGCCCTTTCGGCTTCTGCTCTGGCCTTTTCAGCTTCCGCTTTTGCCTTCTCCGCTTCGGCCCGGGCAATTTCCGCACGCAGCTCCAGCTCTGTTCGGGTTTCGACATCTGCTTTCGGGGCCAACACTTCTACCCGCTTTTCATCACTATCCGGGTACTCATCATCATTACTTGCATGCGGGTCATCGGCAACCGCTGCGGTGCTGTACAGCACGACCATCGTCAATATCAACAGGATTATTTTCGTCATTCTCCCCTCCCCTTAAAACCCGAAACTGAAATTGGTATCAATCCCTATTTCACTGTCGATTTGAATACTGAAGGTATCCGAGTCCACCACAACTGTGATGTCGCTCTGGGAGTCGCTGTCAAAATCCACGGTGATTCCGCTTTCCGTGTCTGTCCCGCCTGTATCACGATGACTATCCGATGTCGTATCGTTGCCGGTGTCTCCATAGTCACTGCTATCTGAGGCAGTATTCGAATCGGTGTCGCCAACCAACGCTGTATCTGTGCCGCTTTGCGAAGAAGTTTCCGTTCCTGAGTCGGGATCGGTACCCGACAACGTGCTCGAATCCGATTCAAGAAACGTCACCGTAGTGGTGGTAAAATTTCCAGATTCTCCTGCGCTCACACAAGATGACAAACTGCCATCGTCATCGCAGACACCGCATCGATAATTGTTGGTACAGGGGCTGCATTCAAACGCCGCCGCCCCATTGACAGGTGCCACGCACACCACCCCACCACTGCTGCTCTGATTGGTGGACACCACCAGATGAGACATTCCGGCTTCCACCCATCCCACATACGTAGTGTTCTCATCCAGCGTATATCTGTCACCGGACCACCGGTAAAAAAACACGGGCATCGCCGTCGAATCTGGATTGGTTATCCGCAACCGGTACACTTTTTCCTTCACCGCGTCATTGTCCACATCCAGCGATGTGGCCAGCACCTCGAACTCGGCATTGGCCTGAATATCAAAGCCGAACCGGGTGGCATCAAACCAGCCCATATTGCTCCAGCTCTCCAGCGAAACCACTGCCGAAACTTGCCCGGCCGCCAGCGGTGCCCAAAAAATGGAAGCATCCACACTCAATTTTCCAACACTCGCCATAAAATCATCCACCCGCGACAACTCCAACTCGGACTTTTCACAACAACTGCCCGCAGATAGCAATACACAGATGGCCAGCGTTGCGCTTATATAATTCATTGCATTTCTGAATCCCCGGAACATGAAGATATCCTTTCATCCTCTCACCACGTCATTTTTCAAACAGACAACACAGTTTATACCACGAGTCGACTATCGTGAACGAGAATTATCGTTCACACATACAAACACATCCATAATCACAATAAAGTCAGAGCAACAAAAATTCACAAAGTACGGGATAGTTCCGATTTCAGCCAACCCAGTATCATGAACACCTTTCCTTGTGTAATGAAAAATACTACATATGAATACACGAATGAAAAAATCCACCCGGGTGGACTTTTCAACTTTCCCCTACATTTGAATAAATTTCAGTAAAGTTTGCAGCGGAAATCGCCGCCAGAGGAGGACTCCAATTTATCCCACATATACCTTCTTGTCCAATGATTTCCCGAATGAGCTAATTGCGCTGTACCCATTTTCTTAAAAGCCCTGTCAGAGTCCGCGTTGGTGAGGAGGCAACGTCCAGACCAGCCTCGCCGGGCAGTTAAGCTCAGCTGAACCGGCCTTTCGAGGCGCCTCATATGCTCGTTTGGCTTCCTCAGGAACACGGTTCCCATTTTCAAACGCATTTTCAAACTCTCGGAGTGATTTTTTCGCCCGCCATTTTCAAACTCTCGGAGTGATTTTTTCGCCCGCATTTTCAAACGCTCGGAAAGCATTTTCAAACGCCCGGAGTGATTTTTTCGCTCTGAACGCAAAAATTCTGCAACAGATTTGAAAAGCATCCGAGCAGGGAGAAATCGTTTTTCCCTGCGAAGGAGGTTCTCATGGGACAAAGACCGCGATGGTTCAAACCGGATACCATTTACGAACAGACACAGAGAACCGTGGACAGACAGTTTCTGTTTGCCCCCATCCCCGGCGTTCGCAACGCCATTGGCGCCTCCGCTGCCAGAGCCCTGCAGAAGCACCCGGTGAAGCTGTAC
>JBNKCR010000153.1:0-131695 GCA_050287845.1 Polyangia bacterium
GCCGATACCCAGATGCTCGTGATTGGAATTGACTTCCAGCCAGTACAGCTTCACCGGGTGCTTCTGCAGGGCTCTGGCAGCGGAGGCGCCAATGGCGTTGCGAACGCCGGGGATGGGGGCAAACAGAAACTGTCTGTCCACAGTTCTCTGTGTCTGTTCGTAAACGGTATCGGGTTTGAACCAGCGCGGTCTTTGTCCCATGGGAACCTCCTTCGCAGGGAAAAACGATTTCTCCCTGCTCGGATGCTTTTCAAATCTGTTGCAGAATTTCTGCGCTCAGAGGGAAAAAATCACTCCGAGCCTTTGGTGCTGCCTTTGGTGCTGGGCCGCTTCATAAAAAGGAAATGCTATCTTGGCCTTGATTGCCACAGCAAGAACTGTTTTTTTTGTCGCCCGGATTTGTCGGGCAATTGTCGGTTATTTTCCCATCATCCCGGCCCAGGCCATCATGCCGCCGGACATGTTTTTTACTTTGGAAAAGCCATTGCTCTGCAGGATTTTGGCGGCGGTGTCTGCCCGGTGGCCGGAGCGGCAGATGGTGATGATCGGTTTGTCTTTCCAGCCTGAGAGTTTTCCAATCTCGGACTCCACATGCACCACGCTGATATTTTTGGCGCCCGCAATCTGGCCGAGAGGGCCGGTGAGTTCAGAGGGTTCGCGCACATCCAGCAGCAGCATGCTTTCGTTTTTATCGATGAGCGCCTTCACCTCTTCGGGTGTAATCGTTGCAATCGTCTGGGCATCCACATTTTTGCCAATGGTGCCCTGAACCTCGCACGCCGGAGAATCGTTGGGTACATAGGCGTCGTTGGGATTTCTGGAGCACTTGAAGTTTGCCGCCAGCACATCCACCATCCAGTCCGCCCGTCCCAGTTTCAGATCATTGATGAAGCTGACAAAATCTTCTTTGCTCTGGTCTTTCAGCCAGGGATTGGTGGACTTCTGTCGTTTCAGGCTGGAGGGCATCCGTTCCCGGTAGTCGTGGGCCGGCAATACTACAAGGTCTTCGTTGAGGGACTTGAGTTTCTGCAATGTATCATAATGGGCCTCCGGATCTCCCCCCGGAAGGTCGTCCCGTCCGGCACCGCCATCGTCGAGAAACAGCGCATCCCCACTGAGCAGTACCGATGTGGATCCGTCTTCAATGGTCAGACTGATACTGTCCCGGGTGTGGCCGGGGGTGTGGTGGACCTTCATTTTCACTCCAGCCAATACCAGTTCTTCTCCGTCTGAAACGTGAATGTCCACACATTTCTGACCGCTGCTTTCGTGCATCACATAGTTGCAGCCGGTTAAGTCTTTGAGGGAGGAAGCTGCGGAAATATGATCGGCATGGGTGTGGGTATCCACCACCGCACTGAGGGTCCAGGCCGGATCCAGTTCTTTGAGACGGTTCAGCATATCGCGATATTCCGCAAGCCCATCCAGCACCGGATCAACCAATACCGCCTTCTTTTCGGTTTCGTTGGCAATCAGATATGTTTTGCAGGCAATGGGATTCAGCTGTTTGATAAACATTGATTTTCTTCCTTTCTGTGATGACTGATAAACCAGTCCACCGCATCGGCCACATTCATGAAATGATGCGACGACCCTATTTTTTCATACAGTCCGCTTCGGTGAAGCACATCCCTTACCGGACCTCTGACAAACGCGGTATAAAATTGTATTTGCTGGGATGCGAAATCATCGACCAGCTGTTCCAGCACATCCATCGCCGAAGAGTCAATGCCGGTGATGGCGCCGGCATCGAGGACCACCAGCTTCAGAGGCGCGCCTTTTTCTTTTCGGCAGTCCTTCATGCGTTGTTCGAACACCAGGGAGTTCCCGAAAAAGAGGGGACCATCAAAACGGAACACCAGGATATCGTCGCAGGTTTCCGCCTCCGCGAACCTTTCGATGTTCATGAAATGTCGGGTGCCCGGCAATCGGCCCAGCTGGGCAGTGTGGGGATTGGAAGCGCGATACACAAACAGAATCAGCGAAAACACCACCGAAATGGCCACCCCTTTTTCGACGCCGAACCCGAGGGTGACCAGAAAGGTTCCCACCAGCATGAACAGGTCCCGCCGGTCGGTATGCCAGAGTTTCACCATCTCGCCAAAGGTGATCATCGGTATCACGGCGACCACTATCATGGCGGCCAGCACTGCGCCGGGCACATACCGGAACAGGGGCGTCAGAAACAGCAGACACAGCATCACCACCGACGCACTGATAAGCGATGCGAGACCGCTGGCGGCATTCGCCTGCTCGTTTACCGCGGAACGGGCGAACCCGCCGGCCACCGGATGCGCACTGAAAAAGGCACCGGCCAGATTGGCTGCGCCCAGGGCAACGAACTCATGATTGGCGTTCACATGTTGCCCCGGATGTTTGGCCGAAAGGGCCCGGGACACCGTATATGATACCAGAAACCCGATAAGTCCGATGGAAAGGGCCGTTGGCCACAGCATCTGAATGGATTTCCAGGTTACCGCCGGAATGACGAACGGGGGCGCACCCCCGGGAATATCGCCGACAATCTCCACGCCGTCATGATATAGTCCCATAAAAAACACAATGAGGGTGCCGAGCAACAGGGCCACCAGGGGCCCGGGAATATTCCGATGAATTCCCGGAGCGACCAGAATGATGGCCAGGGCACCTGCGCTGATGGCCACCGTGGGAAAATGCATCTGGCCGATATGCTGAACCAGGGCCAGCAGTTCCTGATGCAGCCCTCCGGACCCGGACAACGGAATGCCCAGAAGGCTTTCCATCTGGCTCCCCATGATGATGAGCGCGGCGGCGCTGGAAAACCCGTGAATGACCGGCTGGGAGAGAAAACTGGCCAGATAACCGAACCGGATTACCCCGGCCACCAGCTGCACCACTCCCGTCATCAGGGTCAGCTGGAGAACCAGTGACAGATATTCGGGCGTACCGGGCGACGCCCATTTGCCTGCGCCGGTGGCAATCAGCAACGAAACAATGGCCACCGGGCCCACCGATAGCTGGCGGGATGGCCCCAGCAGACCGTACACCAGCAGGGGAACGATGGCGGAGAACAGCCCATATACCGGGGGAAGTCCGGCAAGCACCGCATAGGCCATACCCTGGGGCACCAGCAGCACCCCCACCGTGACACCGGCACCGATGTCGCTGCGCAAATCGCGTTTTGTATAGTCCTGCAGTTGCCGGTACAGGGGCAGTCGTCGGTAAAAGGTAAACATTGGATTTCCTGATTTTTCATAAAATTATAAGTAAAGCGCAATGCCGTCAATGGAATTGGCTGGAATGTTCTGATATGGTGCCGGCAGCTCGTCTGAATCAATCGAGTGCGAGGAGGATGGCCAATGGAAAACCGAATCAGAATTCAGTACTGCACCCAATGCCGCTGGCTGCTGCGCGCCGCGTGGATGGCCCAGGAACTGCTCACCACCTTTGAGCAGGAACTGACCGAAGTGGCGCTCTGCCCCGGCACCGGGGGCATCTTTGAAATTACGGTGAATGATCGGCGGATATGGTCCCGGAAGGAGATGGAACGGTTTCCCGAGATTACCGAACTCAAACAGCTGATTCGAGACGAAGTGGCCCCGGAGCGAAGCCTGGGACATGCCGATCGAAAACCCGGATAGCTGGGCGATCACCGGTGATTGGGAAATCCGGCCGGAATGTCAGTAAGACAGGAGGTCCGCGGCGGCGGCCTTTTTCTTTGCAGGTGCCGGTTTCTTCGATGAGATTTTACTCTTTTTCTCTGCCTTCATTTTTTCGAACGTACTTTTTCGGCCAAAGGTGCGCTTGCTTTTTTGATACGCGGTGGATTTGCTCTGTTTCACATAATGCTGCTGTTCCGCGGCGCTGGTCTTTGCCAGCTCCAGATTGTCTCTGGCCTGTTGCAACTCCTGAATCTGGGTGTTCAGTTTTTCATCCGGCGTTTTCTGCGTCTGGGCTTCCAGGGTGGCGATGGAATTCACCAGCACCTGTTCGGCCTGCACAAAATCGCCACTGTTCACCGCCCGGGCCACGGTTTTCAACTGCTCCAGGCTGCGCACTTCGGCCAGTCGCACCGTGACCTCGGTGTTCTCTGAACCGGTGGCCGCAGCCGGGTTGCGGGTGGGCTGAATCATGGGGGCAAGGAAAATCGTTTCCGCTGAATTCGGATGGGTCACATCCCGAAAATGCAGACCCACATCGGCCACGGCCATGGGGGCATCCACAATAGAAAGCGCCGCATACCCGAGCATCACCAGAATATCGCGATTCTGGCCACTGCGCAGCGCTCCCACCCGGATGCGCGTTCCCATCTGTGTGGGTGTCTGCGCATAGCCATACACTTCTTTTACCTGAAAACCCCGACTGCATTTTATTTCCAGTTCAATGTCCCGGGCCACGGTGGCCATCAGTCCCCGGAGCTCGTCATCAAGCACCGCTGCAATCCGGCTTTCTTCCCGCACATAATGATACTGACCCCCACCCTCATCGGCCATGCGCGTCATTAAGTCCTCATTGTAATCCAGTCCCACCCCCAACGTCGACACGCTGATCCCCCGTGTGAATCCGTCCGCACACGCCTGCCCCAGAATATCCGGGCTGGTCACCCCCTCATTGGCGATGCCATCGGAAAGCAGCAGCACATGAGACAAAAGGACTTCGTCTGTATCCGACACCCCTGCGACCGCGCCATCCCCCCGGGCGGTGCCCAGCATTTCAATCGCCTTCAAGGTTGCCGGTCCCAGGGCGGTGGAGCCGCCCGCAGTTAACCTGAGAATCTCATCCCGAAGCAATTGAATTCCCACTTCGGTAAGCAACTGGCGGTCGCTGTGCACCATGACATCATCGGAATAAGAAATCAGGGTCACCCGATCCTCCGGAATCAGCCGTTTGAGCAGCTCAATGGCCGCCACCTTCACCGACGCGATTTTATCGCCGCTCATGCTGCCGGAACGATCGATGACCACCGCCAGATTCATGGGCTGGCGCGCCACCTGGGCCACCTCTTTTCCATCCAGCCGGATAAGCAACGGCAGCTCGCCCTCGATACCCGACAGCAGTTCTCGGTATTGGGGCACAATTTCCACCGCCACTGCGCCCCGGGCATCCATGGCATTCACCACCACGGGCAATTCCGGTTGCACGTTGGATGTTTCCGGCAAGGCGGAGGTCACAGGTTCCGCGTCCGGCACCGTCAGCGTCGGTTTACCTTCGGGCCGGTGGGCACAGCCGGACATCAGAATCCACATGATTCCCATGCATATCCAGAGGCCAATCCATCTTTGCCCTCGGCGTATCTTCCCGTATTCCGCCCCGATTCCAATGTTTGTTTTTTTCATTATCGTCTCTCCTTTGCAAAACGTGTTGACGAGTCGCATCGGAAAAAACGCAACAACAGCGCCAGTTGGCGCCAGACAACATAACTATCTGAAAATAAAAGATAAAAACAAATTCAGCAACCCGGTGCCCCACAATCCGGTGTAATGCTTCTTTGCAGTATGTAAAAACAATTTACATCGTTCGGCACACGCCGCTATTTGCCTGTCAATCGGTCGAAATCGTCTTTGGTCGGCTTCCTGGAGATTTTCTTTTTCTCCTGTGGCGGTGTCACAATCTTTACCTTTGTCTCTTTTTCAGCTGACCCTGCCAAAGGCTTCTTCGGAGTGAATTTTTTGGGAGCCGCATCTCCCTGTTTTCGTTCAGGCGCAGATTGGGTGGCCCGGGATTTGGCTACCTTTCCCTCTCGTTCCGTGTCGGGCGACGCCTGCTTCGGCGCGGTATCGGTTGTGGCCAGAGCAGGGGGAGTAAACAGAACTTTTTCGGGCAACATCCGCCGGGTATCCGTTCCGGGAGACCCGCGACGAACCGACTCCAGCACCTCTCTGGGCACCGAGGGGGACGGCTGCATCCGCTGGTCCGGTTTTTCGTTATCGATTTCACCGGTATTTGCGGGCCACAGGGTCCACGCCGCCACTGCCCCGCCCAGCAGCAACGCCGCAGCAATGCGCCAATGCAAATATTTCCGCCGGGAGGGGGGCTGCTGAATTCGCGTCACCGCCGCGCCCAACTCCCCGGCACTGGCGTATCGCCGGTCAGGATTGTTCTGCAGGCATCGCATCACCAGGGCGTCCAGTGTCGGGCTCACCGCGGCGCTGTGCTCCCGGGGCGAATCAAAGTTGCCCACGGGCAGCCCTCCGGTGAGCATTTCGTATCCCACCACGCCCAGGGAAAAAATGTCGGTCCGTCCGTCCACCTCCTTTGCGTTCATCCGCTGCTCCGGCGACAGATAATTGAACGTACCCATGGCAATATCGGTCCGGGTAAGGGTGGTGCACGACAAATCCGGCTGGGCCACGCGTGCCAGCCCGAAATCGAGCACCCGGGCGCCATTTTCGGATACCAGAATGTTGGCCGGTTTGATGTCGCGATGAATCACCCCCTGCTCGTGGGCATAGGACAGCGCCTCACATACATCCCTCAGAATGGAAAGCGCCCGCGTCACCGGCATGGGGTGGGATCTGAGATACCGCGATAAATCTTCGCCCTCGATGAACTCCGTCACCAGATAATGCAGCGGTCCATCGTCCCCCGCATCCAGCAACTTGACAATATTCGGATGATTCAACCGCTTGAGGGCCGTGACTTCCCGTTGAAAGCGCTGAACAAACGGATTGGCCCGGGCCTCATTTTCCCCATCTTTCGCATCTTTATTATCTGACCCTTCCTGCCCGTGACCCCGGGTGGCCGGCACCGCACTGAGAATTTTCACCGCCACCACCCCATCGGTCTCCGTATCCACCGCCCGATATACCACTCCCATGCCCCCCATGCCCAGATATGAATCCAGAAGGTAGCGCGCGCCCACCATCTGTCCGCTCAAGTCCGCCACCACCACGGACTGGGTGGTGCCCGGTGTGGTATTGATGCGGGAAATGGTGGTTTCAAACTGACACGCCTCACAGCGCATGGTGGCATCGTTGGCGCTGATCGTCACCGAATGCTGGCAATTGGGACACAGTACTTTCATTGGGCTCCCTCCCCGTACAGCGCCAGTTTTTTATCGAGGGTGGGTCTGGAGATGCCCAGAATCCGGCAGGCTGCCGCCTTGTTCCCACCGGTCCCGGCCAATGTGCTGGCAATCATCTGCCGTTCGGTTTCCCGCAGCGCTTCGTGCAGACGCCCCCCCGGCACAGACACCATCCCCATACCCGCCGGATCCCCCAAAGTCACGTCGTCGGGGGTGAGGGTGAGATGATCGAGAAATACCATTGCCCGCTCCAGGGTATTCTGGAGTTCCCGCACATTGCCGGGCCAGTGATATTGCTTCAGCCTTTCGAGGGTGGCGGGTTCCACCGCGGGCACTACCCGACCCATCTGGCGGGCAAACCGGGCCAGAAAGTGGGGCACCAGCGACTCCACATCGTCGATGCGGGCGCGCAGCGGTGGCAACCGGAGGGCGACCACGTTCAACCGGAAAAACAAATCCTCGCGAAACTGATTCGCCGCCACCCGCTCCGACAGGTGACGGTGGGTTGCCGCCACGATGCGCACGTCCACCTGAATGGGCCGTTCACTGCCCAGCCGGTAATAACATTGCCCCTGCAGCACCCGCAGCAGCTTGGCCTGCACCAGCAGCGGCAGGTCTCCAATTTCATCCAGAAAGAGGGTGCCGCCATCCGCCTGTTCAAAACTGCCCGCCTTGCGTCTGGCCGCCCCGGTGAACGCGCCTTTTTCGTATCCGAACAACTCGCTTTCAATCAGATTTTCGGGAATGGCCGCGCAGTTCAGGGCCACAAAGGGGCCATCGGCGCGCATGGACTGTTCGTGCAGCATGCGGGCGATGAGCTCCTTTCCGGTGCCGCTTTCCCCTTCAATCAGCACCCGGACATCTGTGGCTGCCGCCCGGTGAACATTTTTCAGCAGCGCCTGTACCAGGGGATGTTGCCCCACAAAATGGGTACCGCCGCCGATGGCCGCCTGCATCTGCCGGTGCTGCTGCTGTGTCTGTGCTCGCAGATTTCCGAAAGCCACAGACGCACTCTGTGCCACCAGACGCAGCCGTTGCAAATCCCCGGCATCCCACACATTCACTCCGGGAGAGTCGAGCTGAATCACCCCGTGCACCTGTCCGTCGGCCATCAGGGGCGCCAGCATGACCGATCGAAGATTCTGTTCCACAACGCTTCTGGCGTTTTCAAACGATACCCGGTCGATACCATTGGCCAGCCGCAGGGGCGCGCCGGTATCCACCACTCGCTGCAACAGGGCACGGCTGAATCCCATGGGGCGACCGTCGCTTTTAACCGCCGCCACTTTCCACTGGCCCGATGGCCGCTGGCGAAGCAGCACAAATCCCCTCTGGGCCGTAAACTGTGCAATCAGCTGTTCCAGCAGGAGCTGCAGCATTTCGCCGGGGTTTGACCGGGAAAGCAACTCCAGGGTCAGCCCATGCACAAACGCCCAGTCTTCGGAAGACACATCAGCGACTTCCGATGCATTCGCGCCGGCTTCTTCGGCCATCACCGTATCGTCGGTGTGACTGAAGAGCAACAGGGGCTCGTCGGCGCCATCACCGCGCAGCAGCGACAGGTCCGGATTGACAATGAAGGTATGACATCCCACCTGAAAGCTGTCGCCATCGTGCAGGCGTACCGGCTGCCCAATGGGAGTTCCGTTGACATAGGTGCCGTTTCGACTGTTCAGGTCTTCGAGCCAGAGGCCATTATCGGTTTCCCGGACCACCGCGTGGCGTCTTGAAAAATGGGTATCCAGCATGTGCAGGGTGCAGCTCGACGACCGACCGATACTGGTCTCTCCTTCCAGGGAAAATGCGGTCATCGGCTGATTATCCGAAAGCAGAAACAATGTGTACAAAACGCATCCTTTTCACAGTTGCAAAGCCACCGGGGTAAGCGCAAGGGACGCGGCAAATATCAGCTGTGCGCCGTAATACAGGGGTAGACCGATGAGGCGATTGGTAAATTCGGTTTTTACAAACCGGTCTCTGGCCACAAACAAATCCGAAATCATGAATACCACTGCCGCAACGGCAAACTGAGCGCCCCCCTGAAACATCACTCCGGCGGACAGCGCGACCATGGTGCAGATGGTAACCACATAGGCCAGCACCGGCTTTTTCATTTTACTGTCCAGGTGAGGCATCAACCACCGAAGGATGAAGAACGCAACCACCAGCAGCACCGGAGCGGCTATCGCAATGGCGGTAATGTCCGGGGACATGCGAATGAACGCCACGCAGTACGCCACATGGGCCAGCAGGAAGGACACCAGTCCAAGCAGAAAGAAATGGCGCTGCCGGGAAATCAGAAACACATCCCCCGCCACACACAGAACGATGCCCGTCAGCAGAAACATGCCCCCGGGTTGGGCGTGCACGGTCCCCAGGACGCCCACCACCACAAACAGGAGAGAGCCGATGGTTTTGGTAATTCCCATGTACGGCCCCACTTTTCCCTGGTGGTGCCGGTACTCAAAATAAATCTGGGCAGCCACAAACAGCCACATACACACGATGGTAACAATCATACATTGCTCCTGTACGGTGAACCGGTTATTTCATCAGCTTCTTTACCAACCGAAGGCGGGCCGCGCCAAACGGGGGGTATCTGAGTTTCAAATCCGGAAAACCCGGGGTTTCCACCACCGCCTTGATATTGGAAAACGCCCGGAACCCATCCATGCCGCGATAGCGACCTGTCCCGCTCTGGCCCACGCCCCCCACACTCAGGTACGGGGAGCTGAAATGCACCAGTGTGTCATTGATGCATCCGCCTCCAAACGAAAGCGTCCGGAAAATCCGCTTTGCGGTGGTACGGGTGCGGGTAAACACGTACAGCGCCAGGGATTTGGGCAGGCCGCGAATTTTTTCCAGCGCATGGTCCAGGTCATCGAACGGAAGCACCGGTAAGACGGGACCGAAAATTTCATCCGCCATCAGGGGATGGTCCCAATCGGCTTCGACCACCGTTGGCGACAGGAAATGGTCTTCCTCCCGGAATTCACCGCCGCACAGGGGCGATGTGCCCCGGAGCAATGCCCTGAGACCATTCAGATGCACGCCATCAATGAGACGTCCATAATGAGGACAATCTGCCGGGGATTGGCCGAACCGGGTGCGGATTTCCGCCACTATCGCCTTTTGTAAAGGGGCCGCCACCGAGGTGTGTACCAGCAGGTAATCCGGCGCCACACAGGTTTGCCCCGCATTGTAGAACTTACCCCACACGATACGCCGGGCCGCCATGGCAATATCTGCGTCGTCCATCACGATGCACGGATTTTTACCGCCCAGCTCAAGGGTGCAGGGTACCATTTTTTCCGCGGCTTCCCGATACACGATTTGCCCCACTGTTCTGGACCCGGTAAAAAAGAGTTTATCAAAGGGTTGCCTGAGTAGCGCCGCGGATTCGTGACGGTCGGCAATCACCGTCTGGACGTGCTCGGGCAGAAACGCCCGGGCCAGAATTCTGGCAATGACCTGCGAAGTATGCACCGAACGTTCACTGGGTTTCACCACCGCGCAGTTTCCCGCTGCAATCGCGCCCACCAGCGGAGCCAGCGCCAGCTGAAAGGGATAATTCCAGGGGGCGATAATCAGACACACGCCCAACGGCTCGTATTGCACTGCGCTTCTGGACGGCCAGAGAAAAAGGGGAGTGGGTACCCGCCTCCAGGTGGCGTATTTCCGAATCAGCTTCAGAGCGCTTCGAATTTCTCCAAGCACAATCCCGATTTCGGATGTAACGGCCTCAAAGGCATTCTTTCCCAGGTCCTTCTGAAGCGCCAAAAAGATTTCTTCCTCGGCGTCCTGTATGACCCGTCTCAGTTTTTTCAGGGCGGCGATGCGAAACGCCGGGGAAAGTGTTTGCTCCGTTGAGAAAAACCGATGCTGCGCTGCAACCATATCACTGAATGAATCACTCATCTGTTTCCTGACCTGTTTTCGATGACCGTGTCACATTACAACGGTTCACCGGGTCGGGCAAGAGCTGGAAAATTCGAACTTTTATACATCCTTGCTGGTTGTTCTGAATTCCCCGCTTTTCGGGGTATCGCTCATTATTCAATCGTCTGGCAATGGCTGCGTTGGCCGTTTTCACAACATCGCAATTGCCTCCGAAGCAACGGGTCTGGCATCCCGGATGGATGTGTGATACTTAGCCGGGTGGCCAAATGGTCCGACGAAATGAAAGAGATGACAGGCGATGGCAAAGCAAAATATAGATGAATTGGTAAAAGAGCGCATTCTGATTCTGGATGGCGCCATGGGAACAATGATTCAACGGCTTCAGCTCACCGAAGCCGATTTTCGGGGCGAGCGATTCAGGGACTGGCCACTGGACCTCAAAGGCAACAATGACCTGCTGAACATCACAAAGCCAAAAGCCATTATCGGGATTCACGAGCAGTTTCTGGAAGCTGGCGCCGACATCATTGAAACCAACACCTTCAATTCCAACCGACTCAGCCAGGCGGACTATCAGACAGAAGAAGTCACGTATGAGCTCGCACTGGCGGGCGCCCGGAATGCCCGCAGGGCCGCAGACAAGTGGACGGCGCTGACTCCCGAGAAACCCCGATTCGTGGTGGGCATTATCGGCCCCACCAACCGAGCGCTGTCCCTCTCTCCCGATGTGAACAATCCGGGATTCCGCGCGGTGAACTTCGACCAGATGGTAACGGTATGCACCGAAAACATCCGCGGTCTGATGGACGGAGATGTGGATGCGCTCATGATTGAAACGGTGTTCGATACCCTGAACTGCAAGGCCGCCATTTATGCGGTCCACAAATATTTTGAGGACACCGGCAAATCGGTGCCGCTTATGATTTCCGGCACCATTTCAGACGCGTCGGGCCGAACCCTTTCCGGGCAGGTTCCCGAGGCATTCTGGCATTCAGTTAAACACGGCAACCTGCTGTCCGTAGGCCTGAACTGCTCCCTGGGGGCAAAAGAATTGCGTCCCCATATAAAAAGTTTGAGTCAGGTGGCCACCTCCCTGATTTCTGTGCATCCCAACGCCGGACTTCCCAACGAATTCGGCGAGTACGACGATTCCCCCGAGAATATGGCCAGACTGGTCGCCGGTTTTGCTCAGGATGGACTGGTCAATATTGTCGGCGGCTGCTGCGGCACCACGCCAGCCCACATCGCGGCCATTGCCGGAGCGGTGGAAAATCTGTCGCCCCGCATCGCACCGGCACAACCGGCGGGCACCATCCTGTGTGGTCTCGAAGCGATTCACATCACGAAAGAAAGTCTTTTTGTGAACGTGGGGGAAAGAACCAATGTCACCGGTTCAAAGCGGTTCGCCAGGCTGATTAAAAAGAAAAATTACGAAAAAGCCCTGGAAATCGCCGCCGATCAGGTGGAGAACGGCGCTCAGATTATAGATATAAATATGGATGAAGGCATGCTCGACGCCGAGGCGGAGATGGTCAGCTTTCTGAATCTACTGGCTTCGGAGCCCGAAATATCGAGAGTTCCGGTCATGGTGGATTCCTCCCGCTTCGATGTGATTTGTGCGGGTCTCAAATGCCTGCAGGGAAAAGGCATCGTCAATTCGATTTCCCTCAAAGAGGGCGAAGACGTATTCATAAGGCACGCCCGGGAAATTCTGCGACTCGGCGCGGCGGTGGTGGTGATGGCTTTTGACGAACAGGGACAGGCCGATTCCCGGGAGCGCAAGGTTGAAATCTGCACCCGCTCCTATCGGATACTTGTGGATCAGCTGGGGTTCCATCCATCGGACATCATCTTCGACGCCAACGTGTTTGCGGTGGGTACCGGTATTGAAAGTCATCGGCAGTACGGTCTTGACTTCATCGAAGCGGTGCGTCAGATAAAATCCACCCTGCCCGGCGCTTTGTGCAGCGGCGGAATTTCCAATGTGTCGTTTGCGTTTCGCGGTAACGATCCGGTTCGCGAAGCCATTAACAGCGCCTTTCTGTTTCACGCCATCAACGCTGGTCTGGATATGGGAATTGTCAACCCGGGGCTCATTGCCATTTATGAGGATATCCCTAAAGACTTGCTGGAACGGGTGGAGGACGTGCTGCTCGATCGCCGGGACGATGCGGTGGAACGCCTGCTGGAAATTGCGGATACGGTGGAGGGAGCCAAAAAGGATTCCACCGATGTCCAGGAGTGGCGCGGACTCGGGGTTCGCGAGCGGCTGACGTACGCGCTGGTGAAAGGGATTGCCAATTTTGTTGAAGACGACGTGAACGTGGCTCTTTCGGAAATCAGCAACCCCATTGATGTGATTGAAGGGCCGCTGATGGATGGCATGAACCGGGTGGGAGAGCTGTTTGGCGAAGGGAAAATGTTTCTGCCCCAGGTAGTGAAAAGCGCCCGGGTCATGAAAAAGGCCGTGGGGGTCCTTCTGCCCCACATTGAAGCGCTATCCAGCGGCGAACGTCGGGAAGAAGGAACCGTGCTGCTGGCCACGGTGAAGGGGGATGTACACGACATCGGCAAGAACATTGTGGGCGTGGTGCTCCAGTGCAATAACTACAAGGTCGTTGATCTCGGGGTCATGGTGCCCAGCGAGGAAATCATTCGTCAGGCCAAAGCCGTCAAGGCCGACATCATTGGTCTGAGTGGGTTGATTACGCCGTCTCTTGCAGAGATGGCGGATGTGGCCGAGATTATGGAAAAGGAAGGTTTCACCATTCCGTTGATTCTGGGCGGGGCCACCACTTCCAAAATTCATACGGCGGTGAAAATTGCACCCAACTATTCGGGAACGGTCCAGCATGTCCGGGATGCCTCGCTGGCAGTGGGGGTGGCGGCCAATCTGCTCGCCGCGGGCCCTTCAGACTATGCCGCTGAAATCCGGAAGGAATACGACGAGCTGCGGGAAAACCACCGGAAGAAACAGGGAGGCAAATCACTGCTCCCCATTGCCGATGCCCGGGCTCGGGGCAACCGCATTGATTTCACTGCCGCGCCTACGGCATTGCCGGCGTTTGTGGGCGAAAAGGTATTCACCGAGTTTCCCCTGCGGGAAATCGCCAACTACATTGACTGGACCTTTTTCTTCAGCGCCTGGGAACTCAAAGGGCGCTATCCCGACATTTTCAAAGATCCCAAAAAAGGCATAGAAGCCAAAAAGCTTTTCGATGATGGCAACGAGCTGCTGCAGAAACTGATTTCTCAGCGACTCCTGCAGGCGAACGGGCTTTTTTCCATTCTGCCCGCCAACGCCGTAGGGGATGATATTCACGTGTTTTCAAAAGACAACAGCAGCAGAACATCACCAGACTTCGTCATTCACACCCTGCGACAGCAGATGGAGAAATCCGCCGGAGCGTACCAGGCCCTGGCCGATTTCGTGGCGCCGGCCGCCAGCGGCGTTGCCGACCACGTGGGCTTTTTTGCGGTCTCCTGCGGCAAGGGAGTGGATGCGCTGGTTCACCAGTTTGAAGCGGACGGGGACCAGTACAATGCCATACTGGTCAAGGTGCTTGCGGACAGGCTGGCCGAGGCGTTCGCCGAATTGCTCCATCAGCGGGTTCGACGGGAGTTCTGGGGGTATGCCGCCGATGAGAACCTGGGACTCCGGGACCTGCTCACCGTGAAATACAGCGGTATTCGTCCGGCGCCGGGCTACCCCGCCTGTCCGGATCATTCAGAAAAGCACCTGATGTTCGATTTTTTGAATATCAAAAAGAAAACCGGCATTTCCCTCACCGAAAGCGGCGCCATGATGCCGGGAGCATCGGTGTGCGGCTATTACTTCGCCCATCCGGCATCCAATTATTTTGCCCTCGGCAAAATCGGCGAAGATCAGCTGGCCGACTACGCCCGCCGCAAAGGCATACCCATTGACGTCGCCCGAAAGTGGCTGGCCCACCACCTGTGAGTTCCATGTCGCACCTTCGCTGCGGGCGCAGGGGTTTCCGAATCATCGCAAGTTGCACCCCCCGGCAGATCTGATACATTGATTAAATGATTCGGGTGATCCTCATTGATGCTCAAAATAACCGTACAACATACGAATTAAGTGAATCCCCCAGCATTATCACCGCCTTCGAGGACGCCGGATACACGTATCCCCACGGGTGTCAGGTGGGCGTATGCGGCAGCTGCCTTTCCGAAGTCACCGAAGGAATAGAAAATCTGCCGCCCCGGGATTTCATTGAGCAGCGACGACTCGAAGAATTGCAGGCGGAGGAACGACGACAGGGGAGCCGGGACCTGGACGCCACCCACTTGCGGTTCTGTTGCCGGACCGCACTGACCGGACCGGTTACCCTGCGTCCTCTTTCCGGAACCGTTCGAAAGAAAAAGTGAACCGATGCGTCGCTACCGATTTTATGACAGCTGTCGCATCATTTCGCTCCGCTATATTATGAGGGTTTGCGCAACGGAAACTGAGCCGGCCCGGTTTCAGTCCCATCCGTCGAATCCGGTATGGGTCTTCGGACCTCTCTGTTCCGCTTGACTGCCCATCAAGCTGTGTCAGAATGAAAACGCTCATTGTTGAAGATTGAACAGGGAATGTTGCCGTTGAAAACCGGCGTAAGAACAGATACAATTGGCCCATCACCATGAATAAACCGAAAGACGATAATCCTGGCATTCAGGAGAGGCTTGACCTCCTGGAAACGGAACTGCAGGAAAAAGCGTCTCTCGCGCTGCAGCTTGAACAGGTGGAAGAAGCATTGCACCGGAGCGAGCGGCGATTTCACTTTCTGGCGGATGCTGCCATTGATGCCATTTTCGTGGTTAAAGACGGATTCTGTCTGGATGCGAACCAGGCGGCGGCCAAAATGTTCGGTTACGAGGATCCGGCCGACTTTCTGGGTATGGATGAGCTGGACATCATCGCCCCCCAGAGCCGGGAAACCGTGACCCAATACATCTGCGATGCGGAATCTGATATTCCCTGTGAAGCCATCGGGCTGCGCAAGGATGAATCGACCTTTCCGGTTGAAATCAAGAGCCGGGAAATCGTGTACGACGACGGCGATACGGTGCGGGTCAACGCGGTCCGGGATGTCACCTTCCGGCGGGATATGGAATATCGCTTCAAGCTGGCCGCCGAGATTACCAGAGACCTGTTGTACGAATGGGACTCAGTCCACGACGCGGTCACATGGTTTGGCAATATCGACGCGGTCCTGGGCCTCTCGTTCGGTGAACGTCCTGCCAATATCCGGGAGTGGCGAAACTATGTGCACAACGAAGATCGCGCGGTGTTCGATTCCATGGCCGCGGAACGCTACATGTCTCCCGAGCAGGTGTCCCGGGAGTACCGGGTGGTCTGCAAGGACGGCTCCCTCAGATACTGGGCCGACCGGAGTGCGCCGGTGGTGGTGGAGCATCAGAAAGGGTTGCGGTGGCTGGGCGTATGTTCCGACATTACCGAACTCAAGGAGACAGAAATTGAAAAAGTCAAAGTTGAAAAACAGCTGCAGCAGTCTCAGAAAATGGAAGCCATCGGTCGCCTGGCCGGTGGCATCGCCCATGATGTGAACAATCTGCTCGGGGTGATTCTCAACTCGGCCACCATGCTCAAGCTCGATGGCGCCATAGATGATGACATCGAAGAAGACCTTGAAAATATTGTGGAGGCGTGCAAGCGGGGACGGGATTTAACCAAAAATCTATTGGGATTCGCCCGCAAGGGCAAGTATGTGCGGGAAGATGTTTCGGTCAATAAGGTGGTGCATGACGCCATCGGGCTGCTATCGAGAACGCTGTCCAAACAGATCAAAGTGGACCTGGCGCTCCAGCCCAGGCTGGATCACGTGGAAGGCGATCCCGGCCAGCTGGAACACGCGCTGATGAATCTGTTCATCAATTCTTCTGATGCCATGGAAGAAGCGGGCACCCTCGCCATTCGCACCTCAGCCGTCTCCATTCCGGCGGAGTCGGAACCGGCGGACCTCAAGCTCGATTCCGGCAGGTATATCCGGATGGACATTGCGGATACCGGCAAGGGAATGGACGAAGCCACCCTGCAAAAAGCCGTGGAGCCTTTTTTCACCACCAAACCCGAAGGCAAGGGCACCGGGCTCGGACTCTCCATGGTGTACGGCACCATCCGGAGTCATCGGGGCGATATTCATATTGAAAGTCAACCCGGCAAGGGCACCACCATCTCCATTTATCTGCCATCCCTCAACCGGCGACGGACCACCATGCCCAATATGGCGCCATGGCCCAGTCTCGCCGCTGAAAGCTCCGAGTTATCGATACTTGTAATTGATGACGAACCCATGGTGCTGCGCTCCACCCGTCGCGTCCTGCAGAAAATGGGCTATATCGTTCATTCTGCCAGGGATGGGGAAGAAGCCCTCAGGCAATACAAAACCCACCAGTCAGACATTGCACTGGTCATGCTGGACATGATCATGCCCGACATGGACGGCTCCCAGGTATTTTCGGTGCTGCGCCAGATAGACCCGGGGGTGAAAGTACTGATCTGCTCGGGATATGCCCGGGATCGCAAAGTGGAAACCCTGCTGGCCGGGGGCGCCCGGGCATTCATTCAAAAACCTTTCGATCTGGAATTGCTGAGCCATACGGTAAAGACCATTCTGGAATCCGACTGAAAGACATCAGCCACTGGCTCAACCGCTCCATCTCCTCAACATAATTCATTTATTCTAACGCCGCTGCAAGAATGAACCATATGTGAAATCTCTCCCCAAAAAAAAACGGCCCAACCGCGTCTGGAACTGCCCACCCCCCAAAAACTATGTTAGAGTGAGCGATAACAAAAAAACAGGGGATCACGATAATATGGAAAACATGGACCATTCAGATAACCGCTGTCAGTGAATTCCCATTAAAAAGCAAAACGTGTTTCGCTTCTTTGTGTAGACAACGTGGATGAGATTGAGACGTCCAAACCACGGGGCGTGAAGAAAGGAAAACCAGATGTATTTATCAACTTTATCGAAGGCACTGTTTATTCTGATGTTGCTGTTTGCCATCTCGTGCAAGGATGACGATGGCGGTTCGGGCGGTACTGACACTTCAACAGATATTGTAAACGACAGCTCCTCAGATACGGCAACCGGCACCGTCGTGGACACCAGTTCGGCTGTCATCGATACCGCCACCGATACCGCCACCGCATCTGATTCCGCGGTGACGGATACCGCCACGGCAACTGACACAGCCATCGACACCGCCACGGTTAACGATACCGCAACGGCAAGCGATACCAACACCGATACCCCGACAGACAGCGGTACCGACACGGATACCGGCACCGAACCCATCGATGCCGCAACGGCACTGGAGAATCTCATCACTGTGTTCTGTGAGTGGGAATTCAATTGCTGTACCCTGGGAGAGCGCGCCTATCGGCTGGGGATGGGCACGGCCGAAAATACCGTGGACGACTGTGTGGAACTGCTCACCTATGAGTTGAATGAATCCAACGATACAAACATGCCGTTGCATCTGACCCAGACCGGCGCCATGGCAATCGTCCCTCAGATTGCGTACACCGTCGATCTGGACCGCGTAACGGTGAATGCTGAAGGCGTCGCCGCCTGTGCAACCTGGCTGGATACCCTGGAATGCAACCAACCGGTCGACCCGGCCGCTTCCACCTCCTGTGAAGAGGGGGTCAGCGCTGCAGACGCCAATCCGTGTGCGTTGAGCAAAATGTTCAACCCCGGTCTCGTTGAAGGCGATGTCTGCACCAATGATACCGCCCTGTTTGAAGGCGCATTCAATGACATCGAATGCGAAGTGGGCACAACCTGTATTCCGCCCGGTGATCCCGGCAACAATACCGATCAGGCCCTGTGCATCAATCGCGGTCTCGATGGGGATCCCTGCCATGTTTCCGGCAGCAAAGACAACTGTGACTTCAATCTGTATTGCGCAGCCGACAACCACTGCACGCCCAAAGCCGAAGCGGAAGAGGCGTGTTCCTATGCCAACCTGAATCGTCCGGAAGCGGGCGATCTGGCCATTCCCTGTAAACCGGGATTGAGTTGCAACCCGGTACTCGACGACAGCGCCAATGGCGCGGGGCTCTGTGTGGCCGCCTGCAGTACGGGAAGCCTGTGCGAAGTGGACAGTCAATGTCCGGCGGGTCAATCCTGCGCACCGGCCAACGTTGGCAATGACAGCACCGGATTTTCGGTTTGCCGTCCGCTGGGTTCGGACGCCACCCATCGATGTGGTTCTCATGACGACTGTGTGCCCACTTCCTATTGCAATGCCCAGGGGGTGTGTGCAGCCGACTCCGCAATCGGCGGCAGTTGCACCGAGGATGAGCAGTGTCCCGACGGAACCTTCTGCGATACCGGCACCTGCACCGTCTTCACCCAGAACGGCACCGAGTGCACTCGTGATGCCGAAACATTTGAAGCACCCGAATGCGGCCCCACGGCAGTGGGATGCATCTATGACGAAGACGCCGGAGACACCATCTGCAGCACCGCCAAGGTCGCCAATGGCGCTGCCTGTGAAGAGGACTACGACTGCGCCTCCGGACTGTGTGAACAGCTTTCCACAAACGGGGTTCCGGAAGATATGGTCTGCTATGCCGGTGCCGCCGCCGGCGACGCATGTGACGACATTCCGGCATCATTTGTGGCCAGCAGAACCCGCTGCGCGCCCGGTCTGGAATGCGATGCGGAGACCAACCTGTGTTATGCACTGCTCGGTCCCGGTGCAGACTGCGAAGCGGAAACCGGCGGTGTTGCCGACGACATGGTCTGCGCCACCACCTGTGAGGATACCTGGGGCGAATTCATGTGTTCCGACGGCCCGGTAGACATCCTGGACGGCGGCACCGGACTTGTTTGCGACGGCGCGGATCAGTAACCGCCGCACTTTTCCTTTCCGGTTTCTTCCCCAACTCCCCAATAAATGAATCGGCCGATTTCAGTCCGAAATGGAATGGCAGCATTTTTTCTGTCCGCCCCGTACCGGCTCAGTACAGCGCCCCGTAAGTTGGGGACCAAATCACGCAGGGCCAATCGCTGAGGGCAAGACGCGCTGACGAAGGACTGGCAGCGCCAATTCAAGGAGGCGCAACGCAGCCATCTGAGATAGGAGCAAGCGAGATGGGGCAGAACTTATGGGAAGCTGTACTCAGAATTCGGGCTGGTCATCCCCGCAGTAGACGCCCCCCCGGGTTCTGCACGCCTCGTCACAGACATCGCAATAGATGCAGTCCACAAAATCAACAAACAACCGTTGTACTTCTATATCCGCGGCCACATAATCGGTATCTGTCCACGGGCTGAAACTCCCGTTCTGCTGGATTTCCAGATTGCTCATGTGGTTGCGCAATGCCAGGCAATCCGGATTCTTGTCGCAATCGAACCGCTCCTTTACACAGTCTTGAGGACCCTCGGTGTCTTCCGCGCCACCCCAGCCCGCCCAGGAAAAACAGGCCACCTGCTGATTTCCGAAACGACCTTCGGTATCCTGCTCAATCTCTTCCTGCACACACGGCTTATCCGTATCATTCAATGTTTCCCCATCGGCGCACAGGGGAAAATGTCTGGCCTGTTCCCCGGCACACGTCCTTTCACAGGTATTGCAGGCCACACATCGATCGATATCCAGATACATCAGGTAGGCTTCTGCCGATATATCGTTCTTCTGGATGCAATCGTTGAAGCAGGCCATCCACTTGTCTCCCTGCAAACAGCTGTCGCCATCGTTGCAGCACTCCTTCGATCGGCAGTCAAACAACTTTGCACAACCCGTATCTTCATCTTTCCTGCACTTTTCCACTCGCGTCTGGCAGGCCTGTCGCTGAATCGCCACCGGCGAGCAATCTTCGAAGCAGTTTCCGGCATCGATTTCATATTTTTCCGGCAGCTCCCAATCGGTACTGTAACTGGCAATGAACACCGAACCGTGATCCGCATCTCCAAGTATCCGTTCTACCAGGGTCCTCTCTTCCAGAATCACATCGTCCACAAACGATCCGGCTACCAGCACCGTATCCGGAGATAACATCGAAACGGTGGGGGGAATGAATGTACCGATGGCCGCAATGGTCCCGAATACCTGTCTGGTGCCCAGCATTTTTCCGTCTGAATCACCGGCGTATCTGGCCATGTACACATTAAGGGACAGTTCATCTTCGGAAATATCCCATGGGGACACAATGCGCTCATCCAACGCATCCAGATAATCCAAGCTGGCTTCCATCCCCAGGACCACCGCGGAGCCATCCCGGGCAGCGGCAATATCCACACCGAAAGAAATATTTCTGTTGCCAAATATTCTGAAGTCCCCGGTATTGATGGGATTCAACGCGTGATACCAGAGCATCTTTCCATTTAAGCCCGAAAACTTTGCCACAATCTGACACCCCGGCGGCTCTTCCATATATCCCTTTTCACATCTAATTTCGGGATCTTCATCTTCATCATCTTCTTCATTTTCATCCCCCCTGAAGTATCGGTGCAATGTCGCAGTACCGCCCAGGAAGCCCGTCATCAGAATATCGCCCTCTTCCGTGGCGGCCAGGGCCATCGCCCGGTCATCGTATCTGCCACTGATGCTGTATGTCCAGACGACATTGCCGTCTTCGTCGAACTGAGCCAGAAACAGATCATCTTCTTCTGCGGTCACCAGGTCGAGTTCGGTTGGAGCGCCATCAAAATAGCCGGCAACCGTCACCCGCTTTTTCATGTCATCCGAATTGTTATCCAATGCCACACGGGTACCCACAATATCCATGGGATGAAGGCCCCGGTAGTCGGTTTGCCAATCAAACCGTTTTACATTGTGTGCTTTTCCGGACGCATCAAACATCCCCACAAAAGCGGTGGGAAACCCATGGTATGCCATGCTCACGTTTTCGTTGACTCCAAACAGAATATCACTGTTCCTTGCCAGTCCGGATTCGTCCTTTTTCACCGAGTATGATGCTATCCCGGTAATGGCAAAGGTGGCGTCATCAAACAGGAAGAACGGGGCCACGGTGCCGTACAGCTGCTCCACCAGCTTCCAGTCTCCCAGGGACTCCCGTCCCGGTCCGAAAACGGATGCGTACAGACTGTCCATCTGCAATGCATTGGCAGGAACATCCGGGGTGTCAGAAACAGCGAACCCCGGCGGACGCTCGAAAATGCTCATGAACATGGCATTGCCATCCGGGGTGGCGCTGATACCGGTGGGCTTCTGAAAGATATCCCGGCTGCCATCGGTGATTTCAGGCCTGGCCAGCACCTGCGCCCAGTTACGCTTTGGGGAATCGGTTTGTGACGCATTGTATTTCAGCAGAAAAAAGCACCCCTGTGCGGCGTCGCACACAAGGTCGTCTTCAGCGTCAAACATCAGATTTCCTTCGGTCATGGTACCCAACACATACAGCGCACCAGCATCGACGCTCACCGCCATTCCCTCCACCAGTGCCGCATCGGGATGCCCGATACCCACATCATCCGCATACCTGGCGGAAAACGTACCCGCCTTCACCCAGTTCAATCTGGATTCCGGCCAGTCAACATAGTTTTCGCCGTTCCCATCAAAGACCCCGGTCACCGGAAAGCTCTCATGGGGGTTGCACGCCAGCAGAACCATGCACCAGGCCACAATCCCCCATCCCAGTGGCGAACCGGTCAGAAATGTTGCTGATTCATTTTTCATTCCAGATCCTCCCGAATATGCATACGCCCCATCATTTCATGACCACCAGAATCCCGATGAACGCTTCAATAGTGACGGGACCAAAGTAACTGCTTGCGCTTTTTAATTTTTCCCCTCTTTTGTCCACCAGACGAACAGTAATTTTTTCTTCCGGCCAGAGAGTTCCCAGGGAGATGCGAATCGGAATGACGATATTCCGGTGCACCTGATACTGAATCCCGGCGCCAATGCCGGCGTATGCCTTTATATCCTTGATATCTGTCGTTGAAACAATGTTCACCCTATCGTAGAAAGTGTCCTCCGCTTTCGAAGTGAGCTTCCCCACTCCCACTTGCCCCCCCACGCTCAAAGAAAAAATATCATTGAACCGAAAAACATGGGAGACACCGTGTCGAATCATCAGGAGCGAAATTCCCGCCTTTCCCACTTCATCCCAGCTGACCGTATTGCTCCACGGACAATAGAGCACTTCAAAATCAACGGCTTTGTGCCACCTCGGATACCACCTGAATCCCCCATCGAATCCGGCCAGAAATCCAAGGGAGTGCCGGTCCCAACGCAGTCCGTACAGGGCCCCAGTATGCAAAAACAAACCATATTTGGAGTTCCCCGGCCGGTTCCGCCGAGCGGGCGCTGGTGCCGATGACATCGCTTTCTCCCGGTTCGACTTTCCGGGTGCCGGTTCGGGTTCCGGTTTCACCGTGGTGATTTCCACCACCGGAGATGGAGAGTACGTCAGCCCCTCCGAAAGCAGGGCCACTTTTTCAGAAACTTTAAACGCCACCAGTTCCGCCTTATCCCGGTTCATCGGAAACTCCACATACATGGAATCCAAATCCACCACCTCGTCCAGCCCCTTGCGACCAAAGAGCGTGACGGTGCCCTCGGTCTGACTGGAACGCAATACCACCACGGCCACGTACGACTGATGCCGGTACAGAGAGTCACTGACCGTCCGTTTCAGGCTCGTCTCCATTTCGGCGTCGGAGGTTTCCCGAACAACGGTAAAACCGGTCACCTCCAACTCATCGCACATCACCTTGAGCGCATTGGTTGAAAACGCCGCCACATTTTCTGAATACGCCCGGGTCAGCATCACAATTCGCGTTCTATCCACCGGTTGCTTCTCATCGTCCTTCCCCGAACTGACCGCCGGTTCCGCAGTAGCCAGAATAGCGAAAATGACCAGCAGTCCCCATACCATCCCCACCTGCCCTGTACCGATGACCCCCATTATGGAACGGAAGTTGGCGTGGAATTCGGAGTGGGAGTGGGATTCGAATTGACAGATGCGTTCACCAGATCACGGCAATTTACTGCAAATGCGCCCTTTGGATAACGCCGAAGATACTGAGATGCCAGACTTTTCGCTTCATGGGTTTTTCCCCGTTCGTTTTCCAGGACAATCAGTCGTCCCAGGGCTTCTTCGGCCAGCGGACCGGTGGGTGCTTCGTTGAGATACGTTCTGAACCACCTCACGGCGCTTCCCGCATCCCGCTTTCCGTAATAATTCACTTTGCCCAGGACAAACGCCGCCAATCGCGCCTTTTCAGATGTGCTGAATCGATCCCGACATGTGAGCAGTATCTGTTCAGCCAGTCCATCGCGACCGACACGGCGCGCGGCGTTCATCAGCTTCCACAGCTCCGGGAGGGACGCGGTTTTCAGCACCGACGTGAATCCAACGAACTCCACGGCGGCAATGGCGCCTTCGTAGTCCCGCTGGTTCAGCATCGTCTGCCAGTCCGCATTTGTTTCTCCGACGGATGGCTTCACCGACATCTTCTTTCCCGGATGCCAGCGTCCCTGTTCCCCTGAAGAACGCTGCGATGCCGCCCGGCCAGCCGAACGCCGGGGCAGCGTCCTGCCTGTGCAACCGGCACGATCCCCCGGTACACAGTCTCTCTGCGGGGACACCACCGGCCGAATCTCCCGACGCCCGGGCCCATCTTCATCCTGCGGGACCACCAAATCCGTGGCACGCAACGCCCATGCGTGCTGCAACTTCTGTCCACTATGCAGCAGCGTTGGTGACGACGCGTCATAAAAGGCGGACGACATATGGTTGATGGCGGCATACCCGATCACCGTATCCAATCGGAGATGGGTATCCGCGTTCACAGCAATGCCCACTTTGCCGGCGTGTGGCCCCTCCACGAGTACCGTGCCATTCACCACGCGCACGTCCAGAATCTGTTTGGCATCGCGCCATTTCACATAAAAGCGCGTCCCCAGCACCGACACCCGGTACTCCCCGGTATGCACCACCCACGACTGACTTTCCTTTCCCTCCACTTCCAGATACAGCTCCCCCCGGTTCAGCCGCATCACCACTCCCGCATCGGTGGCCCGTCGGACCGTCGCATCGGTGTTCTGCATCAGCACAATCCGGCTCTGGTTGGCAAACCGAATCTGCTTCGTGTCGTGCACGCCCGACTGGATATGCAGATTGGCCACATCGCTGACCACCTGTCGATTAATGCGCAATTCAAGGGGAGAATCCCGCAACCAGAATCCCGCGCCAATCAACACGGGTAACAGAACGGCAGCCGCCAGCGCCATCCCCCGCAGCCAGTTTTTTTTCGCCAGCGTCCTGTCAACCTCCGGATGCACGGGGGTGGTCAGAACAAAATGTTCAAATCTGGCCAGTCTGGCTTCCGTTGCCCCATCCCCGAGGTCCGCTTCCACCCGTTCGCAAATATCTTCAATGAGTTTTTCATTCGGCGTCATAATTACTCCCCGTAAGGGACATCAGCATGTAATCCTGCATGGCATCTTTCAAAAAACTGGTTCTGGCCCGTTCAAGACGCCGCTTGGCTGTGGAAATGGAAAAGCCGCAGTACTCCGCAATCTGGTCGTGGGTGTATCCCTCCAGATGCCGCAATACGAAAACGATGCGATCGTCCGGCGATAATTTATTCAGTATGTGGTAGAAACTCCGGATGTGGGCGTGCTTCAAGGGACTGTTCGGATCGACATTGGCGTCTTCTTCGATTTCGAGGGCTTTTCGCAAATGAAAGTGTTTGTTTTTACGCTTGCGAAGTTCATCCCGCACCACCCGGAACGTGATGCAGCGAATCCATGCATCCAATGCGTCCGGTTCCTTGAGCGAGTGAATACTGGTCAGAATCTGCACCAGCACCAGCTGCACCAGATCCTCGTGTTCCGTGTCCGCACCGATGATTCGCCAGACCCAGCGACTGATTGACGCACTGTATCGAAGGTGAAACTGTCTGGCCGCGATGGGATTCCGTGCGATGATCCCCGCAATGAGCTCGTCATTATTCAAGGTTCGATTGGATAAATTCAATACCTTGTTTCCAGAGGGTTTTGAATCAGGAATCTTCTTGCATTCACGCATTCACAGTCCTTCTTCACAGATTTATTTGAGGCTCAATGACATAGTCGATGGAACCAGTGGGATTAGTCCACAATAAAAAAAAATTTTCTGGAAATACCGAACATTCACTCCACTGGCGAACGGAAATATCGCTTACTGGACTGAAAATTGACGGCGCAGCGGTTTTGCTTTAAACCCGCGTGACAAATGACCGACAATCCGGTATCGCATTGCCGTACCTGTGTCCACTTGAGCAACACATCTACACTAAGGAGTGAGTCATGACCTTTAAAATAGCAGTTCTCCCCGGGGACGGTATTGGTCCCGAAGTAATGAAAGAAGCCATCAAAGTACTGGACGCCGCCCAGCAGAAGTTTGGATTTTCCCTCACCTGTACCCACGCGGACGTTGGTGGCGCCGGTATTGATAACCAGGGAAAGGCACTGCCAGAGACGACCCTGAAAATTTGTGAAGACAGTGACGCCGTGCTGTTCGGTTCGGTGGGCGGACCCAAATGGGAACACCTGCCGCCGGAGGAGCAACCGGAACGGGGCGCCCTGCTTCCCTTGCGGGCCCACTTCAAACTGTTCGCCAATCTGCGGCCGGCAAAGGTATTTCCCGCATTGGCGACGGCCTGCCCACTGCGCAGCGACATCGTGGGGGAGGGATTTGATATTCTGTGTGTCCGCGAGCTCACCGGGGGAATCTATTTCGGCAAGCCCAAGGGGCGGGAAGGCACAGGCAGCACAGAAAAGGCCTTTGATACCATGGTGTATACCCGCGGTGAAGTGGAGCGTATTGCAAGAGTGGCCTTTGAAGCGGCGATGAAGCGGAATAAAAAAGTCACCTCCATCGACAAAGCCAACGTGCTTACCACCATGGTCATGTGGCGCGAGGTTGTGGAAACCGTGGCCAGAGATTATCCGGAAGTGGCGCTGGACCACCTGTACATCGACAACGCCACCATGCAGCTATTGGTTCGGCCCCGCACTTTCGATGTGCTGTTGGCCGGCAACATGTTCGGCGACATCATCTCCGACGAATGCGCTATGCTCACCGGTTCCATGGGCATGCTGTCATCGGCGTCGTTGTCCGAAGGAACTTTTGGTCTGTATGAGCCGGCCGGCGGTTCCGCACCGGATATTGCAGGCAAAGGCATTGCCAATCCCACGGCCCAGATTCTTTCAGCGGCTCTCATGCTGCGGCACAGCCTCAATCAGGGCGACGCGGCGGACGCCATTGAGGCCGCCATCGACAAAACCCTGGCAGACGGAATATTCACCGGAGACATCGCTCCTTCGGGCGCTGCAAAAGTAAACACCGAAACAATGGGAGATGCCATTGTAAAAAGACTGCTCGGATAAACCGAAGCACCCCACAACTCCTTCCTGAAAGGGGAGAAACGCCTGCCCAGACAGCGCGCAATACCGAATAACCTATGCCAGTCAGTGGAAATCTTGCAGGACTAAAACCCAATCAGTTGGATGCGTTGGATCGATTGAATCAACGCCGTGTGCCGTCATGGCAGGTCATCACCCCGGAACTGGGCAGCCATCTGGCACTCCTTTCCCGGGAGCTGGGACGACAAATCGGACTCTTCATCGACCGACGGGGTCAGGTCACCGACGTGGCTGTGGGCGACGCCAACCGGATCATGCTGCCGGACTTTGGCCGGGTCCGGGGCGGTGAAGGGCGCTTCCGCGGTCTGCGCTTTGTTCACACCCACCTCCGGCAGGAGCCTCTGAGCCGGGATGACATGACCGACCTCACCAAGCTCAGGCTGGACATGATCATTGCCATCGGCGTGGGGCCGGAAGGGGTACCGGGGGCGGTGTTTCTCGCGCACCTGCTGCCCCCCTCACAGGGAGAAGAACTCCATCGGGTCATCGGACCCATCAATATGGGAACCCTGCCGGACGATTTTCTGGGACTGATTGAATCGGTGGAAGCGGAGTTTTCCAGAAATATTCGCGGCCGCAAAGTGGAGGCCAAGGACGGGCGCGCCATCATCGCCCATGTGGCCACCACCAAACAGGGGATTACCGCGGGCCGGCGTTCCCTCGACGAACTGGCGGAACTGGCCCGTTCCGCCGGCGTCGATGTGGTGGATCGCATCGTTCAGGTTCGGGCCAAACCGGACCCCAAATTTGTGGTGGGTCCGGGGAAACTCGAAGACATCATGGTCCGCGCGCTTCAGAAAGATGCGGAACTGCTTATTCTCGACTGCAATCTCAGCGGCAATCAGAGTCGCGCCATCTCCGAGAAAACAGAGATGAAGATCATTGACCGCACCCAGCTTATCCTGGATATTTTTGCCCAGCGGGCCAATTCGGCAGATGGGAAACTGAAAGTGGAGCTGGCGCAGCTGAAATATCTGCTTCCCCGTCTGGGGGCCAAAGACGACGCACTATCCAGACTGACCGGAGGAATTGGCGGTCGGGGGCCCGGCGAAACCAAACTGGAAATTGGACGCCGTCGCGCCAGAGAGCGGGTGGCTCAACTGCAGAGACGCATTGACAAACTGAGCAAAGGGCGCGCTCAGCGCCGGCAGCGCCGCCAGCGCAACGAAGTACCGGTGGTTTCCATTGTGGGCTACACCAATGCGGGTAAATCCACCCTGCTCAACACTTTGACTCAGTCCACGGTGTATGCGGAAGATCTGCTTTTTGCCACCCTTGAAACATCCAGCCGTCGCCTTCGATTTCCGCGGGAACGGGAAATCATCATCACCGACACCGTGGGGTTCATCCGCGACCTGCCCAAAGACCTGGTGGACGCGTTCAAGGCAACCCTGGAAGAACTGGAGGACGCCCATCTGCTGCTCCATGTGGTGGATGCGTCCGATCCCATGCGTAAAGAACAGATGCAGGCTGTTGAAAAAATCCTGATGGATTTGAAGCTTGAAAAAATTCCACGGCTCATCGTGCTCAACAAGGTGGATCTCGTGGCTCCCGAAGAAGCCCGAATGGAAGCGGCGGCGCTGAATGCGGTCACCACCAGCGCCCACGACAAGCGAAGTCTGGATGCCCTCCTCAGGGAAATTGAAGACCACATCTGGCACCACACCAGAGATTGACCGGTGCACCATTTCCAGTGATACAGTGAATTCATGCAGCGGTCTCGCCTGTTGCCGGAAGGCACTTTTCAATACGTTTGAAGATATGGGGGTTCGTTTCAGTAATTGAAGCGAAATGTGGGAACTCAGAATGAGCTGGTCAGAATCGTCTGACGCGCAGCGCACCTGAAATTTATTTTTCAGGTGCGGGCGCTGCTTCGGCCGGGGCAGGTGCTGCTTCTGCGGGTGCAGGTGCTGCTTCTGCGGATGCAGGTGCTGCTTCCGCTTCCGCTGCAGGGCGAATGATGTGGAATTCCACGCGACGGTTTTCCGCGCGACCTTCTTTGGTCATGTTGTCTGCGATGGGAGTGGTTTCCCCCTTGCCTTCCGCCACCAGCCGTGATTCATCAATTCCAGCTGCTACCAGATATCCCTTGACCGCATCCGCTCTGTCCTGGGAAAGCTTCATGTTTTTCTTGTCGTTGCCAACGTTGTCCGTATGACCTTCGACGCGCACCCGAATGTCGGGCTTGGCCTGAATCACCGAACTTACCTCGTTGAGCAGCTCATTGGATTTACCGAGGATTTTCGCTTTACCCGTGGCAAAATAAACTTTCTGCAAAATCTTGATCTGGTCATTCACGATGCGAACCAGGTCCGGACAACCGTCTTCATCATCCTTGCCATTCATGGTTTCCGCTTCGTTGGGACACTGATCCCTGGCGTCTTCCACCCCATCCTGGTCGTTGTCCGGATCCGGACAGCCATCTTCATCTTCAAAGGAATCCCTGTCCTCTGCCTCATTGGGGCATTTGTCGTGGTCGTCGTCGATGCCATCTTTATCGTTGTCCAGGTCCGGACAACCGTCTTCATCTTCAAAGGAATCTTTGTCTTCCGCGTCATCCGGACAGGTATCGGCGTCATTTTCGATACCATCCTGGTCGTTGTCGGTTTCCGGGCAACCCTTCTTCTCGGGGATGCCGGCCACTTCCGGACACTCATCATCGGCGTCGAGAATGCCGTCTTCATCATTGTCGGCTTCGGGACAACCGTCTTCATCCATAAAGGAATCTTTGTCTTCCTGCTGTTTGGGACACTCATCCAAATCATCCAGAATGCCGTCCATATCCATATCGCCGGGTTCCGTATCTCCGGCAATGGAAATGGCCAGACCGCCGGAAACCGACATATATTTGAGTCCGTCGCCCAATACCACATGCATGAACCGGGCATATGGCCCCATGTTGATGTTTTTGAACAGTGCGAATTCGTAACCCAGTCCCACATCGTATCCGCCGTGGTCTTCATAGATGTGATTCACATAGCTGAAATGGGCATCCAACCACAGATTTCCCGCTGCGGTCCCGCCTTCGCTGAGGGCGCCATGGGTATCTGCGAACATGCGCAATCTGAAACCCGCGCCAACAAACGCGCTGGTGAGACTGTTGGGGCCATCCCCCATCACAAAGGAATTGAAGCCTCCCTGGAATGACAGGGCCAATGGCCCAGCCAGCACCACATCGAATCCGACCAATCCCTGAACGCCCATATCTTCGTAGTCGGCATCTTTCAGGTCATCTGGCAAGCCCATCACAAATCCCACACCGAGGTGCAGATTGAACTTGTCATGGGTCGGCCGATACAACTCCAGTTCGTTCACATTGTCGTTGCTGTCACCGTCACCCGGGGAGCCCGACAATTTCATACTTTTTTCCGCCGCACCGGCAGTTCCTACCACCAACACCCCCAGCACAACCATAAATGCAATTGTTTTCAATGATCTCAAAGACATGGGTATAACTTTGTCTCCTTGCCAGAAAGGCGCTTAAAATGCGCGCACGTTATACGTTTGAAATATTCCCAAGCATGCTAGTCCATGGGGGCAATATAGGCAACTATATATTTATTGCTTAATTTTTTGCAAAATTTTGCCTGTCGCTTTATCTCCTGCTGGGGTATGAAAAGAATTTTCGATAGACTCCCTCCAGAAAGGGCAGATACGAATGAACCGAATGAAGCAAGCAATTCTCCTGTGGTTGGCACTCTTTATGGGCGTGGCCTGTGCCTCCACTACCCAGAAAATGTCATCGCTGGATTACTCTGAATCCGCTCGAATCCTGTACGAAGACGCCATGCGCAGCTTCGATCGGGAGCGTTGGACCGAAGCGCAGAACGCATTTTATGAAATAAAAACGCAGTATCCTTACAGCAAGTACGCCCCTCTGGCAGAATTGCGCATCGCCGATTGCGCGTTCGGCCTGGGTTCCCATGCAGAAGCGGCTGTATCGTATCAGCATTTCATCAAGTTGTATCCCACGCATCCCGAGGCCCATTACGCTGCCTTCCGGAAAGCGGAATCCTTTTATGAGCAGATTCCATCGGAATATTTTTTCACACCGCCGGCATATGAAAAAGATCAGACGGCGACCCGGGATGCCCGCGCGGCACTGGGCCATTTCCTGAAGGTGTTCAAAGACAGCGAATATGTCCCCAGGGCCCGGGAAATGTTCGAGGAAGTGGAATCCGCGCTCGTCCGCCACGAAATGTATGTAGCGTCATTCTATCTGAGAAGAGACAAGAAAAATGCAGCGGCGGTCCGTCTTGAAAGCGTTGAAAAACAGTTTCCGAACTCCCCGGTAATTCCGGACGCCATGTTTCTTAAAGCCATCACCCTTCTTGAGATGGGCCGGGAAAAAGACGCGGAGCGAACGTTCAAACAAATTATCACCATGTTCGAAGACCACGCCCAGGCCAGGCGATCCAAAAAATACCTGAGAGCCCTCGCCGCACAAACCAACTAGTTCCGACTCCGACAGAAAAGTAATCCCCACGACGCAACCTTGCTGTTCCACTGGAAGAAAAAAATGGATTCGCCTTTTTTTAACGTGATTTCAATGGGTTATGCATGGATAATTTTATAGCTACACGGGGGAAACAGGTTTTATCTGTTTTTCAGGGCATCGCGAATCTCCCCCAGTAAATCCTGCGGAAGTTTCTCCTCCCCCTGTTTCAGGGCATCATTCAGCTGAATTTTCGCATTGTCGTAGTCTTTTTGCTCAATCAGCAGCGCTGCCAGCTTCAGTTTGTAGAACCCGTTGAGGGGGTCGAGCTGTGTGGCTTTGCGGTAGTGCCTATCGGCGTCGGAAAAATTTCCCAGGGTTTTCGACGCATCCCCTGCTCCCGCATAGGCGGCCGCCAGTTTGTCGTCGGCGTCGATAGCCTTTTCAAACTGAATCAGTCCCATGGCCGGGTCTTTGAGTTTCAGCTCAATCCAGCCGGCCAGCAACAGCCATTGCGCTTTCGATTTCATCCCCAGCGCTTTGTTGATGCTCTTGCGCGCCCTGTCATATTCCCCGGCGTTGTAATGGGCAAACGCCCGGCTGTAATGAATGGTGGCCCGGCGCTCCTCATCAAGGGCATCAAATCCTCTGGTGCCGATGGCCTTTTTCAGATAGTCGGCCTCTTCATCAAATCGCTCCTGCTGATTGCTGATTCTCGCAAGACCAATATACGCCTCCGAATCTTCCGGTCGTTCCTTCAGCATGTTTTCAAAGAGTTTCTTCGCCGCATCGCTTTGACCTGTCCGATGATACAGATCCGCAAGCATTCCGATGCAGCTGAACGTGCACATTTCCCGATTTTCCGCCTTTTGCAGAAACAGCAGCGCATCCTGGTCACCGTCGTTATCCGCCACCAGCTGTGCCAGCTTCACCGTGGGCACATCCATCTGCGGCGCCCGCTTTTTTGCTCTGGCGAAATGGGTGAGGGCCTCCTCGTAGCGACCCGCCCCGGTCAGAATTCGCGCACTTAACCAATATCCGCGATAATCATTTTTATCGCGCATTGCCGCTTCGGTGAGCATCTCCACCGCCTCATCCACATGCGCGGGGTCATTGGACAACACCACTCCTTCGCAAATCAACTGCGCACTGTCCATGGTCATGTCGTCAATCACCGATCGACCACTCCGGGCTCGGGCATCATTGGCGCAATTCTGCCACGCCATGCTATCCAGGGGTTCCTGCACAGGAGGCAACATGATGGGCGGACTACACCCCGCAGCGCAAAATAGCAGCATCCCAAAAGCAATTTTCGGAATATATCGTTTCATGAAAATCTCCTCCTCGGTCGGCAGATAATATAATCCTCTGTTTCAATTCAGTTCAACTATTCCCATTTGATTTGCAATTGCAACTTTTTGAGTCTGAACAAACTGTACACCAAAGAAATTCCGGACCACCACGACATTCATCAGCCCATTTTCCTTTGCCATTGAAAACAAAGCAAAACGTATGCCGATACAATTCACCGGAAGAACGGTTTTTTGCAGTACATATATATCTGAAAATGTTCAGGGCAGTAAAGACGGACAGACATTGAAAGCAACCCCACCGAACGCGGTTACGGCTGGATGTTTTCTCCACAGACGCTGTCGGTGACGGTGGAATAGTCCGGAGCGGTATACTCGTCATCCGCGGAATAGATCTGTCCAACGCTTTCAATCGACTGATCGCCCACATTGAAACGAATGGCTTCCACCGGACAGATAATGGTTCCTGTGCCGCCCTCGAAATCCACATCCCCCGAAACCCCCACGAAATCAATGGTTGCCTTCTCCGAAGCACCGAGGGCCATCAAGCCGGTATTCCACTCTTCCGACCCGGCGGCAATCTGCGTCCCACTGGAAAGCCGTCCCATGGCTGCGGCAATCTCTTTCCCGGTCGGACTCGGATTCTCATCGCTGGCGGCGGCCGCATAGGCGTAGCCAAGCATGTATGCCGCGTCGTAAAAATTGGCTGTGTAGGGAACCGGATTGTCGCCGTAAAACCGCGCGCGGTATCGGGTTAAAAACGATCCGTACGCGATGCCGGCAGGTGTTTCCTGCACCACGGACTGCACCTGGCACAATGCACCATGAAGTTCGGGATTAATGTACACAAATGTCAGATCCGTGGAAATAACGCTGTTCCAGAGGATGCTGCGAACCGGTATCTGGTTGCTCCCGACAAAGCTGAGAATGGCAATGGCGTCTTCCACATAGGTTAACGCAACCAGAATATCCGGTTGCCATGCCACCAACTGGGGTACGACTTCGCTCAGGGACGTCTGCAGGTCTTCGGTCTCGTAGGCGCGTACAAAAAACGAATCCGCATCATTGCAATCAATACCTTCCGCAGTGCAATATCTGGAATAAAAAGCTTCGAACATGCTGTCGCCCCACGCGTCGCCCCGGCGCACAACCGCCACCTTCTGCCAGTCTGAATGCAATACTTCCTCTGCCAGCACCGTAGCTTCGCGTGCGGCTGGCAACGACGTGCTCCATATCAATCCATCCGCAGACGCCTTGGCGACAATCGGCGCATTCGCACCGGCACTGACCACCATCATTCCGGCGTCCTTGAACACATCGCTGTACACGGATAATACGATTTCACTTGCAAATGGCCCCAGCACAGCCTGAATGCCCAGGTCCCGCAAATGTTCCGCCGCCGCTCTGGCCGTCACAGGAGACGTTCCCGAATCACACGACACTTTAATAAAATTCCGTCCCCAGATGCCGCCTGCCTTGTTGATTTCTTCCAGTGCCAGCAACGTCACCTGGTCAAAATGCGTCCCGGGCACTTCCAGCTCGCCAGTTGTCGGCAAAATGGAACCGATGACAATCGCGTCGTCGGGAATCGGTAAAGAGGGATCATCCATCCCGTCGATACGGGTACAGGGGCCCCCCAGAAGGTCCAGACCGGTGAGAACGGTATCCGAATCCCCCGACGATGTATCAGTGGCAGTCGCCGTATCGTGCTCGCCGGTTTCATCGGCCCACACGCACAGGTGCTGGCGACATTCCAGCGCCACACCTGCAGCGGAAGTGCAATCACTGTTCGCATCACATTCATCGTCAATTTTATACAGAACCGAGCAGCCTGCAAACGCGCCCCCGATAAACAGCAGGACTCCCATCCATACCGTAAACTCAACAAGTCTATTTCTGGAAATCATTACTCTGCCAGTCATTGCGTTCCTCCCGCTCAGAATTGCGCCACAAGCGCGCCGGCAAATATCCCGTTTCCAAACATCACCGTTGGTGTCACACGGGGTGATGATGCCTGGTTCCGCCTGGTTTTATCGGTCGCCTCGAGTCTCTCCCCACCACCACTGTTTTTCACCGCGTACAGTATCAGCAACGAAATTCCAACGGTAGTCACCGCTATACCGCTGGTGAACATCACATCAAAAAGCAATGCATTCTTCTGAACATTATCTCTGTGTTCCAATTTATCCGGATCAGTGCCCGCTCTGTCGTATTCCTGTTTGTTCTGAATCGCCAGAACACCGAAGGCGCTCCCGGTGGCCGCAACCGTCAATCCAATCCCGGTCAGCCACCAACCGGCTATTTTAGACCGCAGATAAATCTCTTTCCGCGGCGCTCTTGCCTTCCAGGCGGCTGAATGGGCCGGTCCCATTTTATCGGATGCCGTATCTTTAGAGGTGACTGGTGAATCCTCACCCTTTCGGGTATCGGATTCCCGGGCCAATGCTCCGGCATCATCCGCAGTTGTTTCGTACGCATGCGCTGCCGCTTTTCTGACTGCAATTTCCTTGCGCAATGACGCCATGTTCTCCAACGCCCTCGCACGCAGCTCGCCGGTGGTTCCAGGCATCCCAATAAACTTCTGATACCATTCCAGCGCAGATTCGCTCTGGGCAATGCGTTCGTACGAACGGGCAATATTGTATGCCAGCTCCGGTTCCGACTGGATCTCAAATGCCGCCTTGAACGCTTCTGCGGCATCCCCGTAACGCTTTGCACTGTAAAGCGTCACACCGGACTGCACCAGATTGTCGTAGGATTTCTGCTCTTCAGCGGAGAGATTCGGGGAAGTCGCTTCTTCTTTCGCATTGGCGGCAAACGAAATGAGAGAAACAATCATGAAAATGGAAATAAAAGGGTACTTCATCATGATCACGTTCCAGACTGTTGTTTTCAAAAAACGATACAAAATAGATACAACGAGAAATTCCAGAAAAGTATCTCCTGCAAAAAAATATGACATGACACATTCTTTTATTCCAGTAAATTTTTATTGCGCAGTATCTTTCTGTGTACTTTCTCCGCCATTCATGGCTTACATGGGTTGATTGAATCGGTTTTTGTTTCATAAACAGTATTTTAGGGGGAAATTAACTGACGCTGCGCTGATTTTGCTGTATCATACATACCGCAACAGGCTCAGCGGAATCACCGCGTTTTCGGGAAAGTCAAAATGACATTGTTGGATAAGAATTCCCCCGGGGGCGACATCAATCAGAAATATCAGCTACTGGCCAAAATTGGACGGGGCGGAATGGGAGACGTATTTCTCGCCACCCAGAAAAGTGCTGTACGATTCAACCGGCTGGTCGTGGTGAAACGCATCCACAATCGGCACAACCAGGATTCTGATGAACTCATTGACAGATTCATCGGGGAAGCCAATCTCGTTGCTTCACTGAATCATCCCCACATCGTCAAAATTTATGACATCTACAAATCCAACGATGCCATTTCCATCGTAATGGAATATGTGGAAGGTGAAACGCTGAAGTACCTGTTCACCAAGTGCAACCAGAATCAGCAGCGAATTCCCTTTGGCGTTACGGCACGGATGATACTGGATGCCTGTGATGCGCTTCATTACGCCCATTCTTCCACATCCCCGGTTGGAGAAGCGCGCACGGTTATCCACCAGGATATTGGCCTGCACAATCTCATGCTTGATACCAACGGATATTTGAAAGTCATTGATTTCGGTATCGCCAGATCCAATGTTCAGATGACCCCCCAGTCTCAGGGGCACCTGGAAGGCACACCTGCGTATATGGCCCCTGAAATGCTGCAGAACAATTCACCGGACCATCGGGTGGACATTTACGCATTGGGGTTGTGCCTGTACGAGTTGGCCACCCAGCATCGCAGTTTTAATTTTACCGGAAAATTCAACCCGGAAGCCGTTCTGAAAGAAATTACCCAGCGACAGCTCAAGTTGCCATCAATGTTGCAATCAGACCTGCCGGAAGGGCTTGATGACGTAATCTTCAAAGCCATCGACAATGATCCATCAAACCGATACCAGACTATTGACGCCTTTACCGCCGATCTGAATCTGGTCGCCGGCCGGAGCGTAGTTTCCTGTGGTGACGTAAAAAAATGGTTCACTACCGAATTTGCCACCCGGGTTGTGGACCGACGCGCCTTCGGCGCTCGCATGCTCAAATTATCTGAGAAAAAAAATTTTTCGCGCCAGGGCTTTCCGGAGGCAATCCCGAGCCCCGAAACCGACAGTCTACCCCCTGTAAAAATGGTTTCGACGACGCCATCAGGCTATCCACCCGTCACAGAAAACAGAGATACATCGCCGTCGCGGGTGACCGCTGGCGGGTTGGCCAGAAAACCGCTGATTGGCGCGGCTGCTGCCCTGTTGGTGGGTGCCATCATTGCGGTGCTGTATATTGCGGTCGTTCAGGGCCAATCCTCCGTCTCTCCCGCATCCGATGACCCATCCGGAACAGAAGCGGACGAGGCCATAGCCAACCTTCAGATATTCAGTAGCCCGGCGGATGCCGTTGCGACCTTGAATCACCGGAAGCTGGGGAGCGTGGGCGAAAAGGGACTGAGGCTGCATATTGCAGAAAACCGGAATCATACCCTCACTATATCCAAAAAAGGGTACGAGGATTATTCGCTGTCCTTCATGGGGCCCTCAAACACACTGAAGCGAATTGACGCCGTACTGGTGCCTGCATCAGCAGTCCCCACCGTATCAGATTCGATGGATGCATCCGGCGATACAGATACCGGATTGAATGCAACACAAAAAGAGTCCGCTCCGGGTTCCGAACCATCATCGCACGCATCCGGTACCCGAAAAAATCGGTCCGCCGTCCGGACGCATGTCAAAAAAGAAACAGCGGTCAGAAGAGCCCCTGTCATCCCGGCTGAAGATGATGCTGAAACCGTGCATAAACCCAGGGGTAAAAAAGAAAAGTCCATTGACATCGATCCGTCCGGAACATCCCGAAAAGTACCACTTCCGGATGATGACGTCACCACCAGACGCGTTCCTCTTGTCGATTAATTAACATCGGAACCCTGGACTGCAAACATTGAACCCGTTCAGTTCTTCACGCAAAATCAGTCAACATTTTTTTGGGAACCTTTCCAATTGGCCCGTGTCTGTACCGGGTGAGCGTCGACGCTTCATCAGTCAGCTGACCGCATCGTAAAAACAACCATCGAAGTTGGCAGAGCCGGAATATTCCAATTCCGTTTCAGCCCTGTTTATTTTCACAGCTTCAACAAAAAAACAGGAGTCGCGATGAACCGATTCAGCAGGCGCAGTGCTCTGAATGCGCCAAAAAAAACAGAGCATCCGTTTTCAACGCAATGTATCGAAGCCGCCGTGTACTGGAATGAAACCTGTCTGAAACTGGAGCAGTTCGATATGGCTGTTGACCGGATCACCCGATTTTGCATTGGCGAAACCCCTGCGTGTGATTTCATGGTCAGTAAAGAGTTCATATCCGACAGCCAGCACGCGCTGCTGAACATTGTCAACGACACCGCAACGGTGAATATTCCGGCGTTTACACGCGGCACTGTGCGACAGGGCGACATTGTCGAACCGTTTCAGGAGTCGCGAACTGTTCGTGCCCACTCCCTCTTGCTGCATGGTGAGGTTCGCTGTCAGATTGGACCGTGGACCTTTGTGTTTAAACGTACCATGAAAGAACCGGCAGCCTTTACCGGGATGGGCTTGAACTTCATTCCCGGTCGTTGGACATTCATTTCCGTAGCGGCGCACACCGTTTTCTTTGTACTGGTCGGTCTGGTTCCACCGGAAGTCTCTGGTATGAACTTTGACGATATGATGAAACAGAACCGAATGACAAAGTTCATCATCACCGTTGCTCAAGCCAGCGACTTGCCTCCGGTAAAAGTGAAACCGAAAGAAAAGACCGAAGGCAATCCCGGAAAAGCACAGGCAGGCACGAGCGGAAAAGCCGGGGATGTCCATGCGTCAAAAACCAACAGGCGAATTGGAATTGCCGGTCCGCCGCTGACCCGCAACCCTGTCATCGGAAAAGAATTGCTGAAACAGATTTCGAAAAACAGAGGCATTCTTGACCTCCTCGCCAATACCCGCATCGTGTCTCCCTGGGGAGTAGATTCCACCATCGGCAGAGATCCCGAAAATGCACTGGGAAATCTCGTTGGAGATGACATCGGGAGTTCCCTGGGCTACGGCGGCATGGGCGTGAACGGTCCGGGCAGAGGCGGCGGTGGAGATACAAATGGTGTCATTGGCGTGTCAACCCTGGGATTCGGCAGATTAGGGCACGACGCCACCGGACATTGCACCGGACCACTATGCAAGTTTTCCGGCGCTCGGCCATTGAAGGACACCGGTAATCTCAGGTCAAACATACAAGTCCGCTCTGAAACCCAATCGGTGTCCGGATCTCTTCCCAAAGAAGTCATCCGACGATTTATCCGGCAAAAAATCAGGGAGATTCGCTTCTGTTACGAAAGAGAACTGACTGCCAACGCAACCCTGTCCGGTCGGGTTGCCATCGTGTTTCAAATCAACTCGCAGGGAGGGGTCATACTTTCAGCGGTAAAAGAAAGTACCCTCGGAAACCCCAACGTGGAAACCTGCATTGCCAGAGTGGTTCGACGAATCACGTTTCCGCCGCCACCAGACGGCGGTACTGTCATCGTCACATATCCATTCAACCTGATTCAGTCCGGCAAATGAATCAACGAAACCGGTGACGCGTCCGGACAATCAATCAGCCGTCAATTCGGATACCCGGTGGAGCTGTGAAATCAACAATCGCTGCACCACCACAGTACCCACCGAATCACCAAACACATTGACCACGGTGCGACATCGATCCAGGAACCAATCCACCGCCAGAATCATTCCAATACCTTCAGTTGGAAGCCCCGCGGTCTGCAGTACCATTACCATTGTCACCAGACCTGCCTGGGGAATTCCCGCTGCGCCGATAGCGGCCAGGGTCGCCGTGAGCACAATAACCAACTGCGTACTGAAACCGAGTTCAATGCCATAGCACTGCGCCACGAATACTGCTGCGACCGCTTCGTAAAGCGCAGTACCATCCATATTGACCGTCGCGCCCAGGGGAAGAACAAAGCTGCACACCCGTCTATCCACCCCCAGATTTTCCTCAACCGTTTTCATGGTAACCGGCAACGTGGCGCTGCTGCTCCCCGTTGAAAACGCCAGCAGCAACGGCTCGGCCAACTTTCGAATCATCACTCCCGGATGCTGCCGGGTGACCATCCATGCTATTGCGCCCAGAATGATGATGGCATGCAGAACGAGACCGATAATCACCGTGACAAAATACCCGCCAATCGCCTGAAGCTCTCCACCGAACGCAACAAATCCCCCGGCAACCCCGATTCGTGTTGCCACCAGCGCAAACACACCGACCGGCGCCGCGAGAATGATGAGATGCACCATCTTCATACTCACCAGAAAAAGTCCATCCACTGCATCTTTAAGGGGCTTCACGCGCGTTCCCAGTGCAGACATCACCAGTCCGAAAAAAATAGAGAAAAAAATCAGCGGCAGAATGTCGCCGTTGGCCATCGCGGCAAACAGATTGGCGGGAACCATGCCCCGTACCACGTCGATAAAAGCGTAGTCCGCAACACGGGGTACCGCTGCGCCGGCAATCTGAACCCCCATCCCCGGCTGAATCAGATTGACCATCACAATACCGATGACCACTGCCATCACGGTGGTAGATACGTAGTAGCCAGCGGTCACGGCGCCAATTCTACCCAATTTTCTCACGTCCCCAAGAGAAGTCACCCCATTGATGATGCTGGATACAATCAACGGCACAATCATCATTTTCAATCCACTCAAAAACAGATCGCCCAGCAGTGTGACCACCGCAAATTCTCTTTTTGCCATCCCCCCCAGAAGCGCACCGAGCACCATGGCGGCGACAATTGAGACGATGAACAGAGTTCGCTTCTTACCCGACGAAGGTGATTGAAAATCGGTCATCGTGGTCCTCCCCGATACGGAAACCGGGTGTTGCTTCCCGGTTAAAATTCTGAGTAAAAAAAACTACACTGGCCGAGGGGCGCGTTCACCGAAAATTGCCGTGCCCACCCGAACGATTGTGGCCCCTTCTTCAATGGCTTCCCGAAAATCGTGACTCATGCCCATGGACAGATGGGGCAACATTTCGGCGCCTCCCATGTCGTCCCGCAACTGTCGAAGGGATGCAAAATACAACCGGGTCTCATCCGCCTCCAGATGAAACGGCGGAATCGTCATCAACCCTCGCAGGCGAATGCCCGGCAACGCGCGAATCTGCGCCGCTATTTCGGGTGCATCCGCCTTTGCGCACCCCGATTTCTGTGCTTCCTCTCCCACGTTCACCTGTAGAAACACATCCACACACCGACCCAGACGCTGCGCACGGGTCGAAAACTCCTGCGCAATGTCAACCGTATCGATGCACTCCATCACCGACGCCGCCTGCACCACGTACTTCACTTTATTGCGTTGCAGATTGCCGATGTAGTGCCAGCGAATATCGGTGAGATGCGCGAGTGCATCCGCCTTGTCGCGCAGCTCCTGCGCATAGTTTTCGCCAAAATGCCGCTGACCGGCTTCGTACGCCTGCACAATCGCATCGACCGGTTGTCTTTTGGAAACGGCCACCAGTGTCACGCTCTCCGCTTTTCGGCCCCTGGCCAATGCCGCCGCTTCCATGGCATTCCGGATGCGTCTGAGATTTTCAGAAATCGCACTCATGTCTCGAGAAATCCTTTCAGTACCCCCCTGTCGATGAGAGCACGGACCACCTGCGAGATGGGCAATCCCACCACATTGTAAAAATCACCGCTTATTTCTTTTACGAGAAAGGCACCCAATTCCTGAATGGCGTAGGCGCCCGCTTTATCATCCGCATCACCGGTGGCCACATATGCGTCAATTTCTGCATCGGAAAGTCGATGAAACGTCACCTGCGTCTGAGAATGCGCAACCGTCCACGCCTCGCCGTTCTTCCCCACCGTCCACCCGGTAATCACCGTATGCGTACATCCGCTCAGCTTCCGAAGCATTTTTTGGGCATCATTCCGATCGGTCGGCTTTCCCAGAATCCGGTCGTCGTGCACCACGATGGTATCGGCCGCAACCACCCACGGCGTTTCACCGGCACGGCTCAGGTCGGCCGCAACCTTCATGGCCTTTTCGCCACAAAGACGACGGACAAAATCCACCGGCGCTTCCTCTGGCAAACGAATTTCATTGATTTCTGCCGGAATCACACGCACCGGAATGCGCTGTTCCTCGAACATACGAATTCTGCGTGGTGATTTGGATGCAAGTACAATTTGAATGGGCATGGCCGTTTCCTTCATTTCCCCCGGTTCCGCACAGTCATACGCACAACTGCGCTCTGAATCAAGGATGTTCCGTTTTCCCGGGTGCCACGTGTCGGCCGGGTGCGATGCAAAATGTCTGATTCATTTGAATTCACATTGATTACTCGGGGATTCGGCCGTTTTGGTCATGAAAGCCTGTCTGTACACGGAGGACTCAAACATGCGGATTTCGTTCAGAAAATTGAGGATTTTCTGCAAAAGGCAAAAGCTGGCAGCTCGGTACTTTTCATTTCATTCCCGATTCTGTCAGAGATTGTTTCAACGTATGTTATTGTCATAATTTTTCAAAGACTGCCCATTCGAGTTCTTGGAGGAACCGGGGAATTGGGTGTATACTTGATTTCTGATGAAGTGCAGTAACTTATTGGTATCTCAAGTAGTTACAGCGGATATTGACAGTTGAAGGGAACGGTTATGAGCAACACCAAGGTCTGTCCGGCCTGTCACAAGGAATTGTCTGTGTTGGCGGTGCGCTGCAAATACTGCGGGTTCAGACAACCTGTGACAAAGAACGCCGACAAAGGAGATCTCGCGGATACCGCCATTCATTCCATTATACAGAATCCGAAAAAACAGCACCCGAATCATTCTGATACCAACGAAAAAGAATCACCGAAACCTCAGAGTATCGTCGGCAACCGGCGACCGCGCAAAGAAACCCTTAAAATCAATGCTTCCAAACTCGCATCCGCCTTCCGGCAACACAGTGGGGGAACGATGGTGGCATCCGATGCCGACAATCCATCCGGGCAAAAAGGATTGTCCACCGCGACGATGAAATCGCGGCAGCGCCAGGCTTCCAGACCGCCCCTGAAATCTCCGACCGAAAAGAAAGCCATCCCCGGAATGCCGCGGAAGAAAACCGCTTTGGGAATGGAACCGGTGAAAATACCCACCCGGACTGTCCAGCTCGAACCCGCTTCGGCTGCCCCGGCGTCGGAAACGTTCCCTGCTGCTGAATCCCGGAACAAAGGGGACGCTGATGTAAGTCTGATTATGTCTCTGGACGACGATTCATCCCTGGTATTGCTGGATACCGATGAGTCCCAGGCTTTGGAGCTGGATTTGGGGGACGTCGACGCTGATCAGCTGACCACAGAGCTGGCCGCTACCGAAATCCCGGAAGTGCCGATTCAAGATACCCCGACAGTACCGGTGGAATCCATGTCCGGGGGGACTCCCGCAGCGCTGTGGATGGCCCGTATCCGGAAACAGCTTGTATCCGATTTTGCGAGGTTGCGCCGGGGCACCCTTGAAAAAATGCGCCTACTGGCCACAAAACTGACGCCCATGATTGGCCGCATTCCCCCGAAGATGCGGATTGTCATTGTCAGTGCACCGGTGATTGTGCTCATCGGAATTACCGTCACCGTGGGCCTGGTTTCGTCGCAACATCCGAAAGAAGGCGCTCTGCTCACTGACGGGGCAGCTGCACAACCATCCGCCCCGGACAGGCGGCCTGCTGACCTGGCACAGCTGCCGGTCACGCCATCGGCAACGGAAACCCTGAATGCCGGGAATCAATGCCAACCATTATCGAAATACGCTGACTTCCCGGGACAATCCGAACTGACTTCCGTTCTCACCCGGCTGGGCGGCGAAGGGCTCTGCGCACTCATGGGGGTTTCCCTGTCCGAAATTCAGAAAGGAATCCCATCCGATGTCCGTTCCATCGACAGTGCATACGACGGTATTCCCGAAAGTACCTCACTGATTCTGCCGTCAACCGACGCGGAAGGGAATGTGGTTTTCACCATCGAGCTCGCATTTGCAGACAACCGACTGTTTCGCATCGAGCTGAATTATGGGGCGAAGTCGGACCGCCATCCGGATATCTACGCCATGGCCCGGACGCTCAATACGGAAACCGATCGCCGGGATGTCGGCGAGAACAGCATTACAGCAGTTCGGGATAAGGACCTGGTCATTGAGTGGCTGGTACCTTCCACTGCCGGAAGTCCACGTCTGCTGATGATAACGGATGCCCGTTCGGAAGTGGTTTCCAGGGAACAGCTGGACGCTCTGGAACGAGCCCGGTCTCTGATGACCAAAGGGATGCTGCTGCTTGAAAAACAGAAAAACGCAAATGCCCTGGATGCATTTCAGTCGGCCCTTGAAATCAATGGAAATCTTGGCAATGCCTGGATAGGACGAGCGAACGCCCAGTTGCGACTGGAAGATTTCACCGGGGCCCGAACCGCGGCGGAGAATGCGATGAAAGTGACCGATAACAGCCGAATCCATTCCCGGGCCGAGCAGGTGTTCGCAGTGATTGCGCTTCGGAATGATGAACGGAAAGACGCGGTATCTCACCTGGATTCAGCAGTGAAAGCCGACGGCATCAACACCGATGCAATCACCGCACTGAGTGAGCTGAAAACCGGAGAATATCAGACCCTGCGAGTGGCCACGACCGCCGCCCGCATGTCCTGCAGCCGGCATTTGAACGCCTCGGTTCAGGGATTGCTGGCCCGGGGGAATTTTCCCGATGTGCAGACATTTTTTAATGCGCTGGAAACGGCCAAACAGGATGTGAATTTTGAGCGCCTGAAGCGAAAGGCGGTTTCCAGTGAGTGTCGTTGACTTCCTTTCGACGGGTGATACATTGCAGCTATGAGAAGTAACTCCTTAATACAGGCCTGGCCCATGACGCCAGTAGTGAAATACCTGATGATTATCAACGCCGGGCTCTGGTTGCTCACGGTGCTGGCCGGCCGGTTGGAAAACTGGGCCATCTATCAGGAAATGGCCCTGACACCGGTTCTTGTCTTCCCCGGATTTCATATCTGGCAGGTGTTCACTTACATGTGGTTTCATTCCCTTGGCGATTTTACCCATATTCTTTTCAACATGCTCTTTCTGTGGATGTTCGGGGGCGTGCTGGAGCAGAACTGGGGTAGCCGCGCATTTCTGAGATTTTATCTGATCTGCGGGACCGGGGCGGGAATCGTTGTATTCATTGTGGGGTATCTGTTTTATCCCGCGGTGCCAACGGTGGGTGCGTCCGGCGCCATTTACGGTCTCGTGGCCGCATGGGCCATTTCGTATCCGGATAGGATGATTTATCTCTTTGGACTTATTCCAATTCGAGGGCGCTACTTTGCCCTTTTTCCCATTGGATATGCTGTTCTCGATTTCATCGTGGGTGGATCCGGTATCAGCCACGCCGCGCATCTGGGCGGACTGGCTATCGGCGCCTTGCTGGTAACCGGTTTGTGGCGTCTGGGAAGGCTGAAAAACCGGGTCCGATATCTGTATCTCAAGCGCAAGCTGAAAGTCATCGAAGGCGATCAGAAACATCGGAATCATACCCCCGGCGGCGGGTACTGGAACTGAGATAACCCCCTGATATCCAATCAAACTTGCCTTCGTGCCTGGCGGAACCGGCAAAACGCGATTAGTATGTTGATTTAATAAATCAGAGATAGTCGATTCTTTTCTGTTCTTGAAAAGAATCTGCTATGTTGTACGGTAACGAGTCAATTCGTTGCCGTCATGAACACGTATGCGAGACGCATATTTTTTTGGGAGGCTATCAGATGGTGAGAAAAGCAGTTATTGGAATCGTGGTCCTGAATATGATGTTTATGGTCAGCGCCTGTAAAGATAAAGAACCTGCTCCGGTTGTTCCCGCAACCCCTCCTCCCGCCCCGGTCCCGGTGGCTGAACCGGTGGAAACAGAGGCGCCGGATACCGGGACAGATACGGCAACCGAACCGGAATTACCCCCCACCGAGGAGCCCGCCGCCGATAAAACCGGTGGTGGCATTGCCAAAGGCAGTCTGGTGGGCAATTACACATGCAGTATCTCCGGCGATAAATTTCCCGTTACCCCGCCACCGGCCACCTGTAAAATCTACGAGGGTTCGGACGGCAATCTGAAAATCGGCCCCGTGGGCAGCACCGGAATCAATGGCGCTGTTGCGATCCGGGGCAGCAGCCTGAAAGTGACTGGCGCATTCAACCTGGGGATTGGCGATCTGAAGGTGAACGCCACCCTTGGCAAGCGGAGCGCCAAATTATACAAGGGAAAAGGAACTGGCACATTTGCTGGTGCAACCATCAAGTACACCCTCACATTGAAAAAGAAATAGGAATATCTGATGCTGCGTAAGTCGTCTTTTCTTTATCTGGAGGAAGCACCATGAGCAATGACGAACGGCGTGAGAAGCGGGTTCAGGCATCTTTGCGCGTACGGTACAAAAGCGCCACAGTGACTGAATTCATCGAAAAGCACAGTCACGATATCAGCCCGGGAGGTGTTTTTATCCGTTCACAGAAACCCCTTTCCAGGGGGTCTTTGCTGAAAATCGATTTTCGCCTGGAAGACGATTCGGCCGTGATTCTGGGAGTGGGACGTGTCGTCTGGACCAGAGATGAATCCACGGAGGGCAAGCCAGCCGGTATGGGGATTAAATTCATCCGTCTGGATGAAAATTCCAAAAACAACATCCAGAAAATCATTTCCATGCAGAAAGCGGGCATGGAAATTACCCGGGCCTCCGTTTTTGGTGAACCCGATGATGATGTGGACAACGAAGTGACTGTTCCCGACGGCAAAAGCGTGCGGGACAGCATTGCACCTTCTGTGGAAACCCTGCTGCCGACTTCTGCGGATGAATCTCCGGAAGACGATGAAGACGGCGCCGAATCGGCGGACGACCCCGATCCCGATACGGCAGAGGAAATTACCGAGAGGAGCAAACGGAACAAATCAAACGATCCCAATGACGACGCCGGCTCCGGGGCGATGCCAGAAGCAACCGTCTTCCCGGGAGAAAAGGAAAAAACCGGCAATTGGGGGATGATTGCAGTGATTGCGCTGCTGGTTGGCGGTGCCCTGATTTATGCGATGATGCAGCACCCCGGTGCCGAAGAGTCGGCCAATACTGCGGGCGATGCATCCGACGACAACGATGAAACGCCCGGGGAAGCCACAGACGGGGCGGCGCATGGAGATACCGTTGCAGACGCAGACACACCGGAAGATACCGCCGGAAACCTCGGGGCAATGTCTGCCGCTACGGATACCGATTCCAGCGGGGGAACCGATTCCGGCACAGATTCGGACACCGCAACCGACTCGGGTTCCGATACGGAAACCGTTACCGATTCATCCGGGGATTCCGACACCACCACCGCCGCTGCGGCCGAGTCCACCGCCGCTGCGGGGATGTCAGGGGAAGTGGTGATTTCCATCAATGAACCCGACGCCACAGTGGCCCTGGACGGTAAAGTTCACCGGGAAGGTATGCCCATCCGCCTGTCCGGTCTCCCTGTCGGAGAACATGAAATACTGGCGAATCTTTTCGGTTTCCGTCCGTTGGTCACCACCGTGACGGCCGTTGCCGGCGAACCCCTCACTGTATCTCTGAAACTCAAGAAAGCCAAACAGGTGGCCACATTCAAGGCAAACGTGGTGGGCGTCCGGGTTTTTGTGGGCGACAGGCAGATTGGGCGTACACCGATGCGAACGATAAAACGTTTGAATGATTCATTCGAATACACCTTGGAGAAACCCGGCTTCGAGCCCTTCACCGGAACCGTTTCCGGAGATGACTGGATTTATGACGAAGGCATTTATAAAGTGACTGTGGCGGCAACCCTGACGCCGAAAGCGAAAGACGATACCTCCAAGGCAGAATCGGGCGCACCAGACGCCGTGACACCCGCCGTGGACGCGCCCTGACAGACTGAACCTTGTCCCTCTCCATTCCACACGTGGGCAGCGGCGTTGCCCGCAGTCAGATTACCGACAGATGGCAGACAAATGCCCCCGTCAACCTTGCCGGAGTGCATGGGGGGGCAGCCGCATACCTGCTGAGCGAACTACAGCGGGTCGATGGCAGACCCATGGTGGTGGTGGAACCCGATGCCCGTCATGCCGCGCTCATGGCGGAGAATCTGTCTTTCTTTACCGGGGACAGCCTGCATACGGAATCATCGACCGTCCTGCAGTTTCCCGCCTATGAAACGGGGATTTACGACGAGGCAGTCCCCGACCGTGGTGCAGCCCTCAGGCGCGCTTCCCTGCTGTTTCGACTATCCGCCCAGCCAACGTCCTTCCGATTTCTCGTGATTCCAGCGGAGGCCCTCCTCCGGCGGGTGATTCCCAGGGAAATGTTTATTTCCGGTATCCTGAAGATTCGGGCAGGCGACATGGTTTCAAGAGATTCGCTGACCGGTCTGCTGGAACGAAACGGATTTCATCATACCCCCATGGTGGAAACCGAGGGCACCTACAGTATCCGGGGGGCGCTGGTGGATGTGTTTGTACCGGGGATGGACACGCCGGTGCGCATGGATTTCTTTGGCGACGAAGTGGAGCGAATGGATGGGTTCGACCCACAGACCCAACTGCGCACGGAGCGGGTGGAGGAGTGCTGGATTCACCCGGTTTCCCAGGCGCAACGCCCTGGCACCGCCGCCGAAATCGAAGCCGTCGAAATCCGGCTTCGGACCGTGTGCGACAGTGTGAATTACCCGACTGCGCAAACGGACTTGCTGATTCAGGATGTCATTGCCGGTCGCACTTTCGTGGGCGCCCACAGCTTTCTGCCCGCGATGGCCACATCCCTGGATTCACTGTTTACCTATTTTCCGGATACCACATTCTGTCTGAACAATCCGGCAGGGCTGAAGATGAGTTGGCACAAGGCCATGCAACAGATGGCTGCGGACTACGATCGGAAACGGGCGGGCGCCACACCGGCGTTTTCTCCCCGGATGCTGGTTTGCGATGAAGACACCCTGTTTGAAGCGGTGAATGAAACCAGATGCGTGCACATTCACAGTCTGGCCATTGCCGGCACACCCGATGAAGAAAGAATCGTCGGGACCGCCATCGACGGTACAACCACTCTTTCCGATGAATCCGGGTATCTGAATCCCCGGACGCTGGGCTTCAACGAGTTTCGTCAGCAACTGAATGCCCGGGCGGCGCAGCAGGGCTCCCTGGATGTACTGGATGCCCTGGCAGAACAGCTCAAGGACATTTCATCAGCTGGATATCGCACGGTGCTGGTCACCCACTCCAGAGGGCAATCGGAACGGTTGGTGGAAATGCTCGCACACCGGGATGTGACCGTACAACGGAAACCGGATGCCGGGAATATCCGCGAAGAGGGCATCATCCTCACAGAGGGGGAATTGGCCAATGGGTTCCTGTGGCCGGCCGAAGGCGTCTGCTATATTACCGAAGAAGAAATCTTTCAGAAAAGTTCACTGCGAAAGCGTTCCAAATCCAGAGCCAAAGATGTCTTTTTTGATATTACCTCTCTGAAGCCGGGGGATCTGGTGGTTCATCAGGAACACGGTGTCGGTCGATATGAAGGACTGGTGCACCAGGAAGTGCGCAACGTGGGCGTGGACTTTCTGCTCATCACCTATCGGGGGGATGACAAACTGTATCTGCCGGTATATCGCCTCGGACAGATTCAGAAATACCAGAGCGCCTCTGAACGAATTGTGGGACTCGACAAACTCGGCGGCGATACGTTTGTTAAAACCAGGGCGGCGGCTCGCAAGCGCGCCATGCTGCTGGCGGCCAAACTGCTGGATCTGTACGCCCGAAAGGAGCTGACCACCCGCAAAAGCGTGGATGCCGTCGATGATCTCTATCTGGCGTTTGAATCTGCATTCCCCTTTGAAGAAACGACCGATCAGCTGTCGGTGATTGCGGAAGTCATGGCCGATCTGGAGAGTGACCGCCCCATGGATCGTCTGCTATGCGGCGATGTGGGATTCGGCAAGACTGAAGTGGCGCTCCGGGCAGCTTTCCGCGTGGTCAATTCAGGCCGGCAGGTTGCGGTGCTGGTTCCCACCACCGTACTGGCTCAGCAACATTATCTGGTTTTCAAAAAGCGATTCGCCAATTATCCCGTTCGGGTGGAAATGCTGAGCCGATTCCGCACCAAAGGGCAGAACGCCAATGTGGTGCTCGGGATTAAGGAAGGGACCGTGGACATCGTGGTGGGCACCCACCGGTTGCTCTCCAGCGATGTACATTTCAGAAATCCGGGATTGCTGGTGGTGGACGAAGAACATCGTTTCGGAGTAGCCCACAAAGAGCGAATCCGATCCCTGCGCACCTCGGTGGATACCCTGGCCATGACCGCCACCCCTATCCCCCGCACGCTGCACATGGCATTTTCAAAACTCCGGGATTTATCCATTATCAGCACTCCCCCGGTCAACCGGATGCCCATCCGCACCATGATCTGTCACGATGACGGTGACCTCATCCGGGAGGCGGTGCAGCGGGAACTGGCCAGAGACGGGCAGGTGTACTTCGTGCACAACCGGGTGAAAGACATCGATAGTATCGCTGGCCGAATTTCCCGTCTCGTACCAGAGGCCCGGGTTGCCATAGGCCACGGACAGATGAAAGAAGAAGCCCTGGAGCGGGTGATGCGCGATTTTATTGATGGTCGTTTTGACGTGCTGGTCAGCACGGCCATTATCGAGTCGGGGCTGGATATTCCCCGGGCCAACACCATCCTCATCGACCGGGCGGACACCTTTGGACTGGCCCAGCTCTATCAGATTCGCGGCCGGGTGGGTCGGAGCGATCTTCAGGCCTACGCGTATCTCATTGTCCCCCCCATGGGGATGCTCAGCGAGGAGGCCCGGGACCGGGTGGAGACCCTGGCCATGCACACTGAACTGGGCAGCGGCTTTCAGGTGGCGTCAATGGATCTGGAGATGCGCGGCGCCGGAAATCTCCTGGGGGCCGAACAGTCCGGTGCTGTGGATGGCGTGGGCTTTGAAATGTATATGTCGCTGCTCGAAGAAGCCACCGCCACCCTTCGGGGAGAGGACTATGAGGTCTCGTATGAACCTGAGATCAATCTGGAGACTCCCGGGTTTCTCCCGGCGGAATACATGGATGACGTGGGACTTCGACTTCATTTTTACAAGGAGCTCGCCACCTCAAGGTCGGAAGAAGAGGTCAATCAGATTGCCGCATCCCTGGTGGATCGCTTTGGTACGCTTCCCGATGACACGGAACGACTCATCGATGGGATGGTGGCCCGGGCTCTCTGCAGGCAGTTGGGCGTGCTGGGGCTCGAAACCACCGGCAAAAAGTTAACCCTGCATCTTGGGGCTCAGTCCGGCATCCATCCCGATGCGGTCATGGAACTCATCCGGGAAGGGGACGGTGCGGTTCGACTGACCAGGGATTTCAAAATAATTGCCCTTTGGGACAAAAACGGCGAAAATCCCACCCGACAGGCTATCGAAATCCTCCGGAAATTGCAGAAATAGTCCGCTGACAACAAATCAATCGGCGATTAGAGCCGGGATCTGCCGGAGAAGTGTTCATTTTTTATAGGATAATTCTATTTTCCAATTGTAAGTTTACACCCATCGCGCATCTAAGATAATATCAGAAAGGATACCGGGGGCCGACGCAGAGATTGAATGGTGGTTTTTTAATAACCGACTTAGCTTATCGTGAGGAGAAAAGAAATGCAGATTGTAGGTAAATTAAAAAAGTTGACAGTGTTGGGAATACTTCTCAGCGCGGTTCTGTTTGCGGCCCCGGGGTGTGAAAAAGATACCGCCGAGGTGGGAGACGGCCATAGCAACGTAAATTCAGATTCCGACACAGACTCGGATTCCGACACCGACTCGGATTCCGATTCGGATTCCGACACCGACACCGACAGCGATTCCGACCTGTACGGTGGCACCGTTTGCGGCGATGGTAAACTGGACCGCAAGAAAGAGGCCTGTGACGACGGCAACACCAACGACGGCGACGGTTGCAGCGGCGACTGTACCGAAGTGGCCAAAGGATATACCTGTCACCCGCCAGGGGAGGAATGCCGTCTGCTGATTATCTGCGGCGATGGGGTGCTGTTTCTGCCGGAGCTGTGTGATGACGGCAACCTGGAAGAGAACGATGGTTGTTCGGCCCTCTGCAAGGTGGAAATCGGTTGGAAATGTTCCGAAGGCGAAGATGGCGTGAGCAAGTGTGAACCCACCGTCTGCGGCGATGGCAAGCAGGAGGGTGCGGAGAGTTGTGACGATGGCAACGACGTCCCCTTTGATGGTTGCAACTCCCAGTGCCAGAAAGAACCCGATTGTGCCAACGGCGCATGCGAATCGGAATGCGGTGATGGACTGGTACTCGGAGAAGAGTGCGACGATGGCAATCGCATCAATGGAGATGGATGCAACGACAAATGCGAAAAGGAACCCGGGTTCGACTGCTATCAGGAAGGCTGCGCCGACGAGGACGAATGCACCCTGACCGCATCGGTGATTTACCGGGATTTCGCGGCGACCCGCATGGTGGATATGGATTTCGGTCAACCGTCCTGCAGCACCCTGACCCTGGGGCTGGTGGCCGACCGCCTCAATGACGACTGGAAGCCGGTATACGCCGGACCCGAATACGGGTGCATTCAGGAAATTGAAGACTGGTACACCCGGGAACCCGCCAAGGTGGGCGAAATTGTGCTGTACCCCGATGGCACGGGTAATTTCGTGAATCGGTATGGGGAAAATGGCGAGCACTGGCTGGGGTATCCTCCGGATCCCAACAGCGAACTCGGCGAACCGCTGACAGCGGAAACCTGGCAGGATGAAGGGGGGCAATACTACGCGGACTGCAAGGAGTACGGATGCGTGATTTGCCCATGGGACACCACCGACAATCCCCAGGGATGCGTGCCGCCGGAGTATGAGTACGACGGCAATCCCCTGTTTTTCCCGTTGGATGATCTGATTGAGACATCGCCCTGCACCATGGAAAACTCGGTTACCGACATGGATCACGAGGATGCATGCGCCAAGATTCCCGCCCAGTACGGCATGACCGGATGGCCCTGGGAAGCGCGTTTCAACGAAGAGGCCATGACCCACAACTTCTATTTCACCTCCGAGGTGACCTACTGGTTCAAATATGATCCGGAAACCCCCGCCACATTGAAATTCACCGGGGACGATGACGTGTGGGTATTTGTGAACGGTCAGCTGGCCCTTGATTTGGGCGGGGTGCATGTGCCGGAGAGCGGCAGTGTGACCATCTCCGATGACCCGGATCCCGATCCCACCGATGACAACACCTATGGCTCATTCGACATGGAGCCCGGCAAGGTCTACCGCATCAATGTATTCCACGCGGAACGCAAGGTGGAAGGTTCATCATTCAAGTTGACCCTCGGTGGCTTCAACACTGCTCGCAGCGAATGTCGCCCGGAATGCGGCGACAAAATCGTTGGACTGGGTGAAGAGTGTGACGATGGCGAGAACGACGGCGGATACGGCGAGTGTGACAAAGGATGCGTCTGGGGCGCCTACTGCGGCGACGGCATTTTACAGGAAGACGATGGCGAAGTATGCGATCCCGGCATTGACCCGACTTGTCCCAATAACTGCTTCCCCATCGAAGTGGAGTAGTCCGGCAGTTCTCCGCGATTCCCCTCCCCTTCCGCCAGCTACTGACATAGAAAGTCAATGATGGTGACCGCTGTCGCGTTCTGAGACGATGGCGGCGCAGCTCTCCACTGGTTTGCTGTCGACCCAGTCGGATCTGCCCATGTGGGTATAGGTGCGGATGGTTATATTGTGCGCCATGACAACACGGAATGAAACGATACCAAAAGCGCTGGTCACCGGGGCGGCGGGCGCCATTGGAAAAGCCATTGCCGCCGGACTGGCAAAACAGGGATATCAGGTGACCGCGGTGGTTCGAACCACGCGTCAGGGCGAAAATGTGATGCAGTCACTGCGGGGGTCTTCTGCGCCTGCCGTCTTTGAAACGTGCGATTTGTCACTGCACACCGACATCCGCGAGATGGCGGAGAGATGGCGCGGGCCATTGCATGTGCTGGTGAATAACGCCGCCACCTGTCCCCGAAAACGGATGGAAAACAACGAGGGGATTGAGATGCAATGGGCCACCAACGTGCTGGGATATTTCCGGATGATTCAGGCGTTTGAAGAGGCGCTGACCGCTGCGAACGGTGCCCGGGTGGTGAATGTGGCGAGCTACTGGGCTGGTGGACTGCAGTTCAATGATTTGGAATTCAGAACCCGGCCCTACGACAACGATTCAGCCTATCGGCAGTCCAAACAGGCCGACCGGATGCTCACCCGGGCCTTTGCAGCGCACTTTGCCCATACCGGCGTTACCGTCAACAGCTGCCACCCCGGAGATGTGCGCAGCAAGCTCTCCGGCGACCTGGGTTTCGGCGGCCATGAATCGCCGGCACAGGGCGCCGCCACTCCCCTTTATCTGGCCACCTCCCCGGATGTGGCCCACCAGAGTGGCCAATACTTCGCCCATTGCCGGCAGCAACCCTGTGCCTTCAGCGAACAGTCCGATGCCGTCCGCCATCTCTTCGACATCTGTGGCACCTACGACCGGGCATAGGCAAGGGGTCCCGTCGGTCCCGCACTGGCTCAACCAAAGGAAGGAACCTCCTGTATGACCCCAAATCTGAAGTTCGAACTTCGCGCTAAAGCTCGCACAGCAGGCTACGACGGACCCAGGATCTGAAATCTCGCCATGGATGTACATACAGCAACGGCGGACCAACCCTATCCGGCAAAATCGAAATACCCCGCAATTAATCGAGATTCCGAGTCCCCACATCAATGAGCCGATGATTGACAGAATAAGAGATCAACTCCCAACCGACTTCGATGATGTGGGGGCTCCCCGAAGAATCCGCTTCAGTTTCGACATTTCGGAATGATGCATGTATAACGTGGACAATATCGCCAAATGAATAATTACTCAAGAAATCGAAAACCGTCCCCATTTTCCTCATAACGGTATTGAACGCATTGTGACCTGATTGTTGGCGTTTTTCGGCAATGGTTAACCTATTCAAAAATAGTGCGGGCAATTCGGAACCCTGCGATTGGCATACGTCCGGATGCGGTTTCACCGAAATGTGAGGAGGCTCTCGCCCGGCAGGCTTCATACGTGTAAAAACCGCCGCGCATGGTGCGCATATTCCAGTCTTCCCATGCCGGTTCTGCGATTCCCATGGGATCAATGAGCGGTTCCGCGGCACCTTCATCGTGTGCGAGTCCCCAACCCGTATCCACATGATCCACCCACTCGCGCACATTCCCAAGCATGTCGTACAATTCCCATTGATTCGGCTGTTTCTGCATTACCGGCATGGCATGGGTTGTATTGTTGCAGTACCAGCCAATGGGCTCCATCACCGAATCTTCCTCACAGGCGCCGGAGTCCGTTGTAATATCTCCATTGTAGGTCGCAGTGGTGGTTCCAGCCCGAGCGGCGTATTCCCATTCTGCATCGGTGGGTAGCCGATACCCTTTGCATTCATACATTCTCTGATATTTCCGTGTCGGCACTCCACAGAAGAGGACGGTATTGTCGCTGTTTCCCCATTTATCATCACACCAGATATTCTCTGTATCGGCCGACTCCGGACACCCGGTACCCATGTTTCCAACGCAATTCAGATTGTAACAGGGTTCAAGACTTTCTTTTTCTGAAAGTGCGTTACAGAAAGCAGCTGCTTCAAACCAATTCACCCAATTCACTGGATAATCCGGGCCCTTCGGAATGCCGGGGTTGGAAAATCCGAGAGCCGTCCATTGCGCCTGCGTCGTTTCAGATTCGGCTATATAAAATGGATGAGTCAACCTGACAGCAGCCTGATCTTCGGCATCCGCAGCTCTGCACGGTTCAGTGCTGTCCTCGGGGGTACCCCAAAGAAACGATCCCGCTTCAATTCGAACGAAATCGATGGGATTGACAAACGGTTCCGTATCCGAATCGACAGGCGGACTTTCTGTATCTTCCGAATTGGAATCTGTACCATTGGCCGATGTGTCATCCTGTGATGTGCTCCCCGATTCAAATGATTCACTGTCATCCGTCTGTAAATTCGAACTCTTATTGCATCCAACAAGTAATACGATCGCTGCCAATGAGGTGAGGCAGATGAAAATCGGAAAATATTCTGTTTTCATTTCAATTTTTTGAATCATGGCGTGTAGTGTTTTACCCCGGTGTCGCTACTGAGCGAATTAAAAAAATCTCGTTGAGCACCCGGTGGCAGTGCACTGTAAATCAAATCCCAACCTCTCGCTACCTGGGAATAATCACTCCGAGTCGTTTGCGATGGGGGCCGATGCCGTCCGCCAACTCTTCGACATCTGTGCCACCTACGACCGGGCATAGAGGGCGGGGATGGCACCCCGCCCGTACGGGGAGGTTTTTGTGCATGCGCCACCAGTTCCGTGGAGGGGGCGGGAAAATTGGGATTGATGAATATTTCACATTGGATTATAATGAATGAATCTGCTGCGATAATTTCGTTCCAGATAACCGGGATGCTGCAATTGAGACGTTTTCAGAAACGGAATGGGAAAAAAGTGCAACCGGTTGCACTTTTTGAGAAAAATTTATCACACTCCTGATTTTTCAAATAATTTAAATCACTTAAACGATAATACCGCAGGTTCGATTAGCGATACAATATCGGTTCAATCTCAATTGGGGAATTTTCACCTGACTTTTGTAACGGGTTCCCGGACTATTCAACGACGCCGCTGGATAGCTCTCTGATACCATCAGAAATGTGATGAATGATCAGGGTATACACAAGGGTTTCCGTTTGTCCCGCACTGGCTCCGAACTGGCCCAACCATTGGATTTACAGGAGGCGTTGAATGACAGTCTTCGCGGATTCTGATAACAGAATTGGTATGAAGAATACCGTTGAACAGATTGCAACTTCACTGGGCGCCGATTTGGTGGGTATTGCGCCGGTCAGTCGATTTGCCGATGCCCCTCCCGGATTTCACCCCACAGATATTTACGCCAAAACAGAATCCATCATTGTGGTGGCCGTGCAGGTCCCCAGCGAGCCTCTGTTTGCCCGAAGCCCCATTCCATACACCCATCTCAACAGCCTGTGTGTGCAGAAAGTGGATTTGCTGGTGTACGATTTGGCCAGGCATCTGGAGCGGCAAAAAATTCGTACCGTCCCGTTGCCCTCGGATGATCCGTCGGAGTTCTGGGATGCAGAAAACGAACGTGCACAGGGCGTGCTGTCCATGCGACACGCGGGCATGCTGGCGGGCCTCGGCAAGCTGGGAAGAAACAGTCTGCTCATCAACGATCGCTATGGTAGCATGATTCAGATGGGCGCCCTGCTCACCCGGGAAGTCATCGATCCCAGCCCTCTGGCCGGGTACGAGGTTTGCCCCCCCGACTGCCGGGCATGCATAAACGCCTGCCCGGAACATGCCATAAACAATCAATCTGTGATTCAGAAACGCTGCCGAAGCGCATCCTCTGTTCCCAATGCCCGGGGATTTGTCATTAAGAAATGCTACGAATGTCGCAAAAAATGTCCCCATGTCCGAGGCATCCGCAGCCGATGACCCGACGTGCCCCAACGATATGCATCATTCGTAGCGCATCCGAAATCTCGCCAGGGGAACCGATCATTCAGGAGAATGGACTGAATCAGAACCCTATGACTTGGGTTCTGAAAAGGTGCGCGGGACAGGTCGTCCGGGATTCATCGGTGCGTGGCCCCGGGCGATGCGTTTTTCCTGCTTGATGATTTCCACCCCATCGACAATGGTGGTTAATCCAACAATGCCGAGCACCCCACTGCCAATTTGATTTGCCACCAGAAATGAGGAGGCAAAAATCAGGACGCCGAGGACAAACAGCGGAACAGCGGGGCGGGTACCCAGATGGTAGTTCAGTTTTCGGACCAGATGATGGCCCACGGCAATGGTGATAACGGTGGTTACGGCAAAAATGGGTCCCGCACTTTCAAAGTTCATCGTTCTGAGCCTTTTTTTGGGGGTTCATCGGAAACTGTCCGGCAGCGACTCTTCTGGCCTGGTCCGGTAGCTCGGTGGCGCCCCACAGAACGGTACCCCCGATAATACCCACAATGGCTGACCCCCAGAAGTGGTCTATGAATGCCGACCCGATAATCAGGAGGATGCCAAGCAGCGCTACCCAACGGGCCACATGGGCGCCCACGTGGTACTCCAGTCGAATGACCCAGACAAAACCGAGACCAATGGCAAAAAAGGTTGCAAGTGCAATGAGTGCGCCGGTGAAATTCATGGGGTCATCATACCCGCCCGGTCTGTGTTTGCGAAAGCAAATTCAATCGGTGAAACACATTCCTCTTAAATTTTTGTGGTCAAACATCCCCTTGCCGCCTAAGATGCCTGGGTTATGGACATTGAATCTAAAAGCGCAGAAAAACTGTTTGAGAAATTCGGCCGCAGCTATAGCGGCGGTGAAATGATCTTTCTCGAAGATGATCCATCCGGGGAAGTGTTCATGATTCTGGAAGGACGCGTCAGGCTGATCAAACGGGTGCGACATATTGAACGTGATATCGTTGTTTTAAAAAAGGGCGATATGTTCGGCGAACACGCCATGCTCGAAAGCCAGATTCAACCGGCGTCCGCAGTGGCGCTGGGAGCCTGTCGGGTGCTGGCGTTTCAGGTGGACGACTTCCGGGCGCTGCTGCGATCCCAGCCGGAAATCGCCCTGAAGCTCATCGGGCAACTGGTGCGACGACTTCAGTCTGCCGAAGATCGCATTGAGAATATGATGCTTCGGGATTCGCAGAGCAAAATTGTCAACACCCTCATCCGGCTCGCACAGCATGAGGCGCCGGGGCAGACCCAGGTGGTTCTGGCCATCACGCCCATTGAACTGTCTTCAAAAATCGGATTGGACGTGGACTCGGTGAAACGTGGTATACTCCAACTGAAGGAGCACAAGTATCTCGATATTGTAAATGAGAAACTTGAACTGTATGACGTGGAGGCCCTTCGAAAGCTGTATCAGCTCATGGGAATGAAAGAAGAGCTGAACAAAAAGTGAACATCCGCACCCCGGCAGTCCAGTCTTCGGGCTTCCCTGCCCTGACGCCCGCCCGGGCCGGTAATGGAGGTTTTCGCCATGAAGAGTAGGTTGACCATCATCGCTGTTATATCCGTGCTGCTTGTTGCGCCGTTCGCCGATGCGTCCCGCATATTTCTGAATGGGGTCGATATTACGGAGGTCCGGGAAAAAACGTTCAAGGATGTGAACACGGTTCGCATCGACAAAAAGGGCGATATTCACATTGAGGCCCCTCAGTATAAGGTGAAAGTGCTCGAAACCGGGGGCGATAAATCCGTAGAGACCGGAGGTGATGCAAATACGACCGGCCTCAGGGCGAAATACTACATTGCCAGCCAGGGACCGGCGCCCCGGGTGCAATACCGGCTACGGCTTGAAATCAATGGCGTGCATCGGTTGACCATCGGTGCAAGGGATTCATCCCGAATCGAGGAAATCACTGGATGGCTGCAGAAAGGCGAGAATGTCATTCGCATTACCGCCGAGAAAAAGATTGGTCCCGAGGGCCGGGTGTCCACCGCGAAATCCGATGCGGTCAAGGTGCTTATCGGCTCCGGTCATGAAGCGGATAAAGTGGTGAAAATGGATTCGGTGAAAGCCACTTTCACATGCAATGCATCCACCACCGACACCTTTACCCGGGAGTATAAGCTGGTCGTTCAGTGAAAGGGCCGGGAAACAGAAACGCATAAGCTGAACACCTGTTCAATATCCGCACCGGAGGACCGCAGAAATGGTTGAAATATAGGATTTGCTGCAGTCTTTTGTGCTTAATTCCTTGACATGAGAGTGCAGAATACGTAAACGACCTCTCTGTTTGTAACGGAGGACAAATTGGCTAATCATCTACAGACTAAAAAAAGAATTCGTCAGAATACCAGGAAAAAAGCACGCAATGGCGCTTTGAAATCATTCACACGCAAATCCATTATCCGTTTGCGTTCCGCCATTGCTGCCGGAGAACTGACTCAGGCAGAAGAGCTGCTGAAATCGGCTGTGAAAAATCTGGACAAGTCCGTTTCTAAAAACGTGATGAAGAAGCATACCGCTTCGAGAACAATTTCCAGATTGACCATCGCTGTGAATAAACTGCGTTAGTTCCGCTTCAGTTCCGGTTATCTGCCATCTTCTGGACGCACTTTTCAGGGTGCCGGGTCCGTTTGTGGGGTCGCGTGTATACACAAACATTCACTGACTCCACCGGGACAATCGGAAACGGTTTATCATCCAACCAGCTTTACAGACACAGATCCATGAGGGCTTCTTCGAGGACTCTACCACCGGGGCGTCGACTGGATTTCAATTGAATATCCACCATGGCCAATCGGGCAATGGCGGATTCCAGCTGGCTACCTGAGAATCGTCTGGACTGGGCAAGAAGACGATTGACGATAAATGGGGGTACGCCGAGAGCCTGGGCCATTGCGCCACCGTCGAGTCTCTGGAAACTGTAGATGCGCGCTTTCAACAGCTGTCGCATATGTCTTGCCAGAAGGCTGTTGATTTTCAGCGGTTCTTCTCTATCCCGCAGCAATTCAAACAGAAGGGTGAGAACCGTTTTGGGATTCCGGTTTCCCAGTGCGTCCACCAGCTCAAACACCGAATGCTGGCGAATGGCGGATATGGACGATTCAACGTCCGCAAGAGATATCTCTTCGCCGGCCCGATACAGGGCCAGGCGCTCCACTGCGTCATTGATTGCCGCGCAGTCCGGACCAATCGCCTGGGCCAGACCTTCCCGGGCTTCCGGGGTAATGGAGATTCCTTTTTCTTTCGCCTGCTGGCTGATAAAGGCGCCAATATCTTTTTCCTTGAGCGGATCGGCTTTGTGAACCAGTTTTTTTTTGTTGGCCCGGGCAAAGAGTCCCTTGCGCAAATCGAACTTCGCGCCCACCAGCACCAGACACGTTTCCGGTACGGGGGAATCGATGTACGTTCCGATGGCCTCCAAATCTGAACTTTTGAATTTCTCGGTGTCTTCAACGATAATCAGCCGTTTCGTTGCCATCATCGGCAGGGATTTCGCTTCGGCGACCACGGCGGCGCCGCTGGTCTCCCTGGCCTTCAATCGCGAATAGTTGAAATCACCCATGGGGCCTTCAACCACCAGTTGCCGCAGCTCGGTGAGAAATCGGCCAATGAGGAAGGATTCTTCGCCGTGGATAAAATACAGCGGTGAAATGGTGTCTTTCTTTAACGTCCTGTGAAGCGCCAGCAAATCCATGGGGGGACCTTATCAGGAAGCGGTGGTTTTGTTTACCGTTTTTGCGTGCAATTCGCTTTGTCCCCGGCGGGGTTGATGTATAGTTCGAAACCCATGAACGAGCGAATATTCAAACCCGAAAATGAGGTTCAGAAAGTCACCCTCATCAATGTCGAAAAATGCGGAGAAGCGCAGAAAAACCCCTATCTTTCCCTGCATCGGCTGTCGCTTCAGAATATCTACAGTGACGGGTCGCGAAGCCAACCGTATGCCTACGATGCGGTACTTCGGAAATGGTTGGACGCCGTGGTGATTGTACTGTTGTGTTCCATTGAAAACCGGATGCATGTGTGCCTGCGAAATGCCATTCGGCCGCCGCTGCTGATTCGGCATCATTGTCCGCTACCGCTTCCGGAGAAACGGGATATCTGGTCGCTCTGGGAACTGCCTGCCGGTTTGCTCGAACCGGCGGACGTGGGAGAGCACGGCATCGTGCAGCGGGCGAAAATTGAAATTCTGGAAGAGACCGGGTACGCTGTGCCCACTGAAGCCATTTCGCGGATGAAAGGCGCGCCATTTATTTCCGCGGGCACCATACCGGAGCGGTTGTGGTATGTGGTGGCCGAAATTGCCGATGTGTCAGACCGGGTCGATGCTGCCGGCGATGGATGTCCCATCGAGGAAAACGCCGAAATTCAATGGGTTGAACTGGAAAGGGCGCTGGCCTTGTGCGATGATGGCGCCGTGGAGGATTTGAAGACTGAACTGGGGATTCGGCGAATCGCATCGACTTTACGATTGAACGGAGAGGAACATGAGTAAACAGAAAGCACCTGAGAAAAAGGGCAAAGGGGTGAATCCGGCGATGATCGCACTGCTGGTTATCGTGGTGGTGTTGCTGGTGGTGGCCATGCAGGGAACCGGAAGAAAATCCGGTGCAAAGAACAAAGCCGGGGTTGAAGCGGTTTCGTCCCCACCGGTGCAGTCCAACCGGGATGCGTTAAAAAATCTGGGAACGACCCTGGTGATTGGGGACAAGCTGGTGAATACCGAAGCCGACGGGACGGAAGTGGTGATTCCCCGGGATTTCGATGCGATGGAAAAAGTGCTGGACGGCACCGATGTGGATGCGTTTGTCCGATTGCTTGAGAAACATCGGATTCGCACGGTGCTGGTATCTCCGGATATTACGGTGCGCAACCCCATTCCCAAAAACACGGTGCGAAATCGTCTGGCGCTGGCAAATCCCGCGGGAAGGCTCAGTGCCACGTATATGACCCGGGATTATTTCATTTATCAGCTGACTGCCGGTCCGCCGCCGCTTACTCAGAAAGACAGGAGCGACCTGATTCAGATGATTCGGGCTACCCTCGGCGTGGCGAACACCAGGCAACCGGACAAGATATCGCCGCTGCTGAAACGCACCGGAAACTGGGAAGTGATGCTCACGGTGCGCCCGGTGCACAACAGGCATCTGTCGTATCATTCCGTGGAAACCGATACCCTTGAAAAAGCGGCCATTGAGCTCGCAGGTCGGTTGAGCCGGTATTATGAAAAGAAAAATTTTGCCAAACATTTTGGCCCGCTGGAAGCGGCGCTGGAAGATAAAATCGGCCTGGAGCTTGAAGTGATTTTCGATAAGGGCGTGTTTACCGGACCGAGAGATCGTATTTTCATGTGGCGAATTCTGGAACCGGGCATTTACGGGGTGGAAATGGATATTAACGGCAAAACCTACGAACTGCCCACCTGGTATTCACCGGCCGCCAATTTTCGCACAGTGGCTTCGTTCATGGAGCGAATAGTCCATCAGAAAGCGAAAATGAGCAAGGATTACTGGTTAAAGGCGGATGTGCCCATCTGGCGGTTCCGTTCCCTCCACTGGCATGAAATGAGTCCGGGCGGTGAGGTGCAGGATCTGTATCGCGCGAATCAGGATGTGTATCCGCCCAAAGGGGTCACCCGCGAGGCGCTGGTATCGTCGCTGGCGGATTTCGGCAGCTGGTTCTATGAGAATTCGCGGCACTACACAGACGACCGCATGATTTATCGCTACTATCCCACCACCAACACCGAAAACCGGGAGTACAATCATGTGCGCCATGCCCTGGGCGCGTATTCCATGGCCATGGTCAATGAATTTGTGCCGAAACCGGAGCACAAGGAAGTGGCGGATGCCTGTCTGCGCTGGCTTGAAAAGCGCATTCGCTGGGGTGGACCACCTCGGGACAGTGATGGCACCATCGATACGGGTAGCGATTCGTGGCAGGGAAAACCGCTTCCCGGAGAGGACGTAGCCATTCTGGAAGCGGACGAAAATATGTACGACCCCAAAAAATCACCGGATTGGTCCAATAAGATGGGGGCGGTGGCCGTGGCCATCCTGGGATATACCCAATACAAGCGCGCAGGGTGGACCCTCACGCCGGACCAGGAAAAATTTCTGAAGGGGCTCTCCAATTTCCTGTTGTACATGCAGAAGGAAGACGGATCTTTCCATCACTATTATGTGTCAAAGAAAAATGGGTATTACGGCCAGCGCAATTCCATTTATCCCGGAGAGATTCTGTACGCGGTGGCCAGACTCTATGGCGAAACCGGCGACGAGCGATTCAAAACGGCATTCAACGCCTCGATGAAGACCAATCTGGATTGGTTCAAGCGGGAAATGACGCAGCGGGAACCCGATGGCACCTATGCGGAAAAGCGGCGCAAGGAACTGGTGCAGTTTCAGCCTTGGATTGCCATGTCCATGGAGGAAATGTATCGATACGACAAGAATCCGGCGTATCTCGAAGCATCCAATCTGGTGTCGCTGTGGATTATCGATTCCTATCAGTTTGATGAAACCCGGGCAATGTACCCCGACTATCTGGGTGGCTATCTGAAGGTACTCGATGAGTTGCCGGCCATGCATACGTTTGTGTACACTGAAGGCACTTCCGCGTCCTACGTATTGGCCCGCGCGGCCCGGGCCGACGATGACGTGGTGGCCAAATTGCGCCGTGGAGCACTGCTTTCGGCCCGATTTATTCTCCAGCAGCAGATTCGGCTGAATGACAACGATTATCTGTATCCGGTGCCCAAACGAGCCCGGGGGGGGGTCAAGTACTGCCTCAATCACAACAAACAGCGCATTGACTACACCTATCATGCCCTCAGCAGTGTCTATCGCATCCTCCATGCGGCCACCCCCGAGGATTATGCGTACATCCAGAGCGTGGTGCCACCCGGGGCCTATTGACGTCCCTTTTTGTTGCGCGCCCCCGTTGCTTCTTTTACATTCTCAAGCATGAGTGATTTCAACCCTTCTGTTGTGGTGTTCGAATCATCTGTCCGGGAGGGCAGCTGGCGTACCGCGTATCCCCCGAAGGACGACAATGGATATTCCGGGTGGAAAACCGCAACCCAGCGCATTTCCGTGCTGTATCTGGACATTCCCGATAATGCCACCCTTGAACGTGCCCGCATTGAGATCGCCCGTAATCAACCATCGCGGGTGGTGATGCTGGGCAAAAAACCGGAGGAGATGGCTTTTTTTCGCAGGCTCAGCCAATCTCTTGACCAACCGGCAGACACCCTGGTGTTGGCCCTCCGCGGACGCGGGTTGCCGGAAAATGACATTCTGGAACAGCGCGGCGCGGATTTCGTAATTTCCAATCTGAGTGAGGCGGTTACCCTGGCGCTGACGCCGCCCTTTCACAAATCCGTGACGGTGCTGCTCCTGGCGTACAACGAAGAGGCGTTGCTCGAAAAAGCCGTCACTGACGTTCATCGTTTCTGTCGTATGTATATCCCCAACTATAAAATCATTATTGTCGATGACGGCAGCACCGATGGAACCGCCCTGCTGGCGCGGCAACTTTCGGAGGATCGCGTGCGCGTCATCTCGCATTCCGACAATCTGGGGATGGGCGCATCAATGAAAGACGGTTACGATGCGGCAACCACCGACTATGTGGTCTCGCTGCCCGGAGATGGACAGGTGAAGGCCCATTCACTGGCGGCGTTTCTGACCGACATCGAAGAGAATACCGTGGTCCTCAGCCGGTATCCCGTGCCTCATTCCGGTATGGCCCGTGCAGTGATGTCGGCGGCTTTCCGGCGAATGCTGCGCCATGTGGGCAAACTCAGTGTGGATGTGGCCGGTGCATATCTTTTTTCAACCCGCCTTTATGAGCGGGCGCGCCTGCCGCAGAATCTGGCATCCAATACCTTTCTGTTCAGCTTTCAACTCCTCGAATCCATGAAGCGCCATGGTGCCGCCTTCAGCGTGGTCGATGTGGTGCCCTTCCCGCGAACAGTGGGCCGGAGCCGGGAAGCCCGCGCCGGCCGCATTGTAAAAATGATGCAGGAAATTATCCGTCATCGCCTGCTCGACCACTGGATCACTTTCTGGGCCGGATGAGGGTGTGGAAGCGTTGTGCCCATCGCCGGGTTGAGGATTCATACGAATTTTCGAAACAAATCAGGGGCGAGTGGGCCGTTTTCAGAAAGTGGGCAGGCTCAGGCCAATGCGGCTGGTGGTAATACTTTTAAATGCGACCCCCTCCAACCGATTCGGAATCATCATGGCATCGCAGATGAGAGAGAGTTCACGCTGTTGTTGCCGAGGCGCTTCAAGGCTGCTTCTGATAATCAGATGACTGTCATCTTCCAGGCGGTAGTCATGAATCGAGGCAATGGGATATGCAGCCTTCGCAAACACCATTGTATCCTGGAAGTCTGCAAAATGAGCGCGTCCGTCCGATGTGAGCGCAATGTTCAGTCGGGGTTGTCCTGTTGCATCAACCGAAGTGTTGCACTCAGTAAACAGTGTTTTACAGGAGGTGGTGTTCTGTAGCATGGCAACATTTACGGAAGTGCCCTGCCTCCCGGCCCCCCCCACATGACAATCCTTCATGTTGTCAACCATGTCTCCCAGGCGGGTCCCGGTGGTCGGCGCTTTGGGGGCGGTAATGGAGATGGTCGATCTGTTGATGGCAACTGATTCGGGAAAGATGCCCTGTCGCGTCAGTTCGTTCATCAGCGCACGAGCGATCACGGTCATCTGCGTATCCTTCGCTGCGGGCCCGGGGGGTTGTTTCTCTCCCTGCCAATCTGAAATATCCACTTCAACATCAATGCGCACGCCACCGTGAGTCAGCGTGTACCCGATGAGTCCGATTGCAAATATGGTCAGAAATACCCGGGGAGCGATTTGCCTGGGCGGTGTTTCAGATTGTGCCATCACAGCGCCCTTTGTCTGACCGTCGAAATGATATTTTCGTTCTGGCGGTTTCGGGAAATAACTCTTTTTGATTGGATTTATCGCCAATGTCTTCTCCTTTCCATCCATTCGGTGCCTTAAATACGGAAAACTGTAAAAAAATAAATGGAATTTTAACCGGGGCGGATGAAATTGACGGATTCCAGTGCCTACCAATCAACGCCCAACGCCAATTTTTTTGGGGCTTCCCCTGGGACCTTTACCAAATATCGAATATTATAATGTCGTTTCAATTTAATGAAGATGGTTTCAGAGACAAAAAGAAGCCAGGTCAGTGTTTCATCCTGTAATCACAGGATACGCTTCATGACTGGCCGATGTGTGAGAAGGACAGAATGACAACAATGACTGATAATATGCCGTCCAAAGTGATTCGAATTCTTCTGGTGGAGGACAGCTCGAGCGTTGCCCTTCAGATTACGACCATGCTCTCCAACTCCCGGGAAATTATTTTTGAAGTGGACCACGAGACCACGTTGGCCGCGGGGCTGGAGCGAATCGCAGATGAGGGAATTGATTTGGTGCTGCTCGATTTGGGGCTTCCGGACAGCGACGGGCTCGATACGTTCACCCGCATGCAGGAACGCGCAGTGGATACGGCTATGGTGGTGTTTACCGGGGTGGATGATCAGGATTTGGCGTTCGAAGCGCTGCGTCGGGGCGCACAGGATTATCTGGTGAAAGGCAAAGTCGACAGTGCGCTGCTCGTTCGGGCCATTCGGTATTCCCTCGAAAGAAAACAGGCGGAGCTTTCGTTGCGGGCCAGCGAAGAGAAGCACCGGACACTTCTGGAGGCCATGCCGGACATCGTCTACAAGATAGACACCGATGGATATTTCAAGTTTATCAATGAGGCGGTCGAGTGTCTGGGCTACACGCCGGACGAGCTGATTGGCAAACATTTTTCGGTGCTGATTCACCCGGACGATGTGGAGAATGTGAGTCGCACATCGGTACTGCCCAGGCTGGCGGGGCAGGTGACCGGTGATACCGAGGCGCCCAAGTTGCTCGATGAACGGCGCACCCGACACCGGATGACACGGGATTTGACCCTGCGGATGATTCCCAAAACATGGTCGACAGAAGCGGACGGCGATGTGGTGTTCGGCTCTCTGACCAGCTATGGAGAAGTGAGCGCGGCAGGGCAATACGCGTTGAATCGGCGCACGCAGGTCACCCAGTTTGCCGGGACAGTGGGAATTATTAAAGATATTTCAGAGCGGAAACAGGCTGAAGCAGAGCGGCAGGCCCTTGAAATGCAACTGCAGCAATCTCAGAAAATGGAGGCCATCGGACGGCTTGCAGGAGGAGTTGCCCATGATATGAACAATGTTCTGGGGGCAATTATCGGGTCTGCATCCGCACTGGAATTTGAGCCCGGATTAAAAGACGATCAGCGGGCCGATATTGATAACATTCTGGTGGCGTGTCGTAAGGGACGGGACCTGACCCGGGATTTGCTGGGTTTCGCGCGAAAGGGAAAGTATATCAAGGAACCTATCCGCCTCAACGATATTGCCGGAGAAGTGACTTCGCTGCTGGCGCGGACTCTTCCCAAAACGGTGCGTGTCGAAACGGCGGTCACCCCGGATACGTCATTTATCGAGGGGGACCGCAGCCAGGTGTATCATGCACTGATGAATGTGTGCCTCAACAGCGCGGATGCCATTGAGGGCGCCGGCGTTATCACCATCCGGACGAAGAATGTAACCATAGCGGATATGCCCCGCGGCAGATACAGCGGGGTTCGCCCCGGCGATTATGTACAGTTGACCGTTTCTGATACGGGGGTGGGCATCGCCGAGGACATCATTGACAAAGTTTTTGAGCCGTTTTTCACCACCAAGCCCAAAGGGGAAGGGACGGGACTGGGACTTTCAATGGCCTATGGGGTTGTTCGAAACCATGGGGGCGCCATCTCACTGGAAAGTTCGTCCGGGGGGACCACCGTAACCATTCTGTTGCCGGCTCTCCCGGATGCGGAGGTTGTCCTGCCTGAAGCTGCGATTGCCAGAATCAGCGCCTATCCCAGGCAGGGGAGCATCCTTCTTATCGATGATGAAATGATCATCCGAAATGCCACCAAGCGACTGCTTGTTCAATTGGGGTACGACGTGATACTGGCAGAGAACGGTACGCGTGGCATTGAAATATTTACAGCCCGCCAGAATGAAATCTCCCTCATTCTGTTGGATATTATCATGCCGGATATGGATGGCATCGATACCTACGAACGGATTATCGAAATAGAGCCAACGGCGAACGTGGTGCTCTTTTCCGGGTACTCAAAAGATGAACGGGTCGAGAAACTGCTGGCCAGTGGCGCGGTGCAGTTCGTGCAGAAACCGTTTGACGTGGATGCCCTTCAGAACGCCATCCGACGCGCACTCAGCGCCGAGTAGCCGGATTGGGTTCAGCGCCATTTTGGGGCCAACCTGCCCCAACGGAAGTCGCCCCTGCAAGATAACGGCGTCGCCCATCCGGAACCGTGTGTGACCGGGCAGCTGCGATTACGGGTTGCGATGGGTGGGGGCATTGATGTTATAGTGAATGGGTTGAGCTTTTATATTACGACTTCTGAAAGGACTATTCACATGACGCAACCCCGGGGAATCTCCCTCCTTCTCATTTTTACTCTGTTCATTACCGTTGGCTGCGGGAGCAACGACAACCAGAACAATGTCTCCAGTGACAGCGACACCGACAGCGATTCGGATTCGGACACCGACAGCGATTCAGATGGTGACTCGGATTCGGACAGTGATTCCGACACGGACACCGACAGCGATTCAGATGGCGACTCGGATTCGGACAGTGATTCCGACAGCGACACCGACAGTGATTCGGATTCGGACACGGACAGCGACTCCGATACGGACACCGACAGTGACACAGACGGCGATACCGATGCCGATAGCGATACGGATACCGACACGGACACCGATAGCGACAGTGATACGGACGGCGATGCCGATGGAAACTGGTTTGGTACGGTGACCTCGGTTGTAGACGACGCCAGGCTGGCTGAAGAATATCAGGCATGGAAAGACAAATACATCAGCTATTGTGAAAGCGATAACAGTGCGTATGTACGCAAGGACAGCGACAGCACGGTGTCAGAAGGCATCGGCTACGGCATGTTGCTGGCGGTGGGGCATGATGACCGGGAACTGTTTGATAAATTGAGCAAATTCTATCATGACCATCTGGATGACAACGGTCTGATGAACTGGGCCATGGAAGGGTGCGCGCCACCGGGCGACAATGATGCGAATGCGGCCACCGATGCGGAACTGGATGCAGCCATGGCGCTGCTGCAGGCGGAGCAACGATGGGGGGGATACCTGGAAACCGCCCAGACGCTGATTACCAATATCCGGGACCATGAAACCTGCGAAAAGGACGGTTTGCTCGTGCTTCGTCCCGGGGACAACTGGGGGAGCTGCGATGAGAGCAACCCCGAAACCAATCCATCTTATTTCGCCCCGGGGTATTACCGGGCTTTTGCGCACTTTGTTCCCGGGCAGGCGGACCATTGGCTCCGAATGGTCGATGATACCTACACCATGCTCAACACCAATCAACAGGCCATGAATGGACTCGTCTCGGACTGGTGCACCTTCACCGGCGTTCCCGCCCGGAGTGCCACATATGGGTATGAAGCCTGTCGGGTCCCCTGGCGTATTGCGGTGGATTACGCATGGACCGGAGCGGACAATCCCAGGCAGATTCTGGAAGGACTTCACAGTGCCGGCGCCGGGCAGAACGGGGACAGCAACAGTTGCTTCAGGGGCGGATATGCCCTCACATCCATTCCCGCTGATCAGGGCACATTCGATGATGCGGTGAACACCTGGCTTACCACCACCGAGAATGACAATCTGTACTACCAGACCACTCTGAGAAACCTGTACCTCCTGGTGGCCGCCGGCAAGTTTCCGGCAGCAGGCGCGACATTTAACTGAACCGAAAAATCGCAGGTTATCGCCACAGCAGCAGGTGGCCGGCGCCCACTGCAACGGTGGTGCCGGTAGGGGCCATGGCCACGTTCCATTGCGCTGCGTCACTGTGGATACGCAGCGTTCCGGTGACTTCGCCGGTGGCGGTGAGCTTCAGAATTCCTCCGGTGATTGCACAGGCCGGTCCGCTCTGTTCGGTGGCCCAGAACAGGGCTCCCCGACATCGGGTGGAGGCCTCGCTCACTTTCTCAATACGTCCATTGCGTTTCGCCGGCAGGGTGACGAGTCCCATCTGGCTGTGGGAAAAGTAGAGTGCGCTGCCGTTGTGATTCAACACCATTTTTTCAAACGAAGTTCCCGGCAAATCAAACTGTATGCCCTGGCGTTTCCCGCCGATTTCCCACAGTCGAACGATGGTATGGGTTTCGGTGTATTCCAGGGTAGCCACCGTTTCGCCATTGCCACTTACCGCGATTTCATCAATGTCGCCGCGGAAATTTTTAGCGTCCAGTCGCCATTCAATGGTGCCATCCGATAATCGCCAGAAAACCAGTTCTCCGCTGTTGCCGCCCACTGCGACAATATCGCCGGGGGGAACCGTTCGCGCAGTGAGTCCACGGGATGGAATAGCCAGATGACGTCCGCCCTGCCGGGCATCGAAGCGATGAATGGCGCCGTTGCCCAGCAGCGCCACCACATAGCGTCCGTCAGCGGAAAAGGCCACATCGCTGGCGCCACCGGACTGGGCGGGAAACAGCGCCTGCCAGATGCGGGTGGGGGTTTCCGTGATGCGATACACGTGAATGCCCGGCTTCAATCCGGAAGTGGCAACCGCAGCGAGATCGCCAACGGGACTGACGGCGACGGCCTGGGATTCAATGCTGATGCCCGGCAGATCGCATTGGGGAAACCCGTCTTCCGGCTGGTCGGTGCATACTCTGGGTGGGGCAGGTTTCTCCCATTGAAACAGAATTTTTGCGGACGCCGTCGAGAATACTTCGGCCCCGACCGCCTGGAGACGAAAAATGGGCTCCGCAGCGAAATCCTGCCCCACGGCCCTGAGATGCCAGCGGATGGCAAATCCCCGATCGAGTTCCGCATCGGTCACATCATCGCTTCTGGGAATCAGTTTGAGATTGAGACTGGCCACCTGCATCGGGACGCCACCGATGGCGGGCCATTCTATTCGTTCCGGATACACCTGAGCGAATGGCTTGCTCGCGCTGAGACTGGCATCCAGACAGAACTGGGCTTCCGGCCCTTCGCTGGTGTAGGTGAATCGAACGTCGTCATGCTCTCCCGGATACAGCAGTGCTTCAACAAGGGCCTCCGACGGCTCGCCCGATTCATCAAGCATGGGCATATCCGTGTTGGATGTCCCCGCACTCAGGGGCAATGTCAGGAGAAGCGCCGCCACCATCGCGGCGATGTATCGGAAGGGATTCAAAGAAGCAGTTCTTTCAGTTCTGTTGTCCTGTTCAGCACGGTTTTTGCGCCGGCGGCCAGCATGGCGGCACGGGCTTCCTCGGGGGAATCGGCCGGCGCAATCACACCGATGGCGTCGATGCCTGCGGCCACCGCACTGCGAATATCGTCCGGCGTATCCCCAATCATCCACGTGTCGTCCTGCCCAAGGGCCGCCACCGCCCGTTTTACCGGAAACGGATCGGGTTTCAGGGGGCCGTCATCCATGGTGACGATTTCCAGAAACACCCCTTCCAGCCGGTGCTGGACAATAAAATCGAGAGCGTCCTTCCGGGGGCGTCCAGTGACAATGGCCATGGGGTAGCGCGCGCCAAGTGCGAGAATGGTTTCTCTTGCAAGGAGCAAGGTCTCAAGGGTTTTCAGCCCGGCCACCGTTTCGGTCCCCTGGTAAAGGGTTTCAAACACCCGGGTTACTTCTTCCAGTGAAATATCGATACCTCCTGCGGCAAGCAAATCCCGGGTCAGCACCCAGTCATTATTGGCATCGCCGGCGGCTTTGGCGGCGGCAACATCCCGAATGGTGACCGTGCCGCCGAAATGTCGGGCGGTCTCCACAATAGCGCCGCGATATGAAGGAGTGGTATCCACCAGTGTATCGTCTATATCAAAAATCAGTGCTCTGGGTTTTCTCATTGCGGTATTCTCAGTTCAGTGTGTGTGTGGTTCCTGCGCCGTCATCTTACTGCAGAACCGGGGCGAAATAAAATAAAGATCATGTTCACGGCCCCGGAGAATTGGGCGTGCCCACCACAAACAGATAATACTTTCCGAAAACGGTCACGTTGAATCGATGCTGCTGCAGATATTTTTTGATAAAATAGATGTCCTTGATAACCAGGGACAGGTCGGTTTCGCGGCGATTTCTGGTTCGGGCGCCATACACCGCGTGGCCCTGCACCCAGCGACAGTTGGGAAATCCCACTATCACCGAACCCTGGCTGGCGAGCAGATGCTGCATGCACCACATGAAAACGCGCTTACTGTCCACACCGGGGCTGTGGAGGGTTCCCAGACTCATGAACACACCGTATCGATGAAAATGACGCTCACTGATGGCGCTGATGTGATTGATGTCCATTTCGATGAATTCATTGGCGAAGTTTCCGAACCGTTGCCGGGCCATCTGGAGCGCGGACGCGGCGTGGTCAATGCCCGTGCAGTGAATTTGCGGATTCAGTCTGTAAACGGGTAGCAGTTCGTCGCCGGCATTGGCTCCCAGAGAAATAAGGGACTCGCATCGATGAATCTGCACTTCATTGAGGCAACGGTGTAAATCTGCATAAAAACAGGGATCCTCGAGTTTTTCAATGCGTTGAAACGGAGACGTCGCACCGTATTTTTCGGTGTTGCGTCCGGTGCTGTGCCAATTGTCCCGGGGGGGTCTCTGAAAAATGGTGAAGCGCATCCAGCATCCGTTCTGGCCGGCAGGAAACAGACGACACCCCAGGGCATCGGCCAGATCCACCACGTTCTGCAGGGTGCGATATCGGACAGGCTCGCCAGGTTCGCCCTGCCCGGCAGCGATTTCTCCGGGAAATCCATCGTTTTCCGGTGGCAGTATTGGCAGCTCAAATGTCACCGGGGTGGGACTGCTGAGGCGGGTGGCGCCCAGTGTCCGGGAGAGCGTTTCAATCATTTCTCCCATTGGTTCTGCAGTGAATCGTATCATGGCAACCGGAGAACAGGGGCAATGAATCGGTGAATGAACAATGCCGACTCCCGATTGAACGTGGACTTCATGGGGGGCATTCGGCGCAGAAAGATCGAAACAGGCTGGTGGAAAGGTATCGATCACCTCTGTCCGGTAAAATGGTCACAACAGTGTCTGCGGGAGTTAAATTCTTTGCGACCTGAATGGCCGCCCAGACCGCCGCGCCGCTGCTCATTCCGCAGAATAGCCCTTCTTTCACCGCAAGCTGCTGGCACATATTGAATGCTGGAATATCCTGAATAATTATCGTCTCATCAATATGGCTCGCATCATAAATGGAGGGCACAATGGCTTCCTGCAGGCTTTTCAGTCCCTGGATGGCGTGACCCTTTGTGGGTTCCGCCGCAATAATTCTGATGTTCGGATTAAACTGTTTCAGTCCTCTGGACATCCCCATCAGCGTACCGGAGGTGCCAAGACCAGCCACAAAAGCAGTGATCTGGCCGCTGGTCTGCTCCCAGATTTCGGGGGCTGTGGATTCCACATGACTGCGCCAGTTGGCTTCGTTGCTGAACTGATTGGGCATGTAGTACCGGTCGCCGTGTTCTTCCAATATTTCATGGGCCTTTCTGATAGCGCCGTCCGTTTTCTCGTCGTGGGGAGTCAGAATCAATTTGGCGCCATAGGCCATCAGCGTCTGCCGCCGTTCGATGCTGACGCATTCGGGAAGCGTCAATGTTACTTTGTATCCCATGCTGGCACCCACCATAGCCAGTCCAATGCCGGTATTGCCGGATGTGGGCTCCAGGATATGCTGACCGGGTTTCAGAAGGCCCTGTTCCACAGCCTCGCGAATCATCCACAATGCCGGACGGTCTTTCACGGAACCGCCGGGATTGCAGCCTTCAAGTTTTGCCAGAATGCGAGCGCCACCGGCCGGCTGAAGCGCAGGCAGCTCAACAAGCGGTGTATTACCGATGCACCGGAGCAGATGAGAGGTGGTGGTGGGCGGAATGATCGAATCAAGCTTTGCAGCATTATTTCCCATTGCGGACATTTGAAACTCCCAGATTTAACAGCGATGACTGCCGATATGAATCCGACGCTCGTCGTAGCAGAAATTCCCCTCAAAATAAATTGTTTTACGTCAAATCTTCTTATAAGAAACCAGATATGCCTGACAAAAAAACGCCAGTTGGACTCATTGCTGCCATCACCACACCATTCAATGCCGATAACACCATTGATGACGGCGCTTTTGTTGCCCATTTTCAGTGGATGTACCAGAACGGTATTCAGCGGATACTGATTGCGGGTACTACCGGTGAATTTTTTTCTCTCACTGTCGATGAACGAAAGCACCTGCTGCAGCTGGCAGCGAAACATTTTAACGGGCACATCATGTTTCATGCGGGAGCCGGAAGTCTGGTGGATACATTGGATCTTTCCATTTTCGCAGCGAACGAGGGAGCGCATTCGGTGGCTGTGATTTTACCCTGGTTTCTGGCAGAGCTGGAACACCGGGGGGTGGTCTCATATTTTTCCGAAATCTCCGCAGTGCTGGACGTACCATTTCTGATTTACAATTTTCCCAGACATACACAGGTTCGACTGACCCCGGCGATACTAGCGGAAATCAACCATTTTGGCATTAAAGACTCAAGCGGCGACTTATCGTTGATTCCCCATACTCCCAACTATTTTATCGGAAGCGATCGTCAGTTGCTGAGTGCATATACAGTGGGTGCGAGAGGATTCATTTCTGCGCGGGCAAATGGGTATCCCAGTTTATATGCCGAGCTGGATACGGCGTCCCGGGAAGATCCTGAAAGCGAAAAGTCCAGATTGCTTCATGCAAAAGTCTGTGACGTCTGCGACCTGCTGAGTGGGAACAACCAGATTCAGCTGGTAAAAAAAACCATTCGCAACGCAGTGCCGGGCTATCCCACTTCAGTCCGTCTTCCGTTGGTTTGATTTTACCGGTTCTGCTGCAACTTCTGTTCACCAGCGGCTTCGCAACGGGATACCGTTCCCTTCAGCGTAAACAGCAGGCACACAGGTTTTTTTGCAGAGAGGCAATGAATTATTCGGGGGTCAGGATTCGGGGGAGTGCAGGCAGGCATGACTCAGGGGCTATTTCTGCTTTCCGGTGCTCCAGGGATCTTTCAGATAGTAGAAAATGCTGCCCAGAAGACTGACCAGGTACCAGATGGCAAAGCCGAGTATTGAGAACAACTTGCCCAGGGATGGTGCAAGCACGAGGATGGCAACGGATATGCCAAACAGCGCGAAGATGATGGCCCAGAATCCGAAGCGTTTATAAATCAGAGACCCAAGCCCCGGGATAAACACATTGAGCAGAAGGTGATAGAGGCATTCAGCGCTTTTGGCGACGCCAACGGATGTGGCGCCGGGGGTGGCTTCATAGGTGGCATGCCCGGCACGTCTGTAAACAGCGGCTGTGCCGCTCCCGGAAACCAGCTCCAGTTTGTTGCTCTCCACCAGGGCGTTCATCATTCCGATGGCGTCGCTCGCATCGATGTCGAGTGCAAACCCCACGTTTACCGGCGTGAGGATGAGGCTTTCCCTTTCCAGAATTTCAAAAAGTCTTTTTTCGAACGCAGCAATATCCATTGTTTCCTCTCTTGCGGTATTTTGATTTCCGGAATCATACGGGGAACATCGGAAAAGAACAATCTCAAATAGCGCATTGTGGGGCATCACGTCTTCGAAAGTTGACAGATGAGGGGTAAATTGTGGAAACTCTCTAATCCAACATGAATGTGCAGCTGTCTCCGCCAATCGGGAGCGTTCCACGGCAGTTGGGTTATATTTAGGAGAACGGTGAAAAAGGCCTGATATGAAAAATCTGAAACTGACATCCATTGAAGCCGATGGAAAACGACGCAGCCGTTCCACGGTCAATGTTCGTGGTGTCATCGTTGGCCGGGATCCGGTGGTTATTGCCGGACCCTGCGGGGTGGAAACCGAATCCCAGACGATGACAGCGGCCATTGCAGTGAAAGAAGCCGGGGCGGATATGCTTCGGGGGGGGGCTTTCAAGCCAAGAACCTCGCCATATGCCTTTCAGGGGCTCGGTATCGAGGGACTTCGCATTCTCGAAAAGGCAGGGCGGGAAACCGGTCTGCCGGTGGTTACCGAAGTCATCGACCCCCGGGACGTGCACTGGGTGGCAGAATATGCGGATCTGCTCCAGGTGGGGGCGCGCAATATGCAGAATTTTTCGCTGCTTCGGGAACTGGGGCGGTGCGATAAACCGGTGTTGCTCAAGCGGGGCATGTATTCCACCATCGAAGAATGGCTGAACTGCGCAGAGTATATTCTCAGGGAAGGCAATTCCAATGTGATTCTGTGCGAGCGTGGGATTCGCACCTTCGAAACCTACACCCGGAATACCATGGATCTGAGTGCGGTGGCTGCCGTTCGGGAGCTGACTCATTTGCCGGTAATATCCGACCCGACCCACGGCACCGGACGACCGAATCTGATACTTCCCATGTCGCTGGCATCCCTCGCCGCCGGCGCCGACGGACTGATTGTGGAAGTCCATCCAGAACCCGAAAAAGCGCTGTCCGATGGCGATCAGGCGTTGACCCCTGCTCAATTTTCCCAATATATGCAGAAACTGAAAAACTTCATAGGTGCCATGGCCACCTGGAAATGAGACGCGGATTTATATGAAGACTTTACAAATAAAAGGAGAGGGCGGCAGCAGCACCATATATCTCGATGGTAGTATCCATGCCGTGAAAGATCTGATAAAGGGCCGTCGCGCCGTCATCATCACGGACGAAAATGTCTTCAGGTTGCACAGCGCGAATTTTCCGAATGTGGCCGAAACCATTGTGGTCCCGGCCGGGGAAATCAGCAAAACCCTCAAAAGTGCGGAAGACGTTTTCCGGCGACTGGTGGACGCTGAATTGGACCGCAGCTCCGTCATTATTGGCATCGGCGGCGGCGTGGTCACCGATCTGACCGGATTCGCGGCCTGTACATTTCTTCGGGGCATTCCTTTCGGCTTCGTGGCCACCACGGTTCTGGCCCAGGTGGATGCGGCCATTGGCGGCAAAAACGGCGTGAACCTGGACGGTTTTAAAAATCTCATTGGCATTATCCGGCAACCCGAATTTGTACTCAATGAAACCGCTACGCTCAGAACCCTGCCCCGGAGGGAAATCATCAACGGCACATCGGAAATCATCAAGTCCGGGCTGATTGCGGATTTATCGCTCTTTGAAATGATGGAAGCGGCAGCGGATGCGGACTCCCCCTATGACGCGTTGGATATGGGCAAAGCCGCATCGATGGCGGCCGCGGTAAAGGTGAATGTGGTGAACCGCGATGTGTTCGAAAAGGGCGAACGACGCAACCTGAATTTCGGACACACCCTGGGTCACGCAGTGGAAAAAGTGGCCAAAGTGCCCCATGGATACGCAGTGGCGGTGGGTATGGTGGCGGCGGCGCAGATTTCGCGCATCCGAAACCTGATCAGCAATGACGATGTGGAGCGCATCAAACACGTCATCGCCGCTTTTGGATTGCCGGTTGGCATTGATATTGACATGAACAAGGGAATGGTCGCCATTCGCAAGGACAAAAAGCGCCAGAGCGACAAAGTGAATTTTGTACTGCTTAAAGCCCTCGGGGAAGCCATGGTGGAACCCATTTCCTTTGAAGAGCTGGAGGAGGTGTTGCGTGATTTGCGTTAGTTTATTGAAGGATAATGTAAACGATGTGCTGGAAGCACTCAAGGTACTGAAACTGGCGGAGGTGCGCCTGGAGACGCTTCCCCTCAGCCGCGGCGATGTCAAACGCATCTTCGCCAACGACGCTGCCGTTGTGGCCACGTGTCGACCGAACGGCCAGTCGGAATCCGATCGGGCACAAATCCTGGAATGGGCGATTGAAGATGGCGCGGCCTATGTGGACATCGAAATTGAAACCGACTCCAAATTCAAGGCGCCCCTGGTGGCCAAAGCCCGGGAAAAAGGCTGCAAGGTCATTGTTTCGTACCACAATTTTGAATGCACGCCGGATACCGAGGAGCTCCATCGCATTGTGGAAACCTGCTTCTTTCACGGTGCGGACATCGCGAAAGTGGCCTGTCAGGTGCAAACCCCTTCAGAAGCCGCGCGGATTATCGGTCTGGGCGACAACGAGCGACCGGTGATTCCCATTGGAATGGGGGATGTCGGGCGCATTGCACGGGTGGCGGCGCCGTTTGTGGGCTCCCCGTTCACCTATGCATCGCTGAACGGCGAAGAGGCCGCGCCCGGACAGATCGATGCCAAAATACTCGAAAAAATGTACACCTACCTGAAGGTCATGTAGCGTTTACCCCCTTGGGAAGAGGAAATTCAACCGATGAAGTCTGTATCTAAAGGAACTGTTCGCGGTGAACTGAAAGCACCGCCTTCAAAAAGCATGGCACAGCGAGCCGTGGCGGCAGCGTCGCTGATTCGGGGCAGAAGCACCATTGTGATGGGCACACCCTGCGACGATATTCAAAGCGCCCTGCGCGCCGCCCGGGCCCTCGGGGCGAATGTGGATGTGGTACCGGGGAAGGTGGGTATCACCGGCTTAGCCCGAACGCCGGCGCCGGCCATGGACTGCGGTGAAGCGGGTCTGTGTCTGCGGATGTTCAGCGCGGTGTCCGCCCTGTTCGATCGGCAAATTGTGCTGGAAGCCAGAGGTTCCCTGTCCCGGCGACCGGTGGACATGCTGGCGTCTCCACTGCAACAGCTGGGTGCCGTATGCCGAACCGACAATGGCGTTCCCCCGGTACAGATTCAGGGCCCCCTGCAACCCGGACAAGTGACCGTGGATGCCACCGGGAGTTCCCAGTTTCTCACCGGACTGCTGATTGCCCTTGCCAATGTGGACGGCGAATCCACCATTTTCGCTCCGGGGTTGAAAAGCAAACCCTATGTGCAGATGACCGTGGACTTGCTTCAACATGTGGGCGCCACCATTTTGACCCGACAGAATCTGGAAGAAATTGTCATTCAGGGGCGTCGCGATTACCCACCGTTCACCTACGATGTTCCCGGCGACTGGTCCGGTGCATCGTTTCTGGTGGCTGCCGGAGCCATTGCCGGCCCCCTCACCGTCACCGGCGTGGATCCTGCATCCAGTCAGGCAGACCGCAAAATGCTCGACGCCGTCACGCTGGCCGGTGCCCACGTCACTCTGATGGATAACGCCGTGTCGGTGGCCCCCGGCCCTCTTGCCGCATTTGAGTTTGACGCGACCCATTGCCCCGACCTGTTTCCGCCCCTTGCATCCCTGGCGGCCAATTGCCTGGGCACAACGCGAATCGCCGGCGTTCATCGACTGGCCAACAAAGAAAGCAATCGGGAAAAAGCCATTATTCAGGAGTTCGGTAAAATCGGTATCGACATTTCGGTGGTGGGGGACGTGATGCACATCACCGGCGGCGCTGCCCATGGCAACACCGTGGATTCCCACAACGATCACCGCATTGCCATGGCCATGGCCGTGGCCGCCCTGACCGCAGAAGGCGCCGTTCACATTGAGGGGGACAGCAGCATCAATAAATCCTATCCGGATTTTTTTGAAGATATGTTAAAAATCGGAGCGCAGGTACGATGAACCATCGGCCCGATTCTGTTAAAGGAGCGATACACAATGAAATTGCAGCGCATTCGTGAGGCCATCGATAAAACGGACAGGGAACTGGTAACGTTGCTGGCCAAAAGAATGGAACTTGGGTTACGCACCCGGCCATACAAAAAAAACACCCTGGATCAATCCCGGGAAAAGGACGTTCTGGAACGGGCGGATCAGGCGCGCCTGGGTCTGCTGGAGCGGGATTTTGTTTTCGACACTTTCAAAAAGATTATTGCCGAAAGCCGACGCATTCAGAACCTGGATTTGTCACTGGTGGCCTTTCAGGGCGACCACGGAGCTTACAGCGAGATTGCCAGTCGCAATCTGATGCCTGAAAAATCGGCGTACATTCCCTGCACCAGGTTTTCCGACGTCTTCTCGGGCGTCGATGACGGTGGATTCGATATTGGGATTGTGCCCGTTGAAAATTCGCTTGAAGGGGCGGTGACCCAGGTGAACAACCTGCTCACCCGGACCGGTCTCAAGGTGGTGGGGGAAACAGTCGTGCCCATTCACCATTGTCTGCTGGTCAAACCGGGGACGGACCACCGGGAAATCAAGGCGGTGTACTCCCATCCTCAGGCACTGGGCCAGTGCAGCGGATTTCTCGAACGGAACGGACTCGAACCCAGGCCCTATTACGATACCGCCGGCGCAGCCAAAATGCTCATCGAAGAGGACATCACCGCCGCGGCCATCGCCAGTCCCCTGTGTGCGGAGATTTATGGCCTTGAAATTCTGAAGGAACACATTGAAGATGATGCCTCGAATCAGACCCGGTTTCTGATGCTGTCCAAAACGCCCTACAAGGACACTGACGGCGACAAATGCTCCCTGGTGTTTGCCACCAGTCACGAGGCCGGAAAACTGTTTGAGGTATTGAAAGTATTCGCGGATGCCCGGGTGAACCTCACGCGAATTGCATCGATGCCTCACCGCACCGACAAAGGAAACTACAATTTCTTTCTGGATTTTGAGGGCAACGAACACGATCCGAAAATCCGGGAAATTCTGGATGCAGTCGGTCAGCACGCAATGCACCTGAACTTCCTCGGATGTTACCCGTCTGCGAGCGCCCGCTAATATTCCGTAATGACAACGGTTTGCCTTTGTCAGCGTCCAAAAGGAGGAATCCATGATTACTGTGTACGGAATTGACAGCTTTCTCAATCCCATCAAATCCCGGATGTCGGATACGCTGCACCAGTGCATGCAAAGCGTGCTGGGGATGCCCGAGGATAAACGGGCACACCGATTTGTGCCGCTGCCCGCCGAGAACTTCTATTATCCCGGGGGCAGATCCCCGGCATATACGGCGATAGAAATCAATCTGATGGCCGGTCGGACCAGAGAAACCCAGAAGGCATTGATTCTCGCCATCTTTACCGCATTTGAACGCGACCTCTCCATTCAACCGGTTGATGTGGAAATCACCATCACCGAGCAACCGCCTCACTGCTGGGGATTTCGCGGCATCACCGGCGATGAGGCTGTCCTCAACTATAAAATTAATGTGTAGGCAATGACTGAAAAACAACGAATATCAAATTCCGTTCCGTTGCCTTCTCTGGCACGTCAGGCAATCGTATTGTCGAAATCCCCGGGGAGGACAGAAGATTCCTTCCTGAAAATCAGAGGCAAGGGCATTTTGGCACGAATGGGGCAACTGGTTGCTGTGTCGCTCCTTGGCGCATTGTTCAGTTTGCAGAGTGGATGCGAAAGCTGCAGCAAAGATCCGCAGCCCGGGCGGACCCTCACGGCAAAGGAAAAGGAGCGAAAGGCCAACCTGCAGGCCGCCATGGCGGATACCGGCACCGGAATCGATTCGGAGACCGACACCGCCGACCTGCTGCCCCCTCCCACAACCCTGATCACTCTGAATGAGTCCGCCTATGGCAACACGCTGGCGGTAGATGGCAGTACCGTCTACCTGGCCACCACCGGCAGCCTGTGGCGATTCGCGCCGAACACTGAGCCCGCTCAGATGGAATTGGACCTGGGACATAATCCCGCGTTTTCCGACACATCCATTTTATACTGGTCGAAAGGGGCAATTCACGCAGCGCCCAAAGAGGGCGGTCCCTCGAAGAAAATCATTGATGTGCCCCATCCTCCAAGACACATCCTCGCCAGCGGGCCCAACTTCTCATGGCTTGATCTGAGCGAAGGAGGGTCGTACACCTTTTTTACCCTGAAAAAAGGGAAGCCACGGTCATGTTATCGCAGCATCAATCCCATCACCACCCCGTGGATGATTGGTGAGTATATTTATTTCATAGAATATTTTTCCGCAGAAAACGGAGACCCCGCACAGAAAGGATGGCGGGTTGGCCGGTTGGCCACCAGAGACAGCGTGCCTCCCATCTTCGGACCCCTGCACGATGCTCGAACACCGTCCATGTTGGGGGGCAACAATGATGTGTACTATTTCGATCTGCCCGGAAGAAGCATCATCCGGGTAAAGGACGATCTCAGCAGAGAAGATAGCGTCAACAAAGACAAAGTCGTCTGCTCCCCATTCTCCGTTTCCGATCGCATTCTGTGTGCCCGGGTGGAAGGCATCTTCGAAGTCTTCAGGGAAACCGGCGCCATCCGGGTACTCACCGTCAAACCCTACGGACTCACGGTGAATATCGCCGCCAGTGACCGGCTTGTGGCCTGGATCAACGAAACGGGCGACCAGCAGTTCACCTTGAGAGCCCTGCTGCTCAATCCCCCACCCCACTGACAAGGTGTTTCGAAATCCCTCTGGTATAAAATTGAACGGGGGATTTTCTTCCGTTGAATTACAGTTGATATCTGGCGCGGATTTCAGCTTTGATTTCATCGACGGATTCGGGCACCCAGCGATTGTTTTCAAGCTTCATGCCGTAGCTGCCTTTGAGAATTGAAATCAGGCCCTGATGGAGTTGGGTGGCAGTTCGCCTGAGGTCCTTTTCTTCGTTCTCATCCGTTGGAAAGTCCGGATGATCCAGGCCGATACCACTGGTCATCAGGCCTTCCAGCAACAGCTTGGCAGAAAGAAATCGGGATATCTTGTCCACACCGAAAATCAATGCATTATCGAGCAGACCAATCACTTCCCAGGTGACCTGTTCTGCCTGAGAGTACTTGCCCGCGTCCTTGTCCTGGTCAGAAATCCGCATGGGGAGGTTATTCACAATGTCATCAATGTTGTTTACCAGAAAATCCAGATTGAACAGTCCGGTGGCGCAATTGAACAGAATGCGATCGCCTCTGGCTTCTCGCGCCAGTACGTCGTCCCTGGAAATGGCCACTCCGAGATCCGCACAGTTCAGGTGTCCGTTGGCATCTTCCACCAGGACGCCGCCCTTCACATCCACCGGCGTTCGGAATGAAAAATCGAATCCCGCATCCTTCCCACTGAGGGCCAGCAGAGCGATACATAAGGGATTGGGCGTGGCGCCCAGATTGTCCACATTGCCCAGATATACAAACCGCTTGCCCTCGTCGAACAGTTTTTTGAAAATATCCCTGAGGACAATAAAACTCTGACCGTGGCCCCCCGGCATGGGCAGCGGGGTATCCGGTTTGCCATATGCGGTGGTAAAGAAATCCCGGGGCGTCCCCGCACTGCTGTGGGTAAGAGCGGACAGCATGGGCTGAACGCCGGTCGCCACCTCAGTGATATCCAGTCCGGTTTCCGCCATGAGATCGGTCAGAATGTCTTTGATTTTATATTTGTCATACTCCGCGGCAACCTGCTCGTTGTTGTACACACTGGTCATCTGATACATGGGATACAGCGCCGGGGTTTTCTTTCCCGTCAGCATCTGGGTTTTCAACGCCTCAATCAGCAGACCGCGCATTTTCAATTCGAGAAACGACGGGCCGTGACTGCCGTCCTGATTGATGAACGCAGGCGTTACGCCTTTGGGTTGCCCCATGGATACCTGCTGAAGGGATTCGAACTGGGATTCGCAGATGTGAAACAGGGTTTCGTTGAAACCCAGATTTTTGGTCCGATCCACATAGCTGCTGGCGGAACCACCGTTCAGCACCCCATAGGCCACCACGTCGTACAGCAGAACGCCCAACCGCTCCAGGGCAGGGGCATCAAACGATATGGTCTCGCCGTTCACTTCACCCATGGCAGTGATGTCCACCTGGACACCCAATGCACTAATGGCTTCCTGTGCCCGTGCAACGCTGGTTGAAAACGATACGTCGCCGGTCACATCAATAATGCGGTCGCCATCCACCCTGGGGATGTCCTTTACCACAACCGGTTCGAAGTGATCGTATTTCCCCGCGTTGAAGTTGTCGAGGATGCGCTGGGTGAGAGGAACATCAATGCCCATTGACGTCATTTTTTCAATGAGGCCCGGGTTCAATTTATTGTTCGATGAATTGGCCATTGGGTTACCTGTAATTTTCATGGTTCAATTTTTGTACTGTTCTTAAACTATCGAAATGATTTTTCGACGATCAGAAGATCGGATGAGAAGACGCCCCTGTGACTATTTAATCAGTGTCACCCCGGCATTCGCGGCACCATACAGCGAAATGGAATAGTCCTTGATGATGTACACGGGTGTCTTCTTGAGCAGCGGCGCAATGTTGGACTTGTAGTTCATTTCAAAATATTTCATGAACAGGTTATTTTCCACAAAGTATTTTTCGTTTTTGGTCACAATTCCGCCCGCCAGGTACATTCCGCCGGCGCACATGAAAATCAATGACATGGAGCCGGCGAACTTTCCGTACATCTTCACAAAGAGTTCCATCACCTGTTTGCATACGGCGTTGTCGGCGGCGTTCTTTGCAATCATTGCGGGTTTATCGGCGTCATCCGATGCGGCAATCTCTTTGCATACATCGTCTGTGGCCACTCCTTTTACTTCGCTGAAGAAGTTAAAGATGTTGGCAATGCCCTGGCCAGAAACAAATGGTTCCGTTCCGGGAGCAATGCCCAGTTTGCCGGTCAGCCATGCGGTCAGTTCGTTGGTGTCGTCATCGAACGGTGCAAATCCCGAGTGGCCGCCCTCCGAAGGACATGCGGTGTATACCCCATTGGCCTCCGTTAAAAAGCCGACCCCCAGACCGGTGCCGGCGCCAACCACTGCCTTGGTAGTCCCACTTTGTGCAGGTGCGTCACCGTCGGTGTTTTTCAGCTGTGTAATCTGCTCGGGATTGGTGACATCCAGAGTGGGAATGCCGTAGCCGATGGCGAGGAAGTCATTGATGACCAGCGTTTTCAACCCTGTCTTCGCTTCAATGGCCACACCATCCACATTCCAGTTACAGTTGGTGAGCACGCACACATTGTCTGCCACTGGACCGGCTGCGCTGATGCAGCACAACGTGGGTTTCAGCTTGTCGGATTTATCGAGTGCGGTCTGCAGGGTCTGCTCCACCGGTCCCACCAAATCAGTGACCTCTGAAGATTTGAATACACACTCCACAATAATCGTGTACTTCCCGTCCTTTTTCCCAACCACTGCCAGATTGGTATTGGTACCACCCACGTCGCCTGCAAGGATAAATGTTTCCTGGCCAAAGTCTTCGCTGAGCCATTTTACTTCCATAACGCACTCTCCTCATAATTCGTGATGTTCAATTCAACGGCTATTGATACAAAATCGAAGCCGATCTAAGTTCGCCTGGCTTTTTATTCCAAAAGGCGCAAACACTCAATTGAAAACTGAGGTTCGGGTTCATTCCGCGCCATTCTTTGCCGTTTATTTCAGGGGGCCGGTTCTTCAGCTCCGGTTCGGGAATTCCAGCCAGGGCATCATGGTATTCACCAGCGAATCGGTGTCCACTGGCTTGGTCCAGAAATGATCTACCCCCATGGCGCGCAGCAACTGCGCGTCCCGGGCGTAGTCATTTTCAGAGACCACAATCACGTTGATTCCCTGCAGTCCATGTTCCCCCGCGATGGATGCCACAATCTCGAAACCGTTCATCTGGGGCAGCGCCAGATTGAGAATGACCACATTGGGACGATACGTTTTGAGCAGGTCCAGTGTCATCAGTCCATCGGTGGCGGAATGAACCTGAATGTCCGGCGCCATGGCCTTTACGCAAGTATAAATGGCCGAGCGAAAGCGCATGTCCGCATCTGCCACCAACAGGGTGCCGTTGGCCTGTTTGGGTGTGCGCCTATACCCGGGATGACTGCTGCTTCGCTGACCGCCCCCGGAAATGCGGGTACCGGAGCCAATCGGGGGTCGACTGGATGCGCGCGGTTGACGGCTGGCTCTGTCGACCCTGGACGTTCGTTCAGACCTCGGCATCCGGGATGTGCGAACCGGTCCGGGCATTCGCGAAACGCGCAAATCCACCGGTTCGCCATCGTCATCCTGCTCGTACACATCGAGCAGGGCGTCAAGAAAATCGTCGCAGGTCTGGTAGCGTTCCTGAGGTTCCTTGGCCATGGCGCAAAGAATCAACTCGTCGTACGCCTCGGGAAGTCCCGGTCTGACAATGGACGGAAACTGCGGGATTTCCGCAATATGCTTCTGAAGAATTTCCACCCATGACGTCCCGTTGAAGGGAATGGCACCGGTCACCACTTCGTAAAAGGTGGCCCCCAGAGAATAAATATCCACCAGCTTACTCTTGGAAGCGCTATGCCGCCCTTCCACCAGTTCGGGTGCGATGTAGGCCGGCGTACCGGCTATGGTGCGCATGTCGTCTTCGACCTGCACATCCCGGACAAGTCCGAAATCCATGATCACCGCTCGCATGGGGTCGGAGGTGATCATGATATTGCCAGGTTTAATATCCCGATGCACCGCGTTCGCGCCATGAATCGCAGATACCCCGGAAATCACCTGAATCATGATATTGATGGCCTTCTTCAGGGGAGTGAACAGCCCGCGCCGGGTGTATGCGTCCACCAGCTCTTCCACCGTTTGACCTTCGAGATACTCCATCACAAAATACGGGGTGCCCCGGTCTTCACCGTAGGAATATATCTGCGCCACATTCTCGTTTCGAATGGACGCCATGGCAATGGCTTCCCGCTTGAATCGCACGGAGCATTCCGGGGCATGCGCGAGTTCCGGCAGCAAAAACTTCACGGCCACCTTGCGCTTGAGCAGAATGTCTTCGGCCAGAAACACCGTTCCCATTGATCCGCGCCCCAACTCATCGATCAACCGATATTTGCCTTCCATCACCACGCTGGACGGTTGAACGCCCGCTGTCTTCGGACGCTCCTCCGGTGGTGGAAATGGCAGATGCGGCCTGGACGGCAGCGTAGCGACCGCCTGGGCAGTGCTGTAGCGCCCCGCTGCGTTCTCGGTCACTTCCGGATGGTTGGATGAAATGGTATGCACGGTTTCGGCCCGCGAAAACCCGCGGGAAACCGTACCCGACGTGGACCGGTCAGGCTCACCGAGGGAATCAATTGCCGCCCGTGGATGTGTCCCTGCGGGGACAGACGAGAGTCGGCGTGCCACTTCTGTTTTAGTGGAACAGCGGGAACATACCACGCCTGTGCTATCTCTGTCGCCGGTCAGCGGCGCGCCACATATTTCACATCTCATCTTCTACTCGCAAGCTATCAGCATACATGCGATTTTATCCGTTAACCACACTAAATCATTTTTCCATCACTTCTACTGGAACCCGTTGAATGGTTCAAGCAAAGAATAAACGGTTCTCTAACATTCCCGAAAGCGAACTGACAGACGAAAAAGAGAATTGAATCAGGATCCACCCGAATAGTTGACAAACGGATTGAATTTTCTTTCCTGTCCAATGCTCGTGGAAGGGCCGTGCCCCGGGAAAACTTTCACCCCGTCCGCAAGGGTCATCAACCTGCGCTGAATGGATTCAATCAATTGCCTGCCATCTCCCCCGGGAAGGTCGCTGCGTCCAACCGATCCGGCAAACAGCGTATCTCCCACGAAAAGCTTATCCGAAAACAGAAAACAGACTCCACCCCGGGTATGTCCCGGCGTGTGCAATACTTCGCCTGTCTCACTTCCGAATGTAATTTTCATCCCGTCTTCAAGCCATTTTTCCACAGCGGGGGCCTCCAGTGGAATGTGCATTCCGAACATCTGCCCCTGCGTGGCCGCCCCAGCCACCAGCTGTTCATCACCCCGATGCAGGGCGAAGGGGACATTGAGCTGCGTCTTCAGTGCCTGTACCGCACCGATATGATCAAAATGTGCATGAGTGTTGTAAATGCCAACCACGTTCACGTTATTTTTCTGAATCGCGGCCGCAATCCTGTCCGCGTCTCCCCCGGGGTCGATGACAATGCCATCTCCGGTGGATTCATCCCAAAGAATGTAACAATTGACCTGAAATGCGCCGGTTACCAGTGTTTCATGTTTCACTTTAGACTTTCTCCTGAATTGAATATCGACTCAAGCAATTCTGTTTCGACATTGCCTGAGCACTTTGTCCTGTCGAATCAACCGATGTCGGCATACCTGCTTTTTGTAACATATCATTGTTTCAGTGTCGCTATAAGGCAAAAGAGAGCCAGAAGCTGGGCGCCGGATACCAGTGGCGCTTCACTTTTTCCCCCGACAATCTGTAAGTGGTTGCCATCGGATTTCCAGTTGCGTCTCTCACCGTGACGGCCTCCACATCGGGAGCGTCGGTCCATATTTCTTCATCGAAAATCCGATACATGGCCAGCAGCTGCACCTGGATTCTGAGCCGCATACCAACCCCGATGATGATGCCGCCCCCCATCCCGGTGAACCATGACCCGACCGGCGCATACCCGTAAAATTCACCGGTCCGTGCATTCAATTCCGGCGCTGCACCACCCCACTCCAGGGATCGTCCGCCGCCGGCCAGCAGATACGGCGCAAACCGGTTGGAGCGGATCAAAACATACTTCAGGTAGGGAAACAGGCTGAGGTCCTGCGGATGTTTCACATCTCCGAATGTCGCCTGGTATGAAATATCCATTCCCGGCGCCAGGCGGTCGATAACATAGTAGTCGAAAATGGCCCCGGCGGTGAGGGTGAACCCGTCTGAACCGTATCCACCCAGACCCACGGCGAGAGACATCTCGCCCTTACCGAACGGCAATCCCCGCGTGCGCAGCTCGGAAACCGGCATGGACGCATCCCCGGTCGCCATGGTATCGGCATCCGTCTCCGCTTCCGCTCCCTTTCCGATGACAGCCATGGTGGCCGCGGTTTCCGCCGGATCCAGCGGGTCCTCCGATAAAACATCGCTATCGAGGGGCGCTTCCGCCGGAGAATAGCCGGTGATTTCCGGTACATTCCGTGCCGGCGCATCGGCTGCCCTGTCATGCACATCATCATCGGATTCAGATTCAACGTCGGGCGTTGCCTTTTCGGGCGCTATTGTCAGCGGTGTTTCAGGCGCCGCAGACACATCTGCCAGCGCCTTATCTGCAGGCGATATCACCGTCCCGATGACCAGGAGAGCGCCCATGGCCAACAACCGGATCGAATCACTGCCCATGAACGCATCCACTTCTATTGCTCAATCAGTTCAGCGGGCTGTTTTCCTTCGATGACCTTGTACACTTCGTATTTTCTGAACAACGCCATCAGTTCCCCATCAATGTGATTGTCGTTCACTTCGAAATCCAGAATCTGAAATGCCTTATCGAGGGGAACCGCCTTTTTATACGGCCTGTCCGCAGCGGTCAACGCATCATAAATATCTGCCACGGCCATGATTTTCGAAGGCAGCGGAATTTCTTCATCGGTCAGTCGGTTGGGATAACCGCTGCCGTCGAGCTTCTCGTGATGACACCCTGCGAATTTGGGAATATTCTTCATCGTCACCCCCCAGGGGATGCGCTCCAGAAACGAAATGGTATGGGCTGCATGGGATCGGATTTCGTCCAGCTCCTCTGAGGTGAGGCTACCTTTGGCCACCAGCAGGGCCTTGACTTCTTCGGGTTCCAGGTAATGACGCCGCTTGCCATTCACATCGAAAAATGTTCGTTCCGCCACTTCCTCCACCTTGGCAAAATCCCCGGCATTCAGCACGGTGGGTTCGTTGGCCGAGTTAATAATTCGCCAGCATTCATCAATATCCGCCACCGCGCGCCGACGCGCGTCATCGAGAATGGCGAGTTCCTCCACGGGCGTCCCCTCCTCCAGCATACTCAGCCGACGCTGCAGATGGTCGTTTTCAATGGAGGTCCGGATAAAATCAATCCGCGTCCGAATCACCTCGCGATTCTGGGGATAGAGCTTTTTGGCTTTCACCAGCACTTCCTCGCGCACGCCCACCTTGCCGAAATCGTGGAGCAGTGCAGCCGTTTCAATTTCGCGAATTTCCTCTTCGGTGAACTGCACATCCTTGAACCGTCCGTCTTTTTGCGCGCTGACCACCCGCGCCAGTTCCCGGGTCAGGGCGGCAACCCGGAAGGAATGACCGGATGTGGTGGGATCCCTCTGCTCGATGGCATGCACCGACGCTTTCACAAAGCCGCTGAAAATGCGTTTTATCTCCGCATAAAGCCGTGCATTCTCCATGGCGATTCCCGCCTGAGAAGCAAGGGTTTCGATGAGATCGCACCCGGCCTCATCCATGGGGATCACTTCCTTTTCAAAATCTGTTGGAGAAATGAGTTTCACCGACGGATTCTTCTTTTTGTTGATGAGCTGAATAATTCCCATCACTGTGCCTTCCTGATTGATCATAGGCACAGTCAGCATGGAGATGGTGCGATAGCCAGTTGTTTCTTCCACACTGTTGTTATAAGTATATGGCACATCTGCAGGCAGATTGCGCACATCGGGAATGTTAATCGATCGTTTGAGCAACGCTGCCGCACCGGCAATGGATTTCATGGACACCGGTATCTGAAACCGCTCGGAATCGCATTTGATGCTGTCATTCTGCATGAGAATAAAATGCAGCATGCGTTCCGCCACCGGGGACTGGTGACCTTCCACCATATAAATACTGCCGGCATCCGCGCCTATCATCTGACGGCTTTTTTCAAGGATCACTGACAGCAGCACATCCAAATCTTTAAACGAGTTAAGGCTCTTACCAATTTCCAGCAGTTCCCGCAGTACATAATCACTGCGCTTCATCGCCTTGCGGCTGCGGGTTTCATCCATTTTCAACCGGCAGAACTCCGCAGCGTTTTCAAGGGTTCTCACAAAAAACTGCACATTGAACGGACGGGTGAATACGGCAAAACAGTCGGACGCTTCGGCGTCTTTTGCATCGTCGGTAATCAGAATTCGGGGAATATCATCCGGTGCGGTCCAGGTACGGTCTTCGTTGATCACGAGGACCTGGCCACCATCTTTGCGGGACAGTAGCAACGCATCGCCATCTGCGACCACGGTATCCGAAAACCCCATGCTCTCAAGATCCAGCTTCACACTGGATTTCAACCACTCACTCAGATTGATTTTCGCCATGATTCGGCTCCCTGTCCAACTGCGCTTCAGCAGTTGTGCTTTCTGTTTTTTCATACGCCAGAATGATTCGCTGGACCAACTCGTGACGGACAACATCCACATCCGAAAACTGGCAGAAGCCAATTCCCTCCACATCGGCAAGTACGCGACGCGCATCCACCAGCCCCGACACTGTCCGGGTGGGCAAATCCACCTGGGTGGCATCCCCGGTGACCACCGCCTTCGAGGAATACCCCAGCCGGGTCAGAAACATTTTCATTTGCGCCCGGGTGGTATTCTGGGCCTCATCCAGAATCACAAACGAATCGTTCAGGGTTCGACCCCGCATAAACGCCAGTGGCGCAATCTCAATCTGACCCGTGGCAATCAACTCCTGGGTGCGTCCGGCATCCATCATGTCGTTGAGGGCATCGTACAACGGCCGGACGTATGGATTGATTTTTTCTACCATATCTCCGGGTAAAAACCCCAGCTTTTCGCCGGCCTCCACCGCCGGACGTGTGAGCACAATCCGCTTGTACCGGCCCGCCAGCAGTTCATTGACCGCCACCGCCACCGCCAGATACGTTTTTCCTGTCCCCGCCGGTCCGATACCGAAAGTCAAATCCCGGTTCCGGATGGTGTCCACGTACTGTTTCTGTGCCAGCCCTTTGGGGGTGATGAGACGTCTGGAGGAAGTCACATGAATCACGTCATTAAAGATGTTGCCCAGCTGGGCAGTCGGGTCTTCACCGAGGATCCGCGCGCCGCGAATCACATCGGCCTCCTTGAGCGTCTTGCCACCGCGACATATACGCGCCAGCTGATCCACCAGCCGAATGGCGCAGCCCACTGTGTCGGGGTCTCCCCGAAACAGCAGGGTATCACCGCGCAGGCCAATCTTCACATGCAGCAACCTCGAGATCGGTTGAATGAACTCGCTGCCCGGCCCCAGCACTTTCAGCATCAATTCATGATTGCGAAACGTATATTCTTCTATCAACTCCAGCGCTTTTGCGTCCGTCGACAATGTTTCCAGATGCGTCGTATCCATTCGGTAAGCAAACCCCGTATTTCTTGTCTCTCCCGGTCAGTTCAAATATTTCTCGTATATATCATACAACCTTAAATACACCATGTATTCAGTAAACTCGTTAAAACACATTACAGTCTACCAGAACTCCACCATTCCCGAAAACGAAAATCGGCCGCCGGGTGCGGCCCGGCCAGAAGGGAAACACCTTCAAAAACCGGGTTCAAAGACCGGGTTCTGAACAATTCCGAACATCGCTGAAAAGCGAAAAATAAAATAGAAAAAATTTGATTTTTGCATATTGACATCCCCCGCAAAGCCAGGTAAACAAAGCGCTCCATTGCGGGAATAACTCAGTGGTAGAGTGCAACCTTGCCAAGGTTGACGTCGCGAGTTCGAATCTCGTTTCCCGCTCAAAAGCCTCACAATCGTGGGGCTTTTTTTTTGCCTTTCGAAACCGGGACGAGATGAGAACTCGCGATTTTCCGGTGAAAACTACTCGCCTTTATATTTCTTTGCGCGGATTTTACAGCTCACACCGGCCAACAGCAGGCAGAGGATGGTGCTCACCGGCGCAAAAGGGCAGTGGGCTTTGTAGCCCAGCAGTGATATTTTCGACACCGACTCCTGCGGCAGCATGGTGGATATTGCCCCAAGGGTGCAGAGCACCGTGATCAGCAGCATGATGGTATACATGGGTTGTTTCTTCATATTTGACTCCTGGCCCGGGTTGTGGGAAATGACGGAGCAGAACCATGTCACCATTAAAACCGCCGCGTGATCTGAGAGCGTTCCAGACCCCTTTTTCCTTTTTTGTGAAAAGTCACCGATGAACTTAATTTTCAAAACAGCCGTACGTTAAACAAAAGGTCAACTAAATTCAAAGATGAAATAACCACTAAGTCACTGTTTCTTTGCATTGTGACGTAAGTGACGAAAAAAAGAGGTTCAGGCAATGCCAGATCTTTTCATTAACAACGCATATGCTTTGCTAGCATTTTTAGTCATAATTTCCACAGCTGCAGTTACAATTCCATTTTTATTGCTACGTGAATCCATCTTTCACTATTTGCACCGACAGGCGAAAGGGGTTCTTCCAGCGTATCTAACTGTCAAAATACTTTTTTCGGCATGGGCTATTTTTATTGCAGCGATAGCTGGTCAAAGTTTTTCTATTTATGTTGAATTGTCCGATGCTAAAGCAAACATTCGCGAAGTAAGCGAGAGTTTGAATACAACAACTCAATATAATTTAATGTATTGGATGAGCATATTAGCTTTTGTTTTAGCTGTAATTTTTTTGATTCATGGACATCGACATTTCAAACTGAAACTGTCCAATAACTTGGATCTCAAAAAAATCGAAATTCAAGCGCTCCAACAACAATTGGCATGGGAAACTAATAACAATCCTGATGAATCATTTTCCAGCTTCAGTATTCACCAATTGCGAAAACAAAGAAATGCACACAAAGAAGATCCAACATACGATGTGTTCAAATACTTCTTTGACACTGACGAATGATACAAAAAGCCTACGATATCGTTGACTTGTTCAGGATGCTACAGGACATCGCCAGAAAAAAAAGAATCCCGGCGGTCGATTCCAACGACATTGTTCACGACACATGGCTGCGGATATTAAAGACCCAACATTTTGAGAGTTTTTCAAGTATAGAACTTCCCAATCCAATAAGTCGTTCCTATGCAACGCAAGCAATTAAGTGGACCATTTTGAACCAAATGAGGTCGAACTCGACCCCGCTCGAATCTTTTTCAGATCGTGCCAATGAATTGGAATCACATTATGTAGTGACACCTACAGTCCTTTATATTCAAATTCTTCGTGAAATTTGGAACACGATAAACCCAAAAGATCAAAAGCTCTTAAAACAACTTTATATTGATGGTTGCAGTATCACTGAAGTTGCCCAGAATCTATCTATTAGCGAAGCGGCACTTCGAAAAAGGCTAAGTCGACTACGGAAAACATTGAAAGATAGATTCCATAGTAAGAAAACTAGTAATAATAATGAGATTTTTTTTTAAAAATGGTCACAAACTGCAATCAGTTGGTTTTTATATAAATGATGTCAAATCAGGCATTGTAAACCATAACGACAATCCTTGTGGGGGGCTAGAAAATGGTACCAACTGTGACTAGAGTAGTAACACCTGACCTTATTGAATTAAAAATTATTGAAAAAGCTGTTCATGATAGCATGGAAAAGGCTGAACGTTCAATCAGTATGGATTTTGATCAAAGAAAAATAACGCCTTCGCAAAAGAAGGCCGACAAAACTTCTCACTCTGTTGCTACTACCAATACAAATGAAACCGCTAGCTTCGTCGGTGCTGATACAGATACAGATACAAATACAGATACAGATACAGATACAGATACAGATACAGATGTTAATGCTGATGCTGAACTAAAAAGACACCTATATTCTTTAATGAAACTGGTTGCTGGTGGTAATGCAGATGTTCGCGATGTAAAAAAATATATCAAGCGACATGAGCATGTTGCGGATTTCAAGGAGCTTGCTACAACGATGCTATATTTGTTCTATGAAAAAAACAATGGTTAGCAATGAAATAGGCGTCGCAATTGATAGGTTCAAGGAGCAAGTCACAGAAGGATGAAACTCCGACTAAAATAAGTTGCTTTAAAATTGAATTTACTTTTGCTCAGCATCTGGTTCATAGATAAAAACAGAAAATTCACCTTCCGGCGGTAGTGAATGCGGTGGTCTCCAAATCGGCAGCAATACCCCCGATAGTCCAAGTCTGGTAAAGGAAGAGGCGACAAGTTCTCGAATATAAGACCATGTATTGTAAATCCCGTTGACCTCGGCGAACTGTTGGAGCAATCCATCATCGATTTCATCCCACAATGATTCCAATTTTGTTTCATATAAAGCGACGATAGAACCACTTATGCTGGCCAATCGTTCTTCTTTTTCAGAAATTGAATGCTCGAATTCAACAAATACTACTCCCAACTTTCCAACTTTTTGCGTCATCTTTCCACGCACTTTTATTTTTTGGTTGAGAAATTTCGCAATGTATGGAGTAAGCGGCCGAATTGTTTCGGCGGTAAAATTGGCTGTCTGGATATCATCCAAAATAATCGATCCAGCGATTTCTTTTATGCTATCGTAATCTACAATTCTATTTTTCTGTTGTTTCTTCTTTGCCATCTGATAGTTCCTAATTGGGTTGCTCATTCATCTGTTTGAACTGAGAGTGTGCCGTCGCAGCAATCCCGTCTAGAGGAAGAACGAATTCGAATTTTCGTTCCCCCTCCAGGCGGGACCCCTGGGAGGCTCCCGTCAAAGAATTGAATTGTAATTGATGCTTAAGTTCTGGAACGTATTGCGGGGCGCAACTTGTAACTGGTATCCATTGTTTGAACTTGTCAGCTTTTTCAAATTTCACATTGAGCTTGAACCCACAAGCTTGACCAAAACGAACTAGTGTTGCAAGTGTGACATTGTGAGGTTCTGCTTCCTGAACTATACGCTGTACAACTGCGGAAGTTTTTAATCCCATCTTTTCTGCGATTTTTCGAAAAGATAATCCAGATTCTTCTTTTGCCTGAAATGCCCGCCCAGCAATTTGTGCCAATGTGTATTCTACATCTGCCTCTTTCAAAAAATCTTCCGAAAAAGTTTCTTTGAAAAACTCTTCCATGCTCATTTCTTTTGGGTGTTTCATTTTGTCTCTTGTCCTTTCCGTTGTGTAATTATTTAAGAATGAAGTAGGTGCCAATCTCATCACGTAAAATTTCTAGAGCTATTTCTCGATCACGAGACTTAAAAACCTTTTTTAGTTCGTTTGCTCGATTCGTTGCCTCCTCAATTTTCACTCCAGAATTACTTTTTTCTACGCCACCAGTAACAAAAAATGCGACGCAATATTTGTCTAACAAAAAAACTCTCGCTGCCCCTCCTTGACTCTGTTTGGGACCAAGTTCGACAAGTCCGTTACAACCACGAATCGGCGTGACAGCCAATTGCCGTTTAGTAGCGTTAACAGTCTGAATTTCATTACACATGTAAGCCTCGATTAAGTTCTTAATTTTTGTAGCGACAGATCTATGTTCTTTACTGTTGTCCCATTGATTGAGCAGTTTTTGGACATCAGAATGCACCGCGATAACCCTTTTTAAGTTATTCTCGTTTTGTCCTTTTTGGGCTTTCGATTTCAATACTTTATTTTTCATTTAAGTTATATAGCATCATTGCGTAATGAGATTTAAACTTACTATTATACCTGTACTCATAGATGAGTACACAATCAAGTTTCATTTTGCGTTTTATTATAATGTTCAGTAATATTTTTATAATGTTACTGAATTTATGTTCTTTATTTGTCGTTTTTGTTCAGCATATCGGCCAGACACCACTAGCATTGAAATAGATTAATGCAGCAAACAGAAGGTTTCTATATGTGCACAATTATGCATACATGATGCCTACACACCTCATTTACCCCAAAACCGATCGGGTAGCTAAGGGCGGTTTCCCGCCCTCGGCTCCCACACCACCGTGCGTACGGTTCCGTACACGGCGGTTCATTCGGTTTTCGCAAATTTCCGATACAGTCGTAAAAGGTCAGGAGTCCCATCATTGTAAACATATGATTTGTGACAGCTTTATTCATATGAGTAGAGCCTGCATTGCGCCATGCGCCATAGCCGTTGTACGCGGTTTTACTGGCTGTTTCTCACTGAGCCCCAAAAGCCATCAAATTTCTTCTGCGGGTTTTCGCCGTTTTCCACTGACGCCGCAGAATACATACTTCTGAGACGATGCCGCAGCCATTCATCCAGCAGAAGAAGGGGACACGAGGGGACATGGGGACGGTTCTCCGTTTCTTGATTAATTATTCATTCCACGATATTGTCAACCTCATGCCTGCTCATTCCGAAATGTCGAAACTGAGGCGGATTCTTCGGGGTGACCCTACATCATCGAGGCGGGCACCTTGAGGGGACGGTTCTCTGTTTCTTGATTAATTATTCATTCCACGATATTGTCAACCTTATGCCTGTTCATTCCGAAATGTCGAAACTGAGGCGGATTCTTTGGGGTGCCCCTACATCATCGAAGCCGGTGGGGAGTTGTTCTTTTTTTTCTTTCCATCATCGGTTCATAGTCCGGAAGATTTTTCCACCGTCTTCGAATACCACCCTGTAACAGTTCCGGACGATGTCTTCAGTTTTTTGCCGATTTCGGTCTGTGTCCCACCGAATGCTTTTATCTATAAAAAGGTAATCAGTCGCCGCGCCAATATCGCGTTTCTTTTTCGCGGCTGATGGTCAAACACTCACGGTTCAACTGCCACTTCGACAACTTTTCCGGCGAAAACTGCTACACCGGTGTCACGGCGGAGGTACGACCGGCCCGCATCTTTGCTTCGCAAAGTGGCTACACCGGTGTCACGGCGGAGCCGTGACTCTTGAATTTTTTTGCGCGGATTTTGCAGCTCACACCGGCCAGCAGCAGACACAACAAGGTGCTCACCGGCGCAAAAGGGCAGTGAGATTTGTAGCCCAGCAGTGATATTTTCGACACCGACTCCTGCGGCAGCATGGTGGAGATTGCCCCAAGGGTGCAGAGCACCGTGGTCAGCAGCATGATGGAATACATAGGTTGTTTCTTCATATTTGACTCCTGGCCTGGGTTGTGGTGCCTGGGTTGTGCCGGCAACTATACCAGACCCAATTGAATTTCATAATCCTTTTAAATCTGACGCCCCCTACCACATCGCAATTTTCGTTATACTTTTGATTCCTTCTCCGATATGATTCTGCTCCATGAAAAAAGGAGATGTCATGAAAACAATTGTTTCCAGTCTATTTGCCCTTCTTGCGACCCTTGTGGCCTGCACCGGATGCGGTCCGCAGCAACCCCATACCAACACCCCCGCCGAAGCGCCGCCTCCAACTGCTGTTGACGAAGTGGCACCCTATCCGGATGACCCGGCTCCGACTGACACGGATAATGACCCAGCACCGGACGAGGCGTCGTCGACGGTAACCCCGACCCCCGACGCAGAAAACACCAACAAACTCACCCCGAGAGATGTGATTGACGGGATGAATGTGGTTAAGGACGATGTGAAGGCCTGTGGCAACGGTACGGGGATTGTGAAGGTGAAACTCCGTATTCTGGAAAGCGGCGCCATTGAATCGGTGGAAACCGTAGAAGAATTTGCGGGCACCGAAACGGGCGTCTGTGTGGAAAACGCCGTCCGTAAAGCCCAGTTTCCCGCATCTGGCGCTCCCACCAACATTACGTTTCCATTCAAATTCTGAACTCAGCACATCGATTCTGTTCCAGTCACCATATGCACTCCAATAATCGTATATACGGTCTGCAATTTTCGAAAGCACCGGAGTACACGTCATTCAGCCATGACTCCCCAGGGGCGGTTGTATTGTTGCCCACTGATGATTACCGTGACACATACGCACCGGATGATGGCTCTATGACATGGAAAGGAACAGATGATGGACAAATTTCTGATATATGGATTCTTATTGCTGACCAGCCTTGTGGGTTGCGTCTCGTGTTCGTCTTCCGCGGCCCAGGGACCGGCCCAGACGGATGCGTCCAAATGGGGTGAAGAAGTGTCGGTGAATACGGTGGCGGCCATGAAAGGAAAAGAAGGGATTGTGGTGCTCGATGTCCGGGAAGACGACGAATATGCGGACGCCCACATCCCTGGCGTGCTTCACATTCCCATGGGACAGGTCATGGACCGGAAGGCTGAGTTCATCGACGCCAGAACGGTGTTTGTTTCCTGTCGCAGCGGCCATCGCAGCGGCCGCGTCACCGCCGCATTGCGCGGCGAAGGATACACCCATGTGCACAACATGGCCGGTGGCATCCGCGCCTGGAAATCCGCCGGACTTCCGGTGGAATCGGGAAAATGACGCGCTAGAAGAAGTTGAGGGAGACGCTGATCAGTTTTTCCAGCTGCTTGACCGCTTCTTTTTCGGTAAACACGAACACGCGATCCCCGGGCTGGATGACATCGTTGCCGCCGGGGATAATGGCCTTCTCGCCGCGAATCAGGGCGCCAATGATAGCGCTCTGGGGCATCGACACATCTTTGAGCGGTTTACCCACGATTCTGGCAGTTTCCAGCGCTTCAAACTCGATAATCTCCGCCTTGCCGGCCAGACCATAAGGTGTCACGCTGTTGACCCGGCCCTGGCGGACATAGTGGAGAATGGTCCCGATGGCCAGCGCCTGGGGGGAAACCACCGCGTCCACCCCCGCATTTTCAATAATGGGAATGTATCCGGTTTTGTTGGTGAGGGTAATCACGCGGTGGGCGCCCAGCCGTTTGGCATTCAGGGCGGCCATCACATTGGCTTCCTCGTCCTTGAGCGCTGCCACAAACACGTCGCAATCCCGGATATTCTCTTCGAGCAGCAGATTTTCATCAGTGGGAAAGCCCTGGAGCACCAGAATCTTTGAAAAAGACATGGCCAGTTCATTGGCGCGTGCCGGGTCGGATTCTATCAGTTTGATGTTGGTCCGGGGCGTGTGTTCCAGCTCCCGGGCCAGGGTGAATCCGATGCCGGTGCCACCGGCGATGGTGATGCGCTTCGTCGGTCGCCAGGGCATCTCCAGCAATTCCGCCAGCCGAGGCAAATCCGCGGGGGCAATCACCGTGTACAGCAAATCGTTGGCCATAATGTCATCGTTGCCCCTGGGCACAATGCTTTCACCGTGGCGGATTCGGGTGGTCACCAGCATTTTCAGTTCCGGCGCCAGATTGCGAAGCCCGGCAAAGCTCTTGCCACAGGCGCGGGATCCGGGTTTGATTCGGACGCCCACCAGTTGCAGCCCGTGACCCAGTTCCGCCACGTCTGCGGCGATGGGCACCTGCAGAATATCCATCAATCGCTTTGCCGTCACCATTTCGGGATTGATGGCGTGGGTCACCCGGAAACCGTCGTCGCCCAACACCGTGTCGTCGTGTAAAAAGGCCGTCTCCCGGATGCGCGCCACCCGGATGGCATGGGGCGCCTTCATGGCGGCGATGAAGCATGCCACCATATTGACCTCATCGGAATTGGTCACCGCTACCAGCATATCCGCCGATGCGATACCCGCGTCCATCAGGTTCACCGGATTGGAACCCGAGCCGGAAATGGTCTGAATGTCAAACTGTTCTCTGACAACTTCCAGATTTTCCTCGCTGATGTCAATGGCGACCACATCGGCATTTTCACTGGATAACGCACCGATGATGGCGAATCCAACCTGGCCTGTACCAACAATTACCGCTCTCATTTTTTTGCTGCTGATTCCTATTGTATTTTGAGGAGTTCTTTCACTTTGGAGATAACCTGAGGAGCCTGAATCGGCTTTGTAATATACTCATTGGCGCCCAGCTGAAGCGCGCGCTGACGATCTTCGGCGGCGCCTTCGGTTGTGATAATCATAATCGGAACATCCTTGTGCACCGCATCGGTGCGAATGCGCTTCACCAGCTTCAGGCCGTCCATAATTGGCATATTGATATCTGTAATAACCAAATCAAAACGTCCCCCTGCCAGTTTTTTCAATCCATCCACACCATCATCAGCCTCCACCACTTTCAGATTCCGAATCCGGCCGAGTGCAAATACGATCAATTGTCGCATCATTGGTGAATCTTCTACAATCAAACAAGTGTACTGTGCCATGTATTGGAGCCTCCGTTGCGCCTATAGACTGTCGAAACAATCCAGAGCAGCTGCCACACTTTCTGTCCGTGCAAACAGGCCAGAGCCGATAATAGCGGATGCGGCATGATCTGCAAGCAGTCTGAACAGCTCATAGTCTACATTTACAAATTTTTTCTTCTGTTCGAGCAATGAGTATATCGCAATGACGCCAATGGCATCCCCGCCGAACATCATGGGAATGCACGCCACCGGCGATGACTCACCAGCTGCTTTTTCTGGCTCCATGATGAATTGAACCCCGTTAGCGGCCGCTTCTCCCAGCGGACCCGAATTCCAGTCCACCTCGGTTCCGCAGATTTCCTCGCAGTGAAATGCGTGAACCGGGCGAAGATAGGGTTGCTGACCTTCCTTGAGGCCGCGCAGAAAAATCCCCACGCTTCCGGCGCCGACAAACTGCATCAGCATCTGCTCAATGACGCTCAGCACCTGCGAAGCTTCCATGGTGGCGTGGAGCTGGGATGATGCCACGTACAGATTGGCCATCTGATCCAGCTCCTGCTCCATTTCTGCATAACGATCCTCGTAGCTTGCAAATTCCTTGCGTGCGTTGTCGGCATTGTCCCGAATCCGCACCTTCTCTTCTTCAAGGGCCTGCACTTTCACCAGCAAATCCTTAACGGCATCATCGGACGCCAGCTGGCTGCGCAACACCACATTTTCATCGGACAACTCCTGAATCCGCGATTTCATCCGCTGGGATTCCCTGAGCAATTGTTCAGTGAATTCTGCGCCTTTCCGGAAAAACGTCTCCAGGAATTCTTCGCTGCGTGCACTGAAGTTGAAGTTCTCGGTGTCTGTACTTCGCTTGTCTTTCATTCATCACTCCCGCCGTTTACAATTTCAACTTGTCCCGGATAAAATCTAACACGAGCCCTGCTCCCCGACAAATGCCGAAGTGCGTTTTCAATCCTGTTTTTTCAAACCCAGTGCCTTAATTTTCTTATGCAGATTGGTCCGTTCTATCTGCAACTCCTGTGCTGCCCTCGAAATATTCCAGTTGTATTCTTCCAGTACCTCAGACACATACTTTCTTTCCGCTTCTTCCCGGAATTGCTTCAGCGAGGGCTTGTTCCCCTTGAAACGGGGAATGCCCGGGGCAGGCTTGACACCGGCGATGGCCTCCGGCAAATCTTCAAGAACAATGGTCGATCCGCTCATAATCACCAGCCGTTCCGCCATATTCTTCAGTTCCCGCACATTGCCCGGCCAACTATAAGCACTCAGCCGTCGCAGGGCGTCATCATCAATTTCCTTGCGGGAATATCCATTTTCCTCACAGAAACGGTTAATGAACGACGATAGCATCAGCGGCACATCCTCCAGGCGTTCCCGCAGGGGCGGCGAATGCAGGGGTACCACATTGAGCCGGAAAAACAGATCTTCGCGGAATGACCCCCGGGAGATGGCCTCCTCCAAATCCTTGTTCGTGGCCGCCAGCACCCGCACATCCACATGAATATTTTTCTGTCCCCCGACCCGTGTCAGTTCGCCGGACTGCAGCACCCGCAGCACCTTGGCCTGGGCGCTCATGGTCATGTCCCCGATTTCATCGAGAAACAGGGTGCCCCCATCCGCCAGTTCAAACTGACCGGGTTTGCGTCCCCTGGCCCCGGTAAATGCGCCTTTTTCATACCCGAACAGTTCGCTCTCAATCAGCTCGCCGGGAATGGCCGCGCAGTTCACTTTGATGAACGGCATATCGCGACGGGGAGACATGTCGTGCAGCGCCCGGGCCACCAGCTCCTTGCCGGTACCGGATTCGCCGGTAATGAGCACCCGGGAGCGGGTGGGCGCCACTTTCTTAATCTGTTCGAAGAGGGTATTCATCACCGGCGCCCGCCCAATCATTTCGTGGCCGGAATCCATCTGGGCCTTCAGATTCTTCACCTGCTGCGCCAGACGCTTCTGCTGCAGGCAGTTGGCCACGCGAATCAGTATGCCGTCCCTGTCGAGGGGCTTCTCGAAAAAGTCTGTCGCTCCGCGTTTCACCGTCTCCACTGCCTCGGCCAACGAAGCATGCCCCGAAATCATGATGATGGGAATATCGGTGTAGTCGGTATTGGAACTTCGAATCTTCGAGAGCGCCTCCACCCCGGTCATGCCCGGCAGCTTGATATCGAGAATCACCAGATCGGCACCGTCCTTTTCAAGATAGGCAAGTCCTTCCTGGGCCGTACCGAACGCAGCCACCTCATACCCTTCGCCTTCCAGCACAAGGCCGAGGGTTCGCCTGATATTTTTTTCGTCGTCTATTACTAAAATCCGTGCCGCAACCATGGCAGTCCCTTTATTTTCATGTGCTTTACGTCCAACCGAACCGTATCGCATCACAATCTGTTCCACTGAAGCGTCTTCCGGCCCGCTTGCGTGACTCCCCAATCGCTGCAGCGAAATCAATCGAAAACCCGATTCGGTCAATAAAGGTCCACTTTACGCTGCCTGAACAAATTTCTCAATTATTTCAGTGCTTTTTTATAAAAATAGAACGGTTCCGTCGGCGGATGCCAGTGATTCGGTGCACAAACTGTTCTGCCGACCCCAGGCAAACCGGGGTGGTTCAACGCCGTCACCGCTGTCGCTCCCGCTTGATTTTCCCCAGCATCTGATCGGCATTTTCGAGAAGCATACCGATGGAAATGACCGCCGGGTCTGCCTGATGGGTATATCCCACGGCAATGGACAGTTCATAGGGACGCAACTGCTTGTTGTTGAATTCCTGGAATGTCGATTCGATTCGCTCGATAACCCCGCGGCAATCCCGTTCGTCCAGGTCGATGGCAATGATGGTGAATTCATCGCCACCGATGCGCGCGATGACATCCTGGTCCCGGATGGTCCGCTTCATCAGCTCTGCGGTTTTGGCAATGGCAAAGTCCCCTTCCGCGTGTCCGTACGTGTCATTGATGGACTTCAGTCGATTCATATCGCCATACATCATTGTCACCGACAACCCGGCCCGCTTGGCCTGACTGACCATGTGATTGCCGAGATATGTGAAACCCCGCCGGTTGTACAGCCCGGTGAGCTCGTCCCGAAGGGACATCTCCCGCAGCTCATTGACCAGATTGTGTCCCCGCAGCGCATTGCCGATATGAATCCGCAATTCCTCGTACACATAGTGAGACAAATCCTCGGCTCGCTGAAAAATGGCGTATCCATAGGTCCTTCGTTCAAACACAATGGGCAACAGCAGGTGATTCTTTTTGGTGTCCGTATTCCACACGGCTTCCGGTAGAATATTCCGGGTGGGAAACTGTATGCTTTCGCCCACATCCACAAGGGTTCCGTGCTCGTTGAAAGAGAGCACCAGAGACGATGTGGTGGGAATATTGAGCAAATCAATGCTCACCCCTTCGCGGTCGGTACCGTACAGCACCAGATGACATGACCGGATGCCAATGGTCGGCAGATTCTCCTTCAATACATTTTCAACCCGATTCAAATCGAATGCGGTAATCAGCGACAGCATGATGTTTCGAATCAGGGCGCGGTTGTCATCCTTGGCCAGTTCGCCGCTGAGATTCATCCGAAGCACGAAATCACTGATAATCATCCGGGCAAGGTTGAAAATGCCTTCGACCACCGGTGATGTATCGGGAGCACCCATGAACGAACGCCATCTGGTGGAAAAACTGGTCAGCACATCCTGCCACACCTCGGCGCTGCCCTTGGCTGAAATATGATGCACCATGATAATGGTAAGTCGTTCCAGAAACTGATTTGGCGTTTGTCCTTCTTCGGCTGAATCCCGCACGTCCGCTTCCAGCGCCGCAATCAGTTCCTCCACCCAATCTGTTGCCTGTTCCGGGCGGATACGACGGTTGTCGTGCACGACCAGCCGGGTACAATGGTCGATGAGTTCCGTTCTGGCACTCTCGGGGTCCGTTCTGAACGAAGAGGTAATCTCGTTCATCAGCCGCGAATCGATCACATGGGAACGAATACAGCCACAACTCTGCCTGGGAACGAACTTTGTCGACACAAACACATCCCCATCCACCTCGTCGCCCTTCACGAGTTTCAGCAGTGACTCGGTGGCAATCTGTCCAATCGCATACAGGGGCTGACGGATGGTAGTGAGGGATGGCACGTGATTCCGTGCCTCGGGAACATCGTCAAATCCGGCGACGCATACATCCCCCGGCACCCGGACCCCATTTTCAGAAAACGCATGCAGTACGCCGATGGCCGTACCGTCGTTCACGCACAATACCGCATCGGGGAGTCTGGGCATGGCCAGCATTTTGCGAGCTGCCTCAATTCCCGATTCCTTGATGAAATGGCCGGAAAAAACCAGTTTGTCATCCACCGCCAGGTGATTGGCGGCCAATTCGCTTGCAAACGCCCGGAATCGCGCTTCGGATTCCGAGTGGGTCTCGTGGCCCCTGACAAACGCAAAGGTTCTGCATCCATGCTCGCGAATCAGGTGCTGCACGGTTTTTCGCACCCCGAGTTCGTTATCAATCAGAATCGAGGGAATCCCATCCACCTTCTGTGAAATGCAGACCATCGGACAGCTGTTGAGCGATTTGCAAAAAGCAGTGAGTCCATCGATGTCAAAATGATCAGAAAATGCACCGGTGTAGATGATGAGCCCGTCCAAATCCAGATTCCGGGTCAGCGAACGTATGATGTCGTAATGGGGCTCAAAAGTGGCCACCTTGTTCTGGGATGTGGCAATGAAAGTCAATAGATCAATGTCATTGTCCCTTACAAAATCTGCAACCCCTGGCCAGACAATACTCTGACAATCGTCATGCACAGCGGGGAATATAGCAGCTATCAGCGGTCGCTTTCGATTCATTTCGTTCAGCTCTGCCCGGTGGTTATCGACAGGCAGATTCAAATAATGGATCCATTTAAAATCTGATGTCTACAGCGTCATAGACGCTTCCCTGCTCCAGGGAGTTAATGTAATGAATAACTGATTTTCAAAAAAACAATAACTGCGATTTTTGCAAAATTGCAGTTCTTCTGAGAAAATCCGGATTTTATTCGATTTTATTCCAGAAATTCTTCGTTTCCAACTGCGTCACAGACCATTGCGCCCTTTCCACATGAATTTCACCGCTTCGTTTGCGGTCGTTAGTCTTATGATTGGCAAATCACATCACTGGTATATCGAGCATCATTTCACTCTGAGATCCTCTTATTCTAATTATACGGTATTTAAACAGTATATTGAAAATAAAGTTGTTTTTCAATCCCAAAACGGTTCAGAAATATGAAAGGCGGGTATCATGAAACATTATTTCAAAACTTTTCCGGTTGTAGCGATGGTCGGGTTTTTTCTGCTGCTCATGGAGGGATGCACCATAAGTACGTACAATACAGGGCATCGGAAACCGGATCGCGTCAATTCATATACGATGAATTCGTCCAGCACAACAGTCCACCATATTTACCATGTGGAACCCGGAGAAAAGAAATCGACTCACCACAGGGAAGCGTTCGGGAAAAGCGATCGACGGAAGTCTGAAAAAAAAGAGCGGGAAAAGATCGCCAGGCGCGCTCGCGAACGCAGCAAAGACAGAAAAATAGCGCGAAACGACAGATTCAGGGACCATCAACAGAAACGCACTCCGAAAACCCGAACCCCGAAAACCCGGACCCGGGACACTTCACACAGGGACCGTACAGTTTCGCGGGACCAATCGCGCGATACCCGCACCGACAGAAACAATGGGAGAGATCGGACCAGAGATCAGTTCCGGGATGACCGCCATGGGAATCGGGATGATCGCCATGGGAATCGGGATGACCGCCATGGAAATCGGGATGACCATGCCAATACAACCCGGGATAGAGACCGATCGCCGCGGGTTAAAAAAGAGCCATCGAGAGCCGACAAAGTTTCCGGTCGGACCCGTGGGCGCACTCAGGATTCTTCCTGCGATGAGGATTCCGACGCCTCGACGCATCAGACTTTGTCCCGCTACCGTTCCAAACACGCATCACGGTAAACTGCATTCCGGTGAATGAAACCGCCGGCTCACCCCCGCACACGCAACCGATTCGGGTATCGAAAACTATTCATCCGGTCTGTATGGCGTTTGGTTTGACGACGTCAACGGATTCAGGAATTCCACAAAAAGGGGACCGTTCCAGAATTCTCTGCGGTTTTCGGGAGTTTGCTTTTTAGCCCGGTTTGTTTCGAGTTTCCGATGTGATATAGCAGGATGAGAGGGAATGATTATCAGTTCATGATGAACCCGATGGCACCCCCTTCGGATTGACTGAACGCGGATGATGCCAACGATGATCCGGGTAGGAATAAAGAGTAAGTACTGATGAAAATGGCTCCTGCCGGCACCCACCTGAAACGGTCGTGGGATAAATATGGTCTGATAGTGGTGGGCAATATCGTCTTTTTCACGCTGCTGTATTTCATCTCCTACCGACCCCACAACGAAGAGAACCGTGCATCGGAATTTTTGAGCCTGGCCCAGCAGGAAGATGCCGATGATCACTATCAGAGTGCAATGGTCCTGTACCGGAAAGTGGCCGAAGACTATGCCGACACCCGATCGGGCCAGACCGCCAGAATGCGGCTGGCATATCTGAAGAAGAATCCACCCGAAACGCCGCCAGAAAAGAAGCCGGAAAAGATTCAACCGGTTCTCGATATTGATAAGATGCTGGATGTGCGGCCGGCGGTGTACGTGGCCAAATTTCTGGCGGAACACTATGATGACAAACCCGGGTTGAAACCCCGGTTGAAGCAGGCTATCGGCGATTATCTGAAAATGGCCATCAATTATGAAGGGATTCCCCTTGAAAAACTGCGAACGGAAAAAGAATTTCAGCGGGAGGAATTTCAGAAGGGCTTTTTTACCATCCGAACTGGATGCGAAATGAGAGCCGATTGGATTTACGACGATTTTTATATCGTGAACAACGGCATCTTTCCCTGGACCAATGCCCGACTGCAGATGACCATCGCTCAGGGGGACAAAAAACAGACCGAGGAAATCCGCATTCCACGGCTGGCGCCGGGACGGAAATTCGAAGTCACCAGCTTCAATGTTGATAAAGAAGGTGGCGATGTGATTTGTCGGGGTAAACTCAGAACGCGCGAAGGCGCCACCGCGTTCAGTCATCGCCTCTGAAGTACTGGAATCCAATGGAATGTGACCTGCAAATCAATGAAACCCTCATTATTCCGGGTCGGGAAATGTGGATGACCGCCAGTCTCAGTGGGGGCCCCGGCGGACAGCACGTGAATAAGGTGCACTCCCGGGTGACCCTCCATTGGCACCTGATTGCCTCCACCGCTGTGTCTGACGCCCAGCGTCAGCTGCTGCTGGGAAAGCTGAAACACCGGATCTCCGCAGAAGGGGTGTTGCAGATCTCCAGCGACAGTCATCGCAGCCAACATCGCAACCGGGAACTGGCCCGGGACAAACTGGCGGCCCTGGTGAATTCGGCGTTGCGGGTACAACCCAAACGGATTCCCACCCGGGTATCCCGGGCGGCAAAACAACGGCGACTCCATGCCAAACGGCATCGCAGCGCCGTAAAACGCATGCGACACGCTGCCCGGAGGGAGCACGAATAATCACCGGCAGAGAAGAATTGAATTGACGCGGGAACTGTTTGAGCTAAAAGGGCAATGCCTTTTGTACTGGCCCGCTCGCTTACTTTCCTGCGAGTGACCCCTGGAGATTTACCTGTGAAAAAGAAATACAGAGACAATGTTCGAAACGTGGCGGTCATCGCCCACGTGGATCACGGAAAAACAACCCTTGTTGATTCCATGCTGCGCCAGAGCGGCCTTCTTGGAGATTCCGACGACAACGTCCGGGTGATGGACAGCAATGATCTGGAGCGGGAGCGGGGCATCACCATCCTGGCGAAAAACACTTCGGTGGTTTATGCGGGAACCACCATCAATATTCTCGATACCCCGGGACACCATGATTTTGGTGGCGAAGTGGAACGGACGCTGATTATGGCTGACGGGGTGCTGCTGCTGGTGGATGCGGCGGAAGGCCCCCTGCCCCAGACCCGCTTTGTGCTGAAAAAAGCCCTGGCCCTCAACCTGCCGGTGATTGTGGCCATCAATAAAATTGACCGGAAGGATGCCCGGTGCGATGAAGTGCTGGACGAAGTGTATGATCTGTTCATTGATGTAGGCGCCGATGACGACGTCATTGATTTTCCGGTGCTGCTGACAGACGGACGTGCCGGCGTGGCCCATAAGGAGCTGGGAGACGACTCCGAAGATTTGCGACCGCTGTTTGACGCGATTGTGGCCACGGTGCCGCCCCCCGAAGATACGAGCGATCAATCCATGATCCTGCAGGTGAACAACCTGGACTGGGACAACTTCGTAGGCCGGATTGTGGTGGGCCGCGTGATTCAGGGGACCATTCGCGCCGGTCAGGAAATTTTTGTCAAAGGCAAAAACGACAGCGTGGTGGCCGGCAAGGTGATGCGGCTGTATATGGCCAACGAACTGGGAAAGGTGGAAATTAAACAGGCCGTTTCCGGGGATATCATTTCCATGGCTGGCGTGGAACAGGTTACCATTGGCGATACCATTGTTGCGGACCGGGAATCCCCGGCCCTTGAACGAATCGAAGTGGATGAGCCCACCATGGCCATGAACTTCTGTGTGAACACCGGGCCCTTCGCCGGCAAAGATGGTCAATACGTTACCAGTCGAAACCTGCGGGATCGCCTGATGCGGGAAGCCATGATGAACGTGGCCATTCGCGTTGAACCCACCGGTTCCACCGAAATCTTTCGGGTCATCGGTCGCGGCGAGCTTCAGATGGGTATTCTGGTGGAAACCATGCGGCGGGAAGGATATGAGCTGATGCTCTCCAGACCCGAAGTGATTACCCGGGAAATCGATGGTGTGCTGCACGAACCGGAAGAGCGGCTGCGCATTGACTGCGAAGAGCAGTACATGGGGGCCATCACGCAGATGCTCGGCGAGCGTCGCGCCAAAATGCTCGATATGCGCATTGAATCGGGCCGCACTACCCTCATTTATCTGATTCCCACCCGCGGCCTCATTGGCCTGCACTCCCGGTTCCTGACCGAAACCCGTGGCGCCGGCGTCATGAACTCCACCTTCAACGACTGGATACGCAAACAGGGAGAGATGCCCGGTCGGGCCACGGGCGCCATGGTGAGCGACCGGGAGGGGCATACCACCGGATATGCGCTGTTTGGCCTGCAACCCCGGGGTACCCTGTTCATCGATCCGGGCACCGCGGTATATGAAGGCATGGTCATCGGTGAAACCCCCAACGGCCGCGAACTGAATGTGAACTGCACCCGGGAGAAAAAGCTGACCAATATCCGCGCTTCCGGCAAGGACGATGCCATTTTGCTGAGCCCACCGAAGAAGATGAGCCTGGAGCAGGCTATTGAATTCATTGCCGACGACGAATTGATTGAAGTGACCCCCACTCAGCTTCGAATCCGTAAAAGAATTCTCTCGGCATCCCAGCGCCAGCGCGCACACGCCAGTTCGAAATAGTTGCGCAGTACGCCAGCGCAACCACGCCATTTTTTTTCTGTTTCGCGCCCGAATCGAGCAACGTTTATTGTGGCGAAAAATGATTCGACAGTTTAAAACCATGACAAAAGAACGAAACGCCGGTCAGGGGACCAGAATCAGGGTGGTCTGACCGTGAACAGAAGATATGTCACCAATCATGACCAAAAGCGAGCCGCCGGAGACCCTGTTTAATCCCCGATCTCAGGTGACGGTGGTGGAGTTGCCTGAAGGCACCCGATCTCTGAACCTGTTTACCCGCGTTCTGTTCTCCAGGGGAGAATGGGCCTACGACCCCCTATGGCGCTATGTGCGCAATGTGAATCCGGCGGTGCATCGCGGTCAGGGCGCTGCCGTTCGATTCGGAGACTATTTCATGGGCCTTCGGGGGCCCAATCGCATCCCCGCCTTTGCTGATTTTAAAAAGGAACTGATGTATGTGGGACGCAAACTGGAAATTCCCTTCAGTTCCATCCGAGGCATCATGGCCGGGCACGGAATGCTGCCCTGGCGCAAGGTGCCGGTTTTTGTACTGATGATTCGGGTGGATGGCACCAACGATTACATTCCCATTCATCAATGTCTGGTCGATCCGACTGTGGTGGACCTGGCGGATTTCCTTTCGAGCCACATGCATGTACCGTTGGGCATTGCCTCCAATCCGTTGCACTTTCTCATTCATCCCGGCAGCCCGGTGATGATTCATTCCAAAGGAGAAACACCGCTCTATGAAATGAGAGGATTGATTACCTCCAGGGGACCCAACGGCCGCACCACCATTAAAATCATGGGGGCCGGTGGATTCCGCACCATCACCGACAAACCCGACCCCAACGGATGGATTGAGAACTGGGGAATTGTCGCAGACGACCTCATCAGTATCGTTTCCAGACGGACCCGCTCCAGATACGGACGTGCCGACTACTGAATGCCGGTGCAGCCAGGTGGGCCCATCCACACCATTTCTGCATTTCAGTCGTTTACAGCTTTTATTTCGATGTTACCTTGCATCTCATGAATACCAAAAATCAATACACCCTGTTTCTCGATTTGGATGGCGTGCTGGTCGATTTTGAAAAGGGTGTGGAGTCCCTGTTCGGCAAATCCATTGACGCCATTCCTCCAAAACAGATGTGGCCAAGGCTGGCGAGAACCGCTGATTTTTACAACACCCTCGACTGGATGCCTGACGGTCGGGAACTCTGGGAGTACTGCCGCCCCTTCCACCCCATCATTCTCACCGGATTACCCATGGGTAAATGGGCGGAGCCCCAGAAACGGGAATGGTGCAAACGGGAGCTGGGCGAAGATATTGAAGTGATCACCGGATTGTCCAGGCACAAGCCGTCCCTGGCCATTGAACGAAGTACCGGCCAGACAGCCGTACTGGTGGATGACCGGGAAAAAATCAGATTGCCCTTCGAAGTGGCCGGTGGCATTTTCATTCATCACCGAAACACGCTTTCAACCATCCGCACACTCCGGGAGATGGGATTCTGATTCGGTTCTGTGCTGCAGTTCTACAGCGGTTCAGAACAGCAGTTGCATAAAGGAACGGTCCGACGGTGATGGCGCCAGGGTACAGCCGAACAGACTGTCGCCGGACTCTTTCTTCGGTACACGTGGGTAGGTATCCGGTCTGCCGGTAATGACACCCTGAGCGCTTCCGGTGTCTGTTCCGGTGTCCGTTCCGGTTGCTGAATCGCTTCCATGGTCGGTATCAGATTCCGTAGTGGTATCCAGTGGGCCAATGCCCGTGCCCGTGTCCACAGGCTCTGTGCCCGTACCCGTATCCACAGGCTCCGTGTCCGCGCCCGTATCCGTCGAGGTATCAACGGACTCATCCATGCATTGAGCGTTGTCATCCGGTACGACAATCTGGCCGGATTCACAGATGTTGTTGATACATTCGGACGCACTGGCGGACGGGCAGTCAATATCCATTATTCCACAGCCACAGTCGCAACCGTCATCCACACCATACCACATTGGTGGGCACACCCATCCCCACAGATTCGGATCCTCTCCGGGCACAACGCACTGGCTGTTGTCGTCGGACAGAGGATAATACACAGTCGCATTCTCATCAGTGTCATCGTAGCACATGTTCACTTCACAGGATTCCGCCGTTTCATCATCGCAATCCGGGTCCATTGCACCACAGCCGCAATGGCAATAGTTCTCATCTTCATAATAATAAGAGCCGCAATCATCTTCCCAATCGGCCGGCAAATCTGTGTCCATCCCCATTTCCAGACAGATCCGGTTGTCCCGATACGCCGGGTATTCGTTGTTGGCGCACCGATCGAAGTTACATTCCGTGGCGCTCAGGGCGCCGCACCGGTGTTTCCACTCTTCTCTATCCACATCGAACAGGTCACCTTCGCAATACACTTCATTGATTGTGCCACATTCCGGATCCAGGATGCCGCAACCGCAGTCACACTCATCGTTGTCCCATGCCGATGAAGTGCAGTCCCATCCTTCGGGAAGATAAGGGTCGGTGCCTTTATCGAGACACTTGCTGTTGTCATCCCAACTGGGATATTTGCCATCGGCACACCATTGATACACGCAAGACGGCGCCGTTGCCGACTCGCAATCGGTGTCAACGATATTACAGCCACAATCGCAATCGCCATCGTTGTAGTAATCGGGGGTACAGAGCCAGTCCTCCGGCGTTGACTGGGCGATGGCCTGAAACACCACCAGATGCACCGTCAATCCGACCAGGGCCGTGTAAAATATTCGCGTTTTCATTGCGCTACACCTCAAACAATATTTTGATTGACTGCTGAATCAGTTTGGGTTCCCAGTAAAAATACCACATTTATAAAATAGCAAAAGAAAATCACTACACGTTCCCTTTACTTTTCAGCCCGCCGCGCCATCAATTCATCTTTGAATCGGTACAGTAGTTGGGCAGATGATCCTGCCAGGGCATTATCAGGCTCACGTTTTTTATGAACAGGCAGGCGGCAGAAGTGCCACCGGGGAGGTGATTGTCATCAGTACAGGGGAACCCGCACAATCGTGTAGGTGGTATCCGGCAAAGGTGGCGTGGAGAATCGGGCGTTCACAGCATATAGCGAACCTCCGATGCGCTCGATGGTGGCCGGTACATCAAAGTCATCGCTGGTCAGGATGCCCGTCACTTCGCCGGACAGATAGTCATGGGCAAGGGTCACTTCCACAATCTGATTGAAAAAATTCTGCACCACATACAGGCGTCCGTCCGTCATCAGCATCCCATCCCCAGCGAACAGACCATCCTCTCCGAGATCCACCCGTACCGTGTCGCCGGTCGCCGGATTCACTTTGTACAGCTCGCCGAACTGGCTGTTGACCAGAAGCAATACATCCCCGTAAAAAGAAGGCGCCACGATACCATTGGAATTGACGACCCCTCCCGGCGCGAACTGAATATCACCAACCAGTGGAATTTCTTCCAGCACCGCATCCGATGCCAGAGTACCGCCACACCCCAGGGGCAATCGATACATTACAGAGCGAAAGGAATCCGTGAAATACACCGCATTCCGTGTAATCACCAGATCATTCAACAGAGTGGCTTCGGTGGTTCCCGCATCGAAAACGGCCACATCCGAACCGTCATTGGCATCGTACACAAACACTTTTCCGGTAGGCCCGCCGGCCACATACAGATTGTCGGTCCGCCGATCCCATTTCATGCCCACCGCCGACCGACCTTCCATGGCCGGTACCAGAATATCACCCTCGCCGGTTCGGGGGTCAACCTGATAGACTGCCCCGAGGCCAATGGAACCCACCAGCAGTGTGCGCCCGGGTCCCCTGGTGATTCCCTCCGGATTGAAGCCATCCGGCAAGTCAATAGAATCCTGCAATCCGCACGCAGCAGCCGGCGATGCGACACACAGAGCCGTCAGCAGTGCGAAAATCCCGAGAACAGATACCATTTTCCTCATGAGAACCTCCTTCAATTGATTCATTCCACCGGAGCCGTCCGACACCCGGTCTGCGCCCGTTCAACTTGGAGGGAACGGCCACAGCTGCGTTTTTTTTGCGAAGTGTTGCACACAGCACTCAATACAAATAAGGATTCAGTTCGTGTTAAGTCTTCGCAAATCGTTTAATACAATAATTATATCACGGCAGCGGAAAAAAAGGAAATATAAAACCTGATTCGCCATCAGATTTCACAAGGATGTTGCCTCAGCCCTTGAAGTTCTGCGGAACCCGGGCCTGAACGTCCATTTCGCCAGTTGAAAGGGATGGGGCCGGGGGCCAATGCTGAATGGCGTTTCCCCGAAAACAGACTGTCTCAGATGGGGGTTGATTTAAGGAAGACTGTCGTATACTTCTTTCCGATAATATGGCTGGGTCACATTCAGGATCGAACCGGCCGATTGGAAATATCTTAATTTTATTCCAATTTTTACATGCAAGGGGTTTGCGAATGGCGAAAACAGCAAAATCATCCGAACTCTCGCTGAAGGACAAGTTGTCGCGTTTGTCGTTTGAACAGGCAAAAAAATTGCTCGGTTCAAACGGCGAAAGACTGATTGCCAGGGGGGGACAAACCACAGCAGTTGATATAGACAATCAGGTCAAACTGACCCCAAAGCGGTTTGTCCTGAAGTTGTGGGATGCCACTGTGACCATTCGATTGTCGGACGGTGCCCGCAAGCGTCTGGAGATTCAGTGCAGTCAGTGCAATGAAAAGTGTGTACACATGGGTGCGGCGCTGTCTCTGATTCTGGAAGAAAAAATGACATTGGGATTGTCGGTGGAGCGCCCGGAAGAAGCCATTCTGGGAATGTTATCTGAACCGGCATTGCTTGAAAAGGCGCTTGCGGACCGGGAGAAGCGTGCACAGGAAGAAGCGTTGCGGGTACGCTCGCTGAATCCGGAGCAGATATGGTCGGATTATATTGTGACCAATGCATCATCGGGAAAAGCCTGGCGAGTGGCGCTGCGGGACATGGAAAGAGGCGGTGCATCGTATTGCTCCTGCCCGGACTTTCGCCGCAACACCCTGGGCACCTGCAAGCATCTGATGCGGGTGCATCGGTTGGTGAAAAAGAAGTTTAAACAAGTGGATCGCGAAACGCCGTATCAACGGGATGGGTTTGCCGTTTATTTGAAGTACGGGGAAGATACCGCGATACATCTGGCCGTTCCGGCGGAAATCACACCGGCGCAAAAAAAGCAGTGCAAAGGATTTCTGGACACACCGATCTCCGATTATCCACAGTTGTTGCGGCTGGTGCAACGCCTTGAGCGGGCAGAACATACGGTGACCGTGTATCCCGATGCGGCGGAGTTCATTGCGCGTCAGCTGAAGCTCGACAAACTGCAGACCATTACCAGAAAAATGCGCGCCAGCCCATCAAACCATCCATTGCGCGAGAGTCTTCTCTCTGTACCGCTGTTGCCCCATCAGATGGATGGCATCGCTTTTGCCGCGTCAGCGGGGCGGGCAATTCTGGCGGATGATATGGGGCTGGGGAAAACCATTCAGGGAATCGGAGTTGCCGAGCTGCTGGCGCGGGAGTGTGAAATTGAGCGGGTGCTGGTGGTGTGTCCGGCCTCACTGAAGTCTCAGTGGCGAAATGAGGTGGCGCGGTTCTGCGGCCGGAGTGTGCAACTGGTGGTGGGCAGTTCGGCAGAGAGAGAAAGGCAGTACCGGGGAAATACGTTTTTCACCATATGCAATTATGAACAGACCTTGAAGGACATTCTGGCCATCGAAAAAACAGAATGGGATTTGATCATCCTGGATGAAGGTCAACGTATCAAAAATTGGGAAACCAAAACGACCCGAATTGTAAAATCGTTGAAATCGCCCTTCGCCCTGGTGCTCACCGGGACACCTCTTGAGAATCGACTCGATGATCTCTTCTCGGTAATGGAGTTTGTGGACGACCGGATTCTGGGACCGGCGTTTCGCTTTTTCAATACCCACCGCGTGGTGGATGAAAACGGCAAGGTGGTGGGTTACGAGAAACTGGACGAGCTGCGACAGAAACTTTCGCCCGTGCTGCTTCGGCGCACCCGGGCGATGGTGCTCCGGGACCTGCCTTCCCGTTCCACCGAAATCGTTCGGGTGCCGGCCACCGACGAACAGCAGGATATTCATGCCGGGCACTCCATGACCATCAGCAGCATTGTGAGAAAGCGGCATCTGACTGAGATGGATTTGCTCCGACTGCGCAAGGCGCTGCTGGCATGTCGCATGGTGGCGGACAGCACATTTCTGGTCACAAAGGAACCGCCGGGCTATTCAAGCAAGCTGCAACGGCTTGAAGAGATGCTTATGGAACTTGCAATGGAAGAGGATCGAAAAGTGGTGCTGTTCTCTGAATGGACCACCATGCTGGATCTGATTGAACCGTTGTTTGAGAAGGCGGGTATGACATATGTGCGACTGGATGGTTCCGTACCTCAGAAGAAGAGACAGTCATTGGTGAATGAGTTTCAGAATACCCCCCAATGTCGGGCGTTTCTGACCACCAATGCCGGTTCCACAGGACTCAATCTGCAGGCGGCCAATACAGTGATCAATGTGGATTTGCCCTGGAATCCCGCCGTACTGGAACAGCGAATTGCAAGAGCCCATCGAATGGGCCAGCAGAATCCGGTGCAGGTGTATCTGATGGTTACCGAAGGCACGCTTGAGGAGAATCTGCTGGGAACCCTGTCCGCAAAAGCGGAGCTTGCCATGGCGTCGCTGGATATGGATTCTGATGTGGACGCGGTATCCCTGGAAAGCGGTATGGATGAATTGAAGCGGCGTCTGGAGTTGCTTCTCGGAAAACAGGAGGAGGCGCCGAAAGACGTGAGTCAGCAGAGCGAAACCACCGCCACTGCAGAAAAAATGGCACACCGTGAAAACGTGGCCCGCGCTGGCGGTGAACTGATGACCGCTGCATTTTCGTTTTTGAACCAGATGGTATCACCAACTGAGGAAACCGCGGCAAAGCAGGAACAGACAAATGTTCTGGCAGAGCAGTTCAGGGTTGGATTCGCTCAATGTCTGGAACAGACTGACTCAGGTGAATATCAATTGCGGGTTTCGTTTAAAAATACGGATGCGCTGGATACCCTCGCCACATCGCTTGCCCGCCTGGTTTCTCTCGGGAAGGGATGAAAAGGATGGTCGAACAATAGCTTTTCAGTATTCCTTATGGTAATAACACCGCCTATGTGGATTGACCTATTATTGTTGATTGGCGGTGGTGCAGCGGTCTGGCTGGGTGCGGAAGGGATAGTGCGGGGAGCGGTGAAGCTGGCGGCATATTTCGGGGTATCGGCCATGGTGGTGGGATTGACAGTGGTGGCCTTCGGCACGTCGGCGCCCGAACTGGTGGTCAGTTCTCTGGCAGCCCTCAAGGGGCAGAATGAGATTGCTCTGGGCAATGTGCTCGGATCGAATATCATCAATATCGCGCTGGTGCTTGGCCTCTCCGCAGTGATCGCGCCCATGGTGGTCACCCGGGAAACGTTCCGTCAGGATTTGCCCCTGGTGGCGGTGGTGACCCTGCTCGTAGTGGGCATGGCCATTCTGGGGGATGATATCAGCCGGGTGGACGGCATCATTCTGCTGCTGATATTTGCCGGATACAGCGTGTATACGTCTATCCGCGCGCTCAGGGAAAACCGACGGAACACACAGTTGGATGGCTGGGAGAAACCCGAACTCAAGGCCATTCACATCGGTTTTCTGCTGGGAGGGATTCCCCTGTTGGCATTTGGCGCGGACTGGATGGTGCAGGGGGCAGTGGGTATTGCCGAAGCCGCGGGTATTTCCAAGCGGATTATCGGCATGACCATGGTGGCGTTCGGCACGTCGGTCCCCGAACTGGCTGCGTCGGTGGTGGCTGCCCGTCACGGTGAAGACGATCTGTGCGTGGGCAATGTGCTCGGATCCAATCTGTACAACATGACCCTGATTCTGGGCACGGCATCCGTCATCAATCCCATTCCCACCGCCGTTACCTGGCATTCGTGGGACATGATTGTTTTCGTGCTCTGCATTCTCATTCTGTTTCCGATAATGCGCATTCGCTGGCGTGTGGGTCGGATTGACGGTATTATTCTGATGCTCATTTACATTACCAGTCTGTTTCTGCTGTTCGCACAGGCATAGCTTTTCTGGAGATATTATGCATACGGTGAAAAGGCGTCTTTCCAATGGGATGCCAGTTATTTTACGGGAATTCAAGGCGGCCCCGGTGGTGGCCTGTCAGTTGTGGGTGAAGGCGGGGTCTGCCGACGAACGGCCGGACGAAGCCGGGCTTGCCCACGTGATTGAACATATGGTGTTCAAGGGCACCGCCAAACGCGGGGTGGGAGAAATTACCCGGGACATCGAAAGCGCGGGCGGCAGCATCAACGCCTGGACGTCCCTGGATGAAACCGTGTTTCACGTGACCCTGGCCTCCCAGTATCTGGCCGATGGTCTGGAGGTACTGAGCGATGCGGTGCTCCATCCCGCCTTTGACGAGCACGAACTGGACCGGGAACTGTCGGTGATTTGCGAAGAAATTCGCATGGGCAAAGACAGTCCCGAACGGATGGCATCCAGTGAACTGTTCACGGCCATGTTCCGCAAACATCCCTATGGCCGGCCGGTCATCGGGTTTCAGGAAACCGTTGAATCCTTCACCACCCAGCAGGTTGGCGATTTTTATCGGCGCTGGTACACCCCCGCCAACATGATGCTCATGGTGGTGGGGGATTTCGAGGAATCCACCCTCATGCCCCTGCTGGAGACATATTTCGGTGAGGGGAAAAAGACCCGCAGCCCCAGACGCATTACCCGGATTGCCGAACCGGAGCAGAAGGGGCATCGCTTCCGCTTTCACACCATGAACACCTCGGAATGCAGTCTGGCGCTGGGCTTTCGGATTCCCGGCTTTCAGCATGACGACATCGCGGGGCTCGATGTGCTCGGTGCATTGCTGGGGCAGGGGGCCAGTTCCAGGCTCGAACTGGAAATTGGTCGTCGACTGGGACTTTCCAGTGAGATCAGTGCGGTGTGCTATACCCCTCTCGATGGGGGGGTGTGCGGCGTATTTGCCAAGGCGCCCGTGGAAGAACTTCTGCCCCTGACCGAAGAAATATCCAGACAGATTGCCCTGCTCACCCGAAAGCTGTGCAGCGCTGAAGAGATTGAAAAAGCCAAAAAACTCGTGCTCAGTGAAGAGGCGTATTCCCTCGAAACCGTGGACGGCCAGGCGCGAAAACTGGGTTACTATCAGCTGTATTGCAACAGCAATGACTACGAAGACCTGTATATCAGCGCGGTGCGCGGGGTGACGCCGGTTCAGATTCGGGATTTGGCCACCAAATATCTGAACGGTGCGGTGAGCGCGTCAGTGATATTGCCGTCGCCTGAAATGGTTCGCAACGGGTTCCCCCCGTGGATGAGCGCACGGGGCGTCAATGCACCCCAGCTGCGGCGGAAGCTGCTGCGCGCCTGGGGAGACGGCGCCCGCACGACCACCGGTAAAAAGCGACGGTCGGAGGACGTGGTCACCCACGTGTTTCCCTCCGGGGATGCGGTCATCATCCGGCCAGTGGATGCACCCACTGTGGCGGCCCGGGCGGCGTTCATGGGCGGACAGCGCATGGAGTCCTCCCGGTATGCGGGTGTCGGTTCGCTCCTCGGGGCGCTGCTGGTCCGGGGAACAGAAAGCCGGTCATCGGTGGAAATCGCCACTCAGATGGACCAGTGGGCCTGTGCCATCAACGGATTCTCCGGACGAAACTCGCTGGGCATCAGCGGTGAATTTCTTCGGGAAAACGCCAGCAGTGCCATGACCCTCATGGCCGATTGCCTGTTTCATCCGGTGTTTGATGCCGATGAACTCGAAACGGAACGGGCCATTTTTATCCAGATGGTGGCGTCATCGCTCACCAGCGCGCGCGCGGTGTCATTTGCCCTTTTTCAGAAAACCCTTTTTGGCGCACATCCATACGGACGTCCCATTTACGGTACGGTAAAATCGCTATCTGATATTCAGCAGAAAAGTTTGCATCAGTATCACCGAAAAACCATCCAGCGGGAAAAAATGGCGCTGGCAGTGGTGGGTGGCGTGGATGTGGATGAAGTGCTGGCCCTGGTCGAGACGCACTTCGCCCGCGACAGATTGAAACCGGCCACGGAAATTACCCTGTCCTGGGAACCCGAAGACGGCCCCATTCAGATTTGTCAGGAGATGGAGAAGGAGCAGTCGCACCTGGTGATTGGATTTCCCGGAACGGTGCTCCACAGTCGGGACCGATTCACCATGGATGTGATGGTGGAGATTCTGGGGGGGCACGGCGGACGGCTGTTTCACACCGTTCGGGAGCAGCAGTCCCTCGCATATGACATTTCGGCCTTTTCTTTTGACGGCGTGGAACCCGGGTTTTTCGCAGTGTACGGCGCCACATCGGTGGGCAAGGAAACGCGGTTTGTGGATATTGTGCTGGAAGAACTGGACCGGGTGCGCAAAGTGCCGCCCACCGATGGGGAAATGGAACGGGTGAAACGATTTCTTATCGGTTCAAGAGAAATATCCCAGCAGCGATTCGCGGCCCGGGCAGCGGAGTCATCGTTGAGCTGGCTGTATGGCCTGGGCCACGATACCTCCCCTCAGTATATCCGGGAAATTTCAAAGGTGAGTGCCGCAAAAGTGCAACGGCTGGCCATGAAAATCCTCAGACCGGAAGCAATGGTCATTTCCGCAGTGGGTCCGGGTGCAGAAAAATTGCAGTTTGTGTGATGGGTTCAAAGAAGCAGCATCGGCGATATTCTCCTGTCTGTTTCTTCTGGTTTATATTTGATAGCGAAAATACTGCATCCTGAATCTAAAAAAAAACGTCAAAGTGTACAAAAGCTCAAATTTGTGTAAAAACCCCTGTTCAAATTGGTAAGGGACAGGCGTTCATTGAGTGATTGCGCGCTGTTCAAAGACTTCAACGATAAGAACCAGAGGAGGTTTTACGTGAAAATCCTCGTTCCCATGAAACGGGTGGCAGACCCGGACAATGCAAACAAAGTGAAAATCAGTCCCGATGGTACCAGAGTGACCTCTGAGGGACTTGAAGCAAAACCCAATCCTTTTGACGAATATGCCGTGGAAACAGCCCTTCGTATCCTTGAAGACGGCGTCGGCAGCGGCAAACTGCGCGGCGAAGTGGTCGTGGTAACCGTAGGTGCCGACGACACGGTGCGCCAGGTGCGTCAGTGTCTGGCCATGGGTGCGGACCGGGGCATTATCGTTCAGGGTGACGACGATTCGCTGGATTCCACCATCGTGGCCAATGTTCTGGCTAAAATTGTGGAAAAGGAGCAGCCTGATCTTGTCATTTGCGGTAAGCAGGCCGTGGATGGCGACTCCAATCAGGTGGCCCAGGCGCTGGCCGAAATTCTGGGCTGGCCACAGGCCACCTTTGCCGGAAAGGTCGAAGTCCCCGCAGATCTGTCCAGCGCCACCGTTATCCGTGAGGTGGATGGCGGCGCAGCCACCGTGACGGTTCAGTTTCCGGCGGTGATCAGCGTTGATTTGCGCATCGTGTCTCCAGTTGGTGTTCAGAATCATGTTGCTGCGGGCAAGGAGTATCAGGACGGTCCCAGATACGCTTCTCTGAAGGGCATCATGAAGGCCAAGAAAAAGCCGGTTGAAAATATGACCATTGCCGATCTGGGTGTCGATCAGACACTGAAGGTTCGCACGGTCGGCTACTCGGCGCCACCACAGCGCTCGGCCGGTGTGATTGTTGAAACCGTTGAAGAGCTGGTTGCCAAACTGCGCGACGAAGCCAAGGTACTGTAGGGAGGCTATCATGAGTAATGTATTAGTAGTAGCACACATCGCGGACGGCGAAGTGAAAAAAGCCATTCTGTCCACCGCCGCGTTCGCAAAGACCGTTTCGGGATTTTTGGGTGGCAGCTATGACATTCTGGCCATTGGCGCCGACCTTTTTGGCGCAAAGGAAAAACTGGCATCCCTGGGTGCGGGCAAAGTGCTCCTGGCCGAAGCCGCTGATCTCGGAGATGACGCTCTGGCGGAAAGATTGTCTCCCATCATCGCTCAGGTCACTACCGGTGGCGGATATAAAGTGGTGGTGAGCCCGGCTTCTTCGGTGGCCAAGGACGTACTGCCGCGCTTTGCCGCGCGGATTGGCGCCGGGATGGCCAGTGAAGTGGTGTCCGTCAGCAACGAAGGGGGCAAGCTCACCTATGTTCGCCCCATGTTTGCCGGCAATGTGAATGGCGCGGTTCAGATTGACTCCGATGTTGAAGTGCTGACTATCCGCCCCACGGAATTTGAAGCCATCGAACCGGGGGCCGCCGCCAGTGCGGTGGAGAGCGTTACGGTTCCGGCGCCGGAGGCGGTGTGCGGCAAGGTCCGTTTCCAGGGTTTCGAAAAATCCGTTTCCAACCGACCGGACCTGGCGGAAGCCGCGATGGTGGTCAGTGGGGGGCGCGGTGTAAAATCCAGGGAAAACTTCAATTTAATCGAAGATTTGGCCGATGCACTCGGTGGTGCGGTGGGCGCCAGTCGCGCCGCGGTGGACTCCGGTTTTATCCACAATGATTTTCAGGTGGGACAGACCGGCAAAATTGTTGCCCCCGACCTGTACATTGCTGCGGGTATCAGCGGTGCATTGCAGCATGTGGCCGGTATGAAGTCATCCAAAACCGTGGTAGCCATCAATAAAGATGAAGAAGCCCCTATTTTTCAGATTGCCGACTACGGCATGGTGGCTGATCTCTTCAAGGTTCTCCCCGAGCTCACCGCTGAAATCAAAAGAATCAGAGGCTGATGGTTTCAGTCCCCGGCAACCGTAAATTCCCGTAGTTTTCTACCCGATATCGGATGGACCCCATGGGGATTCAATTCCAGAAGGGGATCCAGCACAAAGCGCCTGCGGGTCATTTCCGGATGTGGAATGACCAGATCTGTATCTTTAATGATACGATTCCCGAATAGTAGAATATCCAGGTCAATCACCCGGGGACCCCATCTTTCGGTGGGGGTGCGGCCCAGGATCTGTTCACCTTCCTTCAGAAATTTCAGCAGTTCTGCGGGCGAAAAGTCCGTGCGAATCTCGGTTACCCCATTGAGAAAATCGGGTTGGTCGGTGTATCCCCAGGGAAGGGTTTCCAGGAAGGAGGATGTGGCGACGACGCGAATATTTGAACTGTTACGCAGGTAATGCATCGCATCTGCCAAGTGAGCGTAGCGGTCTCCCAGATTGGATCCCAGACCGATATACACGGATTCGTCAAATCGGGAAGACCTGGCTGAAGCGACTGTCATTTGCCCTTGCGGGTGTAGGTGAATCCAATGCGGGGGCCTACAGAGAGAATGATTCCATTGTCCCAATCCCGTTGTCGGGGGTTGATGACAAACGTCGGGCCTCCCTCTGCTACCGCCATCAGATTCACATCCCATTTGTCAGAAAGATGGATATTCATGCCGAATCGGATATCGAAAGCGATCCATGTGGCTCTTTCCGTCCAGGCATATCGCCAGACGGCGCACGGAACGGCCAGCAGATTTGTAAAAATGGATACCCGCGTCTGCACCTGCTTCCGCATTGCGACACCCACGGCCAGCCCCAGGTGCTTTTCGGGATCACCGCTGGCAAACTCGGAGTCGCCTTCGATATACGCACCGATGAACAGCCCGCCGGTAATGGCAAACCAGTCGTTCAGAAAAAAATGACCCAGCATATCGATGGCAAAATAGTTGCGCTTTTCAGGGGCGGTGTTTTGAACGGTGATATTGGTATGGGGCGTCATCAGTACAAATCCGGGACCCATGCCCAACTCAAAAGAAAAATGGTGGAGCCGGCGTCCGGTCTCTTTGTCCGTTGCATCCGCAGGTTCCGCCGAAATTTCGGTGGAGTCTTCGGACTGAGCGTCGGATGAAGTCTCGTTGGAAGACGGCGCCGCGTCGTTGCCCCCGAGGGCGTTTATTTTCTGCCGGACTTCTTCAGCGTCCTTGCCTTTGGCATCCTTCAGGTACTCCCGATAATACGCCACTGCCTGTCCATTTTCGTGCTGTTCCTCGTAGCACATGGCAATATTATATAAAATTTCAGGGGACTGAGTGATCTCAAAGGCCCGTTTGAAATGCTCCACCGCAAGCAGATATTCCTTTTTGGCAAATTGCGCCTGACCCTTCTGAAAATGGGACAGGGCTTCTGCCTTCTCTGCTTCGTTGAGGTTTGTCTGGTCCGCGCTTTTGGCTGCGGAAACTTCGCAGAGCGGACCACACAGGAGAACGAGCACCCACAGTCCGATAAAGCACGAAAAATGGTTACGCATGGGTTTCATATCTGTGTACATCTCCTTAAAAGAATGATGTGCCCCGGCATTCGAAGTGCACCGGATACGGAATATCAAAGTATAGCGCTATTTTTTGAAGACCAGCCGGCCAAATCGATCCTGGGCGTGAAAGTCCCCCCGCATGGGCGCCGACCATCCGGAATATTCGGTGATTCCCGCCGTTCTGTCGATTCGGAAGAAGTTGCCCTGAAATGTCCGGTTGTCCATGGCGCCGGTAGCGATTCGGGTCAGCGGGATTGCCGCCTCCACAGTCCATCGCTGATCTGCGGGTTCGGCCGTATCGTTCACGGTACCAGCCACATCCGTTGCCACGGTGATGCCGCTTTCCCAACTGGCGTTCGCCTCGCGATAGGCAGTGTACTCTGCATCATATATGATACCGCTGGGGCTGATTTGTATCTCGTAATAGGGACCAGCAGTATCGGGCATCAGGAATATATCGAGCGCATCGGCTTTCCAGATGTCCTGGCTGCTCTCGGTTTCCGGATTAACCAGTTCGGTATCATCTGCAACCATCGCCACATAGAGATGGGTGTCGTCCCACAGGAGTCTGACATCGGTTTTTCTGCGGACCGGTCGGCCGTTCAGGGTGTTGACGAAGGATGGGAGTCCCACTGCTGACTGCCAGACGTCCTCGTTTAATTTGCCATCAATGTCCGGCGCTCTGGAAATGTATGGAATGGTAACCGACGCGCTGCTTCTGGCGATGGGTTTGGGCGCGTCGGCGGATATGGTGACCACCGGTCCCTTGACCCGGCCTTCTTCATCCACCGGGCCTTTCACTACCCGCATCCGATTGGGACCCTGCCACAATCCGGTTCGAAGTTCCAGAATATTGGACTTCCAGTCGGTCGGTATCTGAATCCGCTCTGCATCCTTTATGATTTCGCCCGGTTTCCACATCTGTGGTTTGTACCGGGCTCGCATGGCGCCCTGGGAATTCACACTGGCGATCATATCGCCATCTTCATCCATCAGATGGGTAAAGTACTCCCATTCGCCATCCACGGGTTTCAGGCATTTCCAGAACCAGGTCACGTTCAGCGACTGTCCCGGAGCGAACGTATCAAAATCGATACTGTATCCCGCCAGCATGATGCGATTGTCCAGATTGGCATCAATCCGCTTCATATCCCTGGGAAATGTGGCAACCAGGAACTGACTTCCGTCCACAGGCGATATGGCAACCTTTTTGTCGAGTTTAATCTCTGGCTTTTTTTCCGGCGACTCCGTCGGACCGCAGGCGATGATGAAAAGCATCGACCATAGACAAATCAAAACTGTTCTGAACATTGTAGCCTCCCCGTTGTTAAAGATTCATCGCTTTTTGCGTGCCTTTTTACGCGCCTGTTTCGCGCTTTTCCGTTTCTGTTTGTTCCGTACTTTTTCTTTGCCGCTCTGGGTCTTTCGGGTGCCCGGACTTCCGGCTACCGCAGCCTGAAGCATTTCTTCGGAAAAATCTCCCATCCCGGGCATCCCGGGCATCCCGGGCATTCCCGGCATTCCCGGCATTCCCGGCATTCCGCCTCCGCCCATGGCGTTTTTCATCTGTCTGGCCATGGCCATCTGTTTCATGCCGGGAATTTTTGAAAGCAATCCGGCCTGTTTGCCGATGGCCCCCATCATGTCCCGCACGCCCTTGAAGCGCTCGAGCAGACTCTGTACTTCCTTCACGCTGCGTCCGCTGCCGCTGGCCACTCGCTCCATTCGGGTGGGCTGTTTTTCAAACAGGCCCACATCGAGGCGTTCCTTGCGGGTCATGGAATGAATCATGGACTCGATTTTCACCAGTTCAGACCCATCCATATTTTTTACTTCGTCGGGCATGCCGTCCTGAAAAAAGGGCAGTTTCTCCATCAAATCGGACAGGGAGCCCATCTTCTTGATCATCTGCATCTGATCGAGAAAATCCATCATGGTGAATTGGCCCCGCAACATGCGCTGGGCATCCAGTTCGGCCTTGTCGGTATCAACGACCTGCTCGAAATCCTTCACCAGACCGACCACGTCTCCCATTCCCAGAATCCGGGAAGCCAGGCCCTCGGGGCGGAATTCCTCCAGCTTGTCCATGCCTTCGCCCATACCCAGGAATTTGATGGGAGCGCCGGTGGCTTCCTTGATGGAAATGGCCGCACCACCGCGGGCATCGCCGTCCAGTTTGGTGAGAATGACCCCGGAAAGGGTCAGCCGCTGATGAAATTCCCGGGCGGTTATCACCGCATCCTGACCAATCATCGCGTCCGCCACCAGAAAGATATTTTTGGGTTTGACTTCCTTTTTAATATCCTGAAGTTCGGACATCAGGGTGTCGTCCACGGTCTGCCGTCCCGCGGTGTCGAACAACACGATATCACAGCCTCGAATGCGGGCTTCCGACATGGCGGCTTTACAGATGGCCACCGCGTCCCGGCTGTTGAAATCCGCGTATACCGGAACGTCGAGCCGACCGGCCAGAACCTGCAGCTGCTCGATGGCGGCGGGACGATAAATGTCCGCGGCGCACAGCAAAGGTTTGTGTCCCTGGCTCATCAGATAATTGGCCAGTTTTCCGGTGGTGGTGGTTTTTCCCACACCGTTCAGCCCCACCATCATCACTCCGGTGGGAACGTTGCCGGCCGCCATCTCGATTTTGGTGTCCACGGGCCCCATCATGGCGGTCAGCTCATCCTGGCAGATTTTTACAAAGGCATCCGCCGGGGAAATGCGCAGTTTTTTGCCCGATTTGGACCTGGCGGATATTTGCACCACCTCGCCAATGGCTTTTACCTTCACGCGCTCCAGAAAATTTCGGGTTAATTTGAGATCAACGTCAGCTTCCAGAAGGGAAAGTCGGATATCGCGCAATGAGGCATCGATGACCGCTTCGTCAATTTCGGCTTCGCCACGGAGACGCTGCCTTGCTTTACTGAATCCTTTTTGAAGAGTTTCAAACATCAGTTACACAGCTCCATACAGAACACCAGGCTTTTGACGGGAAGCGAATGTTTCTTACCACAGACCCCGTGATTTTGAATAATGGTTTATAAAAAATTTTTCCCAGCCATCAAGTCCGGTAATGTCGCCGCAAAGGTGGCGTGCCCCTGCCATGCAGTGGTGCTGGTGGAGTAATTCAACTCGTCTTCTCCCCCCAATTGTACCGTCCAGGCCCATGGATTCCAGGTCGGATAATCCGGTTTTCTTCGGGGGCAGCTTCACAATCCATTTGAAGATGAATACTTGTTCCTTGTATATGAGAGCGCATATTGAAAATATCGCTAACTACGGAGGAGGAAATTCCCATGCCTGAGAAATTCGCGGAAATGTTCGAAAGCAGCTGGCAGCCGGCATTGGCCATCGTGGTGGTCATCCTGGTGTCACTGATACTGTTTCGCACCAGCAGACGCGCCCTGGACATAATGCTCGAAAAGGGCAAACTGGCTGCGCCCCTTGTGACGACGATGCGGGTACTGTTGCGGTGGACATTCAGTATCATCACCCTGTTGCTCGTTTTACAGCAGGTGGGCGTACTGGAAAATGTGTGGGCGGCGCTGCTGGGGGTCCTGGCCGCGGTGGCCATCGGATTCGTGGCGGGCTGGAGCATTTTGTCCAACGTGTTCAGTACGCTGCTGATTCTGATTTATCGCCCGTTTCTCATTGGCGATTCCATCGAGGTGCCGGTGGATTCGGTGAAGGGCGAGGTGGTGGACATCAATTTCATGTACACCACCCTGAAAGGGGAAGAAGGCGTTGTTCTTCAGGTGCCCAACAACACATTTTTCCTGAAACCCATTCAGCGCATCCCGGGAAAGCTGGATGTGACGCTCTATGAACAGTTGAGTTCAGAACGCCCCTATGACGCCTGAGCGGTCAGATGATACGAAATGGATGATCGCCAGTGTTTGGGGAGAATATCGGTGCCAAACGCGCCGGTCATGCACATGCCTGCCACCATTCCCCTGGCGCTGGAATCCCCGCCGGCCCGCGCATTGGCAATCATGGCGGATTCATATTCCGACTGATATTTTAGTGCCAGATAGAGAGCGCCGGGCATTGCATGGCGGGCATTGCAATCCTGTCCGAATGCCTGAATGGTTTCGATGGCCGATTCATTGATGCGGGATTTTGCCTGTTCCAGGACGTCGACCATCCAGGGGGAAGTTGCGGCCGCGGCTGTATCGAACGCGTTTTCGAGGGAGACGCCGTCCCGAATCCGCCAGAGCGCACGGGCGCAGAATTCGGAACAGGCCCTGGCCACCTCGGTATAATGGGTGGAACGGGTGAACAGATCTGCCAGTTGAATGAAATGATTTTCGTTTTCGCTGAACCACATCAGGGGACCGATGCGACCGGCCACGGACAAATCCTCGGAGGCGAACCCGCAGGGCAGAGGATTGTGGGCGCGGATATTATCCATGGTATTCCGGGTGGCGGCATCAATATACCCGTCGTACCGACGCATGAACTGAAACCACTTTTTCATATACCCCCACAGATGAAAATGGCGATTCGCCAGGGCATACTCGTACAGGAGTATCAGCTGGTCGCCGTAGTGGGTGAACTGCCCGGCAGTTTTGCCGGAGTGCCACCGGGCAACGGGGTCATTCAGCGTGTGCCAGTCGATGGCCAGCTCCGCCAGCATTTTGGGGTCATAAATCCAATGAGCGCCCAGGCTGTATGCATCCGCCACCAGCGCCCCCTCCGTGATGTCTGATACATATTTGTCCATTCTTCCAAAATAATGCCTGATTCGGCAAAGGCAATAGCTGCCACGCCATGAATATCCGGACGATGAAAAACAATGGGACTTGATTTGGAATTGGCATTTCAGGTGTGTTTGCGATATTCATCGTCCATGAACATGGAACCGGCTGCGGACGACAACGCACTGCGTCTGAAAATTCGGCGGGAAACCGAAACGATTGTCTTCAACGATTTGGCGATGTTTTATGCCAGAGGGCAGATTATCGCAGTGGGCGGCACATTGAATCTGGTGGAAGTGGCGTTTGAGATGTCCCGGGACAACAGCGCCCTCATTGAAGACCTGATGCAGCGAAAGTTGATTCGGCGGATGGACGACGATAGCGCCAGACAATGGTTCGCGGATCGGACCGTGGTACTGACGACGGTGGTTTCGCCCTGGGTACTGGTACAGAAGCCGGGGGATTTTGCAAGTTGTGAAAGAACGGGGGATACCTGATTTCACCGGGGAACCAACGTTCGAGATATTCGGAGATGGGTAACAGAACAACGGGAGTAAAGCATGGCAGTTACAGGAATTTTTTTAAAGGGCAATATCGCCAACATCGTGACGCTGAATGGGACGCGGAAAGAACACACATTTTTGGATGAATCATTTTCAAAGCTGGAGTTGGGGAAAAATCCATCCCAGAAGGATGTGGCCGCATTGATGAAGCAACTGACGGCACATATCGAAAAACACAAGGTGAAAACGCTGATATTGAATCGCCGCATCACCGCGGGTCAGATGGCCGGCGCAGCGGGTACATTTATCTGGGAGGGAATTCTGCTGGCCACCTGTCCGATTCCCCTGAAGTTTGTCCACGCGGCAACCCTGAGAGCCACCGAAAAGAAAAGCGGCGAACTGAAAAGACAGTTTGAAGAAAGTGAAGTGCTCAAGGCCAAAGCCTACGAGTTCGCCTTCGAGGGCCTGAAATAATAATTTGTTTACGGTCTTGTCACGAGTGGCTGTTGTAAAGTCATCGGGGACGTCATGGGGGACGCAGCACCACGAGGACCCATGGACTCATGGGGGACGCAGGTCATCGGGGACGCAGCACCACGTCATGGGGGACGCAGCACCACGTGACTCCACGCTGATTTCTGTCAACAAGTTACCGGTGCAACTCAGAACAATCGACAGGCAGTTGGCCGAAGGTGGCCATTTCTGACCATTGGCCAGATTGCCCGCTTCTATGCAACGGAAATTATTCAATACGGCAATTGGCCCGGTTTCTGCCTTCCCCTCCCGCCAGGAGGACGCGTATGCGAAAATCAAGGCAACTTCAACTGGCCGATACCGGCATCTTTCATAAATTCTTCAGAGGACACAATGGAGAACACATTTTCCCCACCGACGCGGAAAAGACGATGTATCTCCGCTGTCTTCGCGACGCGAAAAACAACCATGGCATCAGTGACCACGTGCTGTTCTACAGT
>JBNKCR010000154.1:0-6792 GCA_050287845.1 Polyangia bacterium
CTAAACTGTCCCGCGCGGATTCGAGACACGCGCAAGCGCGTTCCTCACCACAGCGGGACTCTGACTGAGCTGGGGTATTTTTCCTGTATCTTCACCACTTTTCCCTCAAATTGTCGCTTTACTGCACAAATACCGGGGTAATTCTTTTTGCACAGCTTTTAGAAACCGCTTAAACACAACGATTCAGAACACCTCGAATAGCTCCGTCTCAACGTTTCACGGTCCACGAAGACACTTTCAATCCATTTTCGCTGAACCATTTTCACGTCGTTCCCGAATTGCTCATTCGCCCGTCTGCTGCGACAAATCGCATTCTCAGTCACATGATTCGAACATTTACCCTGGCCCGTCAATCACCATTCCATATTCGCCAGATACGTGAGCAACTATTTTTTGAATCTGTCAATAAAGCTCAGAATGCTTCTGCTCTTTGACTTTTTATGTTCCTGAAGCACGCGTCTTCGTTCTGCTCTTTCCATATTGTGCAGAACATGAAGAACGGATTTGATGTGTATGGTTGCATCCGGTATCAGATGGTCAAGAACCATGCTCTCCCTGCATTCCGATGGTTCGCTGTGATTTTCGTTTTCCACCAGAAACCCGACAATGGATACCGGATGAAAATCTTTTTCCTGCGGATGAACATTTATACTGCGCTCGGTGCAACCGTCGCTGGTTCCCCTGTTCGACTGAAGGGTAATTCTACCGAAAACTGGTTTACCGAATTCATTGAACGAAAACAAATCTCTGAACTGCTTGACAACACCATACCCATCACCTGTCAGTATCAGTTCACTCGGCCCATCCGACCAGGTGGATATCCCCACACAGACACCGTTCTTAATGGATAGCGCTACCGATTCATTCACATCGACGACTTGCCGGGTAAACCCGGCATTCGATTTGGTTCTGAGTTCACCACCCATTTCCCCAGCAGATATGACCTTATAATTGGCCTTGAATTGCGTTTTCAGTGGTACGAGCGCCATCCCTCTCAAATACTGGCCCAGATTCAATCCGAGTTCATACATAAATGTGCCCAGTGGATGAAACTGATCTGGCATGATATAGCGAACCCATTCGTGGCTTATGGTGTACTCAGCAAGCGCCAAATCCACATCGATGGTGCTGATACCATACCGTTTTGCCGCTTCAACATGATACTGTTTCACCTGGGCCGCCAAATCAGCAGGTGGCGAGGAATTCAGATATTGACGGATAGGAAGTAGCAGCGCAACAGTGAATTTGCCGGTGAGCGCCAGCTCTCTATACAATTTCGAAATGTTTTCCCTGACCACATCGGCGGGAAGACCTGCGGTATGTATCGCGTGGGCGTCATTGATGTTTGACTCGGTGACAATACAGTCAATATCACTCATCATCCGGTCGTGAGCGCGGGTCAGTTCATAAATATTCTGCGTTGATGTGGTTGCACCAAGCGCCAGATTCATCACATTGGCATAAGTCGAGAGTCCCGCCCGGATACCGGTTGAAATCAATGAATTGGATCCGCCGAGCAGGCATATGTGCGACCTGGCCTGTTTCAATTGTTCGCGCATGCGTTCACCTTTCGCGCAATTACAGGACAAACGACGTAAAAGTCAATGGAAGTTTCAGGCGATGTATCGCGCAGAACTGGCGCTTATGGACAAAGAAAAACAGATTTGTTTTATGATTGGCCTGCGGTAGTACTCTATTCCACGTCAACGATTTGGACGTCATCCGCATCACATGCCAGTTGGACTTTGATGCCTCCCACATTTCCGGACTCCAGCTTTGCACAGGAATCGTTGCAGAATTCAATGGTCGAATGGGCATCGTTCATCCACGTCCAACCCTCGCCGGTTTTGCAGTCATCGTTTCTGGGAATCTGCACGCCGTCAAAAGTAACCACCACCCAATCGTAATTGACGTCGGGATTTTCAAAAGCGCCCACCTGAAACTCACAACTGACAACCACTTTTTCAGCAATCTGACTCAAGGCATCCTTCAGTTCCTCACCGTCATCCGCCTGCAGATAGGTATCAAATACTGTTCCCCCGGCCGCGGCAATGGCATTCAACTGATTCGGTTCCGCTCCTCTTCCGAATCCGATAACAATGGTCCGTATGCCACGTTCCCTCAATTGGGTCGCCGCATTCCCCAGCTCTGCAGCGGATGCGCCATTGCCCAGGAAATCGCCGCTTTCACCACAGGAATCACCGCCATCAGAAACAATGACCAGATAGCTGCCACCAGACCCGTCCAGAAATGTCGGCGCATAACTGTCATCCGTAAAGTTGAGCATTGCCGATAGCAGGGGAGTGGATGTGTTGAGATTGGTATTCGCCAATGTGCTGTTGATACTCGACGCATTGTTCATGGTCACGTCAAGGAGCACCGAGTCTCCCACCTCACAGTTCTGCGCACTATTTCCACCCGCGGGGAAAAGGTCGAGGCCAAATTCGATGTCGCTCTCATAGGCGGTGACCATTTCGTCAATTGCCGCCACAGCAAGTGTCCATTTATTATTATCATCCATTGACGATGATTTGTCCTCCAGCAACATCACCCGTGTGCCGACGCGATTCAAATCTGAAGAGAGTGTTTCGCACGCCACAAAATCTCCATCGCCATCTGCGTCGCCGTCCGCATCGCCATCTGCGTCGCCGTCCGCATCGCCATCCGTGTCGCCGTCCGCATCACCATCCGTGTCGCTGTCCGCATCACCATCCGCGTCGCCGTCCGCATCACCATCAACATCGCTGTCGCCACTACTGCCATCATCTCCGTTGGCATTGGAAGAGTTGTCGCCACACCCAATGGAGACCAGTGCGGTTACCAGTAAAAACGACATTAATACTGCAAGCGATTTATTTCTCATGTTTTTCTCCTGACGTTGAATGGTCAAAACCTGCATTCGGCATCTGAACGACTGCAGAAGACTTCGTGTATCGCCCCGGGATACAAACTGCACTCATCCCCACTGTTCGTGTACAAAAACAGTAACCAATCGAACATCGCAGAGAGGAGGAAGGGGGGGACGTCCATATTCGCAAAACGGCACATTCAGTCATTATCACATAATTACTATGGGACATCATTACCAATCTGGCAATCGGGGATAGAGAATCGGGAAAAAGTTTCTAAGGAGAAAAAATATCATTCCATGAAATTCCAGATTTATACCACCCGCTTTCCTTCATTTGAGGACTCTTTTCCCTGTTGTTCAGTTTTATTCAGGAAGGATGGTGATACTGATATGATTAAGTTTTCTTTGATTCGAATCGCTAATTTTGCAGTCGTGTTACTTTTTCTCGGTTGTCTCTCCGGGTGTTCTGAGAAAAGTGACTCACAAAATTCCAGTACCGACTCGGATTCAGACTCAGACACAGACACGGATACGGATACGGATACGGACACCGATACGGATACGGACACCGATACGGATACGGACACCGATACGGACACAGATACAGACACCGACACCGATACAGACACCGACACCGACACCGACGCTGATACAGACACCGACACTGATACGGACACGGACACTGATACGGACACGGACACCGATACGGATACGGACACCGATACGGATACGGACACCGACACTGATACAGACACCGATACGGATACGGACACAGACACCGGTTCGGACACGGCCACCGATACCGGTATTGCAGGCCCATGCGACATATATGATGCCGATGGCGCTCCCTGCGTTGCTGCGCATAGCACCGTGCGGGCGTTATACGGCGACTATGACGGGAACCTGTATCAGGTCCGGCGCGCGGACAACACGACGAAGGACATCCCGGTTCTTGAGCCGGGAGGCTACGTCGATGCGTCTGTGCAGGATTCATTCTGCGCTGGCACAACCTGCACCATATCGATTATTTATGATCAATCACCAAACGGGAATGACCTTACAAAATCTCCACCGGGCGGATGGTTGAATAACGGCGGCCGTGAGGCCGATGCAACGGCTGCGAAAATCACCATCAACGGACATACGGCGTACGGAATTTATACCACCATGAGCTGGGACAACGACGAAACCACGGTGGGGTATCGAAATAACGATACAATTGGTGTCGCAACCGGGGACGACCCCGAGTCGATGTACATGGTGGCGGACGGACGGCGGTACAACGAATGGTGCTGTTTTGACTACGGAAACGCAGAAACAAACAATCTGGACAATGGCCCCGCCACAATGGAGACCCTTTATTTCGGAAGCAGTACCCAGTGGGGCCGGGGGAGCGGCACCGGTCCATGGGTGATGGCGGACCTCGAGGATGGCGTCTTTGCCGGAAACACATTCGACGCACCACCAACCAATACATCCATTGATGTGGATTATGTAACGGCCATGCTCAAAGGGAATTCCGGAAACCACTTTTCACTCAAGGCCGGCGATGCCCAATCCGGACTCCTGACAACCAAGTACGATGGACCGCGTCCCGACGGATACAGTCCCCAGAAAAAAGAGGGGGCCATCCTTCTGGGAACCGGTGGAGACAACAGCCATACCGGCATCGGCATCTTCTTTGAAGGATGTATCACCGCCGGCGTTTCCTCCGATGAAGCCGACGATGCGATTCAGGAAAACATTGTCGCCGCAGGTTACGGGAAATAACCACCGCCTTCATTCTCTTTCAAATCGTTTTGAGGCCTGGTATTTTATTCTGAATCAGTGTCCTTATTTCTCACCGGCAATGGCTTCAGCGACATTAATGAGATGGTCCTTAATGCGACGATAGCTATTCAGCATGTCGGGATAAAGCGTGCAGACCAGAGGCGGAAGTTTCTTCTCGCTAAGATTGGACAAATGGCGTCCGCGTTTCTCGCGAAATGAATGTGTGATGGCATCCCCCAACACGCGCGCATTGGGCAGAATTGAAATGTTTCGATCCTGATGGGCCTTGTAGATCACTTCACAGTAGGCCAACACCTCATCGTGCAATGCGAGGGCATCGGTCTTTTCTTCATCATCCAGGTAAAATTTTTCATTGTGCAGACGAAGCATGAATTTAAGAATCATAATGCAATTATCGCTGATGGATTCATATTCATCTGCCCGCCGAAGCTGTTCATGTACTTCCTTGGCTGCACTGCTTGATATTCGAAGCGTCAGAATGTGAGTGAGAAATACCACTATCTCCGTCTGCATTCTGTCGAGCAGTTCTTCCTGTTGAAACAGGATGTTCAATTTCTTCCGATTGGGAATACCCCCAACATAGCATTCGCGCATTTCGGTCAGCATCTCCCTGACGATTTGTCCCATTTTTAATATTTCCAGACGGGACTGTTCAATTGAAACCATGGGAGACTCGAGCATTCCGATGTCAAGCGTTGTAAGGCGGGAGGTTACGACTGCGCCTTTATCCTTGAAGACTGCAAGCAGGAAATTGTTCAGCATTCCGGTGAACGGCAAAAAAACGAGTACCAGAAGAATGTTAAACACTGTGTGGGCGATAGCAATGCGTGTGGCAATGCCGGCAGACGGACTGATAATGCTATTGAGCAGCTGCATATACAGAAAGAAAAATGGCAGCATCAGCAACACACCGGTTATTTTCATCAGAATATGCGCATAGGCAACGCGTCTCGCATCGATATTCATTCCGAGAGATCCCAGAAAAGCAGTAATCGTCGTTCCGATGTTTTGTCCGAGTACGAGTGCGACGGAAGTGTCAAAATCGATCATACCCGTCCGCGCCAATGTGATAGTGATGGCGATAGTGGCTGACGACGATTGAATGACTCCCGTTACAATGGAGCCCACCAATACACATTGGATGACACCCAGGTATGTTTTCGGAGAAAAGCGTGACAGCAATGATATGAATTCCTGGTGATGTCGGAACGGTTCAACGCCCTGGGCCATCAGCTGGAGGCCAAAGAATACCAGCCCAAGACCCATTATCAGCATGGCAATAAACCGATGACGCTCATTTTTTGTGAATAGATAAATAAAACCGGATACCCCAGTAATCAGCAGTCCGTACTTTGTTATTTTTACCGCAACAATCCACGCGGTGATGGTAGTGCCAATATCCGCTCCCAGAATTACACCAATGGCTTGTGAAAGGGTCATCACACCGGCATTTACAAGTCCAATCAACATCACGGTAGTAACCGAACTGGACTGGATTAGCGATGTCACAAAAATGCCGGTTCCGCAGGCTGCGAGTCGATTGTCGGTCACTTTGGCAATCATTCGACCGAGTTGTTCTCCGGCGGTTGCCTGAACGCCGTCGGACATGAACTTCATTCCGTGCAGAAATATAAACAATCCTCCGAGAAATAGAGAGACCATTTCCACAATTGCAGCAGCATAAAAGGTTTGAGAACTTTCCATAAATCAATAACTCCATTGCAGGAATGAAAAAGCTGATGTGGGGGTGCAGTAATAATTTTTTATTACCAGTTCAGCGGGCCTGTCACATAAATTCATATCGCGATGTAACATTTGTGTGACATTTCTATCACAAACATGTGACGACACGGCATCGAAAATGACGTTTCAGGGAATGTTTTTAGGTAAAATATTCAAACGGGTCCAAAATATGACCAATACATATTCCATTTTTGCAACAGCTGCCAAAATCCTGACCTTCAATCCTGACCCGGGTTAAACCTCAACGGAGTGAATCTTCAATCCTGACCCGGGTTAAACCTCAACGGAGTGAATCCGCTCACATTCCGCTGATATTGGAACCCCATTCCATAAAGAATTTTCGCACTGTCTTGCAGGTGATCAGACAATTTATTGATTCATTTTGCATTGAAGAGCGGCAATTTCAA
>JBNKCR010000155.1:0-3769 GCA_050287845.1 Polyangia bacterium
GGGCGGCCCCAATGAATTCGAAGGCTGGAGTTATTCCCGTTACGCCGGCAAATGCTACGCCGACACCAACACCGACTGGCGCGTCTCCAACCACCGCATCGACACCAACGCCACCCTGGTATTCACGCTCGCCCTGGTGAATGGCACGAGATATTGTCTTTGATTAATTTGCTCGCGAAAAAATTGATTCCTGATAGACAATGTTTCCCAAAGCATCTATTTCTGTTTCGAAAAAGAGGAGAGGAATATGTCCAGGAAAGAGATTCCCCGAATAGTTTCTGTTGAAACAACCAATCGTTGCAACGCCAAATGCGATTTCTGTCCCAATTCGAGTTTGTCACGGAATCGACAAACGATGGAACAGGATCTTTTTGAAAAAATAATCGACGACTGTACCCAGTTCCAGTTGCCTGCGATTGAGCCTTTTTAAAATGGCGAGCCCTTCTGCGATCCCCGGTTGCTGGAACGTCTTGAACATATCCGTAGACGTCTTCCCAAAACCGAATTGCGTCTGTACACCAATGGATATGCATTCACACCCGCCAGACAGGATGCGCTCGCCGACATCGGCGTGGACCATCTGTTCATCAGCCTGAACACCCTGGATGCCGTCCGATACAAAAAAATAACCGGATTACCACTGGAAAAAACCCTCGCCAACCTGGACTATCTTTCCAACCATACCAAACGGAATCGCATTACAGAAAAACTGACTATCCGAATGACTCGATTGAACGATACAACGCTGGAAGAGCAGCACCATTTCGCCCAGTTCTGCATTGAGAAAAACGCCATTCCGTTTATTGCTGCTTTGTACAATTACAAAGGAGATATTGATAGCGCTCTACCGGTTCCCAATTTTCCCTGCGCCAACATCACCCGGGTAGACATTCTTACGTCCGGCATTGTAACCCTGTGCTGCATGGATCACGAGGGCGAGTATCCATGGGGCGATATTCGCAGCGAGTCCGTCCTTGATGTCTATAACAACCGTCAGGCGAAACTTGCAAAGCAGGCCCACCGAAGCGGTAACCGTAAGAACTTTACTCCGTGCAACGTCTGTAATTATTGTTCCCCGTCGTTCGAGAAAACGGGCATTGTTCGACGATTTAAATTTAAAACCGAAAAGAAGAACTATTGGCAGCAGTTTCAGCCCCGGGGCGTGGTAGCGCCCGAATAGTGTGATTATCATGCAGTTCCAGTCTCAAAACGTTTCTCGGAAATTGAAACTCCCTGATTCGAGCCATCATCCCAGAGTATCCGGCAATTTTTTCGCCAAAGATGCGTTTCAACTTTCGATTCTCATCGAAAATGCGCATCGTGATATCTCTCAACGTCATTATAACCGCACTGTATATACACACTGTTTTAAAATCCTGCTGGAAGCGGCCATTCCCAAATCCCGCCCGATGCATATGAACACGACCTACGACGAACACCCCGTCTGAACCGTTTGCCATCCGGCTCAATCCCTGCGCACCGCTACTCTCCCTCCATCGGAAGCATATTTTCATCGAGCCAGATAATTTCGCGGATGCAGAACTGGTAGTTGTATTCAACACCCGGCTGAGTGACTGTCTGAAAATTCAGTCCAAAGATCTGAGTGGCGTCAAATGGCTCGGATTTATTTTCGATTTCCGACCAGAATGGCAGCTTCAAATCGGTAAAGGCAAATGAGTGGGTACCATTATCCCGGATATCGCCGGAAGAGGCACCGTTGATGATAAATCCGTTGGTTTCAAATGGCAGCCCGCTTCGATTCACCATCGACAGTCCCACCCGCAGCCCGAACGGCAATGTCTCCGCCCCATCCACTGTAAAGGAAACCCCGAAAATCCCATGGGCCGCCGCGTCAAAGGGAACGGTCGCCTCCCCATCTTCATCAGTTGCCGCCAGCCGCACCTGCAATCCGGCGCCCCAATTGTCGTAGTTGGCCCCTGCATCGGCGCCGTGTCCCATCAGACACACCTGATTGCCATCGTTCTGCAAAAGACATCTGGTGGAAATATCATCTCCGTAGGTCAGCATGCCAATGGCATAGGGAACTCCCGGTGCAGTATCGTGCCAGTCCGCATCCAGACGGTCACATGCGCTTCTGTCTGAAGTGTCGCTGTCGTTTTCTTCGGAATCGACCACCGGCGGTTCCGCAGTGCCCAGAACAAACGCTTCGGTAATCTGGTCGAGGGTTGCGTCTGCGCTTTCAAGGGGTAGCGATGCCGTGTACACCACCACCAGGTTTTCTTCGGGAAAAAAATTGATTTGCTGACCGAAGCGGCCACCGGCGCAGTATCCGCCAATGGGTTTAATCCAGAACGAGTAGCCGAAATCGCCCCTGGACCAGGGGGTACTGGCGTGGGTATTCAGCGCGTCTTCCACATACTCCCGAGAAATCAGTCGTTGCCCCTGCCACACCCCGCCCTGTACCATGAACAGTCCGAATCTGGCCATATCCCGGGCCGTCAGCTGCAATCCGAAACCCGCCACCGCATGACCGCCCGAATCAGTCAGCCATTCCCCCGGGGTCACCCCCAATTTACGGAAAAGCCTTTCCTCTGCGTACCGCCTGAGCGACTTCCCACTGGCTACCTCGATGATTGCACCGAGCAACTGCGTATCCGCGCTGCTGTATGACCAGCTGTTTCCAGGGGCTTCCCGCATCTCATGATTCAGAATAAACGAAACCGTGTCGTCCCGCTCCAGAAACGATTCCACATTGTTGTCCCAGGCAAGGCCGCTTTGCATGGTGAGCAGATTCTCCACCGTCATCGCCCGTTTTTCCCGGGAATCACTTTCAATCGCAACATCTTTCAGAATATCAGTGACAGCTGCGTCCACACCGTCAATCAGGTGTTCATCAATGGCCATTCCCACCAACACTGAGGTGATACTTTTGGTGCTGGATTCAATATTGAACCGCGTGTTTGCATCGTATCCGTTGAAGTAGTGCTCGAATGCAATTTTCCCATTCTGAATGACCAGCATAGCGGAAACCGGCAATTTGCTGTCGGCAATATATGTTCTACCCGCCTCCAGCAAATCTTCATTCAATCCCACCTCTCCGGGCGACACTGTTTCCCATTCAAAAACGTCAATGTTCGCCGTATCTGTTTCTGTTGATCCATCTATATTGACGCTGCGCCCACTGCTGCCGCCACAGGCCCAGAGACATATTCCCGCCATCACCATCGACAGCCGGGACCATGGGAATGTTACAGCACGTTGCATGGCTTACCTCCCTGTCAAATCCTGCTTTCTGATTTGCCACAGTATAAACTCAGTAAGTCTGCAGTCCTCAAACAGTTCACTTTTTTTATCGATTAAAACGCGATTCAACCGGGCAGATATACACATGCAATCTGCATGGGGGTAACGCCGCCCGCCAGCACCCGTCCGGACCGGCGGCAGAGTGCCCGTTCAAAGCAGTTTACACCCGCTCCGAAGGGTGATAGTCGATTCATACTACCCGAAAAAACAAGGTCAGCCTGAAAACGTGGATACGATACCGCCCATCGGGGCGAAAACATCGTATCTCAAGGAGGAGAATTCATGAATCTGTCTCAGATTTCCCGAGTCATGCTGTTTCTTTCGACCGGCGCATTCGCCCATAACGCACTGGGTCATGCAGCGCATCCGGTTGAATGGTCGCCCCCCCTGGAAGCAGCGACGCTTCAGGACATTCCCTTTTTCGAAGATGCCATTCTATCCAGCTGGTCCGGCGGTGACGTGTATGCTCCGGATTCCGTCATCCCCGTGGATTACGAAGAAACCT
>JBNKCR010000156.1:0-19954 GCA_050287845.1 Polyangia bacterium
TCAACGAAGCCATCGACCCAAACAGAAAAAGGAAAGGAATCATCCAATCTGTAGAATCCGGAACTCATAAATATGACCCGAGAGTCCGATGATTGCTGATAGATATGTTCAAACCGCTAAGCTTAAGCGATCACGCATGATTACGACTAAAATAGCTTTTGAATAACCTATATGCTTGACGCCGACTGCATTGTACCCGCCCAACCAACGGTTGATACTGCTGCGATCCATACCAAACTCTGTAGCCATTTCGATGACGCGTCGTCCTTCAATATATCCGAGCACTGCACAGCCACGACGCCATCGATCAAGATCATTTGATTGTTGTGCTTCCTCTATAAACTGATTTAATGCTTTGAGTGCAGCAGGAGTCCTCCGTTGCGATTGCCTTGCCTGTCTTTAAGCGAATCATGATCAACCTTTCTGTCGATCGACTCACTCTGATCCTCTCAGGATTCGATGTCAATATTATGATGCAGATTCCACGAGATCCTGTTTAGCTTCAGAAATCGAATTTTTTAACAGCTTCGTTTAATTTGCTGTGAGTATTCATCAGTGAATGCATTACGTTACCCAATAGTTCTGCCTGTGAGTCAATTTCGGAAACATTGCTATTCGCAGTGGAAATGTTTTCCGCTACTTCCTGGGTGACAATTGCAGCCTGGCTGGCCGAGTGGCTCACTTGTGCGATTCCTTTCATTGTTGCCGTGACATTTTCGGCAATATCCTTCGTTGTTATGGACTGTTCTTCTGTTGCAGTGGCAATCATATTTACAAAGTCGTTTACTTCAGAGATTACCTCTGAAATATCACTGATTACTGAAATAGTTTGATTGGTAGCATTTTGAATGGCCTCAATTTTTTTTCTGATGTCTACGGTCGCTGAATTCGTTTGTTGCGCAAGTTCCTTTACTTCACTGGCAACCACAGCAAATCCTTTTCCGGCTTCGCCGGCTCTGGCTGCCTCAATGGTGGCATTCAGAGCCAGCAATTTGGTTTGGTCTGAAATTTCCAGAATAGTTTCAGTTACATTACTAATCCCTTTGGCGGCGTCATTTAGTAACGTTACTCTTTTCGATGCGGTGTCGACATTTTTCACCGCTGTCGACGTAACCAATGAGGCCTGTGCCGCATTGTTGGCAATTTCGCTGATCGTTGCGGTGAGTTCCTCGGTCGACGTAGAGATCATTGTAATATTGTCACTGGATACACCGGAGGCTTTCGATAAGTCATTCATAGTAACGGTGAGTTCTTCTGACGCGGTGACAATCAGGGCAATCTGCTGATTCAGGGATGCCGTTTTATCGTGGAGAGTATCAGAGGAACCGGTAATATCATTTACAACCGCTGATAAATCCATGGCACTTTTTGTTACCGACGATGTAATTTCTCGTTCAGACGTTCTGTCAATCAGGAATTCCAGGGCGCCAACAATCTCGCCTTCAAGGTTTTTGATGGGGGTTCCGGTAAACTGATAGATTCGTTCACTGACATCAGATGAAATGTGCATCTCATCTGATAAGACTGCGTCATCAGCAATCGCTCTCATTACTGCACACGACCCATCCTGACACTTGTCGCTGTTGCACAGAGAGCTGCATTGCCGGCCTATTCCATCGCGGGCGGATACTTCATACATTTCAAGAGCAGAGTGGTTTAAAAACTGAATTTCCCCTTTGGTATTGATGATTGAAATGGGTATTGGAATGGTGTCGATATGTGCCACTGTAGCATCCAGTGCTCTATTAATCTGTTTCGCGATAGTTCCCCATTTCCCCGGTATACCTCTTGACTTAATCCGGTGGGCGATACGTCCGTCGATAATATTGTATACCACATTGGTAATTACCTGCTGCAGCCCCTCTATCTGAGCGCGCATCAGTAACATGGCCTTGGTTAAAAAATCTTCGTCGGATGCCGGAATTATTTCTAAACTAAAATCTCCGGCGGCGATGGCGTTGGCGATAACCGCGTTTTTCGAGAAATTTTCCATCGTTCCAATTATCGCCGGAGTCAGTTCATCTTCGTCGCAGTATTTGCCCTGATTGTCGTTAATGGCTTTGTACTCGTCGATTTTGTACACTTCTCCACGAGCCAATGATTTCAACGTATCCGTAACAGCTTCCAGCTGGTCCTGCATGTCGTTAACACCATTGACGAGATCTCCAAACATACCGCCCTGTTGTTCAATTTTATCTGATGAAAAATCATAACGGGTCATTCGAGACAGTTTTGACGCTACGTTTTTCATTTTGGAAACCTGCTCAATGTAAGCATTCATCCCTTCGACAATCCCAGCCAGCTCGTCAGGAGGTGTCACATGAAGCGGTTTTGGGATCACTCCTTGCGTCAGTTGCTCCAGACAGTTCTGGATACTTGCGAGGATTGCGGTACTCCCACTTTCAGCCGCTATATTGTTTTTTGACATAGGAAACTCCTTGTTGAATATTTATAATTACGGATAGGGGTATCTGACAATATATACGGCAATGGTCTTCAATAATTTAGAGACAATAAAAAAGGAGATTCCCCAAATGCCAACCGTAAGTGTCAATGAAACGGAATTCGAAATAAAGGATCATTGTGACGATTGCGCTCACAATGAATGGTGTCCGAAATTGGCCGGCATACCGTATTGCTACGGCAGTACAGGTGAGCCATCAATGGAGATTAAGAAACAGCTGGAGGCGCACGAGAAGATTAATCCAGCTCCTCCAAAATAGGCCAGGCTTCCTCAATAAACTGCTGCATCAATTTCGCATCTGCCTCTGTGTATTCAGCCTCCTTATTACCGACACCTAAAACACCAATAATTTCGTCATCTTCATCTTTTGCGAAACAAGGCACGTTCATATGGCGTTTGACGTCTACGTGCCCCTTGGGCTGACCCTTTTTAGTAGGTTTCGTGCAATTGGGATAGTCGTTTTCAATGCATGCCTGGCGTTCACGATATGCATCTCCCCAAATTCCGGTTTCACTTATCACGTACACAATCGGCTTGGTAATCAGCGCACAGTTCTCCATTACTGACTTTGACCAGCCTACCATCGTAAAAACCTGCGTGGATTCATCTACGGTCGCAAAGTAGGATATTGGACTTTGGGTGAATCTCTGCACCTCTTCCAGCATCATGCCGATACCATCTTTTTGACTGCCTTTGAACGCTTTTACTTTTTTCAACGCTTCTTGCATGGGGCATACCTCCGTATTTTTTATATTCGACTTGTTATAACTAAAAAAGAGAGACTCAATCTGGTTCAGAGTCAGCTGCTTTACACAATTAAAGCAAGTTGACCGATTGCGAGTTCTGGTTCCCGCGAAGACTGGAAATCTGTTAGAGGCTCTGGACCTCAACCTTCGTTTAAGCTACTGGTTCGATTTATCCAATCCTCTGAGTATGTGATCCTCCATCTAGTCTTACTTTTTTAGTCCAGTTATGTGTTTTAATCGGAGCCAGCAGATGAAAATTAAGACATGAATCGGGTGAGAATTAAAAGTATTATATTGGGTGTATGTGCAGTGTCACAGGGCTTACTCTCCTCACCCGTTCTCATCCCGCTCTCACATGCAAGCCCTCCGCCTCTGCGCCTCCCCTCTCTCCCGCTTGACATAATGCTGCCGGCACTATGTCAACTGCCCGCAATCGCAGGCTACCGGCACCGGCTACCGCCCGTGCCTCCGACAAACTCTCTGTGCTGACTGGTCACCGCAGGCTGACACCCGCGCAGTACGGCTGAAGAATGAAACGACATGTTTAGTTGCGATTGTTATTTACGTCCCCATTTCTTCCCCAGCGAAATGAAATCGTGACGCCTGAACGGGGATTTATTACCAGCAAACAACAGATCCGGGAGCGACATAACGAATACCGCAAGTGCGCTTGCCGCCATCTACAATGGTGATGGTATCGAAAGCTATACCCACAGGAGGACTCGACTGCCCGCCGCTGTTAATACCCCAACACTGAATCTCGCCGTCGCTTTCGCGAATGCCGCAAGTGTGAAGAGAACCCGCAACAATGGCACTAAAAGGAATAGTTGCGGGTGGACTCGACTGGCCATACTCATCAGCGCCCCAGCACTGAACGGTCCTATCGCTGCTAAGAATGCCGCAGGTATGAGAAGCCGACATGGCAATAGCGTCAAAAGCGAGATCTGCGGGTGGGTTTGACTGGCCATACTCATCAGCGCCCCAACACTGAACGGTCCTATCGCTGCTGAGAATGCCGCAGCTACGATAACTCGATACGGCAATTTCGTCAAAAGCAAGATCAGAGGGGGAATGTGACTGCCCCTCGTCATTATCACCCCAACACACAACTGTCCCGTCGCTACTACGGATGCCGCAGGTATGACGTCGCGACAGAGCGATGGTGTTAAAAGCGATACCTGACGGCGGACTGTTGCTTCCCAAACACAGAACATTCCCGTCGCTGCCGCGAATGCCGCACCAGCGAGAGCCTGCCACCTCAATGGAATCAAAAGCGTCCCCATAATACCAAACGCCCGATTTATTATATCCCCAGCACTGAATCATTCCGTCGTTGCTACGAATACCACAGGTGTAATCGATTCCGGCGGCAATGTCGTCAAAAACGATTCCCGTTGGTGGTTTCAACTGGCCGTAATTATTTCTTCCCGAACATTGAACCTTTCCGTCACTGCTGCGAATACTGCAGCTATGAGTACTCGACACGGTAAAGTCATCCACAGCGGTATTCACAGGAGGTGTTGACTGGCCGAAGCCGTTATATCCCCAGCACTGTATCTCTCCATCACTGCTTCGAATGCCGCAAGTGTAATTATATCCCGCGGCAATGGTATCGAAAACAACACCTTCAGGAGGGTTTAACTGGCCATCGTTGAAATTCGAACCATTATAAAATGCCGGGTTAGAGGACGGTTCGCCAAAATATCCCCAGCAATAAGCCATTCCGTTGCTGCTTAGAATGCCGCAGTTATGAGTACTACCTGCGGCAATGGCGTCAAAAGCGATTCCCACAGGTGCACTTAATTCGTTATTGGAGTTGTATCCCCAGCATTGAACTTCCTTATCGACGGCGCGAATACCACAGGAGTGATAGCGCCCCGAAGCAATGGCAGTAAAAGCGACATCCGCTGGTGGAATTATTTTCTCACTATCATCCATCAGGGCACCAGTTTCAGTCCAATGTCCCCAGCACAGAACTTCGCCATCATTACTACGGATGCCACAGGCATGTAATGCACCAGCGGCAACAATGTCAAAAGCGATGCTTGTCGGAGGTGTTGATTGCCCCCAGGAGTTATCTCCCCAGCACTGAATCTCTCCATCGCTGCTGCGAATACCGCATGTAAAAAAATCACCAGCATTGATGGCGTTAAAAGCGATGCCCGCTGGAGGGCTCGATTGGCCATAACCATCATCTCCCCAGCATTGAACCTCTTTGTCGCTGCGACGAATACCGCAGGTATGTTTGCTTCCAACGGCAACTGAGCTAAACGCGATATCTGTCGGAGGCGTCGACTGCCCCGAACGGTTGTCTCCCCAGCACTGGGCTTCTCCGTCACTACTGCGAATACTGCAGGTATGCCCAATACTTTCATACAGATAATAACCATAACCACCCGCAGTAATCGTAGTCGGCTCATATCGGGTAATAGCGCATGTAGTACTGTTGATCTTATCCACTTTGGTATTAAGGGGGCACGCTGCACATTGCCGATCAGACGTCAATGTAGGCGCAGAAGCTTCGTATTCTAACAACTTGCAGTTGGATATTGCTGAGCATTGTCTGTCTGAGATTGTGGTGGGGGCAACAGATTCGTACTGATTGGCCGTACACATCGTCAACGCAGCGCACTCTCTGTTGGTGGATACAGAGGGGGCGACTGTTTCGTACTCATTTTTAGAACACACCGTCAGCGCAGAGCATATTCTATCAGTGGTTGCAGTAGGCGCTGCCGTCTCATACTCATTGACTGTACATGTGCTTATTTTTTTACATTCCCTGTCCGTTGTGGCAGTCGGTGCTGCTGATGCATATTCATTGGCTGCACATATTGAGACTGCCGCGCATTCTCTGTTTGAAGTAGCAGTGGGGGCAACCGATTCGTATTCAGTTGCCGCGCACTCTGTTAATGCGGCGCACGACCTGTCTGATGTAGCAGTTGGAGCGGATGTTTCGTACTCAATCGAAGAACACGTCGCAATTGCCGCGCATGTTCTATCTGAGGTCGCACCAGGGGCAGCAGATTCATACTGATTGCTTGTGCACACCGTCAACGGTGCGCATACTCTATCCGAGGTGGCAGTGGGAGCTATTGTCTCGTACTCGGTATTTAAACATTTTGTCATAACAGCGCATTGCCTGTCTGAGGTTGCAGTGGGTACTGCCGTCTCGTACTCATTTGCTGAACACTCCGTCAGCACTGCGCATATTCTATCAGTGGTTGCAGTAGGCGCTGCGGTTTCGTATTCGTTTACGGCACATGTGGTGATTACCGCGCATTCCCTATCTGATGTTACGGAGGAAGCAACAGCTTCATACTCAGCTGCAGAACACACCGTTAAGGCAGTGCACTGTCTATCTGACGTTGCAGTGGCGGCAACAGATTCGTATTGGCTGGTCGTGCATACCGTCAGCGCAGCACATTTTCTATCTGAAGTGGCAGTTGGAGCAGCTGTCTCGTACTCAGTTGCTGAGCAGGTTGTGATTGCTTCACACAGTCTGTCTGCAGTGGTGGATGGTGTGTTAGACATGAATGTGCCAGCGTCGCAACTTGTCCACGGGGTACAACTGGCGGTGTTGGGTTGCGTGCTGAAAGCACCGCTGGAACAGACCGTGCAGGACCGGTCCGTTGTGGTGCTGCCGTCATCAGCTACTGAGAATCCGGCGACGCAAATGGTTTTGGCAATACATGCGGTTGCCGGGTTCCAGTCATGGTCCCAGGTACCGGTGGAGCATTCTACCTCTGCAGCGGTGCCGCCCGCACAGTAGTTGCCTTTGGTGCAGGGCTGGCAGATTGTTGGTGTGCTGGCTGTGGCGGCTGCAATCTGGACTTCTCCCGCCGCGCAAACCTCGGGTTCGCTGCAGCTGTTCCAGTTGATGTTGGTGGATTGCTGGCCATCGGGACATGCGTCACACATTCGGTCTGTGGTAGAGGATGGCGTATTCAATACATAGGTACCGGGTGCGCAATTTTGCCACAACGCGCAGCTTTCGGTATTCGGTTTGTCACTGAAGGTGCCACTGGGACAAATTGTGCAGGCGCGATCCAGGGTGGTGCTGCCGTCATTTGCAACTGAGAATCCGGCGACGCAAATAGTCTTTGGAATACATGCAGTTGCCGAGTCTCCATCATGATCCCAGGTATTGGCTGGACATTCAATTGCACTGGCATCTCCTCCCGCACAATAACTGCCCGCGGCGCAGGGCTCACAAATCGCGGGATGGCTGGTTGTTGCCGCTGCTGTCTGCACCGTTCCCGCAGCACATGTCTCGGCCTCAATACAGGTGCTCCAGTTCGTTCCGGCGGAGTAGCGACCATCCGCACATGCCTCACATACCCGGTTTGCAGTGGCGGACGGTGTATTCGACCCGAATGTACCCGCTTCGCAATCCCGCCACGGCTGGCAGTGGTCGGTGTTGTCTGCCGTACTGAATGTGCCGCTTTTACACCCTTCGCACACGCGATTACGCGTGCTGGTTGCCTCTAAAACGACGTACTCTCCCGGGTTGCAAACGGTTGTGGCAGCACATTTTCTGTCCAACGTAGCGGTTGGAGCGGCTGTCTCGTATTCGTTTCCAGAGCACACTGTCAACGCAGTGCACACTCTGTCAGAAGTTGCCGTGGGAGCGGCTGTTTCATATTCCGTGGCGGAACAGATTGTAATTGGTGAACATTCTCTGTCTGAAGCGGCGGTGGGCGCCATTGATTCGTATTCGGTGGCGCTGCAAATCGTTACAGGTAAACACTCCCCGTTTGGTGAAGTTGAACTTTTAAACTCATTTGCCACGCATTGTGTGGTGTCGATTTTCGTTCCCGTATCAGTATCGCTTCCGGTACCCCCTACGGTTCCGGTCTCAGTCTCACTGACAGTCGCAGAGCTGGTATCGACAGGGTTTGTATCCGTATCGCCAAAATCACCAGCTGTTCCGGAGCCGGTGTCTACTGGATTGCTATCAAATACAGTGTCCGACGACGTATCTTTTCCCTTTACAGATTTGGAATGCCTGGAACAGGCGGACAGTACTAAAAAAAAACAAATGGTCAAAAACAACAATAAGCGAAGCTTCAAAGCAATTCTCCTGGTTCAAAAAAAACTTATTAGACGGAAGATCAAAACGCTGTAATAGCGCAACAGGAATAAAGATTCCAGTCAAAATAAATATTTTCATTGAGATGAAAATCATTGAGAGATGGACAGGGACGTTCCCAACAATTCCAATTAATTGTTTGTAGGACGAATTGACACGTGACGTTGGGTTTTCGACTTCTCAATTAATCTCTATATAGTCAGTTCGACACAGGTATCAAGGGCGACGTTTTCGCTGAATCAACAGCGCCACCACTCCCCCCAAGTAACTCAAATTATAAATTATCCCCACCACCGCAAACCGCCGTAACACCTCTCCCGACAGCTATCGCCCCAACCCCAAAATTCAAACATCGGAAAATGATACGCCCGAACATATCCAATCACCGCCCCACCCTGCTATTGAACAAAATCAAGCGAGCTGTTTTTTTCAATCAAAACTGGATGGGCAGACTGAGTACCCATTGCCGTACTGACACATTCTCAGGAAAAGTGTCATCCACCAGCCGTACCGATGTATCATTCATTCGTCGCCCGGTACATAACGGGCAGAACCACGGAACAATAATCACTCTGAGCCAATTTGCTGGGCCAATGCCAATTTGCTGGGCCAATTTGCTGATGCGAAAAGGCGATGGCGGATACGCCTATCTTACCAGGGAATTAACCGCCGTTCGGCTGCCCATTTACCGCGTTGACCATCGCCGTGGCCGAAAAGAATCTGGGCAAGAAGGCCCCGTCTGGTGAATCTGCAACAGGTCCCCGGCGGCAACCCCGGAGACACCCAGCTTCAGGTTCAGTTGATGTCCTGAAAAGGGAAATGCCCGCAGAACTCGCCCCTATCTTTTCTATTGCCGTCCATGCAAGGGTGCGGTTCAATTCGCACCGTCTCCAACGTCGCCAATGGAATCGGAGTCCCGGGATGTGTTGACATCGCTTTCGGCACCCCTGAATGAATCAGGCACACCCCTGAATGAATCAGGCACCTCCGTTTTCATAGCGGTGTCTGAATTTTCATCCGTATCCGTGGGGAATATTTCAGCACCGGTATCTGATTCGGTGTCATTATCCGTAATTGCCGACTGGGCATCAAAGGACGTCTTCACGTCATGGCATTTTGCAGGATGCTCCCGGAGCCATTGAATCTGCTCCTCCGCGTTGTACAGAATTTCCTGTACGTGTTCAAAGACCGCGTTCTTAAACAGAATCTCCACGTGTTCAGCTCTGTAACCATGAACCTCCACTGCATCCCGCTGGGCTTCATCGAGCAGCACGCTGCTGAGAGACACGGCCCCATCATCACCACCTCTCCGGGTATAACCGAACAGCAGATGATGATTGACTCTGCCTTTCAGAGACACATTGAAAACGGTTTGCAGGAACTTGCTTCCCGGTGTGATGTCATACCATGATGGCACCGGACGGGATATTTTTTCAACGCCCTTCCTGGCCATCCTGTGCCCATTCCAGGGAGTGGAGATAGAAATGAAATCCCGAATCATCACCCGCTTGTCCTCAGACGCCCCGACCTCTTTAAGATGATTCACAATGGCATCCCGGGCAACCAGCCCCCCCATGGAATGCGCGACGATATACACTCGCTCAAATCCATACAGCATGGACATCCGATCGATCCATCGATTGAGGTTGTGCCCCAGATAGGAAATGCGCATTCCCGAAGGATACAACCAGTACCAGACCTGAAACTTTTCTCTATCCAACCGATCGAAAAAATACTGCCATTCCCGGGCACTTCCCCCCGCACCACTCACAAAAATAACCGGAATGCGTTCGGGGTCATACGGTTCAAGCCAGTACATACCCGCACCGTATTTTTCGAGAAACCGCGCCGGCTCCCACAATCCGAGTCGGCCGGCTTCCAGAGAAAACCGCTCATCCCCGATATTCAGGGTCTCCCCGAATGCGAGGAAATAGGAGTTGACCACCGACTCCGGCAACGTGTCCAGATCGCGGGGATACCCGGATGGCAATCTGCCGGATTCGGGTACGGTCAGACTGAGATTGATGCGTTTGACGACATCTGAAAATCCGAGCCGATTTCCGTGGTCGTGCAGATATACGGGCTCATCCGCATCCACCATCAAATTCCCATTTTTATCGTGAACCAGCACAAATTCGTAGTTGCCGGGCTCCAGAAACATAACAAACAGTTTCACCGTCGGATCCACAATCCGGTACGACACCACCGTGCGGCGAATTCCCACGTATTCCGAGGCCTTTTCAGGGAGCGCCTCGGTCTGATACACCACGGCAATCACATTTCCTTCCACCGATTCCGGCATCGTTACTTCTCCGTACACCTCCCACCGTTCCGAGAGTTTCTCCACATCAGCCTTCAGTCGGTGAATGGTACACGAAGAGACAACAGCACATTGTAAAAGCAATAAACACAGTTTCCAGTACACAGACTCCCCCTGGAATTCGGGTGACAGAGCCCCCTGAAAAATGAGTATGGTTCAGCCCCGTCAGCGTAAAAATCTCGGTTTAAATACCGGTTGAAGTCCATTAAAAGAAATAAAATCGTTAAAACTGTCAACGAAGAAGTGTCAAACCCATTCCGCAAAACGGTCACGACAAACGTCCCGACTCGTCACCTGGCGGAGAATGCTCGGTTGGCGCGCTGACAGAACTGGTCGGTTCGGATCAGTCCGCGGTGTCCAATGAAACGCATTACCATATGGGGATTAATGGCATCGGGTCTGATTTTTTTTTATCGCCACCTTGCGGCCGATATCGTGATCAATGGCAGCAAGAACCTCACCGGCCCCGCCCTCGCTGATCCGTCCAATCACTTCCAGGCGTGCCCTTTGGGAACCCGGACGTTTTGCGGAATCAACCGGCTGTTGCGGTACCGACGCCGCAGCGCCTGCGGACAGGATTGTTCTGTTTTCAACGCTGCCCCTGTTTTCACGGCGATATTTGTCCATACAATTCTCCCCTGAAAATGAACGTCTGCGAAAATTCGCTTCGCAGGTATTATAATCACATTTTGCATGTCATGCTGCAGATACGAATCTGTTTCGATTGGAGCCCAAAACACATATCCCGCGCGCATGAGTTGAATTTCCTCCTCAACTCCTTTATGAAAGGATAAAAACAATCGCACCGCACGTTATGAACATTTTTACCCAAACCATTATTGCCCTATTGATTGCATCCATCGGTTCGACCGCACTGGCCAGCAGTCACCGCCGTTTCTTTTATGGAGACGATGCGGCGATGACCGCCGGTGCCGGAACCGCGCTGGCCCGGGATACGGGCGCCATCTACTACAATCCCGCCGGACTCGGGGGCAACAGCCACCGAAAGCTGCAGGTGTCCGGCACCGCATACGGACTGGCCATTCGCAACCTTGATGGTATCATGAATACCCGACTCAACGGCAACCCAGTGACAACCGACACTACCATTCATCATGTGGGCGTGGTACCCAGCGCATTCGCCATTGTTTTTCAGTTGTCCAATCGGGTCACCGCAGGCCTCGGCATCTATCAGACCGAAAACAATGCCATTCATCTCCGGGTGGTGCAGCAACGTCAGCCATTTGGCGCCGCAAGCCAATGGAATGCCGGTGTAGAGTATCACGAACAGCTGGTTCAATACACGGCTGGCCCCGCCCTTGGGGTCCAGATTACGGAGCACCTGAAATGGGGCATCGCTAATTTTGGCATATTTCACAGCCAGGATGCATCCCTTCGCTTTCATATGGGGTTCAATCGGGCGGATGCCCTCGAATCATCCGATGACTTCAGCCTCAACAGCCAGTTCGCCCAGATTCGGCTTCTGGGTACCCTCATCACCACGGGATTCCAATGGCAGCTGAACGACGCATGGCACGCCGGGCTGATGTTCAGAAGCCCCACTGTCCTCCTGTGGCAGAAGCAGGATGCGTCCCTGTACAATGCGGACGCACTCACCACATCAAACGGCAACGATTCCTCATCCCTCGCTCTGTTCAATTATCAGGAACTCGACAACAACGATATTGATTTCAGAATCGTCATTCCCCCCGAAATTCAGTTTTCCATCGCGTACACCATGGGAAAAAACTGGGTGGGCGCCGATGCCGCGTATCAGTTTTCCCTGAAAAAAGAAAACCATCGAGGCGTGTTCAACGCCAGTATCGGGGGATTCATGAACATTTCCCCGAAATTGGATGTGGGTATCGGCGTGTTTACAGACAATGACTCTCAGCGCGACTTTGACGGTGAACTGACGCTGCCCCGTCGGAGATTCGGCGCGACCGTCGGGGTTCAGTTCCGTTCGGTGGAGCTCGTGGAGCTTCTGACACCCTCTTCCACGACCGACGACCAGCAACGGCGCCGCATACTGCTCACCACACTGGCATTCTCTTACTCCATGCAGCTTGCCCGTTTTCAGACCTTCAATTTCAATGCAGACACAGCGACTGAACGTTTTGACGCCAGCCTTGAGCAGCAGAATGCCATCTTCCATCGGTTCGAAGTTCATCTGGGGGGCGGTTTCTATTTCTGAGAATGTTGCGTTCTCCCCCGGGATGAAGCAGCGGGGCGGTGTTCGACATCTGAATACAAAAGGAGGTTATGATCTACAGCGAAGAATGAAACACCCTGCATTTAGAATAGATGTATCGAATCGGAGTCGACGTTTTGGACCGTCGTCAGACGCAGTTGCTGTTCCGCTAAGAGATCCCGTCACCCTTGACTTCTCGATTAATCTCCAAATAGTCAGTTCGGCACAGGTATTAAGGGCGACGTTTTCGCTGAATTAACAACACCACCACCAATCATCGGCTCCTCGCCGAAGAAATCAATCGGCTGCATGACCGCAACGGCGCCATATGGGAACGCCAATAGGAAAAATGTGACGCTCCCCCAAAAAAATCACTGGCTCGGGGAGGTGAATCCGTATGGAAGAGTGCTGCCTCGAATTATTTGTTGATGTTTCAGGAGAAGACTGGCAGACAATCTGTACCGATGGACATATTGCAGGAAAACAGGAAACTGCTGGATGCATTTCGCCGTGGTGAAGAAACGGCATTGTCACAGGTGTATGGTGCGTATGCGGAGAGTCTGTTCGCGTTCCTGAAAAATGGATTTTCATTTAATTCAAAAGGAAGAAAGCTGTTCTTCAGGGGATATTCGGCATCCTGGCAATTAGAGGATGCAGTGCAGGATATTTTCTTCAGAGCTTTCCGTAAAGAATCGCGAATGGCGTATGACGGTCTGCGCGCCTACAAAAACTACCTGTTCTCGATCGCTCGAAACCGAACTGTTGACTACTATCGAAAGAATCGGATAGACCATTTGGATGTGCGGGAACTTCAGGAGATCGACGAAAGAGAAATGTTGAATGAGCATCCGGTCCCTTCCGCGGAAGAAATATCAGGAAACAAAGAGTTAAAAGACGCTGTGAGACAGTTTATCCGTGACTTGACGCCGATGAAGGCGGCATTGTTTCAGATTCGATTTGTCGATGGTGAGTCACTGGAGGATGCGGTAAAAAAAACCGGTTTAACCGATTATCGGGTTAAGCAGCACGAGAGGGAAATAAAAAAACAGTTCTTCCTCTGCATGCAGGAGCGCGGATATTTCACCGGATATATCTATCGGAGCCGTGGCGTAGAGAGATTGCTGGCAAGCGCTTTGATTTTGTTTGGAAGGGGATGCTGATGCCCAGACGCCACAACCATCGCAAGGTCGAAAAGCGGATTGAGCGATTGTTCACTGAAGGGTTGAACGGCAAAGCCACTCGTCATCTCTGGAAGGCGCTTCGCCAATGTCCGTCGTGTGCACAGCTATACGAACAGTATTCAAAAATGGAGGCTGTCCTCACAAAATCCGTTGACAATGTATCTGTTTTTTCAGTTGAACGCACCAGAAATGCAGTATTGACCAGACATTTCGCCACACCGCCCCCGTTGAAATCCCGATGGTTTAAACGGTTGCTGCCCATTGTTGCTGCCTTAGGCGCCATACTGACGATACTGCTATTTTTCTTAAAGGGGGCGGATTCTCATCGCGTTTCGTTGGCGCATATCAGCACCGCCGACATGCGGGAACCGTCACCCAGGGGTGAAACACGCAGTTCTGTATCGTACGCCGGGTTCAGAATTTTTGCAGTGTCCCCACAGGATCAGAATGTACGTGAAGGATCGGGCCTGAACATAGAAGATATAATTACTTTTACTTATACTTGGACACGCGATGGGAGCGGATATCTGATTTTGTTCGGCCTTCAGGAGGACGTAGATGGCCCCCTTTGGTATTATCCCGACGGGGGCCAGGGACACAGCGTTCGTATTGCGGGAAATCGGGTGGATGAACCACTCGGAGATGGCATCAGATTGAATGTCAATCACCACCCGGGACTCCTTCGAATAGTGTCGTTGTTTTCCAAAAATCCAATAGATGTCCACTCTATCAACGTGGCTGTTGAGAAGTTGAGACAACATGGTAATTTGATGGATCCGGGGACTCCGATTCGCCTCGACATGTTTCAAGGGGATGTGATAGAATTCTCGGCACTATTTAAGGTTCGATTGGGATCTGATACTGGCAACGGCGACTGACAGCCGCTGTCGGAGGAGGCGCACTATGCGAGTCGTTTGCTTGTTACTTATGGGAATTACATACGCTTCATCGTTGACCGCCGCATCGACAAAGGATGGCACGGCGGGTGTCAGAAGGTATGCCATCATTATTGCCAATAATCGCAGTCTGGATGAAGGGGTTGAACCGCTTCGGTACGCCGACGATGATGGTGTTCGCTATTATGAATTGTTCAACGCTGCTGGTGCAGAAACAAAGCTTCTCGCGGTACTGGACTCAGACGCGCAACAACTGTATCCGGCAGCGGCGGCTGTGTCGATTCCCCCGAGCAAAAATGTATTGCAGAAAACCCTTCGAGACATGTTCGCAGCAATTCGCTCAGAAAACAACGACGGGTTGACCACACATTTTTATTTCATCTATGCCGGCCACGGAAACGTTGGCCCGAATCAGGAAGGATATCTCAATCTGCTCGACGAAAGATTTGGTCGATCGCAGCTGTATGCGGAAGTCATACAGAAATCCCCTGCGACCTTCAACCATATCATTCTGGATGCCTGCCAGGCTTGGTTTATGGTTCATAAAAGAGGCGGAGAGCCGGATAAAACCGGGGATTATAGAGATGTCATGCGCGGTTTTCTGAATAAGGAAACCCTCGCGCGTTATCCCAATACCGGCGTCATTCTGGCGGCGTCCAATGAGTCTGAAACCCATGAATGGCAGCAGTTCGAATCAGGTATCTTCTCATATGAAATACGAAGTGCACTTTCTGGCGCAGCGGACGTGAATAACGACAATGCAGTGACATACGCAGAAGCCGCTGCATTTGTAGAAGCGGCCAATGCTGGAATTGAAATTCCAAAAGCTCGTTTGAATGTCTTCTATCATGCGCCCCCCCAGAGATTGAACGAACCTCTTATAACAACGGATGCATTCGACGGGGTGCCCACGTTGTCGATGCCCGTTGAGATGTCGGGAAAGTATTGTGTTGAAGATGCACGTGGCGTTCGTCTTCTGGATTTGAATTATTCATCGGAACAGCCCGTGTCAATAGCCCTGATCGGCACAGCGCCTTTCTATGTCAGGCGCGCAGATGAAAAAGCGCTGATTGAAACAGGCCAATCTGTGTTGGACCTGTCAAAATTACAGTTCGCACCGTTTGCAGAATCATCGCGAGGCCCAATTGACGAGTCATTTCGCAAGTATTTGTTTACGGTGCCATTTGGTATGGGATTTTTCAGAGGAACCCTGATCAACAATGATAGGAAAGAATATCTATCTGGCGCAAATCGCTCGAATGTTGACGTTTATTCCAGCAATTCAATTGCAAATGCCAATCAGCCCCTGCAATTTGATACCGGTAAACGAGAAAATAGTGGGTCGCTGACGCGAAAGGTGGGGCTGGTGACTCTGGTAACAGGTGTGTCGACGGGAACGGCTGCAGCAGTGTTGTACGCTTCGGCTCTATTGAAATATAAAGATTACAAGGCTGCTGATACACGTGATGATGCGCTGGAACTACGAGATTCCTGTGACAATCTGATGCGGAATTCAAGAATTCTCGCGGTTGTCAGTGCGGGACTGACGCTTGCGGGAGGCAGTCTACTGCTGGCCAGGTTTGCGAAGCGCCGAAAAGCCGGCAAGCTGGCACGCTTGCAGATACCGTTACCATATGCGTCTGTCGAAATCAGATCGACCGTTTTCGGAATAGCTGCAGCATTTTAACTTTTTTTGGGGGTCGCAAACACTCGCTACCCCGTACGGAAGACTTGAGATGAAATTTAAATTTTCAGCAACAAACTATGTTACGTCGCTGCTGCTGGTTTTTGTAGTCCCCTCTTGCGCTTTTGTATACGACAACGCGGTAGAGAATGACACCGGAACCGCGCAGGTGGATTTGGGTACTGCAACCGCCACCGCGTTCGATTCTGATACTGATATCAATTCTTTTGTGAATACCGACTATAATGCCGATACTGATTCTGATGCTGATATCGATTCTGATGTTGATACCGATATTGATACTGATACCAACACTGATTTGGATTCGGGCACTGTGACGGATACGAACCTGAACACGAACACGGATAGTAACCCAGAAGGGGATACCCCTTCGGAGGCGGATACCGGTTCCGATACAGAAACGACAACAGGTATGAACACGGATACTGGTACGAACACGGATAGTAACTCAGAAGGGGATACCCCGTCGGAGGCGGATGCCGGTTCCGATACGGAAACGACAACAGGAATGGATACGAACGTCGATGTAGACAGTGAAGTGGATACAAATACTGAAGCGTCGGTCGAGTTGGTGTATGAACAGGAATTCCGTACAGATATTGGAGATATTCAGTTGCGCTTTGCGAACAATCTGACATTTTCAGAACAGCCTCCTTCTCGTGTACCATTTTCATTTGTCCACGATGATGGCGTACTTGAAAATGGATGTGTTGAAATAGAAATACCGTTCGATGATGGCACAAGCCTTCAGGCCGTCAATGTGGGGTTCAGCCTCACTGGTGATAATATGGATTTAAGAGGCGCGGTAATCACCGGTTATCTGAAGTTGTTTTCCGGATTGAGCGAACAGACGTCCACTGAAGCCGGTGTTGCAGCGATGTATATTCGCCCCAAAGAACTCGCTCAGGATACAGATGACGATACTGCGACAGTGGTGTACACTGATAGATTTATCCTGGACGACGATCCCAACGAGATTCCACCCTATTTTGGCAGATCTCACGAGTGGATAGCCTATTCGTTTGACATGAATGAAGTGGAAGAGATGTATTCCGAGATCGATTTGAGCCATGTGTATCAGTTCGGTTTTTACATTCGCAACAGTCACGAAAAGAAGTTCACAAACACCACCGCATACATCCGTTTCGATTCGTTCAGAATCGAGCGCAGACACTTGATTGCCACTGATTACTGATTTCACATCTGACTGCTGCGGTATTTGTTCTGGATGCATCGTCGAGGTCGAGCCGCTGGAGAAGACTGGTATCCGACAGCTCGTCAGTCTTTGAAGCCAGCGCAGGTATACGCCCTCCTTTCCAAGCCAATTTGCCGGGTCAATTTGCTGGGGTTACTAAAAAAGGTGCTTTGAACTTCCTATATTCGGAAATATATTCCACCATGGGGGATTGTACACCGAAATGTAACCATATAAAAAGCTGCGCACCAGCGCGCCCAGACTTCCTACCTCCGGTACCAGCACCGCGGCGGCCCCCGGCGCGCCCGAGTGTTTATATTCCTGTTGAACAGCCATAATGCACCGCCTGTGCAAAAAAAACGTGGAAATTTATTGCTGTCATGAAGAATGGTTTATTCTCAAGGTTTAAGCATCGTCTTCGATATAGTGACCTTTCGGGTTGCCAGGTGCGTATCGTGGAGAATAAAGTTAAATAAATTCAATGAAAGGAACTGTGATGCTCTGTTGGAAACTGGTTGTGTGTGCGTTGATGTGCGCCATTCTCATTTGGGCATGCAGCGACGATGGCGGGCAATCGTCCGACGTAAATGAGAATGCGGATGATTCGACCTCTGCTTCTGTTGGTGACACAGGTTCTGAAACGCCTGATTCAGCGACGGAAACCGGATCGAGTAACGCCGCAAACACGGGTGCGCGACATGATTTCTGCAACGACATTGGCGACAATTTTGCGGTGGGCTCCGCTATCTATGGCGATCCGGGCACCAACTGGTATCTCTCCCTGGCCGAGGCACCCGCCAGTGTGGAATGGTTCACCGGCTACATGTACACATCGGGCGATCCGGCGCCCGACCCCTCGGGATTTGAGTGGATTGTTAATTTTCGCATGGATACCGCCATCCAGGGAGGTGCCGCGCTGCCAATGGTGACTTTTTACAGAATGCTGAACGTCGGCCAGGACTTTGGCTATGCCGGAACTGAAGCCGAGATCGTGCAGCAGATGCTTCAAGACGGCGATGCGGTGCGCAAATATCTCGACGACTTTATTGCGGTGCTTGAGATATTGCACACGCGGTCACTGCCAACCATTGTGCATGTGGAACCGGATTCCTGGGGATTTATGATGTGGGTGTTTGATGGAGCGCCAGGGTCTGATGGTGCAGGAGATGCCGAAGGGATTCCCGTGGCGCTGTCGGCGGCCGCGCACAGCGCGCTTAACGGTCAGTCTTTCCCAAACACCGCAGGCGGCCTGGGGCGCGCCATGCTCTATTTGCGGGATACGTATGCGCCCGAACTTCGAATGGGATGGCACGCTTCCAATTTTCGGGTGGGCACCCGGCCCGAGGTGGTGACCTCATTTTACAGCACCATGGGCCCCTGGGATTTAATTGTCACCGAACCTCCCCACATGGTGAACAACGGCACCGGTGCCTGGGATATGTCTGAAGCCGACAACCAGGCCAATCAGAACTGGTTCAATGCCGTGAGCACCCAAACAGGTCTGCCAATCGTTGTCTGGCAAACCTACGTCCAGGAAGCCGACCCGTATCTTGGCAACTGGCCCGCGGTGCAGGACAACATCGCCATGTTCGCCCGAAACGGCGTGGTGGCAATCCTGTGGGACGCCAACTCCGAAGGTTGCGGCTACACCTGTGACGGTGCGAATGACCTAACGACGTATCTTGGGAATTACGCCGCCAACCCATTGCCGTTACCTGCGGACAGTATTTGTGGGCCAGTGGAATAAAGGCTTGGAGGGACGGAACGACAATTGGCGACAGGCCGAATAATTCGGGGTTCGATTGCGTTGTTCTGGATGATTCGATACCATCGAATTAGACCCAAAAACACCGGCATTTTTGAAATGATGATTGGACATGATGCAGTAACTGTAGAACGGCACGTGGTTGCTGATACTAGGCTTTGTCTTAAAAAGGGTAATTGAACCTTTCGATCTTTTGTTTTTGCCCCAGAGGGGCCCAGGCATAATAGCCCCGGGAATCGCCCGGGGTTCAGGCATATCAATAGAGAAGAAGCCCTGAAAGGGCGTTACATTGAGAGCCAGATCACATGCATTGCCTTTTTGATGACCCATCTGAGCCCATGGATCATGCATTGGGACGTTCGCGTGGGGGATACTCTACGAAATTGCATATCCTGTGTGATG
>JBNKCR010000157.1:0-19998 GCA_050287845.1 Polyangia bacterium
CAACGTCCAGACCGAACAACACCTGCAAAACGACATCACCAAAGATTTACCCTTCTAATCCACTGACTTCCCTTACCCGCAATGCAGCTTCCCCCTGATATATCGTGCAAACCACTCCCTGGATTACCGTGACCGGGCACACGTATAACGCACCGGCTTTCGCTAACTCTTACTTTATCGATCCGAGAACGGGCGAAAAGGTGGAACGCATCGTGGACTTTTCCCTGGTCCCCAAGCAGATCAGTTTGTTGGCGTTTCATCAGTTTTACGACAAAGACAGTTTTGCCGAGGCCTTATGGCAACCGAATATCGTAATTCAAATACGGTCGGACCGGCTACACAATAAGAGAGTTCTCGCTGAGGCATATAGTCAGGTAATTTCAGAAATGGGCGTCGATTAGAACGATGAACTCAGCGACACACAGTGGAACGAGTTCTCTCATCGACTATCGGCTTTAGTCGTCCCGAAGCTAGCACATATGCTTCGTCGCTTCGAAAAGAGATGATTCTGGGGGTAATTTAGGGGTAATTGACAATAAAAACCGCTCAAAACCGACAGTAACCACCAGAAACACCCAACGCCGCAAACACCGATAACCATTGCTTTTCACCATTTTTGATTACTGCCCACACCCATTCCAAACCTGATTCGTAATGCGTAGGTCACCTGTTCGAGGCCGGATGTTGGGTTGATAAAAAGCCTGTCACTTAAACGGTTGTGTTCAGCCGGGTTTTTGCTTGACTTATTGGGGTTCTCTGAACAGACTTGTCTGTATAGGAGATGGACATGAGCACTAAAAGAGAACAACTGGTTGAGACGGCACTTAAATTATTTTACCGGGATGGGATTCATTCCACGGGGATTGACAAGGTCCTCAAGGAGTCCGGCGTCGCCAAGATGACGCTTTACAATCATTTTAAGAGCAAAGAGGAATTGGTCGCCGCTACCCTGGAATTACAGGATCAAAAGTTTAATGGGATCGTCAGTGCTGAAGTTAAAAAGCATACGAAACCACTGAATAAACTTTTTGCGATCTTTGACGCATTGGATGTCTGGTTTCATGGCGAAGCCTATCGGGGATGTTACTTCATTAACACCGTTGCTGAAATGGGGAAAAGCAAGGGGCCGCTTGTGTACCAGTGCCAGAAACATAAAAAGGAGCTGTCCCAACAGATTACCTCTTTTTTAAAAGAGGGGGGCACCAGGAATGTGGCGTTGTTGTCGAGACAGATTTCAATCCTTGTTGAAGGGGCCATTGTTCAGAGTCAGGTGATGGGGGAGTTGAATGCTGCGATGGATGCAAAATCCGCCGCGAAGGTCTTGCTTAAAAATCAATCCTGATATGAAAGCGGAAAAAAAATGCGAGCTCTGTCTTGACACATTACCGCTCGGTGGACAGACTGGTCTGTATAGCACTGAGACAGCGGAAACAAGGTGCCTCATTACTGAAAGATGAAATCAGAGCCGAGGGCTCAAAAAACGAAGGAGAATAGATATGAGTAACGTACAAACCATTACAGACTCGAGCTTCGAGTCCGGAGTTGTCAACAGTGATATTCCGGTACTGGTGGACTTCTGGGCGCCATGGTGCGCGCCGTGCCGCGTTGTTGGACCCGTTCTGGAGCAGATTGCAACTGAATACGAAGGCCTTGCAAAAGTGGTGAAAGTCAATGTGGATGAGGAACAGGCGGTTGCGGGATCGTTGGGCGTGCGCTCGATTCCCACTATTGCACTTTTTAAAGGAGGCAAGGTCAGAGATACGCTGATTGGCGCCCATCCGAAGGAGGAATTTACGTCTCTTCTCGAAAAGTATATCACTCCCGAGTGAAAGCTTTGCGGATGAGGGGATACAAATGAAAAACAGAGTTTACCCTCGCAGCTGCCTATGCGGGCGCTGCGGTAAAATGTAAGTAGAACAAACAAAAAAATTTACCCAGAAAATATACAGACCAGTCTGTATATGACAGGAGAATGACAATGAATTTCAAACCCGTAACAAATGAAACTGGCAGCCCTTCCGTGAACAAAAAACTCGAAGCAGTTGGAAAAAAATTGGGGTTTGTTCCCAACCTTTTCAGCATGCTCGGCAATTCCGAAACCGCCCTTGATGCGTATCTGAGCCTGACTGGCATATTGGAGGGGGGCGAGCTGACGCCACAGACAAAGGAGCGAATCGCACTTGTAACGGCGAATTACAATGATTGCGAGTATTGCACCGCCGCCCATTGTTACCTCGCTTCGCACAACAATGTTCCCAACGAGGACATTCGGGCGCATGGTCACTCCGCTGACCACAAGGTTGAGCCGTTGATACAGTTTGCCGAGGAGCTGCTGGAAAAGAAGGGGCGTGTGTCGGCGGGCACTGTGCAGAAGGCGCGGGATGGGGGATACGGCGACTCCGAATTGCTGGAAACGGTGGTGAATGTGACGCTCAATATTCTGACCAATTATGCCAACAATCTCGCCAGAACAGAGGTGGACTTTCCGGCCATCGACCTGGATGAACCCAGGGTTGCAAACGGATGAAACCCCGAAACGTCCACTTGGGCGTGCATGGGAGCGGCGCCTCGTGCAAAAGGGAAATATGGACCTTTTGCAGGACGTGTTGACATCCCCCTGGCCCCCTTTTCAAGCTGTCTCTTCATCATATCTGGATCGTGAGTCGGCAAATAACGGATTATAGACGTATTATCAGTGCAAAATGTAGCTGCGGGGTTTATCCCCGCTTAGCACTGTTGCACCCAGGGGTTTGAAGCGGGGATAAACCCCGCAATTACATTTATCTGTTTCATTTTGGGTTTGCAGCGATTGATGGCCGTATTGCGAATGAGATCCAGCCAGGAGACAGCTTGAAAAGGGGGCCAGGGGGATTTCGAAATGACTTTTACAACAACCTCAGTGTTCGCTGCGGCAGATAAAACACCGCCCTGCATTTTAAGAACTCGATTGGAAAAGGGGTGGACATGGGGGCGGAAGCTGAATATGATGAGAGTGTTCGGGCATTTCATTTTTATGGCTGCGGTTGAATCTGACGCGGTCTGATTTCAGGACAGAGGATGTATGGGAAGAGGGAATTCTGCATGCGCGTGCAAAAATCGCCATGCGATATTGATAAAAAAATAGTGCAATAAAATCATGTGCTTACGGAGTGTTTTGGATTTTGATTCTTGCACGACGGATCCAAATTTTTATTTTTGTGGGGAGATTTGCTGAAAATGAATGGCTACGTTGCCGGTCAGGAGAAGAATGACGGACCCACGAAATCACAGTCGGATAAAAGAGTACGAGACGGTGCATCGGCATGATGACGCGGTGACGTTTCGCATTTTTCGCACGGAAGATCATTATGCGGAATTCGGCGGAAATAACGATGTGCCCCATCGACATAATTTTTACACGGTGGTGCTGATAAAGCAGGGACACGGCACCCATACCATCGACTACAGTTCGTACCCGATTGCGGACCATCAATTGTTTTTTGTCGGTCCGGGGCAGGTGCATCATCTGGTGGAGGAAACCTGCACGTATGGGTTTGTACTTCTCTTTTCAACGGAGTTTCTGCACAGCAACGGCATTGAACTGTCTTTTATTGAAGATCTTCATCTGTTCAACGACTACGGGGATTCGCCGCCGCTGGCGCTGTCTGCGATTCAGCTGACCACACTGAACGGATTTTGCGAACAGATTCTTGCCCTGGAACAGGGGAATATCAATTTCAGGGAACAGGCCATTGGCGCGGTGTTGAAACTGTTTCTGGTTCATGCCCACAGCTTTGTTCCGGAAGGAAACGCCGATACCATACTGGCGGGCGCAGGTCAGGATGTTCTCCGACGGTTTAAACAGCTGGTTGACCAGAAATATCGCGAATGGCATGACGCCGCATCATTCGCTGTTGAACTGGGAATTTCGGCGGATCACCTGAATCGCACTGTGAAGCAGTTTCTGGGCAAAACAGTGAAGGAATATATTCAATCCAGGCTGGTGGTGGAATCCAAACGGCTGCTGGTGTTTTCTTCGCTGACCGCCAGGGAAATCTGCTTCGCCCTGGGATTCAGCGAACCGGCCAATTTCAGCGCATTCTTTAAAAAGCGCACGGGCATGACCCCCTCCGAGTTCCGGCGCAGGCAGCAAGTCGGAAAATCATAAGCATTTGTCGGATACTCACACTCGCGTTTCCTGAGGCAGTGCCTACCTTTCAGAAAGGCGGTCAGGGAACGCCTCATCTGATGAAGAATGGAGAGAAGGAGGGAATGTCATGAAAGTGGAATTTCATAAATCGAAGAGCCGGGGACATGCGAACCATGGTTGGCTCGACACATATCACACGTTTTCTTTTGCCAATTACTTCAACCCCGGGCGCATGGGGTTCGGGGCACTGCGGGTGCTCAACGACGATCGGATTGCACCGGGACGCGGTTTCGGGATGCATCCCCACGACAACATGGAGATTATCACCATTCCCCTGCGCGGAGAGCTGGCGCATCGGGATAATATGGGGAACGTGGCGGTGGTGTCGGCCGGGGAGATTCAGGTGATGAGCGCGGGAACCGGCGTGTTTCACAGCGAACGCAACAGCAGCGAAGACCAGGAGACCGAACTGTTGCAAATCTGGGTGCTGCCCAACCGGAAAGGGGTAACGCCGCGATATGACCAGATTCGATTGAGTGATTCCATACCGAAAAATGAGCTGTACCAGATTGTTTCTCCAGATAAATCCGGGCCGGGGATGTGGATTCATCAGGATGCCTGGTTTTCGCTGGGAGAGTTCGCAAAGGGGAAGGGCGCTCAGTATGCCCTGCATTCCCTAAAGAGCGGCGTGTACCTGTTTTGTCTGGATGGCGAGTTCGAGGTGGCGGGGTACCGGCTGGAACCCCGGGATGGCATGGGGGTGTCCGAAGTGTCGGAGTTAGAGCTGACCACCCTTCAATCGAGCCGGATTCTTGTGATGGAAGTGCCCATGAACGATTGAGACCCTGCGCTGCATAATGAACCCAATGCAAGTCGTTAAACAGAAAAGGATTTGAATATGAGAAAATTGAATTTACACATGAAAAACACAACGGCGAACCTGCGGCCCATTCGTCTTCTGACAGGTGTGCTGGGCGCAATGGTGGTAGTGGCGATGGTTGCCGGGTGCGCCCCGGGGGAAAAGGAAGCGCCGGTAAATAAAGCGAAGCCGGAGAACGTTGCCAAATCGGCGAGTGCGGCGGGAGAATCGACGTCTTCGGCCAATGGCACATTGTCATTGTCCCCTCAGAATACCACCATCGGCTTTCTGGGGAAAAAACTGGTGGGAAGTCACCTTGGGAAATTCACCGATTTTTCAGGCAGCGTTTCTTTCAGGGATGGAAATCCGTCAACCGCCAATATCCATGTAAAGATTGACATGTCGTCCGCGAAAACCGATGAGGAAAAACTTGATGGACACCTGAAAAGTCCGGACTTTTTTGATGTGGCCAGGTATCCGGATGGCACGTTCGTATCCACCGGCGTGACGGCTGGCGGAAAGGGCGATGTCACTCATACGGTGCAGGGCAACCTGACCCTTCGCGGCGTGACCAGACCCGTCGCCATTCCCGCTCGAATCGAGGTGGGCGAAAAGACCGTGTCAGTGAAGGCAGAGTTTTCCATTAATCGGCAGGATTTCGGCATTTCGTTTCCGGGCATGCCGGACAATCTCATTAAGGATGATGTGAAGATTTTTCTGAAAATCGACGGCAGTATCTGAAGTGTGCCAAAATTCTCCGATGGGAAATACTCCCGCCATCCGGCAATTATTTTTCCATGCCAGATTTTCCCGCCAGACGGTGTCCCAATGCGACTCATCAATATCACACCGGCGCTGGTCAGCGGCACCTATGGCGGTTACACCCCTTCTGCGCCTGCCTGCATTGACTCGGGTGACAACAGTGCCAACAGCGAACCCTTCGATATTGGCGGCACTGCACGCATTATAGGAGACGACATTGATATGGGTGCTATCGAGGTGGAGTAGCGGACCGAAAAATATTTCCGAATCTGTCCCGCTGTTTCAGTTCCGCTGTCGAATGCCCGGCAGTCGCGCCATGTGAACCATTTTCCAGCGTGTATTCAGGGGACCGTGATTTATGATGGTGCGCAGCAGCAGCATGTCCTGGGCGTGATTCGAAAAATCGCCGGCGTTCCCATAGGGCGAGATGACCAGAGAATCGCTACTGATTCGTGAAACCACAATGGGCAGCGACAACGCTTCACCGTCGAGCACAACCGCCACGGGGTGACCGATATTGGCTGCCGAAAGCGAATTGAGCAGCTTTTGACCTTCGGCGTTGAGTACCATGCGAATCTGATACCGATCAATTCCCTGAGGATGTTCGGACCTTTCAATTTCGGCGGTTTTCAGGGAATCATCGGTTATCTGGGATTCCGGATGCAGCACGCTCAGGAAATACCGTTTTTTCTGCATCCGCATTTCGTCTTCATTTCTCGTGAATATAAACGGGGTGAGCCCATTTTTCTCCAGAATCGGCATCGCCTGTTGCAGCGTTGTTTTATCATCGGACGCCAGCGCAGGAAGGGATACGCTGGGAGGCAACGATTCAGCCTTCAGCTCGCGCCGAAGATTTGCAGGAATCAGATTCTGCCAGTCCCGGGTGTTTTTGATTCCACCAATCACAAAGTGTCCGGGGGAAACAAGCCGTTTCATTTTTCCGTTGGAGAGCAGGGGACCGTTTAAAAGATAAATCAAGTGAGTGCTGGTGAACTCCACCGTTGTCGCTTTGATGTTCATCTGGTTCAGCCGGACCGCCAGGTTTTTTTCATCGTCTCCGTCAGAGGTTCCTTCCGGTTCCAGAAAAAGAAGTGCCCGTCGCGAAGGGCCATTCACCTGTCTCGCCAGTTCTTCGGGGGGAAGCACATCAGGGCCGCTGGCCAGGTTTCCGGAGAGGAGCATGAGCAGGGCGCGGATGACTCCTTCTAATTTTGTCCAAAGCAAATTTGTTTCCATCATTGGAAGATGCGTACTGCACGGCTGAAAAGAGATCAATTTAAAAAAAGGTCATATCTGGATGGCCATGCCATCTGCAACTGAAGATTATATGAATTGGAACACGTATTAATCTGACCGGAAAGGGATATCAGGTTTAATCTTCGGTTTGTTGGTGGTGTGGCAAAATAATTCGTGGTGTGACTATTTTTTTGCCGGATTATTTCCCTGCGGCGGAGGCGGAATGGGCTTCGGCGATTAAACGGTTCAACTGTTCAATCTCCCCGGCCATTTCCGGCCGGCTGATGAATTCGTCCGGTAATGCCAGAATGGCTTTTTCAGCGCCGGTGATGTCCCGCCGATACAGGAGTTCGTGAATGAGCTGCACCTGCGCGTCGTAGAAGCCTGCGTCAATATTCACACTGCGGGTGAATGCATCCAGTGCCCAGTTGTGATCCCCCAGTGTCTGATGGGTCAGGCCCAGGTTGTACCATGCCCGATGGCTTTCCGGGTCGATGGCCAGCGCTGCCTTGAAATCCGCACGGGCCGCATTGTTTTCGCTGAGGGCGAAATAGGCCATGCCCCGATGATTGAGAATGATGGCGCGAATGGGGTCTGCCTGTGGGCGAAGCAGAATCCGGGAGTAGAGGCGAATGGCGCGGGTGAACGACTCTTCAGAATGAGCCGTCAGGGCGCGAAGAACGAGTTTCTCAATGTCTTCCCGTTTTTCTTCTTCCGATGTCTCCACATCCAGCCGCTTTGACATTTCAGCCGTCTGGGTCAGGCCGCTGCGATTCTTCTGAATTTCTCGCCGTTTGGCCTGTTTGCGCTTCACATCTTTCTGAAAGTCGCGCAGCTCCTGAAAAATAACGTCGCTGAGGCTCAGGTTCGCATTCAGGGCTGCGAGTTTTCTACGAATCTGATCGGTGGGAATGGACCAGTCCGACTTGTAAATCAGTTCGTGTTCCACCTCGGCCCAGGCGTCCTGGAGAATGGTGCGCAGCTGAATTTCGCATACTGTCAGCACGCCGGGCATGGGATGGTCAATGGATGCGTTGTTGAGGTCCAGCAGCATATGGGTGGATTCGTATCCAAATTCAGAAAATGGCCGGTCTTCTCCCTTGTGGTCCACTTCTGAAATATTCAGTTCGCGTTTAAACGCTTCTTCCACCACCTTCAGATCTTCGATAAACGGACAGATGACACGGACCCCCAGCATATCCCCGATGGGGGTGTCCGCCGTCCCCCCGAGCGCTGTCCATTTCTTGTAATATTCATCAAAGGTTTTCACGCGATATTTCACGTGACTCTTAATGGGAAGTGTCCGAAGCAGGGTGCGAAGGGCGGTGACAATCTGCTGCAACTGCTGACGATACTCTTCATAGCTCACATTTTCGTACTGCTCGCGTAGTCTGTCTGGAGAATGCAACTTCATAACCACCTCAATTCCCAAATTCCCATATTCTGTTATAGCGCCTGTACTGAAAAAGTACAGCGATGATTTGGAAAACTGAGATGCTGAAACTGAAAAAATTTACAAATAAAGGAATGGAGCGGCGCGAAAAATCGGGAAGCAAGTGACGACGCCAGGGGGGCCCGGCGGGCTTCAGGGGCAGGTGACGGTCAGTGTGCCCGAAGCGTACTGTCTGCCGATTGTGTCAATCACGATGTAGAATGTGCCGGTGGACACCGGGGTATAGTTGATGCTGGCAGAAGGGGTGGCATCCGCGACCGCGCAGCTGGCAGCGGCGTCACAGGCGTCCGTCAGCAGCATGATTGACACCGCGTTTGCACTGGTGTCCAGGGTGGCCTCGATGTCGGAGAGGGCGAAGGTGTAGGTCTTCGTGGCTTCCAGTTCAATCTGATAGATGAGATCCCCACCGGTAAAGCCATTGCCGCATCCGCCATAGTCAGACACCCGACTGTGTTGGAGGGCGGTGGTGAAAACGGCGGTATTCGCGTAGTCGCCACTGGCGGTGTCGCCGGGAGTGGCACACCCCAGCGCGTCGAACGGTGTGGTACTGATGCCAATATCGGTATCTGCGGACGTGTCGGCGGGGTCAACCGTCGACGTGAAACAGCCTTCGGTATCCCAGGCTTCGACGCATTGCAGGTGGGTGCAGAAACCATTGGTGGCCGCCGTGATTTCGCAAAGGGGATTGTCGCCCATTGAACACGTGCCATTCAGACACATGCGACCGGTACTGCCATAGCAGGCTCCCAAATCCGGTGTTGTACAGGATTTGCCGTTTGGTTCCGGATTTTCCACGCACGATGGCGGCCCTCCCCCCGTATCCTCAATGCAGTCATATGACAGGCAATCATTTCCAGCCCCGCAATAGCTGCCTGCGACGCATGTTCCATTCATGCACGTGTTGACGCCGTCGCACTGCAGATTGTTGTCACAGGAAGTGAAATCGGGTTTGTTCCCCACTTCGCAGGAAGTGGAGGCTTCATTGCAGGTATACGTCTGGCAGATATCCAGTGAGTCGGTATCCATGCCCTCGCATGGGGGATTTTGGTGGACGCAGTCGCCGGCAAGACATACATCATCGCCATTGCAATATACGCCGTCGTCGCAGGCGCTGTCCGTGTCGTATTCCGCAATCACAGTGCAACTGCCAATGTCGCCGGCGGTGGCGGGTTCAACGCAATCCACCTCCCGGCAGGGACCGGCCGGACCACCGCATGGAATCCCGTCGGTCTGAGTCTGACAGACGCCGCTGATGCATATCTCCGGGCCGTCGCACCAGGAATCGTTGTCGCAGGGCGTATTGTCCACGGCGGGGGTTTTCTGGCAGGTGAACTGCGGGTCAGCGGAGCAGATGCCAATGGTGCAGGGGTCCGTGTCCACGCAGTCCGCCGCCACCAGACAGCATTCGGCGGGCAGGTTGTCCGTGTCGGGCGGGTCATGCCGACAGGCGCTGGTGAACGTGCTGCAGCTATCCTGTGTGCACCCGTTGCTGTCATCGCAATCACCGATGTCAAAACAGCATTCAGTGCCCAGCGACGGGTCACCGGCACTGTAGCAGTGGCCATCGTTGCAGACCTCTCTGGTGCAATCGTTGAAGTCATCGCAATCATTTTCATCGTTGCAGCATCCAACGGGCAATGGATTGGGAATACCTGTGGTGCACACATAGTCCAGACACAAATCCGCGGTGCAATTGTCCCCGTCGGCGCAGTCGCCATCATTCAGACAGCATCCGGGCGCCGGCGAAATCGGGGCGGAATGGATGCACTGGTACTCGAAATTGCATGAATCCACATTGCAGCTGTTGCCGTCATCGCAGTCGGCGGCCGTTGCGCAGCAGCCGGGAGAGAGTGCGGGATTGGTTTCATACTCGCATTCTCCCACGCTGTTACAGCTGGCCACTGTGCAGGCGCCTTCCCCCGGTGAGCAGTCGGAATCCACCGCGCAACATCCCGTTGCCGGTTCAGCGGGGAAGGTGGTCACGCACTTATAATCGATACAGGCGAGGCTGGCGCACCTGCTGTCACCGCAGTCATTCACATCATCACAGCAGCCGGGCACGGCCGAAGAAGTCAGATCGGCCACATGCACACACTGCCCATCCACCCCACATGCGTCCCGGGTGCAGTCGTTGCTGTCGTCGCAATCTTCATGAATTGTACAGCAGTTGCCATCGACAACATCGGTGAACACGCATGAAAATGTGGTGGTGTTGCACGTGTCCGTGGTGCAACTGTCTTCGTCATTACAGTCGACATCCGCAGCGCAGCATCCGGTTGGCAGTGGACTGGTCCGGGAGTGGGTGCAGTGACCGTCCTGGCAGACATCGATGGTACACACGCTGTCATCAATGCACTCCCAGTTTTCGATGCACACCTCCAGCGCCGTGTCCGAATCTGATGCGCTGTCCGTGCCCGCTGATCCGGAATCACTGTCGGATGAAGAAGCAGAGCTCGATGCGGTGTCGGTGGCGGTTGCGCTGCCGCTGTCATTGGTGGTTGAATCCGTTGGGGTGGATACCTGGGTATTCACGCATTTCCCGCTGCGACAGATCTCTCCGGCACTGCAATCGCGACTCGATTTGCATTCCCTGTCGCTGCAACTGCACGAAGAGACAATGAACGCCAGGGCGCCAAAAAGAAAAAGGTGTTTGAAGATTGTGTATTGCATCAACATGGTCTCCCCCTACTCATTTCCGATTCCATTGCTGTTCTGAATCAGTGGCCGAATTTCCCGGAAGCATTTTCCGGTACCAAAGTAGGCGGATGGGCTGCTGTTGTCACATCTGGCGTCAGAGAAGTAATTGCTCTGGCAGTAGGTATCGGTACTGCAGGGCAATTTTGACATCCCACCGCTGATGCCCGTCCAGAAATACCCCCAAAATGCCGTGATGTCCCAGATGCTCCAGCCGTAGATGGTATCGGGACGATAGTAAAATGCCATGCGACCGTCGGCTCTCAGGATGACCTGCCAGCTGGGTTTTGTATCGTAATGATACCAGTCGGAACTGCTGGGGAAGGATCTGGTGTAGGGCGCATCGGAGTAGATGTCCATGCCGACCCAACTGGCGACAAAGGCGGTGGTGCCTTCGAATACCACAGTCTGAAGCGTCGCATATCCGCGGGTGCCATTGCTCCATCGATGCCTGAATGCCCCCCATGCGCCGGCAACAACCGGCGCATACCCACCAAAGCTGGGGGGGGAAAACATCTCTTCTGCATTGGGCGTATAATCTACACCGCCGGGATCGTACACGCAGGTTTTATACGCCAGGTGTTTGGTGCAGACGCAACCGCGCGAGACGCTGTCGCAATCCCCGACGCTGCTGCAATGCGCGTCACTGGTGCAGGTAATGTTTTCGTCAACGGGTTTCAGCAGCGAAATCCGGCCCGTGGTATCCACATATGCAAACGGATAGGTATCACCGCCCATGGGAAAATCGAATGGCAAAGCAACGATTTGCTCGAACGTGTTCGTATATAGTGCATACGTCAGCGCATCCCCGTTGTTTCCAAACGTTCCGTAACAGAAGGGATGCACCAGCCAACCCTGATCCCACAGTCCGTCTGTCCCGCCGCTCTTGTCCGGACAGGTATCGGGGCCATTTCCGATGTCGGATATGGTCATCACGTAGCCATTGTCAGTTGTGCCGCTGGGAACAAAGTCCAGGCGCCGGCCGTCCCCATAAAATCTGGACATCGGGGAGAAATCGCCGCTGGTGTAGTAGGAAACATAATATCCGTACGAATTGAAAAAACCGAAGAAGTCGGGTTGCAGTCGCAGGACAGTCAGCTCGTAATCCCCGAATTCACCTGCGTTCTGATTTCCCACGGCCAGCCATGCATTCGCGTACGTGGCATCTGATGCATCGATATGCAGTTGCAGAGGCAGGCCTGACGCATCGGAAACGGTAAGCATATCCACCGTGGAACATTCCTGTGAATTCACGGAATCCGCCCAGAGACGGCTGAGCGTTGCGTGAAAGAATGACGCCGAATCGGTCTGTGTGTCCATGTCTATCGCATTGCCCAGTTCTCCTTTTTTGCTCATGGCGTTCCAATCCACATATGCCAGATACCTGCCGAGTCCCGCAGGAATTTCCAGCTTGAAGAACGCCTGATGGGGATCGCCGCCGGCGCCGAAATAATTGTCATATGCACCGGAAGACATCGTCCCGCGCCATCGCTGCTTCCATGTAAAATTGCCATCAATGGCCGGTGCCCCGGCATATGAACCGATTTCCCGACAATCGTTGTTGTTGTGCGCTTCCTCTTCAATGGCCAAATCAAAATTGCCGCCGGTATTCGGCAGGGAGTACTGGGAATCCACAATCACCGATGTGGTATGTGAGCGCATCACATCGTATCCGTCCCGGATGTTGTTCCGGTCAAAATCCTGACTGGTCACCGCCACCGGTGACGTTGCGTTGTGGGAGGCCACATCCTCCACCGCCAGTGGGCCTGCAACCACAGTGGATTCCGTGCCGCTGCATGTCCCGGAAACCGCAACGCCATAATCCAGGCTGTTGTAGTTGGTGCCGGCAAATGTGCAGTCGTCGTTGCATCTGTTCTGGGTGGAGCCTGTGGTACAGGCAGTGCGGGTATACACCACCGGATCCCAGTCCCCATCGGAATCGGTGACGGTCACCACGTGGTGCTTCAGCGCGTATGAATCGTCCACGGTGGTGGTGTAGGTGTACACCACGTCCCCAAAAGTTTCTCCGCTGCATTCGGCAAAGATTCCGGTGCTCTCCGGTTCGTATGTATCCTCCGCGCACTCGCTGCTGCCGGTTTCACTGATACCGCCACTGGCATCTCCCAGCGCAATGAGATCTGCACAGGTTTCGTTGGGCTGGCCACCACTGACCGCCACGAGATTCGCACAGTTTCCGCTGCCATCGCATTCGTAGTCGCCACACGCAGGCGCTGAGATGGAAGGCGTACACGAGGTACCCGCAGCGGCGTACGTGGTCACTGTGCACCCCGGATTTTCAAGTGCCGGGTCGCCGCATACATTGTCGAAACAATCATCGCCGGTGCCGCAGGAAGTCCCCTGGGCCCGGAACGACAGGTCACATCGTCCCCAATCCGGATTAACGATGGGATTGTCCGATTGGCTGCAGCTCGATGATGCGAGGCAGGGGTTGGTGGCATCCGCGACAGGACAATCGATGTCTGCAGCGCAGCATTCGTTACCGGGAGCCGGAGTCACCACCGCCCATTCGCAATTGTGATTCACGCAACTGACATCCGCGCAGCTGTCGCCGCCGGGATTGCAATCGGTCTCATAGTCCACGCCATCGCAGCAGCCCTGCGGCACCGGAGTCACCACCGGATTCTGGCAGTTCCAGTCGTCGGCAGCAAAACAGGCATCGCCGGCACCGGCGCTGGCGATCATTGCGGGGGAGCAGCATACGTTCCGGGTACAGTCCCCCGGATCAGCCGCATCCGCGCACTGGGCAATCCCGTCTCCCGGCGTATCGCAACAGAGACCGGCTACCGCGGACAAATCCGAAAGCGGCCCCCACTGGCAGATATTGCTGACACAACTGTCGTGGGTGCAGGGGTTGCCATCATCGCAGTCTGAGGCGTCCGTGCAGCAGCCCGGTGCGCTGGAGATGGAAATCACGCATTGCCACGGGTTGGCGCCAAAACAGATTTCCCCGGCGGTTGCATCGTTGATGTCCTGTGGACTGCAGCAGTTTTCCACCGTGCAGGCATTGGTATCTTCATTGTCACAGGGCTGCAGAGAACTGCAGCAACCGGCCACGTCCGGCAAAGGCTCGGCGTCACAGGCATTGGTGCTGCCGTTACAACTCATGGCGGTGCAGACATTTCCGTCTTCGCAATCGGCAACACCGGCGCCGCCCGGATCGCAGCATCCCGAAGGAAGTGGATCGAAAACGGATGGCGCCGCGCAGTGGTAATCCGTTGCCCCGAAACACGGGTCGTCACTTGCCGCCGCAGCGATAGCGGCCGGTGTGCAGCACTGGTTATCGGTGCAGGGAAACAGATCGTCACAGTTGTCTGCCAGATTTGCCGGTGCGTCATCGCAGCATCCCGGCACATCCGTTGCCGCCACAGCGCATTCCCACGAAGCATCCGTCGCATCACCACCGCAGGCAGCCAGATGGGCGTTGGTGCTGTTGCAACAGATATTATCGGTGCAGTCGTTGGTGTCACTGCACTGAGCGGATTCCATGCAGCAGTCGCCCGGAGAAGCCGAATCGAAATTGGGGATGTTGCGCTGGGTATACGTGGGGATTGCCCAGCATCCGGGGCCGCCACTACCGTTCACACAGCAATAATCATCGGTGCAGTCGTGTCCATCATCCTCCGATGTTGGAACAGCGGGATCGCAACAGGACGGATTGGCTGCCAGTCCTGCCGCATCCAGCGGCGCATCCTGACAGACCGCCTGAAAATCGCAGGTGGCATCAGAGCAATTGTTCACGCCCACATTGCAGCTGGCGCCCGCATTCACAATCACATCACAGGTGCCGTCCACATTGCACTGACGGGTGTAACAGTCCGGGTGGGCGTCATCGGGCACTTCATCGGGGGTGCCGCTGCAGCTCTGCCCGGCATGCCAGTCACTTTCCACCGTGCAGCTGCCGTTGGTGCAGGAGGCCCTGGCACAGTCGTCCGCATAAAGCAGATGATTGAACGGGCATTGGGCCGCATCCGGAATGGTATCCCGGGTCCCGGTGAGTTTCACGTAAGTGCACACGTCGTCCACGCAACGGTCCGTGGTGCAGGGATTGTTGTCGTTGCAATCCTCATCGAGGTCACATCCCGTGCAGGGAGTATCCGAAAAGAATCCCCCCAGCGTGGGATCAATATCCACCGGATCTCTGGCATACACACCCTCGCAGCAGTACTTGTCCTGAGACGCCGCCACATCATGGAGCGTACGGCTCTGATCCGTTGTCCACCACTCACATCCGCCCCAGCAGGAGCAAACGAGATATCCGTTGCACCACGAAGGTCCGCAGATGTTGTCGACACAGACGCCGTCGTTGCACTCTTCATTGCTGTCGCAGGTGCAGCGTCCCTTGGTGAGATCACAGCTACCGCTGTCGCAATCCTGATTGGCATCGCAAAGAACACCGTCATTTTCCGCGTCATTCATCCAGCATTCAGACGCAGCGCCCGGTTGGGTGCAGCATTCCTCTGTCATCGGAGTGAAATATCCCAGATCCCGGGGCTGAAGGCGGTCAGCGGTCGCTGGAACCGATCCGTCCACATCGGCACCTTCACGCGGGTCCCCGGCCGCTTCGGTGGAAGCGGATTCTGAGGTGGCATTCAACAATGTCTGTGTCGGTTCCGAAACGGAAGGGGGGTCGTCACACGCTGGCAGAATCAGAAAGGCAAGGGAGAAAAGCCAACTGTGTGTACCCAATGAAAAAAATCGCTTACTCATATTTTCACCCCGCTTCTGTCCGAAACGCAAATTGCGCTGGACAGGGATTAGTCGCTGAACCGACTCACTTTTATGCAAAATTCCTTCATAATTGTTATTTTATAATTATTTTGAAATTTTTAAAATGAAAGAACACTATACTACTTACGGATTAACCGATTTTTACCTTAACAGTATTTTGATAAATTCTGTATAATTTCAGAGAAAATGTAAAGCTTTATGGGTCGGAAATGACATGGCAGGTTCGGATTACCCGAACAGTTTGCGAAACAGCCCGCTGACCGGTCCCTGCCATTTGCGGATGATGATGACCGGACTCCTGGCGTATCGGGCCACTTTTTCAGGGATATCGCCCAGCAGCATATGTTTGAAAAATTGGGGCGGCGCTGCGCCAATGACCACCAGATCGTAATTTCTGGCCGCTTTGGCAATGCCTGCTGCAACAGAGTCGGAAAGCACAATATGGGTGCCGGTGGTTCCCTCCAGCTGAAGGGCGGCAATGGAATTTTCGATTCTGTCAAGGGCGGCGGCCTGATCGTCTTTTGAGGCGTGTCTCTTTACCACCACGCAGGCGTCCACCGTGGCGTTGAACAATTGGGAAAATCCGTTCGAAAAATCCGCTCCCAATGTGGCGTTGGGGCCACCGGATGTGGCCAGCAGAATTCTTTTCCCCGTTGAATCTCCCACTCTGGCCAGGGCCAGATCGCATGGACAATGGCGGATCATGTGATCGGTAATCTGTCCGAAAATCCGGTCTCTCGTATTGGCAAATCCCTTCCAGCCCATCACAAGCATGTTGGCGCTGATTCCTTTGACGGCATCGATAATGGCCGTTGATGCGTTGTGTCCAAGCCGCAAATCACTCACAAAATCCACCCCCAGCTCCTCCGCGCGTTTTTGCGCTATCCGGAGAAGCGGTCTGGCGTGGTGGGCCATTTTCACCCCTTCATGAATGGGCAACTGCCGGGGCACCTGCACCACCGTGAGTCCCACCACCACCCCGTTTTTCTGCCTGGCCAGGGCCGCCGCCATATCGATGAGCGCTGTGACGGTGTGGGGATTGGAGAGGGGGACTACAATGGTGAACCGGTTGTACAGCGTTTCATGGAGAGGCGAATGCAGTTCGAGTGTCTGGGGTTTTTTATGACGCAGTTTCTTTTCAAATACTGCGAAATACAGGACAAGCCCAAAAACGGTCCACCCTATCACAAAGAGCCATGGGACCGGGTCAAATGCCAGTTGATACAGGGCGAGCAGCAGATTGATGACAAATCCGCCAATGGGAAGCACCGGATACAAAGGAATTCGATAGGGACGAATGAGCTTCGGGGCTTTTCGCCGAAGGGCAATCAGGGCGAGATTGACAAACGCAAACACCAGCAGAAACATGATACTGGCGGCGGATCCCAGTGCATTCACCGGCAGTGCCACGGCGATCACCACAAAAATGGCGCCGGTCACCAGGATGGCGATGTGGGGGGTTCGTTTTTTCGGATGAATGGTGGCCACCTGTGACGGCAGCCACCCGTCCCGGGCCATGGAAAATGCCACTCTCGATGACGCCAGTACGGTGGCGTTCAGCGCGCTGATGGTGGATAGCACTCCCCCCAGGACTATCAGAAACACCCCGACGCCGGGCATCATTTTCGCTGACGCCCGAACAATGGCCGTTTCCTGATATTTACCGAGAAATTCCCAGGAGGTCATATCTTCGGGGTGAACTGCCCCAAGAGATACCAGAAGCACACACAGGTAAACAAACACCGTGATGCCGACAGATGCAAACGTGGCTCTGGGAATGGTCTTGCCTGGATTTTTGATTTCCTCTGCTACCGTGGCGATGAGATCATATCCCTCGAACGCAATGAACGTGAGTCCCATGGCAATGAATACTCCGTTGAATCCTTTGGGAAAAAAGGGCGTAAATTCCCGTCTGGCGGCGGGAATATCCGATGCGAATGCCTCGATACCGAAGATGATGAACATAATGAGTACCGCGATTTTGGCAATGACCAGAATATTCTCTGTCTTTCCGGTGACCGCCGCGCCTTTCATATTGAGCAGGGTGAAAGATGCGCCGGACAGGATAATCCAGAAAATCACCGCCGCGTGCTCACCGGCCACACTGGTCATCAGATGTGCGGTACCTGGAAAATACCGGAACAGAAATTCCATGAAGTATGAGCCGAATCCGGCAGCGTACAGGGCACAGGCAACGGTGTATGCAAACCAGAGCCACCACCCCGCCGTGAAGCCCAGAATATCGGGGAATGCGTGCTTCACGTAGGCATATCCCCCACCGGCTTTGGGAATGGACGAGGACAATTCCGCATATACCATGGCGGTAATCAGGGTGACCACACCGTTCAGTGCAAACGCGAGTATCGCAGCCGGCCCGGCTTCACCACAGGCAATGCCGGTCAGCACGAAAATTCCGGCACCAATCATGGCCCCGACGCCAATCATTGTGGCGTCAAAAAAGCCGAGGGTCCTGGTAAACGTAACATCGTCCCCGGAATCGGATGGGGATGGGCGCTCCGGGGTGCCGGCCATTTTCGATTGCAATTTTGTATCTGTCATAGATGAGTGGAGCATATCATGGAACAATTGAAAAATAGTGATTTTTCATATGCAACGATAATTGAATCGACCGTTCAAACGACAAATGGTTATATTGAACAGAGAACGTTTCGGGAATATCGTTGCACTCCCGGTGATAACGGAATATATCGGGTGACTTGAACGTTTCGGATATTGCCTTTAATTTTTTGGAAATGATGTGATGCGCTTTGAATTAAAACCCATTTGTCGATTTGCTGCCGCCATGGGGCTGCTGGCTGCTGTGGGGATGATATTCGGGGCTTTCTCAACCGGAGTGCATTGCAATTCTCAGGAGTACCAGTTATCGAATCCGGATGATGGGCCCATCGCGGCGCAGATTTTTGCCATCACCGATGTGTCAGCCGGCAGCTGGACCGCCGAAACGACTGATGACGAACAGCCGCTGATTCCGGGGGCGTGGACATCGACCTTTTTATATCAACGGACCACCGCCCGGTTGATGCCGTTTTTTTCTTCCACCGGATTTGTTCCCGATAAATTGTTTCTGGTCACCGCGCCACACCGTGGACCGCCACCATTCTCATTGCTGTAAGCCAATTTTAACCGAGTTTGCATTGTGACGATTTGCGGCGCCCATCACGGGCGCCCTTTGAGAATGGAGAATTACCATGAATCGATATACAAGGAGAACACTGGCTGCGTATCTTGCCAGCGCAACTATATCGCTGTCCCCGGGCATCGACGCATCAATGCTGCCTCAGATGGAGGCGTTTCCCCTGGACCTGGTGGAAGACATGCTGGAGGAAGTCGCCGACGGGGATACACCTGCGGAAGAAAAGATCCGCACTCTGGCGACCATCGCCACGGATAAACGGGCGGAGGTGCGGGTTCGCATCTGCGAGATACTGGCAAGCATTCTCGAAGAGGATGACATCGAGATGGTTCGGCCAATTCTGGAACAGCTGGCGGTGGATGCAGACCCGGCAGTTCGCGCGGAGCTGCACCGGTCGGTGGCCACCGCAATGATGCATACCAGCGTGGTGAACCGGACGAGAATGGCGGCGGATTTGGCATTGTCGGATTCGGAGCCCCTCCGGCTCATGCTGATTTCGGCGTTGAAAGAAGACTTCTTCTGCCTGGGCGTCACATCGGTGGTGGCTCATCTGGCCGAAGATGACAATCCCCGGATTCGACGCGCGGTGGTGGAAGTGTCGTCGGTCCGGATGAGCGAAAATCCGGTATATTTTCAGCGCATTCTCAATTCACTTCTGGCCGACCGGAATGCGACAGTCCGCCTCGCTGCCAAGCGCGCATTACGGACACTGCGCAGTAGAAACTATAACTGGATCACCTGACTGACGCGGGAAATAACACTCCGTTGAATTAAAACAGGCGGTTCGGCAAATTCGTTTCTGAAACCCTGGCGTTTTGCTACAAAACGCAAATGGGAACAAAATCCATTGTAAATAAGAATTCAGCGGTTGTTGTCGGCGCGGGTGTCAGTGGACTGGTGTGCGCTACGGGAACGGCGAAAGCCGGATTTGATGTGACGCTCATGGAGCAGAACAACAGAGT
>JBNKCR010000158.1:0-114139 GCA_050287845.1 Polyangia bacterium
CAGAAGGGTGGTTTCGTAGATTTGACAAACGTTTTCGAATAGGGTTTTATATTCCTCGGATGAATTGTGATGCATGACGTCCTCAATGGTAATGATTTTCTTATTTTTAAATCAGCCATTTGAAAAGTGCAACCGGTTGCCCTTTTTGCGTGTTATCTCACCTCTTTCTGTAAGTGTTCGAAATTAAAAATAAAATTACAACATGTGGCGATATTTGAGTCGGTGATTTCGCGATTCAATTGTTTTTGAATCGTCTTTAGATATAAGGACAGGGCGCCATTCATCCGCAACCCCGCATTACGGGAATTAGCACTTGCCTGAAAAAACGGGTGGGTGTTACGTACTCGCGGTGAATGGATTGCAAAAAAATAAACTGAAGGGTTGAAATATGGAAAATTGTTTTGTGTGGGACCTGGATCCCATCATCGTGCATCTCGGTCCGCTGCAGCTCCGATACTACGGCCTGATTTTTGCCTCCATGCTGTATATCGGATTTATCATATGGCGCAGGCAGATGCTTCGGGGTGGATATACACTGGAAATCGCAGAGCGGTTTCTGATATGGGGAGTGCTTGCGGTGCTCATTGGCGCCAGGCTGGGACATTGCCTGTTTTATGATCCTGAGCGATATTTGTCCGACCCCATTACCATTCTGTACTTCTGGCAGGGAGGGCTGGCGAGTCACGGGGCCGCTGTTGCCATCCCCATCTTTATTTTTGGGTTCTGCAAAAAATATAACCTGCGATATCTGGAGGTGCTCGACCGGGTGGCGATTCCCGCAGCGGTGGGCGCCGCGGCGGTGCGACTGGGCAATTTCATGAATTCAGAAATCGTGGGACGCGCCACGGATGTGCCCTGGGCGGTGGACTTTGTGCGCTACGACGCCATGATGGGCCAGCCCGCGACATGCCGCCATCCATCCCAGCTGTATGAGTTCTGTATGGGCCTTTTTATTCTGCTGGCGCTTTATCTGACGGACAGGTTTGCCGGCAGGGAAAAACGCCCCCTTGGCCTGCTGGCCGGAATGTTTCTGGTGCTCTATTTTGCCGGCCGTTTTACGGTGGAGTTTTTCAAGGAGTTTCAGACGCTTCAGGAATCCACGCTGACCATGGGCCAGTATCTGTCCATTCTGCCGTTTGCCGTTGGCGTGGCACTCCTGGGATGGGTTGTTGCCAAACGGGTTCCCACTGACGAAGGTCAGAGTGAGCGTCTTAAACACGTACGTAATCCACCTCCTGCCCGGGGCAGCGACAAACCCGATGACACGTCCGCCGGTTCGGGCAGATAAAGGGAAGCAGGTGGAACGAAGGGGTACTGAAATCATGGAGGGACTTGCACAGACAGACCACGTCCTTCTGTTATTCAGCTCGGTCAATCAATGGTCCGATGACATCCGCCCATGCCTGTTGCCATGCGGTGCATCCGATGCGGTTCGGGTGAATGCGCTCTCCATCACTGTAGAACGTGTCGGCGTTGCGTTTGAAAAGATTGTAGAGATCTGGACCGGGCGTCAGGTTTTTCTCTTCTGTTACTTTGTCAATCTCCAGATTGAGACGCGCTGCGGCCAGGGCGTGGGAAGGGGAAAGGGAGTAGGGAATTCTGGCAATGATGGCCCGATGACCGGCTGCTTCAATTCTGTCGACAATTCGTACGAGGTTGGTGTGAAAGGTTTTACCGGATTCACTTGCGTTGGATTCGTTGGTACCCAGCGCCACACACCAGAAGTGCACATCCGGAAATATGTCGAGATAGGCATCGAGTTTCGATGGGTGTCCGCGGAGGATGTCGGCACTGCCGATGCCCACGGTGCCGGCGCCAATCTGCAATGGATAATGGGAGGGGGAGTTGCCGTGGATGATCTTCTGTAGCGACGTCCGGGCGCCGTAATTGCCATGGCGATCGGCGCAACGGGCGGTGATTGAATCGCCCAGCCAGATAATCGACGAGGACATCTGTTGCGGGTCATCGGAAACGTCCCAGATGTCGAGTTCATCGATAACCGCGGTGGATGGGGTACGGACTGTCACTCGAATCCAGTGTTGTCCCTGGAACGGAATCCGGTGCTCGCGGTAGCCAAAGGTGTTGCCGGTCACCGACAATTGCCTGTGCCAGACCCCATCGGCGCCATTGGTGGAATCCGCGCTGGTGGAAATGACGTAGTTTCTGAACCCGGGCCACCCCTCAATGTTTGCCGTCCCCTGTTCGTCGGAAAGCGCGATGAGAATCCGGGTGGCATTGATGTCTTCAAGTTTCAGCGCGCACCAGGCCGGAGATGGGGCTGTCCATGCATTGTTTTTTCCGGTACCAATCCCCCGGTAATCCACCCCGTACTCGCCGTCGTTGCAATTCTTTTGTTCACCGGCGGAAGCGAATACGGGATGCCCGGGATTCAGATGCAGGTTTTTGGGGTGAACCATTGTGTCCAGCTCTGCCTCCCAATCCGATTCGGTATCTGCGTGCGGAATAGCATCAGCGATGACAACCGGAACAGGAGTGTCCGATTCGTCCGTGCGTTTTTCGTCACCCGGTGTGGGGCGAACACAGGAGTCCCCACTGTGGTCATTCAATGACCTGTCTTTACACGCTGTTGCCAGCGTACCGAGGACACCGGTCATGGTGATTGTAAACAATACGACTGTTCTCATTTTGATTTGATTGTTCATTTTCCAGGATACTCAGTATTCTGCAGCATTCTGGAATTTCAAGAATGGGGGAGGGGAATCCGCGAGAAACCTATGGTAAACTGATGGCGTCCTCCAGACTGCTGCGAATCGTTGAGCCGGTTTTAACTTGATTGTTCACCCAATGGGTTAAGATGGGGACAGTAAGGAATGAACCATGATTTTGAATCGTTATTTTCTCTCAGTCAGTGTCGTCGCGTTGGGTCTGTCTCTCTATGCGGTTGCCGCATTGGCAGACGTGAGCAGCGACATTCGGGTTTCCTCCGTGGGGTATCCGGTTGCCACTGCCAAGATTGCTTCGGTGGTGGGACAGACGTCCGGTCCATTCAGCGTGAAGACGGAAGATGGCAGTGACGTGTTTCAGGGAACGCTTACCGGGGATGGCTCGGTGGGACAGGCGGATTTTTCAGAGGTTACCCGGCCCGGAAACTATTTTGTGGACGTGCCCGAAGTGGGGCAATCCATTGTGTTTCCCATTGGAGAAAATGCGGCCGTGGCGCCGTTCAGGGCCATTATGCTGGGGTTTTACGCCTGGCGTTCAGGGATTGATATTCGGTTTACCTGGAACGGCGAAGAGTACGCTCACGCCGCCGGGCATCTCAATGACGGGCTCATGGATTTTGCGGATCCGAATTTGAAGGGCACCATCCGCGATGCGACCGGGGGCTGGTATGATGCGGGAGACTACGGCCGGTATGTGGTCAATTCCGGCTGCGCGCTGGGTCCCATGCTGCGGGCCTTTGAAGAAAGGCGCGAACAGCTGGAGAGCATCACCCTGCCATTCATCCCGGAAACCGGCGATCCGATTCCCGACTATCTCGATGAAGTGAAATATAATCTGGACTGGATGCTGAAAATGCAGTTCGAAGATGGCCGCGTTTCGCACAAATTAACCCCCATTGAGTTTGCGGACTTTGTCATGCCCGCAGACGATTACCTGGACCGCTATATTTCGCCATGGGGGTCTGCGGCCACCGCCGATTTCACTGCAGTGATGGCACAGGCCACCAGAATTTACCAACCGTATGATGAAACGTATGCCGATCGGTTGCTGAAAGCCGCGCAGCTTTCCTACGATTATCTGGTAGCCCATCCCGAAGATGTGCGTGCGGATTTGTCGGACTATGACAATCAGCAGTACAGCACTGATGATTGGGACGATAGAATCTGGGCCGCTGCGGAAATGTGGGAAACTACCGGAGATGCCGACGCGCTGGCCGACTTCGAATTCCGGGTAGCCAACCAGCCCGTGGATCGTTCGGGCAATCCACCGGACATGGTGGAGCATGTGTGGGATTGGCCCAATCAGAAAAATCATGGCATTTTCACCTATCTGGCATCCCATCGGGAGGGTAGGGATGATGCGCTGGTTCGCACGCTGGAAGATGCCGTTCTGGCGTCGGCGGACAGAATTGTTGCCGAAACATTTGAGGGCGCTGAGGGGTTTGGCCGCGGATACGGCACTGGTGACTATTTCTGGGGCAGCAACGGACTGGTGGCCCGTGGATGCATGGTATTGCGCAGAGCTTACGAACAGACTGCCAATGAAACCTATCTGGATGCCTGCATGCAGCAAATCGCCAATCTGTTCGGTCGAAACCAGTACAACCGTTCGTATGTCACCGGCGTGGGTCTCAATCCGCCACAGCATCCCCATTGCCGGCGGTCCGGCGCCAGCGGACATGCCTATCCGGGATATGTGGTAGGGGGGGGACAGTCAGATGAGGATTGGCTGGATGAGGAGGAGAGCTACCAGACCAATGAAATCGCCATCAACTGGCAGGGCGCGCTGGCATATGCCCTGGCCCAGTTTGTTCCGATTGTAGCGGATACAGATACGGACACGGACACAGGTGGGGTCGGTGATACTGACAGCGATACCGACAGTGACAGCGATATTGACAGCGACAGTGACAGCGATTCTGACGCATATGCTGACAGTGATACCCATGGGGATACCGATACGGAAGATACGCCTCCTGAATCCGGTGACGCCGGCGATTCAGGCAACTGCGGGTGTTTTACAGCCGGCATTGCCTCCACGGACCTTTCCATTTTATCCCTTTTATTTTAATTCAGTTTTTTACAATTTGAAGATGTACCGAAGCCCGCAAATCGGGCGACCGCGGACGAACGGGAGCGGACCTCTGAAAGCGGTGACACTTTCCTGAAGAAATGGTGTTCAAGCTGGTGAAACGAGGATGCCTTGCAACGGACAGGAGTACACCGTGAATAAATTTTTTTTTCTACTCATTTTAATTGTTGGCTTCGCTTTGCCCGTTTCAGTCTTTGGGCAGGATAGTCAGAGTTCAGATGAACCGTTGGTGAACGGGCAGACCGCCACCGCCGCGGATGGGGAGACAACGGATGAGATGCAGGCAGCCAGCCCGATGGAAACAGTGAAGTCGGTGGATGAAACCGGGGATGGGGCGCCGGTGGTTCAGGAAAACACTGTTGCCCAATGCGGCGATAAAAAAGACAACGACAACGATGGACACGTGGATTGCGCAGATCAGGATTGCGCCATCTTTGCCATCTGTGTCGACAGTGGCGACCGGAGTACACCTGCGCCCGCAAAGGTCTCGTCCGCTGAAACCAATCGGCAGTCCGACACCGAATCGTCAGAAGAGCTCATCACACGTCCATTCAGTATTGGTTTTGTTCCAGGGTTGTCCACGGATAGCGCTGCCGAGGGGGAGGTCCTGAATCATTTTTCGCTCAACTTCATCGGCTGGCAGGACCACCTGCAGGGCGCGGAGGTTTCGATTCTGGGTGCCATTCGAAAGGGAAATGTGACGGGATTTCAGGGGAGCCATCTGTTCAATGTGGTGGCCGGGGATTTGCGGGGATTTCAGGGAGCAGGTCTGGTGAATGTGGCCGCAGGGGACACAACGGGATTTCAAAGTGCAGGACTGGTCAATGTGGCGGGCGCATCGGCCACGGGGATTCAGTTCAGTGGCCTGGGGAATCATGCGGGGGGGGCTGCCGTTGGATTGCAGGGGGCTGGACTGTTCAATATGGTCGCCGGCGATATAACCGGTTTTCAGGGGGCTGGTCTGTTGAATGTGGCGCGCGGCGCCATGAACGGATTTCAGGGGGCTGGACTGGTCAATGTGAGTGGGGACGGGAGCAAAGGCGTGCAGATGTCGGGGATTGCCAATGTGAGCACGGGCGCCTTTACCGGGCTTCAGTTGAGTCTGGTGAACTTCGGAACCGATGTGACGGGGGCGCAGGTGGGGCTGGTCAATATTGCGTCGAAAAGCATGAAAGGGGCATCGGTGGGTCTGATTAATTTTGCCGGCGATGGCATTTTTGCACCAACGGTGTGGGTTTCAGCCGCATCCATGTTGAACCTGGGGTTGAAGATGGGGAGTCGGAATTTTTACAGCATCCTGGGGGCGGGAGTGCATCCGGTGGGAGATGACCGGCGAACTTCTGTGGCCGTGGGATTTGGCACTCATGGAGACCTGACCGGGAAATGGTGGCTGGAATTCGACCTCCTGCACAACCGGCTGTATGACCAGAAGTTTGGTTTTGACTCGTACGACGATTACAATGTGGACTTTATCGAGCAGGCCAGACTCAATCTGGGCTTTCGTTTTGCCCGGAATTTTTCGGTCTACGCCGGTCCCACCCTGGACGTGCTGGTGTCGGAGGTGAGGGACGAAATCGGATTTGCAACCTTTTACACCCACACAGATAAAAGCGCCGACACCCATGTCGCCATCTCCATGGGCCTCACCGCAGGGATTCAGTGGGCGCCTCAAATCGGCCACCTGAATACCCGCGATTGATCTGATCTTCCCCTCACCGAATCCCCCGATATTTGATGCCGTTGTCCATGTTGCGGGCAAAGTAGCCGCCAGATATGTCGAAACAGAATCCACAACCTGTTTGCAGAACGGAAGGAGTGAGTGTGCAGCGCATGCGATTGTCCGGGGGATGAAGGACTGGCCATTTACAATAATGAGTTTGGAGGAAAGGGGCTTGATTTCGAGGCGCCGATCGATGGCGTGGCCAATCAGTTCGGATGGCGTCTTATCGGTACGACTGACGCAACGGTGTCACTGAACCATCGGGGCGATAATTTTGAAGTAAGATGAAAGTGGAACGAATTGAGGCTTGTCTGTTTAAAACGGAATATCGTCGTCGTAGTCTGCGAAGCCGGGGGGCGGCTCGGGAATGCCATCGTTGGCGTGCTGGTTGGCGCCGACGGATTCCACTTTCCATGCCTGCAGACTGGTGAAGCATCGTTCGCCTTTGTCATTACTCTGCCACAGACGACCGGAGAGATTGAATCTTACCTGAATTTCATCACCCGCTTTATATGCGTCCATTATCGCACATTTGTCTTTGATGAGTTCCAGCGCCACATAATTGGGGTAGGCGGGGTTTTCCCCTTCGCCGGTGAGTTTGATGACAAACTCTCGTTTGGTGAATCCATTGGTGCCATACTCGGTTGTGGCGCCAATGGAATGGATTATTCCCTGAGTTTCAAAACTTTTTGACATTATTCATTTCTTTCGCTTCCGGGATTCGACATGGATATGCTGAATCCCTTTGTTACTGTGTTCAAAAGCTGTGTAGCACTATTTATTTTTGATACGCAAGCCCCGAAGCGTATTGACTTTCATGGGAGGCCAATAATTGCTTCTGAATCCGCTCCAGGGAGGCGATCGCGACCAATATCTGTCACCCCGTGAGACAGTTCCCATCACCCCATGAAATCTGTTGAACTCGGGGGGGCGTCGTCTCAATGGGGCGAGATGCATCGGTCTGGGAAAATGCTGTTTCAATTGCAACATGCCGCGATTTCGACCGAATGTGGTATTTGTTGCAGAAAAAATGGTGTTTGTTTCAGAAGTGACGTGTGGGCGGTGGCGAATTCATTGATTGAGTCCCATGAACAACTGCTGCGGAGCCGCTTTCAGGCGGCGCATTCGCCGGTTGAGGGTATCCTGTGCCATATCAAGTCGTTCCATTTCTGCGCTCTTTTCAAGGATGGATGCCAGAATTCTTCGCGCAATTCTGGAGCGTCCGCGCATTCTGGGCAGGGATGCCATATTGGTGCGATCGGTTTGAATACTCCTTTCAATCCGTCCTCTGGCGCTCATGTTTTCAGCGGACTGTTTTTCCAGCCGTTGAATCTCTCGATTGATTTTTATGATGTCTTCCAATATGCGCTGTTCGTTTCCGGGAATGGTTTTCTTCCGGAGCAGTTTTTTCAGGTTGCTCATTTGGGTGTCTGTGACCTCTCTGACGCCTTCTTCGGTGTTCACCAGCACCGTTTGATCATCTCTGGCGGCCACCGTTACAAAGGTAAGCCCCGAATGGTGCATGTCTGAGCTGGAGACAAAAGGCAGTTCTGAAACGATTCTGCCATTTGCGATATGGTGAACCACGATACCAAGGGTCCGGGCTTCGCCGCTTTTATTTTCCAGTTTGTACCGATGTTCGCGTTTTACAAAATTATGTGCATACAGATGGTCGCCGTCCCACTCCAACCTGCGGGTATCGCATTGCATTACGCTGTCATCTTTTTCATAGGTTACATCTTCATCCACGCCGTAACAGATCACTGTCGGGCTATTGGGCTCTGTTCGGGCCAGTTCACTGTGGCCCCGGAAATGACCATTGACATACACCGAAATCAGGCCGGATTGAAGCACCGTACCAGTGGTATTTTCCAGTCTCGCACAGGTGTTCACCGCGCTCAGGTGCGGATCAATTCTGGAAAACAGCTGCCCCGAAACTTTTCGGTTCAACACGGGAACCATGCTCGAACTGCCCGCCTTGATCGAGACCGGCCTGAGCACCCGATAAGTCGATATTTCGGCGTCCACAGCAGCTTCGGCCATCTCTTTGGCCGCGGATTCGCCAATATCGATGAGGGAGGAGGATCCGTCGCCCCGACTGGACTTCCCCTTGCCGATGGCCGGGGTTCCCGAACGTCGGCCTCCCAGACTGCCGTAGCCGCTACCTGAACCGGACCCGCTCATGTATCCCAGCCCGGAATGATAATCGTAGAGCAGCCTGTCCACGGTCTGCGGTCCCAGCTGGGGCATCATTTCTCCGCTATTGGCCAGTTCCAGACTGTCCCTGCTTCCATACCTCGGGGAGGCTACCGAGACCAGGTAGCTGTCCGGACTGGCTGACACCAGCGTCATGTTCACGTGATGCCAATCTTCCACCGTATCGTTGTGCACCTGGGCCCATCCTTCCAGCCACAACCCGTCTGCCTTGCGATACAACCGATACCACATACGCCATCTGGGGGATTGTTGCACGTAGTTGGCCGCGATGTGGCCGGTGCTGCCTTTTTCGATGCGGATGGTAATTTCCTTTTCTTCGAAGCCGTTTGATTTTCCAAGTTCGGTGGCGAGGCTTCGCAATGCGGTGGCTTCGGAGGTGCTTTTCAGTTCTACGGTTAAAATATCGCTCAGGGGAATCTTCAGCAGATTGCTGTTATCGGAGAGAAGCGCCACGCACCATATTTTCTGTGGTTCAATGGGGGTTCCATGCTCGTCCGTCACCAGGGATTCAGAAACGGCCCGTCGGGATTCACTGTCGTCTTCGACGACGCCAAGGATGGTGCCATCCTGCCGCGGGGATGTGCCTTTCAGATGCAGGCGCACATTCACGCCGATGTAGAGCTTCATGGTCTGAGAAAAATTGGTTGGAATAGCGGGAAAGCCATCTTCGTCTGCAACCGACTGACCAATGCTTCCGGCGGCCAGCGCCTGAGCGATATTTTTGACCATTGGATAATCGACACTGGTTACCTGCACATTTTCATCCGTGGTGAGAAGGAGGGAATTGAGCACGTCATCGAGATGGGCAGACAGTATTGGCAATCTCAGTTCGGTCTGTCCGTCCACGGCTGCTTCTTTTCTCACTTGCATCACACCGATGTCGTAGAGCGTGAGGTCGTGGACCTCGAACGTCGCCGGCTTTCCCACCGCGCTGCCTGCATGCAGCAATGACAGAAACAGTATGTGAATGGATATTAAAAACAGCGGCACACATCGCATCATCAACATGGTGTTCACCTCATCATTTCCCTTTTCGGAAAAGTCCTGCGCAAAACCATTTTGCACAGTGTTTCGAATAGAACGACTCATCTGTTTACCGCGGTATGCTCAAATAAAACGGACATGTCAGCGATGATAAAGTTCCATGAAAACGTCATTGTTGTCTGACCGAATTTTGACGGGGTGATTTTGTTTCAATTGAAATATTCCAGCCATGCATGGGCAGGTCTGTGGAGAATTATGGGGCGCTTCAATTGGAGGAGTATCAGATAGAAGACGTCCCAAGGAAAATCGCATGTGTCAATACGCACCACTGGGGAAAAATGCCCCACTGTGAATTGCTGTTTTCTGAATGATTCTGTGGCATCCCCATCGGTACATCCTTTGCAATCCGGCGCTGACCAGAACCAGGAATCCAACCGATGTGCTGAATTGTTCGGCGCACGTATGAAAGGTGAAACCATGAACAGAATCAATCAAACCCGCGTGTTGGCGATTGTGGTGAGTATTGCTGCAATGTTGCTGACTGTGAACAGTGTTCAGGCGAAAGCCCCGAAGAATGGGAAAAGGGCTGATGTCGTGAAAGTGGAGGGAACACTTTCAGTGAAAATGAATGATAAGAAGAAAGTGGAAGCCATCGAAGTGACCGATAGCTCCGGTGAGACATACCACATCGTGGTGAATGCAAAATCCAAAAAGAAAGCAAAGAAACTCGATGGCAAACAGGTGATTGCGACTGGCAGGATGAATGCGAAAATGAGTAAGAAGAAGCAGGAAAAATGGATGATGCTGAAAAAAATCAAGGTGGCGACCGCAGCAGCCCAGTGATTGCCTCCTCCGGGGAGTTTCGTCCCATGCTCATTGGAACAGGCAATGGAATCAGCAATTGGTTCCGGGTTCCATGTAAATCTTCGCCATCATTTGACGCACCATTTGATTTGTGGTGAATTCAGAAGTTCTTTCAAATACCATGTATTTTTCGATCCGATATTGTTCAGGGCCCGGGTTGTCAGTTGCCGATTCTGAGGTAGGTTTGAACAAACCCACAAATTGTTGGCAATAATGTTGGCAAAAACGGAACGATGGAGGGATGAACATGAAAATCAGCAAACTTGAGCGCCGGGAAAACCGTTTCAACACCATTTGGATTGTGGCTGCATCAATGGTCGCCATGGCCTGTGGCGGCGCGCCTGTCGCGACAAGTACACCGGACGAAGAAGTGATTACCCGGGCGGAATCACCGGAACCCCCACCAGCGGATGATGCTGCCCCGGCAGAAGCGGAACCGGCAGCGGCCGATGACCAACCCGGAGATAATGCGGAATCCCCCGCGGACGCTGCGGCTCCGGTAAGTACTGATGTCGAAAAGGCCGAAGCGCCGGCAGCGGAACCCAGTGCCCCGGAAGCCGTCGAAACGAAGGATTCGGAATTGACTGCACCGGCGGTGTCGTCAGATAAACCCGTCGCGGAGCAGATAAAAGAAACCAGAGCTGAACTTGCGAAAGCCAAAAAAGCACTGACCAGGGCGACAAAGAGCGCGAAGACGGCAGAGAAAAAACTGCGTACCGCAGAGGCCAACAATAACAAGGCCGCCGAAAAAAGTCAGAAGGATTCGAGCATTCTGGCCAACGCTGAAGAAAAGCAGAAGATGATTCAGGATCAGCTGAAAGAGGCGGAGCGGATTTTGGGACTGGCCGAAGGTGCCTTGAAGGAGATGAAGGAAAAAGAGCCCAAAACCTTCAAGGAGAAAAAAGATGTGGCGGACAGCATTTCTTCGCAGTCAACGTTTGTGAATCAGAAAAAAGCATTGGTGAGGAAGAAAACCGAAGCGCTTAAAAAGCAGGATAAAACCGTGACGATTGCAAAGGCAAAAGCGGAAAAGACCGGCAAGACAGCTGATGAACGGAAGGCGGAGTACGAAAAGGCGGTGAAGGCCGACACGGAGGCCAAAGAAGCATTGGCCGCCCTCGAAAAACAAATCGAGACGCTCACCAGAACCCTTTCGGACCTTGAGTCCAGAAAAGCTGAAGAAAAAGCGAAACCCACCCCAGCGTCCAAATAACCACTATTCACCTGTTTTTATTTTACCGTGCTGTGCGATGAATCGACGGTTGGCGCTCCTTCGATAGTATTGATGAAGCGTTGATGGGAGGGGCTTTCTTTGTGCCCATCCAGAGAGGGGTCACACGGAATCCGAACGGGCGGCCAGTCGCTTTTCTGCAACAATTTACCCCAACGGCCGAAGGGAGGCGTATTCCGCAAAACGCGGGTTTCAATTTGCGGGCGATTTGATATGTGTATCCCCTCACTCAGTCCGGGGAAGAAAGCAGGAAAACAATGGCAAGACAATCGATAAATCTGGTTGGGGTGATGCTGGCATTGCTCTGTTGCGGCTGTTTCAGGGAAAATGCGTGGGAGGGGGATGCGGATTCCGACAGTGGCACGAGCACCATCGAAACAGGCAGCGGGACCGATTCGGACAGTTCAACCACCGGAGATACCGGTTCGGCAACCGGCGCAATGGACACCGACTCCGACACTGGCAGCCAGACCGATTCGAACACAGCCACGCTGGGGGATTCGGACAATGAGGGGGATTCACAGACCACCGGTGATAGCGGGACCGGGGCCGATACCGGTTCGGATTCAACGCAGGAATGGGGGACGGAAACCGATGATGTCGACACGGAGAGCGAATCGGACACGGCTCCGGACACCAATCCCGAATGCGAGGGGGGTGATTTTCAGACGGATGCCGAAAATTGTGGTGGATGCAACAAAGACTGCCTGACCAATGGCGAATTGTGGCCGGATTATGGCGACGTTGTTCCCGAAAACATCCGTAGCGCCACCTGCAACGCTGGCCACTGCCAGGTAGCGGAATGCAACTCCGGATTCCGGGACAATCCCATATTCCCCTACCCGGACTGTGATTTGTACATCAAGCAGGTGACTACTGGTGGGACGCACACATGCATTCTATTTTCCAACAATACAGTGAAATGTTGGGGGAGCAACAAGTTCGGCCAGTTGGGAAGGAATTTGGTTGGTGAGGATTTTACCAGCACCCCCGGGTTGGTAACGGGATTATCTGTTGCGGCCGGAGAGCGTATCGTCGCCATCTCCTCTGGGAGGAATCATAACTGTGTATTGGTATCGGACAACACTGTTCAGTGCTGGGGAAACAACGGAAATTTTCAACTGGGGCGGGATACGGGCGAAGACATCTTCAGTCGTGTCCCTGCGGAAGTGGCGGAGCTGCGGTTGCCTCCCGACGTGAATGTTGTGGCGTTGACAACGGGGTATTACATCTCGTGCGCGGTGCTCTCCAACGATGCGATTCAGTGCTGGGGGGATGGTGTGTACGGAATGCTGGGGCGGGAAGGAAGTGCCCAGTATGTGGATTATGTAAAGGGACTGCCCCCTTCCGGCGGCAGAACCGTAGTGAAAGCACAAACCGGATATGGTCATACGTGCATTCTGTTATCTGATGGTGTCATTCAATGCTGGGGATTAAATGATAGTGGGCAATTGAATCGGGACAGTTTGTACGCGACCTGGGAACTGACGACCGTGAATGGTATTTCTCCTGAATCATTTGACATTGGCGAGTTTGCACTGGCGGTTGGTGGTTCTCACAATTGTATTCTCTTTTCAAATAATACGGTCCAATGTTGGGGGAGCAATACGTATGGAGAACTGGGATGGGAAACCGTTGAGGACAACTCTTACGAACCGGGGGCGGTGGTAGGACTGGCCATTGACGCGGGAGTATCCATTGTCTCGCTGTCCATTGGGGAGAATCATTCATGCGCGCTGCTCTCGGATGGCAGTGCCCAGTGTTGGGGGAGAAATAATGAAGGACAGCTGGGGAGAAATACGGGAGATGAGTGGTCTCATTTACCCCCTGGAAAGGTGACGGGGCTGGACGGGGTACGTATCATGAATCTCTCTCTTGGCAGCATATCTACGTGCGCAGTCGTTGCCGACGGCACCGTGTGGTGTTGGGGGTATAATAATATGGGACAGTTGGGCCGGGATACGGGAATGGATGCCTACAGTCGTGTCCCCGCAATGGTGCAGAATTTGTTCTAACCTGCGACGGACGTTTGTCGTCCTGTTAGAATCCTGATTGAGTCGTTTCGCGAAGTTTAAAATTTCAAATAAATAGTATTTTGTTAGGAAGATTTCCTTATTATGGGTTAATAAAGACCCTTAACTATAAGGGTGTTCCCGGTTGTGGGAATCGGTAACCCCATCATTTGCTTGGGGCTTTATCGAGCCGAATGGAACCGCAACGGTACTTGCAGGAAGTGGGTTTTCTTACAAGTAGGTCCGTGGAATATTTTAAAAGGAGGATAGATATGACGTTATGGATGCGATTGATTTGTATGGGACTGCTGCTGATGCTGGCGGCCTGTGGAGAGTCCGGGGAATCAGGCGACAGCTCTGATTCTGACAGCGATACGGATTCGGACACCGACAGTGATACGGATTCCGATACCGATTCAGATTCCGACAGCGACACCGATTCCGATACGGACAGCGACACGGATACCGACACCGATAGCGACACCGATAGCGACACGGATTCGGATACGGACACAGATACTGACTCTGATACCGACTCAGATACCGACTCAGATACCGATAGCGACACGGATTCGGACACGGACAGCGACACAGATTCCGATACCGATAGCGACACGGACACGGATACGGACACCGACACCGATACCGATACAGACACGGATACCGATACCGACACGGACACGGATTCTGACCCTCAATGCGAGGAGCAAACTTTCCAGATGCCTGCCGAGCGAGTAGCGCTGTTCAATGGAGACGGCGGAGTTGCAGGCAGACACTGGACCGCAGATCCCTCGGCGCACGCGTTTGATTGCGGATTATGGGTATTCCCATCCCATGACCAGGATAACAGCAACCAAATTTTTGATATGATTGACTATTATGCCTACGAACTCAAAACGGATGGCTCATGGGAAGAGCATGGTCCCATCGTGGAGTTGAGCAACGTCCCCTGGGCAAGGGAGTTTGCATGGGCGCCGGATGCCGCTTATAAAAATGGCAAATACTATTTCTATTTCCCGGCAAAAGACAACTCGGGTATATTCAAGATAGGCGTCGCAGTTGCCGATTCTCCCGGGGGACCCTACGACATACAATCCCAACCCATCGAAGGCAGCTTCAGCATCGATCCGACAGTGTTCGTTGATGATGATGGTTCGGCATATATGGTTTTCGGCGGCAATTGGGGGGGACAGCTTGAGTGCTATACGAACACTGGAACGTATGATCAGTCAAAATGTATGGAAGATGGATCAGGAAGCGAACAAAATCCATGGATGGCGAAATTAACAGACAATATGCTTGAGTTTGAAAGTGCGCCAACTCAACTTCAGATTTCAGGTGGAACGACATTTTTCGAAGGCGCCTGGCTGCATAAATACAATGGCACCTATTATCTGTCCTATTCCACCGGACCGGATCACAGGATTCTGTATGCCACAAGCAATGATGTGAATGGACCGTACCAATACAAGGGGGTCGTACTGCCCAACATGAACAAAGGGTGGACCACCCACCATTCCATTATTGAGTTCCAGGGCAAATGGTATCTTTTCTACCATGACGATTCCTGCACCGGCGACGACAAAATGCGCTGTGTAAAATACACCGAGCTGACCTATGGTGGAGATGGCTCCATTAATACCGTCAATAACTATTAGGCAGTTCCTTTGTCTCCCCGTGTCTGGACGGGTGAAATGCGCTACTTCATTTGTATTCTGACTCGCATTGTTCTGACTGGAATACCAACAAATATGGTGTAAAGTTTTAATTTCTCACCCATGGGCCAATTGGCGCCATCAACGAGGTTCGGCCCTGAACGGCCCCTTCCTGGTTTCCTTTTCAAGTCCTGTATTTATGAGACAGTGATGCGTCGCACGGAGTGACTTCTCCTTCAGCCTTTAGTTCGTAAATAGAATTGATTATTTTCTTACAACACACAAGCACCTTTTTTGTTGAATATGGTACTGTCTACTGGAAGAAGTGAATAGACGGCCAATGATTTCGGCCGTGAAGAAAGGTGAAATACATGAAATCATATTTGTTAATCCTGCTGTTATTGGTTTTTGGGGCCGGGTGTTCGGACGCGTCTACCGAAAGTGATACGTCTGATACCTCTGATGCCGATAGCGATTCAGATACGGACACAGACACCGACACGGACTCGGATACGGATAGCGATACCGACTCAGACACCGATACCGACAGCGACACAGATACGGACTCTGATACGGATTCAGATACCGATTCTGATTCAGATACCGATTCTGATTCGGACACGGATACAGATACAGACACAGACACGGATACGGACACCGACACCGATACCGATACCGATACCGACACCGACACCGACACCGACACCGACACCGACACCGACACCGACACCGATACGGATACCGACACCGATACCGATAGTGACGCGGAGTGCGAACCAGTAGATTACACGATGCCCCCGGAAAAACAGCGCTTGATTGATGGTAAGTTTACGGCTGACCCGTCGGCCCACGCGTTCAATTGCGGGCTGTATTTCTATCCGTCTCATGACCAGGAAAATGCCAGCGGGTACAATATGGTGGATTATTTTGTGTATGAACTTCAGACCGATGGAACCTTCAAGGAATACCCCATTTTGCACCTGAACGATACAGGGTGGGCAAAGCAGGAAGCTTGGGCCCCGGACGCGGCATATAAAAACGGAAAATATTATTTTTATTTCCCTGCAAAAGATCAAAGTGGCATTTTCCATATGGGGGTGGCCATTGCTGACAAACCCACTGGACCGTGGGATGTTCAACAGACGCCAATTGAGGGTAGCTTCAGTATCGATCCCACGGTTTTGGTGGACGATGATGGTTCTGCTTATATGGTTATGGGAGGCAACTGGGGCGGTCAGCTGGAGTGCTACACGAATACTGGAACATATGTGCAATCAAATTGTATGGAAAATGGTAGCGGACAAGAACGAAATCCATGGATTGCGAAGTTCAAGGAGAACATGGTGGAATTCGATGGAAAACCACAACAGCTTCAAATCACCGGCTCTCCGGAAATTTTCTTTGAAGGTGCCTGGCTGCACAAATACAATAACACATATTATTTATCTTATTCTACCGGGCCATCTCGCAATATAATTTATGCTACCAGCGACAGCCCCATGGGCCCCTATACCCATCGGGGAACTGTGCTTCCGAATGGTTCTGCCAGTGGTCTGGGCTGGACTACCCATCATTCCATTGTGGAATTCCAGGGTAAATGGTATTTGTTTTATCATGATGCGACATGCTCAGGAGGCACGGATGCCAAACGCTGTGTGAGGTATCAGACACTCACGTATGGCGCAGACGGCTCCATCAATCCAGTTCAGCCCTGAGTCGCGTTCTTCAATAGTCTATATCTAAAAATCAATCATCAATTCTTAGTGAGCCGGTCAGTTGTTTTCCTAGAAGAGACATGGGATTTTTTATGCTTCATATGGTACTCTGAGACCAGTGAACAGTCGGTCGCTTCGTTTGGTCGACGAGAAAGGTGAATTGCATGAGATCTTGTTTAATCGTTCTTTTGTTGCTGGTTTTCTGGTCCGGGTGTTCGGATTCATCCTCGGATGGTAACAATTCCGATACGTCTGATGGGGATAGCGACTCGGATACGGACAGCGACACAGATACAGATTCGGATTCGGATTCGGATTCGGATTCGGATTCAGATTCAGATTCAGACACGGATACCGACACAGACACGGACAGCGACACCGACACCGACACGGATACCGACACAGACACCGATAGCGATACGGACACCGATACGGACACGGACACCGATACCGATACGGACACGGACACCGATACCGACACGGATACCGATACCGACACGGATACAGACACGGATACAGATACGGATACGGACACGGACACGGATACGGACACGGATACCGACGTCGAGGTGTGTCCGGCGGTGCAGTACACGATGCCACCGGAGAAAACCCGGCTGATTGGCGACAAGTATACGGCGGATCCATCCGCCCACGCATTTGATTGTGGATTGTATTTTTATCCGTCCCACGACCAGCAGAATGCCAATGGGTTCAACATGGTGGACTATTTTGTTTACGAATTGCAGACAGATGGCAGTTTCAAAGAATACCCCATTTTACATTTAAACGATGTGGAGTGGGCCAGGGAGTACGCCTGGGCGCCGGATGCGGCGTACAAAAACGGCAAATACTATTTTTATTTTCCGGCAAAGGATGACCAGGGCGTCTTTCGCGTGGGGGTGGCTGTCTCTGATACCCCCACGGGACCATGGGACGTTCAGCAAACACCTATTCCCAACAGTTTAAGTATCGACCCCACTGTTTTTGTGGATGACGATGGCGCTGCGTACATCGTGATGGGCGGCAATCAGGGCGGGCAGCTGGAGTGTTATGTGAGTGGCTCGTACAATCAGTCGGATTGTGCAGGAGACAATGGCGATCTGTCTGATGTGCCGTATCAGAATCCGTGGATTGCCAGATTCAAAGACAATATGATTGAGTTTGACGGCGAACCTCAGCCGCTGCAGCTGCAGCTGTCTGGCGGTGAAATGTTTTTTGAAGGGGCCTGGCTGCACAAGTATAATAACACGTACTATTTGTCTTACTCTACCGGGCAATCGAGAAATATTGTTTACGCCACCAGTGACAGCCCCATGGGGCCGTATACGTATCAGGGGATGGTGCTTCCCAATGGTACCGCCGGTGACCTGGGCTGGACCACTCACCACTCCATCGTGGAATTCCAGGGAAAATGGTACCTGTTTTATCATGATTCATCATGCTCAAAAGGCGAAACCACCCAGCGCTGTGTGAGGTATCAGACGCTGACCTATGGCACGGATGGATCCATCAATCCGGTGCAGCCCTGAACTGAATTGAGCATGCCAGTCCAACTGCATTTCTCAGGGAATACATGACCCTTTTCAGGCCAGATAGAGTCACCTGTTTAAGGTGCAGAACTGGTCACCTCCCGCACCAATCGAAAGGGTGAACAGAATGAAGTTTCTGTTGATGACGCTGATGCTGATACCTGGGATTTCCCTCGGGTGTTCGGATTCGTCTTCTGATGGAAATTCGCAACTGTCGGATACAGACACGGATACAGATACAGACACGGATACAGACACGGACACAGACACAGACACAGACACGGATACAGACACAGACTCAGACACAGACACAGACTCAGACACAGACACAGACACAGACACGGATACAGACACAGACTCAGACACGGACACAGATACCGAAACGGATTCGGACGAAATTGTGGGACTGATTGCGGCGCCCGATGGCGTTGCCGGCGCGGCAGGCACATTGGATGCACCCACCACCCTGGAGGATGCGGTTTCAAGAGTAACAGCCGGTGAAACAATTTATCTGCGCGGCGGCAATTACACTTACGGGACGACGATTCGTTTGACCGGAAATGGCAATGAAGGTGCGCCCATTGGTTTGCGCGCCTATCCCCTTGACGAGGAACGACCGCGGTTTGATTTTTCGCAGATGGCAGAAAACTCCAGCAATCGTGGGTTCATTCTGTCCGGCAATTACTGGCATGTGTACGGGATTGATATTTATAAAGCGGGCGACAACGGCATGAATATGAGTGGATCCAACAATATCATTGAATTCTGCACTTTTTCCGAATGCGCTGATACGGGTCTGCAATTGGGAGGCGGCGCGGCCAATAACCTGGTATTGAACTGCGATTCCTATTTCAACGCGGATTCCACCCAGGAAAATGCCGATGGGTTTGCCGCCAAACTCGATGTGGGTACGGGCAATAAATTCGTGGGCAGCCGCGCATGGAACAACCTGGATGACGGCTGGGATGGCTATCTTCGCCCGGCAGACAATATCACCACCACCTACGAAAATTGCTGGGCGATTGACAATGGCAAGGATAAAAATGGCAACAACGGCGTGGGGGATGGCAATGGATTCAAAACCGGTGGCAGTGATGACAAGAACCTGCGCCACAACGCCATTTACACGCAGTGTATCGCGGCAGGCAACCGGGTGGATGGGTTTGATCACAACAGCAATCGGGGGAGTGTCACCATTATCAACTGCGCGGCCCACAATAACGGAACCAATATCAATTTCAGCACTTCGAATATCGCTGCGTCGCTTGCCATCAGGAATACCATTTCACTTGGCAACAATGGCAGCCTGAACGCCTCGACCACGGATATTGTGAATAACAGTTGGCAAAATGGACTGTCTGCGTCGAATGATGATTTTGCCAGTGTTGACATTTCCCAGCTGAAGTCCCCTCGGAAAAGCGATGGCAGCTTGCCGGATATTGATTATCTCAAATTGAACGCCGGCAGCGACTTGCGAAACGCCGGTGTGGACGTGGGGCTGCCCTTCAACGGCAGCGCACCGGATCTGGGCCCCTTTGAGAGCGATAATTGACCTCCGTCTGATTCTCCGCGCATCGCATCCGCGAAGCGCTTTGAAGAATTGAATTCCGTATTTGCACCTTGACCGGTCCGCCTGGCCGGTTTACGAATGCGGGTTATGAAAGCGGAAATTCTTCAGAAGTTATCAGCAACAGAAGGCGACGTTTTTTATATTGTAGACGTGTCTTCTTTTATTTTCAGGGCGTATTATTCCACCGGATATCTGTCCACATCGGATGGCACCCCCACCGGTGCGGTGTTTGGAGTGGCCAATATGATGGTTTCCCTGCTGAAGGAATTTGAACCGTCGCATATCGCCATTGCCATGGATTCGAAAACACCCACTTTTCGCAAGGAAATTTTTCCCGAGTACAAAGCCAATCGGCCACCACCGCCGGATGATCTGAAAGTCCAGTTTCCGTTTGTGGAGGAACTGGTGAACGCCTTCGGGTTCACGGTGCTTCAGAAAGATGGATTCGAGGCGGATGATATTATCGCCACTGCGGTGACGTCTGCGGTTTTTGCGGGCCTGAAAGTGGTGGTTGTTTCCGGCGACAAGGACCTGCTGCAGCTGGTGTCGGACAATGTGGTGATGCTTGATACCATGAAAAAGAAAATATGGGATGCTGCGGCAGTCGAGGAGAAGTGGCTGGTGCCCCCTTCGCTGGTGGGGGATTTACTTGCCCTGGCAGGCGACAGCTCAGACAACATTCCCGGTGTACCGAGGGTGGGGCCCAAAACCGCTGCGCCGCTGCTCAATGAACTGGGTGGTCTGGCGGGAATGTATGCCAATCTCGATAAAATCAAGTCCAGAGCCATGCAGAAGCGCCTCGCCGATCATGAAGCCGATGCGCGGCTTTCCAGAGAACTCGTGGCATTGAAAGACGATGTGCCCATTACGGTTTCGATGAAGGAGTGTGCGAACAATAACATTGATGCCGCCGTGATGGTGCCCCTGCTTGAAAAGTTTGAATTCAATCAGCTGCGCGATCGACTGTTCGGAAAATCCCAGCCAACAGCGCCCGCATCCCCATCGGTGGAAGTGGTGTATCATACGGTGGATACCATGGATGAACTGCTGTCTATCGCCGAAAAGATCAAGGCGTGCGGACGCTTTGCCGTGGATTTGGAAACCACCAGCAAGAATGCGGTGGTGGCCGAAATTGTGGGGGTGGCGCTGTGTTATGAGCCCTATGTGGGATACTACATCCCTGTTGCGCACAAGGCAGGGAATTGTGTTTCTCTCGAATCCGTATTGGACGTGGTGAAACCGTTGTTGGAAGACCCCGGCATTGAAGTGATTGTGCAGAACATCAAGTACGAGGATACCATTTTTCGACGACATGGCATTGTGATTCGCAACGTTCCCATGGATCCCATGCTGGCGTCTTACCTGTTGCGGGCCCAGGAAAGGTCGCATTCTCTGGATGCGCTGGCAAAGGTGCTGCTGGGCAGAACATTGAAATCCTATGATGAAGTGACCGAGAAGGGGCGTGGCACACAGCTGCTGTTCAACGAGGTTTCTGTGGAGAACGCAACCGAATATGCCGCAGAGGATGCGGAGGTGGCGTTTGATCTCGCAAGAACCCTTGAAAAAGAGATTGTTGAAGCGGATATGCAGCATCTGCTACGTGATGTGGAGATTCCACTGGCGCGGGTGTTGTGCAAGATGGAACTGGCCGGTATTCTGGTGGATACCGGAATGCTGAAGGAAATGTCCGAGCGGTTTGCTCGTCAGATAGAAACCCTCGAACAGAAGGCCCACGATCTTGCCGGGCGTCCGTTTAACCTGGCTTCGCCGAAGCAGCTGCAGGAGATTCTGTTTGACGAGTTGAAACTGCCCACCCAGAAGAAGACCAAAACCGGATACTCCACCGATTCTGAAGTGCTCGAAACGTTGGCGTTCATGCACGATTTGCCCAGAGTGTTGCTGACGCATCGAACCCTGACCAAATTGAAAAACACATATCTCGATGCCTTGCCCAAACAGGTGAACCCGGCAACTGGACGCATTCATACCAGTTTCAACCAGGCCATTGCCGCTACCGGTCGGTTGTCGAGCAACAATCCCAATCTGCAGAATATACCTATTCGCACCGAGCAGGGGCGGGACATTCGAAAGGCATTTGTGGCCCGGGACGGATGGTTGCTGATGTCTGCAGACTACTCGCAGATTGAATTGCGCATTCTCGCTCATCTTTCCGGCGATGAGTGCCTGCGGGATGCGTATGTTCACAATCGGGATATTCATGAGCGAACCGCCCGGGCAGTGTTCGGGCTGGCGGATGATGCACCGGTTTCGCGGGAACAGCGCGCCATTGCCAAAACCGTGAATTTCGGAGTGATATATGGCAAAACCGGGTTCTCACTGGCAAAGGAGCTGGGAATTACCAGGCCGGAAGCGCAGCGCTTTATCGATACGTATTTCAATCTGTACGGGGGAGTGGCGAAATACATGGACGATGTGGTGGCAAGGGTGAAGGAGGAAAAGGCAGTATTCACGCTGCTTGGACGAAAGCGCGACCTCAAAGAAATTGACGCCTCCAACTTCAACGTGCGGCAGCACGCCGAGCGGATGGCGCGAAATATGCCCATTCAGGGGACCGCAGCGGACTTGCTCAAGGTAGCCATGATCAACGTGGATGCGGCACTCGAACAATCGGGTCTGAACGCCCGGATGTTGCTGACGGTCCACGATGAACTGGTGCTTGAGGTGCCTGAAGACGAAGTGGAGGCGGTTCAGGCGCTGGTGGTCCGCGAAATGGAAAATGCCATGCAACTGGATGTGCCATTGAAGGTTGAAGCAGGCGTTGGACACAGCTGGGACGACGCGCACTGACCACAGCGCCATCGATTTTAACAATTGACAATCGGATGAGTTTTGGACAACCATGCGAGTACACTTCAGCGACAGCAATGGGAGATACAATGAGTGGAAAACTGGAAAAAGGGTTGGCCAGGGCCAGAAAAACAGTGGAATCCGTTCTGAGGGAACTGGGTATCGATTCCGTTGAAAATCAGGTGGATTCCATGGAGGGAGGCCACGCCTGGCTGGTGGCGCGCGGCAGTGCCGACGTGATGATATCACTGGTCCCCGGCAATGATCACACCGCCGGGCGCATACGGGTGGTGTCTCCCATCGTAAAAATGGAGGGCGGAATCTCCCGGGAGGCAGCTGTTCGCCTGCTGGAACTCAATGGCACGCAGTTGCCCGGAGTGGCATTCGGTTTGATTCAGGGGGATATGGTGGTGCTGGTATCCGAGCGGACGGTATTGGATTTGAGTCATCTTGAAGTGCAGGAAATGTTGAATCTGGTGGGCTATTACGGGGATAAATACGACGATTTGCTGGTTGCGGAGTTCGGTGGAAGCCGGGTTTTTGATCTGGATTAGGTGGATGCCATTTTTTAACGCAGTTGTGCGGATTCTACTGTGCTGTGCTGCCACCCTCGTGGTTTCGGCAGCTCATGCATATGACCAGCAGTTGACGTCAACGCTCTATGCCAGCGGCTATTCGATTCGGGCGGCCAACGGAACCCTCATTGATCGACGGAATATTGTAGAAGAGATGTACCTGGGAGCGTGGCATATTCTGCCGGGCAGTGATGACCCATACTACAAAGGGCCGCGGCTTTCAGTGGAGATTGATCTTCGTGTCGGTGGCGACTATGCCGTGAGCAACAGCGAAATGGCTCCGGACCAGCTTGATCGCTATGTGCCCGGGTTGCAGGCTATGAAGATGGAGGCCGTGTTTGCGTACGTGACCCTGGAAGGGCTCGCCGGGGATCATCTCGATGTAACCGCCGGGCGAATTATCCGGCTTGATGCGGTGGGCTATGCGGCATTTGACGGGGTAGGGGTGTCGGTTCACTGGCCAATCGGGTTGAATGTCAGACCATTCTGGGGATATGAAGTGCAGAGCGGAAAGCCGTTTGGCTACGATAATCTTGCGCTGGACGGGGTGGACAACGCCGGTAGGGATGAACTCGATGATGCATGGTTTGCAACGCTGGTGGACGCCGAGCCCACAATGAAATTTGGTGCGGAGGTGGCACTCGTGCCATCGGGGATGGTGGATATTGCGCTTGCATTTCAGCAGGCAGGGTACGGACATGAATTGCAGCAGCAAACCATCGCCGGTCATCTGGCCATCCGCGGCGATCGCATTCACACTTTTGGACGGGTGGTGGCCAATCCGTTTCTGGACCGTTATGACAACGTGTGGGGTGCGTTGCGGCAGGGCACGCTGGTGACCGAAGCCTCCGCTGAGGTGTCCGCCGAAATTGCCCGGAAAAGTTGGCTGAGTCTTTCATGGGAATTGTATCGACCCGTATTTACGATTGATTCCATTTTCAATCTTTTTGGCCAACTGGGCAGACGGGATCTCATTTTGCGGTTTGAGCAGCGATTTTCGCCGACTGTTCAATGGGCTTCCTGGTCAAGTATCCGATTCGCGGACGATAGAGGGGTGTCGGATTCAGCGGAGCAGGATTCCTGGGTGATTGGGGGCGGTGGTGGCGCGGGCGTCAATCTGGGCAGTTTCATGCGGAAAGTGTCGGCCCGGGCAAGTATCGAAAAGGAGCTGGGAACCCTCCGTTTTGGCGTCGAGCAGGAGCTGGGGCATCGGTTTTTCACCGAGCGCCTGTGGCTCTCTGTGCGCGGTTCCCTGTGGTATATTCGGGATTCGCTTTACGGCACCAGAGAAACCATTGGCGGATATGTGCTTTCGGCGAATCATCGGTTTACCGAAAAAGCGAGAACCATTTTTGAATTTGAGAACTATTACGGCGCGGACCATCCGAGATTTGCGGTGACTGCGTTGGTTCAACTGGATTTATGGCGATGACACCGGAAGGAAAAAAATTCACTGCTTTTGTCATCGGTGTCCTGCCGTTTGTTCTGGCAACCCTGGTTGCCGGCAGTCCGCCACCGTTGCGTCCGTCTGTTCTGTTTCCTGTCGCCAGACCTGCCGTCCGGGCCGCCCATGCCGTGCACGCGCAGGAAAACATGCAATGCAGCGAATGTCACGATGCCGCCGGCAACTCCATTCGTGCGAAAGACAGACTTATTCCGGCCATGGCCATTTGCGCCCCCTGCCATGAATCTGAAGTGGGGGATGGAAAAACATGGCAGGCAGATTGCGGCTATTGTCACATCCGTCAGGACGCCGGGTTTCTGGCCAAAGGCGCCTATGCGACACCGCGAATCCGATTTTCCCACAAAGCCCACGGGGAGCAGTCCTGCGAATCGTGTCATGGCGCATCAGGTGACAGCGGTTTTGAACAGATTTCCATGAAGCGATGCTATGGGTGTCACAGAAGCGGAAAGCGAAACCTGACGTCCTGCCGCACCTGTCATCTTGTTGAAGCGGATGGCCGGATGAAAACCCTGTTCAATGACGAGGCCCTGATTCCACCTGCATGGTTGCGCGGTCCGAGCCATGGGGTTGGCTGGGTGGGCAATCACGCGCGGCCTGCGGGACGGGACTCCAGCTTCTGCGCCAACTGTCACCGGGAAGCGGAATGTACGAACTGCCACAACGGCAAGGCAAAAAATAAACAGATCCATCCCTCGGACTGGGTGAATACCCACGGCGTTCATTCCTCCATGGATAGCCCCCGGTGTATGTCCTGTCATCGCACTCAGGGGTTCTGCCTATCCTGTCATCGTCGTTCCGGAGTCGCGCCGGACGCGCCCACCAGCAAACGGGGTAAGAAACCCTCGCGCTTTCATGGAAACGCAACCCCGGAAAAAATCTGTCGACGGGCGCGAACCAATATCACCGCATGTGCGTCATGTCATTCTGAAAGCTCCTGCATCTCGTGTCATGCCGCAATCAATCCCCATCCGGCCGGGTTTTCCAGAAACTGCAAACCGCTGGCCCGAAAAAGCAGTCGCGCCTGCGCCAAATGTCACCGGGGGAATGTGGAAAAACGCTGTCAATAGAATTGCCGTGCCCATGATGTCCATCTGCCCATGATTGCGTCGTGCACGTCTGATGGCTACGTTTTCAGTGAATTGAGGAGAATTACCAATGAAGCGGATTATCATTCTGATGATGGCGATAGTGCTGTGGCCGAAGCCTGGTGTTGCGGTGGAACAGTACCCTGAATTTGACCAACCCTATTGGGAGGACCAGGTGCAGCTGGCGAAGGGCAAAATTCAGCGGGGTGCCGGGCTCGGTGTATTGGGGTTGGTCTCCATCTGGCCCACAACGGTTCTGTGGATGAAGACCCGGGAAAAGCCCGACAAATATATGGCATTGAGCGCAGTGTTCAGCGGCATCACTCTGGGGGCGCTTGCTCACGGTGTCGGCAGCGTCGGTTTCGGTATCCGCCAGCGAAAGAATGCGCGGTCCTTTGTTGAGGACTACAAGTCGAATCCCGAAGCAGTGGACCGGAAAGCTGAGGCCGATGAATATTTGCAGAACCGACGCAGAACCACGGTGAAGACTGCCATCTTTGGCAGTTACCTGGCTACAATATCCGCGGTGTTGCTGACCAATGCCGTGCTGCAGACCGTTCGGGAAAAACGTGGAGATGCCCGGGAAGATATTCGCATCTGGCCCTACTACCTGACGGGGGGGCTCCTGTTGGCTGCAGGAGTGGGAATTATTATTTCCGCCAGAAAAAAGCTGAATGATCTGGATCGACTTGAATCGACTTCCGTGGATACCGCTGTGACGCCGGGGATTGCGCCTTTCTGGAATACTGAAAATGGCAACACCGTATTCGGTGTTTCCATGAATCATACCTTCTGAATTACCTGATGGAACTATTCTGTTTCTGTAGCGGTATCAGTGTCGGTATCAGTGTCGGTATCAGTGTCGTCGGACGTGTCATTCGTATGGTCGCCGGATTCCCCTGATTCGTCATTGGCAATGGCCTCTTCGGAGGAATAGCATAGACCGTCGGTGTGGCAAATCCAATCGGGTGGGCAATCCGATTCATCGTCGCATTCCAGCTGACCATCCGGTGGTGACATGCTGCAACCGACGCAAATGAATACCGCCATTGGAACAAGAAGAATTTGCGCGAATTTTTGGACGCAGTTGATCATCTCCATGCCTCATTTCCTGGTTGGCATAACTGATAATACCATGCCCTCGGGTCAGGGCAACGACGCATTGCGATTGTCCCCGCGGATTGAACGGGATTTCTCACCATCTCTCACCATCTCTCACCATCTCATTCGAACATCTTCAGCGGTTTGAGTGTCCGTTTTCTTCCTGTTCACCGCAGGACGATTCAAAATTCGGTTTGGCGTACTGCTTCTTTTTGCTTCACAATGTGATTTGAGTTATGGTGAATGGGTATGAAAAATCGATGTTCTGTACTGAAAAGTGTTTTGGTTGTTGCAGCCTGGCTGCTTCCTGTTGGCTGCCATTCCAGTCCACCGCCGTCGCCTGCGCCAGCACCGTCGCCTCCGCCACCGGTGGTCGATTCGGAGCCGGAGATCCCGGAAGTGGTCGGCCACCAGATTGACTTGACCGGTGCCAATTTTACCGGGTGTGAGCACTATGAGGAAGCAGCGGAAAAAATCTGGTCATATCGAATTCAGGCGGATTTGAATCTGGCCGTGAAGATTTACGAAGGAAAAATTGTGGCGGGAGATGCGGAGAATCTGATCAGACTTCTCGATGAATTTTCTTCAGAGTGGAAGAACCGTTTCAGGACGCTCTGCGAAAATGCTCAGAAAGCCTATCTGGCGCCGGGGCAGTATGAGGCCGCAACCCGTTGTCTTTCTGACCTGCTCGACCGGCAAAAAGATTATGTGAACAGTCTGTTCCATGAAACCAATTTTGTCGTTGAAGAAGCGGGGGCCCTGAATGAGCATCTTGGCGACTGTGACGACGCCCTGGTTCCTCATGGCGAGAAATCCATGAAAAATAATCCTTTTTAAAAAGTCACCTGTATGCCAGTGGGAGTAAGATTGAAAGATTGACTCGTCGATTCAGATGACTGCGACATTCTCTTCTTTCGTTTCATCAGCAGAATGGTGCCAGTCGTGATCCCGGCCGCACCAACGATGAACGAGATAACGGAAACAGCGGCAAACCCTTTGCGCTTATTTTCGTAGAAGGTGTAGTCCGAGTACTGGGTGGCCGCAAGACCATTGTTTTTCGCCGCCGCTGAGCCGGCTGCAAAGCCAATCCCCATCACGGTAAATGCAGCGCCACCCGCAACGGCGATAATTCCAGAAATTTTCATCTTTCGAAGTCTATTCGGTGGGGGCGTCGGCGTTTGCTCCGGCGCCAGTGATTCATTTTCTTCGATATCGGGTGATGTGGCAATCGGGGCACTTTCGGGGGGAGATGACGGTTCCCGGCCTGGGCTGGCCAACTCCGGGTTGATGGACTCGTAGTCTCCGGCCTCCATTTTCGAAATCAGACCGGAAATCTCGGGAACCGCTACATGCTCGGGGTTCTGTTCCCGGAATCGGTTCAGCAACTTCAATATGGGGGTTTTGTCATCACTCAGTTTGGCCACTTGTGCAATGTTGAACATGGTGTTCGGGTGCGCTTTCATCTTCAGGGAGCACAGATACCGCTGCATCGACCTATTGTACAGACCCTTCAATGCAAGCTTTTCGCCAGCGGCAAAGAACCGACCGGCCTTTTTCACCGCTACTGCTTCCTGCTCCGGAACCGCTGGGCACCTGAACTTTTTGGGGGCTCCCATGGCGCTGGTGCCAATGAGGATCAGTGTCAAACAAATGATGATGTGTCGCATGATTCAATCATTCTCCAAATGGATTTGTCGCCCATCCGGATTTGGGCGGCGCTTTTTTCCGGGAATTTTGTTTGCCAACAGATTTCCTTTTCTTCTTTGACGGACCTTTTTGGGCCATGACCTTCTTTCTGGCGGTACCGTTTTTCTTTCTGGCTCTGTGTTTCGATGCCACCTTCTTCCGGGATTTCGCCTTTGACTTGCCTGATGCGCTTTTCCTGATGGTCTTCGTTTGTTTCGGTGAACGCTGATCTTTCGATGTCGCCTTACTGGTGCGGTCGAATGACCTGCGCTGATACTTGCCGTTATCGTCATCATCGTCATCGCCGGAATGGAGCGCACTGCGACGGTTGTATTTTTTGTTTCCCGTGGAGAGTGTTGGTAGCGCTGCATTCACCCCGGATTTGGCAGCACGCTTCTTCAAAGACCGCGATGACTTCTTTGTCTTTTTGGATTTTTTCTGTTTTTCCGCGTTCTGTTTCAACGTCGGAAATTCATTGTGGGCAACTCCAGCCTCGTTCACCACCGGTGCTGTCGTCGCAGGTTGTCCGGCGGCGGCGGGAAGACTGGATGCCGGGGATGGCGCAATCTGTTCACCGTCTTCCGGATGTGATGAACCGCTGAACGCTATTGCGAGACCGACCGAAACACATAACAGCGTCAGTGCAATGATAGCCGTTGCGAGTTGTTTGCGCCTGTCCCCCCCACCCCAACCGGTGATTCGTCGCCATACGCTTTCACCCCAACGTCGAACGGTTTTTACAGCCCCGGGGAAATCCATGGAACGGCGCCATTTGCCTGCAATGGTTTGTCGCCATAAATTTCGTGTCGTGCTGGAGACCTTCCGGCCCCCCACCCCGGGATAACTCGCTATTCGCCGCGCTGAAAGGAGAATGACCGCCGGTGCCTGAGCAGCGATTTTATGCAGTGTGTCGCCCCATGTTTTCCATGCGGGCGCGGTAGTAACTATCCCTGGACTGCTCTGGTCCTCCGCAGTTGTAACACTGCCTCCCCAGTCCGGAGTCCCTGGCGGTGGAACAACAGGGGTTGGACGGGGTGGCGCCGCGCCGGTAACCGCCTTGTATGTGTGGTTGGGATTATCGAAGCCTTCTTCTTTCAGGTATGAGGCGGGAAGCACAACGTTGTCGTTGCCTGCCTCGACTGGCAGTTTAATATCTGCAATGGAGATGTCGTCAAACAGAGAACTCGAATCTATCTGATCTACCTGACCCGGTAAATCTGGCAGATCGGGTTCGTCGTCATCCGCGAAATAGTCCGGAGGCGATGATGTTGTATGCGCCTCCTGGGATTTCATTGCTTCGGTCAGCACACCAGGATGTACAGGCAACGTTTTTTCTTCATCGTCGTCCGCGAATATCCAACTGTCTCTTGAAGTCGTGGCGCCCGTTGATGACGGAGTCTCCGGGAAAATCTGGCGGGGTGGCTCGGCTGGTTTCTCCAGTTCCGGCTGGGGTGGTGGTGCGGGTCGAACCGGCCGAATCGGCACCGTGACTGCAGGCATTCCAAGCACCGTCTGCTGACGTGCGTGTCCGGGTCTGGGCGTGGGTGGGGTTGGAACCGTCGTCGTTCGGGCCGTCGTTGCCTTCCCGGGCGCGTCTGTCGCAACACGAGCAGCCCTGGCATCGATTGAATTCTTGTTGGCCGCAGCTGGTTGTGGCAGACTTTTTTCGCTGTTTGTATCAGTTCCGACACGGAAATCCGCGGGAGATGATTTTGTTTTTGATTCGGTATGTGTCCCAGTTGATTTCCCGGTCCCGGCTTTCCGTTTTTTTACCGGCGTCGTTACCTTCTTCTCCCGGGTTGAAAATACCCTGGCTGCCCGTTGGGATGCTGAAGCGGCTTTTTCATCCCCGGGAGCAGGAGACGCGGCCTCATGAGAGGCCCGGGGATTCGTGAACGCCGCGGCGGAAAATGCGACCGCTGATTTTCCTTTGTCACGCTTTTCCGGTTTGGCGCTCGTTGGAGTGGTCCGGGCGACAGCTTCATCCGGCCAGGCAACGGGGTTCGGGGCCACTTTCTTTTTCGATTGGACGGTGCTGGTCTGCGTCACGGGCTGTTTGGCATCGGGAATTGTTTTGGGAATAATGGAGCCTTCCCACGTGAGCAATGACTTTGTGCTCTTTGCTGCCTTTTTTCCTGTCGCCGGCGGAGCGGTGGATCGTTTGGCAATCGCCGCTCCCCTGGGGGGACGCGACAATCCTGATGATGCATGTCCTGGAAATGCGGAATGCACTGACGGCCCTGTCTGACGCTTGTTTAGTGGCGTTCTCGATGGTGGAACCTGTGAAATGGGCGATTGTACGCGGTTGCCAGTGGACGCAGGAAAAAGTGAAATGCGGCGGCCGGTTTCCTTCTTCGCCGGCGCAACGGATATCCGCTTCACTGCTGGAATTGAATCGCGAATTGCCTTTTTCGCTTTTTCACTGCTGACATTGTCGTTCGAATGCTGTTGCAGGTAAAGCAGATCTCCGCCAAGGGCAGTCATGCTATCGTACCGTTCTCCCGGATTCAGAGCGAGGCATTTTTTCAGAATGCGAATAAAATCCGCAGATACTTTTGCAAAAGTGGAGAACCCCGGCGGTTCCGTCTCCATGCGAGAAATGAGTTCATCCCGGGTTTTCGCAATAAACGGTTTGCGACGATAGACCGCTTCATACAGCATGGCCCCCATTGCCCAGATGTCTGTAGGAATGGTCGGTGCGGTCCCGCGCAGCTGTTCAATCGGTTGATACAGACGCTGGGTCATGGTGCGGGCGGAAAATGTGATTTCCGCATCGAGCAGATACACTTCGAGTTTGCCCACAAAGTCTTCGCCGATGAAAACAGTTTCCGGGCAGATGTTTCCGAGAACCTGCCCCGATTCATGAATGGCCTGAATAGCGCTGGTCAGCTGCAACATTAAAGCAATGAGATTATCTGCCTTTGCGTGAACGCGCGTTTTTATCCACTCGCGCAGCGTGGTCTGCACGCAGGGTTCGAGAACCAGGTATCGGGGAAGTTTTCCGGGGGACGATACGGTGATTGGCGACAGAATATTCGGATGCAGTGGAAAATGAGCATCGGCCGCTTTTACCGTCACACCGCCGCTGAGCAGCTTGATGATAAGTTCGTCATCCTCAGGATTTGTACACGCATACAGGCCGCCAAGGGAATCCTGACAAAGCTGGTCACCAATCTGATAGGTGCCATCAATGGTCTTGCCGGTGTGTATTCCCCGGGACTGTGTGGTAGCTACTTTATTCGTCATAGAGTTCCTCTCGACACGCAAGTGAAGTAACGGCGGCTAAAAGAAACATTTAATCTGCACTGTACAACTATAGAACAAACACGTAACAAATAATATGTTTTTCCGCTGAAAATGAATATTTTTGGTATTGTTAAATTTTTTACGTTTGTAACCCACATTTGTAACGGAGTAATTCTGTCGCATGTCTTTGTGAAAGCGCGCGTGTCAAATCCATGCCAGGGGGAGCAACCCGAGTGCCATTGTCAATGGTTAACACTTGAAATTATTGACGTTATTGAATTCGTTGAAACAGGTAACCGGGGTCGTCGAAAGAAAAACCGAATAGTGTCAGCGGCCGATACACTCAGCGTGCCTGTTTTTCGCGCCGCGGAGTTGACTAACAACGTTCGATTGATATATTTGGCGCGAAATCATTCTTGAATTCATGAGCTGGATTCAAAACTCAATATTTCAGCAACAGGAAGGAAATATTTATGTCGACTAAAATTTTAGACGTAGTGGCTCCGGGTGTGCTTTTTGGCGACGATGTGGCAAAAGTATTTAAAATTGCGAAAGAAAACAAATTCGCATTGCCCGCTGTCAACGTCGTTGGTACCGAGTCGGTAAATGGCGTACTCGAAGCTGCCGCTGCCGTTAAGTCGCCGGTAATCATTCAGTTCTCCAATGGTGGTGCGGTGTTTTACGCCGGTAAAGGCGTGAAAGAGCCAGTACTCGGCGCAATCTCCGGTGCAAAACACGTTCATATGATGGCCAAAGCCTATGGCGTTCCAGTGATTCTGCATACAGACCACGCAGCGAAAAAACTGTTGCCGTGGATTGATGGCCTGCTCGATGCGGGCGAAAAAATGTACAAGGAAGAAGGACGTCCGCTTTTCAGCTCTCACATGCTGGATTTATCGGAAGAGCCTCTGTCGGAGAACATTGAAATTTGCTGCAAATATCTGGAGCGCATGAGCAAAATTGGCATGACCCTCGAAATCGAACTGGGGGTGACCGGTGGTGAGGAGGACGGTGTGGACAATTCTGATGTGGATGAATCCAAGCTCTACACCCAGCCTGAGGACGTGGCATATGCGTATGAAAAACTGAGCGCAATCAGCCCCAATTTCACTATTGCAGCCTCTTTCGGGAACGTACATGGTGTGTACAAACCCGGGAACGTAAAATTGACCCCCACCATTCTGCGGGATTCTCAAAAATATGTGGCCGAGAAATTTGGTACCGATGAAAAACCACTGAACTTCGTATTTCACGGAGGTTCCGGTTCTTCTCCCGCAGAAATCACCGAATCCATTTCTTATGGTGTGATTAAAATGAATATTGATACCGATACTCAGTGGGCCACCTGGAGCGGTATCCTGAATTTCTACAAGGAGAAAGAGGGATATTTGCAGGGACAGCTGGGCAACCCGGAGGGTGACGATAAACCCAACAAAAAGTACTACGATCCGCGGGTGTGGCTGCGCAAGGGACAGGAGTCCATGGTGGAGCGCGTGAAACAGGCCTTCGCCGATCTCAATGCCATCGGCCGTTGCTGATTTCCCCTGACCTTGCCATCCAGTTCAAGGTCATCACATCACAGTAGGAAATCGCATAGGACCATCACAGTTTACTCAAGGAATTTGTGTATCATCATCGCATGGGATGAGAGGTACTGAGAGGTACTCCGTCCCCCGGTGCTGTGTTCTTAAGTTCGCGGGGGATGTCAGCGGGGAAGGAAACAGCGCGGAGCAAATGATTCAGCCGAAAATGATTTTGCCTTTGCCGGCGGAGCCAAGTACGTTGGTGTTCTTTTCGATGATCATCGCTTTGAGGGCTTCGCGGGCGGGTCCGAGATATTTTCGGGGGTCAAATTCCGCAGGGGATTCATTGAACACCTTACGAACAACACCGGTCATGGCCAGACGACCATCCGAGTCAATGTTGATTTTGCACACGGCGGAAGCAGCCGCTTTGCGCAGCTGATCCGAAGGAATCCCTACAGCATCTTTCATTGCGCCACCATTGGCGTTAATCATTTCTACATATTCAGGCAGAACCGAAGACGCGCCATGCAGAACAATGGGGAATCCGGGGATGCGTTTTTCGATTTCTTCGAGAATGTCGAAGCGGAGAGGCGGGGGAACGAGTACGCCATCCGCATTCTTTGTGCATTGCGCGGGGGTGAATTTGTTGGCGCCATGGGACGTGCCAATGGAAATCGCCAGCGAGTCCACGCCGGTTTTACCTACAAATTCTTCCACTTCTTCCGGCTGGGTGTAAATGGATTTGGCCGCCACCACATCGTCTTCAATGCCCGCCAGAACGCCGAGCTCGCCTTCAACGGTCACATCGCGTTCGTGGGCATATGCCACAACCGCTCTGGTCAGCTCGATGTTCTTCTCGAATGAATGGTGAGAACCGTCAATCATGACGGAAGAGAAACCGGAGTCAATGCAGGATTTGCACAGTTCCAGCGTATCGCCGTGGTCGAGATGCAGTGCGAACTGCAGATGGGGGTTCAGCTCTTTCACCATTTCAGCCGCGCCCTGGGCCATGTAGCGGAGCAGCGTCTGGTTGGCGTACTTCCGGGCGCCGCTGGATACCTGAAGTATAAATGGAGAATCCGATTCCGCACAACCGGTGACGATAGCCTGCAATTGCTCCATATTGTTGAAATTGTACGCGGGAACGGCGAACTTACCTTCCACGGCGGCTTTGAACATCGCTTTTGTGTTTACTAATCCAAGTTCTTTGTAACTGACTGTCATTTTCAACTCCTTTTGCTCAGGTGTGATTCATCGGGATTTTCTCGACGATAAAAAAAATCGCCCGCTATATAGCTGCCTTCAGGACAATCCACAATCATAAAACGGAACGATTTTACATGGAATCAAATGGTTTTTGCCAGAGCTGTACATTTATGTTTCACGCGCCGATGCCCGGCGCCTCGACGGTGAAAATGCAAGCACCTGAAATAGTAAGATATCGGAGCGGATATTACTCTGTTGAGTCGCCAGACTTTGCGCTGGAGAGAGAATCCCGGTGATCTGCAAATGCCCGGAAAATGGCCTGGGCTTCACGGCTCAGATAAAAATCATCGTTGAGGCGGGCGCGTTCCTCCGGATTTGAATAAAACGACGCCTCTGTCAGGATTCCCGGCATTTCCGCATTGGCGAGAATCCCCAGGGGAAATCCGAGTCGCTCCATATCCGCAATGGCGTAGCTGTCGTCCGTTTCCATGACCTGGCCCAGTCGGGCGGCGGTCGATTCCGCCCAGGGCCTGGTTTCCCCGAACACCGGCCGATAATTTTCGTCCATCGTGTAAAACACCATTGTCTGATTGGTCACATGGCTGAACGCGTAATTGTGATGGATACTGATCAGATAGTCCGCACCGGCATCATTGCATCGGATGGCCTTTTCTTCCGGGGTGGCCACCTCCAGGTACGACCATAGCTGCCCGTCCTCGTTGGAAAGGCCTGAAAAAAACAGTTTCTGCGGGGGAACGTCTTCAACAGCCAGCACCACATCGTAACTGGCTTCCAGAAGCTGAATGGCCAGAAACCATGCGACCTTGCGGTTGAGTATGGCTTCAAAGTACTTGTCCCCTTCCGCGGATGGATGACCGGGAGACAGACAAATCAACGGTATGTCTCGGGACGGGGTAGCATCGTTCATGGACAAACCCGGTTGCCCGGCCTCTTTCGGTTCCTGTTGTTCCGCCAGCGATGGAACCGGGACTGCATCCATATCTGCGTCGGTGCGCGCGTCAGATACGCCGGTACGCGCCCATACCGCTGTAGATAAAATAATCTGCAGATATACGATATAGTTTATCGGTGAATTGATACGGAACAGAACTCGCAAGAAACTCCTCCAGGTCCCCCCCTTTGGATAATACAAATGTAACATATTTCTCCCGAGATGACAGGTTGGCGGCACAATAACACTACAAAAAAAGACAGACAGAGACGCCTGGGGGCGGGTTTAATCCAGGTAAAGGTTGAAAAGGGTAGATATGCGTTTCTGCGCATTAACCCGGAACAGGCTGCCGCGATGGTCTCGCCGCACATTCTGCGAAACGTTGATTCGCTTCAATTGCTGTTGTCCGTCTTGCCGCCCTGTCGCTTTTCCAGGGCTTCCCGACTCAACGGAGACAGAGAGTCCCGTTTGGGGGGAGCTGGCGCTTTGGATGGTGTGCTTCCGTCCGGCAATACGGATGGACGAATTGAGGGTCCAGCGGAAGAAGGGCGGGGGGGCGGCGGCGGTGGCGCGGACAGGCGGCGGACAGGAAACGTGGATGGACGAACCGGAGGAATGCTCCCTGTGCCGGTTGTACCCGATGGCCTGGCGAGGATACCTGTTCGGACCCGGGTGGTGGGCGCCTCGGATTTGAAACGGGTTGCTGCGGGCGCGGATGCATCCTCATCCAGTTCCGTCAAGTCCAGTTCTGATGTCTGCTCTTCCGGCAATTCCAGATTCACCGATTTTTCAGATTCCACGACCACCTTCATTCCCTCGCCGGATTTCGCTGATTCATTTGCTGCCGACGGCTCACTCTCAATAGATGTCGTCTCTTTTCGGACATCCACTTTACTTGTCCGGGGTCCGGATGTTTCCGGTTCCGGAATATCAGGGACGTCCATAATTGGGACAGTACGGGCGATTTCTCTTTTTTTCGGGACGATGATGTTGGATTTGACGGGAGTCGGGAGGTTGTCCATGTTCTGATTTTCCCGGTCCAGCCCCAACGGTGCAAACCACTGCTGATATTCTGCGGTCAGCGGAGTCAGTTTTTCGGCCAATTCGGATTTGGACAGAAAAACCTCTTCGCGCTTGTCATCGCTGAGGACGCGCTTCAGAACCAGCTCATTGGGCGCCAGCGTGTTTCTGGAAACGCTCTGCACCACCGGTGTCATTTCCTCAAGAATCCATAATACGAATTGCGAGGGATCTTTGTATGTGGCCAAAGGCTCGCTGTTCAACCGCAGTGATGTGATTCGTTCCCGGCTCCACGATATGGCTTCTGCTGCTCTGTACAGGGGTTTGAAAAGCTGAAAAAGCTGCTTTCTGTCATTGGCTTCCACGGTGTAGGGTTCACTGAACTCCTGCTGTTTCGAAATGCGAACAACCTGAATATCCTCATTGCGGAACAGAATATCATATCCGGGTTGCCCTTCTCTGGGGGCGTTTCTCAGAGAAATCAGAACGCCGTTGTCATTGTTCGAGATTGCCGTCACGTATTCTTTGGACAGTTTGTGGGGAACAATTTTATTCGACCGTTTGAGAAACCCACCTGAATCCGGAAGATTGATCTGTAAATCCGGCAGGATGGCATCCACACGGATGGCTTCGTTGAAAATGTTTCCGGAGGGGATGGACAACTGCATCTCGGCATGTAACAGATTTCCACCGACACTGTACAGCGTGCCGGTATACCCCCCCGCTGCATTCATTAAGATTTTGAATCGTTTTTCGGTATCCGGAAAGTCACAGCTTGTCAGCACCTTCTCCATGCGTTGCACATTGGCAGCCCGTTCCCGCTCAATTTCAGAATTCGACCGGGCGATAAAACTCTGCAGATTGGCATCCAGAGTGCCCTGCGCCCGTCTGGCTTCGTTCTGGCATGCCGCTTTCATATGATCCCGAAGAGACACAAGAATTTCAGTGCTTTCCCCGTCGGTGGCGCTGTCCAGCAGGTCATTGACTATTCCCGAAAGTTTGCTCAGTTGCTGTGTTTCAATTTCAGCTTTTTTTTCCGCTTCTGAAATGGCAATTTTCAGGTTGGCAATAGTTGTCTCAGACTGGAGCACCTCGACGGAAAAATCGAGGGCAAGACGCATAAATTCAAGATAATTCATTTCGTGCTCAAATTCTGAGCCGTTCCCGTATTGAAATCTCACTGTAACACCCCGTTTCTGAAATCGAACCCGCCGTGCGCGTCATTTTTTTCACTGACGCGCAGGGGGAATGTAATTTTATTGATAATTTAACGCATATTCGAATGGGAATGTCCAAATTAAAAAAAAAAAGTAACGTTATCTGATGATGTCAGTCAATGGGGAAGGTGTGCTTCCGCCAAAAAAACGACCCATAATCATTTGATGGATTCCGTAAATACCATGGATATTCCAAGGGCGCAATTGCACTGTCCTTTTTTTGTTAGTCTTGGCTAATTGATTTGTAATTTAACGCTTTTTAGGTTTTCTGAAGTATGCATTGTATCGGACTGCCGTGTTCTGCAACGTTTTTTTATAAATGCCGCTTTACTTCATATGGGGTATTGAGGCATAAAAGCCGTGAATTTTCAGCCGAAGGTGGCGGGCGTGTCGCAGGGAGTTCAGGTTGTAAGTCTTGCCTAATAATATAGGTAAGTATTTGTTTTATTTGGTAATTTATAGTTCATACAGCATGTCGACAGAGAGTGTTTAATCGATTTGTCTGACATGTTTTTTGGGTAACGGATTTCATTTTTTAACTTTATGAATCGAGGTAATGCATGATTGAGAATCTCGAAGCTGTAATCAGGGAAATCTGTCAGAAATATGCCAATGACAGCACGCGAATGATGGATATCGTTCGAGATGTCCAGGCATCGATGGGCGGTGTTTCCAGAGCTGCAATGAAAGCCATCGCTGATGCTGTCGGGGTTGCGCAGGTCGAAGTGGAAAGCGTCGTTACTTTCTACGCATTTCTTTCCCCAGAAGGAAAAGGGAAAGTGGTTATACGCCTATGCAATGATTTCATTGACAGAATGTTCGGGGCTGACCGGGTTGCCGAAACCTTCGAAAAAGAGTTTGGTATTAAATTTGGCGAGACCACGCCTGACGGCCTTGTCACACTTGAGTACACTCCGTGTATCGGAATGTGCGACCAGCCGCCGGCGGCGCTTATCAATGATAAAGTAGTTACATGGCTTTCCACGGACATGGCCAGTCGCATCGCCAGGGCGATCAAGGAAGACGGCAACATTGACAAACTGAATCTGCCCAATGGCGATGGCAACAATTCCCATCCTCTGGTCAATGCCATGGTTCACAACAACCTCCGCGAGAAATCCGACCTGATATTTGCGGACTTCGAGTATGGCGCAGCATTGAAGAACGCGCTGGCAGAAACGCCGGTTGAAGTCATTAAAAACATCAAGGCGTCCCGACTTCGCGGACGCGGCGGTGCCGGATTCCCCACCGGAATGAAGTGGGAGTTCACCCGTGGCGCCGATGGCGATGAAAAATATGTTCTGTGCAATGCCGATGAAGGTGAACCCGGAACGTTCAAGGATCGCGTTATTCTGACGGAAGCCCCCGATTTGATGTTCGAAGGGATGACCGTGGCCGGATACGCTATCGGCGCGAAAAATGGTGTTGTGTATCTGAGAGGCGAGTATCAGTATCTGTACAGCTTCCTCAACGATGTTCTGCAGAAACGTCGTGATGCCGGCCTCCTTGGCAAAAATGTGCTGGGTAAAGACGGTTTTGATTTTGATATTCGCATTCAGCTGGGCGCCGGCGCATACGTGTGTGGCGAAGAAACCGCGCTAATCAGCTCCTGCGAAGGACTTCGGGGCGATCCTAAGAATCGTCCGCCTTTCCCCGCTCAGAAGGGGTATCTCGGCAAACCCACAACCGTGAACAATGTTGAGACTTTCTGCGCCGTTTCCAAAATCATGGAAAAAGGTGCACCATGGTTTGCCCAGAAAGGGTCTCAGGGGTCTGCCGGCCTCAAGCTTTTCAGTGTGTCCGGCGATTGCAAGAAACCCGGCGTCTACGAATTGCCTTTCGGCATCACAGTGAATGAACTGCTGAAAAAAGTTGGCGCAGAGGATGCCATCGCGGTCCAGGTGGGCGGCGCGTGTGGCATTACGGTTTCTCCGGCTGATTTTGACAAACAGATTTGCTACGATCACCTGGCCACCGGCGGTTCGGTAATGGTTTTTGGACCCGGCCGCAATCTGCTGGAACTGGCGCATTCTTTCATGGACTTCTTTGAGGAAGAAAGCTGCGGATATTGCACACCATGTCGTGTTGGCAATACGCTTCTCAAACGCCGTTTGGAGTATGTGATGAATGGCAGGGGCACACCGGACGATCTGGTGTACATGGAGACGCTTGGAAATACCATCAAGAATACCAGCCGCTGTGGTCTGGGACAGACTTCCGCCAATCCGGTGCTGACCACGCTGAAGAACTTCCGTTCCCTCTATGACAGTCTGGTAAAACCGAGCGAAGACGGGTTGCAGCCTTCATTTGATCTTGGGAAAGCTGTGGGACTCAGTGAATCAATTGTTGGACGTAAATCCATCCATCATCACGACTAGGGAGTATCATTATGAGCGACAAGATAAAATTCACAATTGATGATGTCGAGATTGAAGCCGAAGCAGGACAGACTATCATGCAGGCGGCAGACGCGGCAGGGGTATATATTCCAAGACTTTGTGCCAACAAAAACCTCACTCCCCATGGCAGTTGCCGGGTATGCACGGTAAAGGTGAATGGACGCTCTCAGTCGGCCTGTACTCAGCCCGTTGCCCCGGGGGTCAATGTGGAGTCCGACACCGATGAGCTGAAGTCATTTCGTAAAAGCCTCGTGGAGATGTTGTTCGTGGAAGGCAACCACTACTGCATGTTCTGCGAAAAAAGCGGAAACTGCGAGCTTCAGGCGGTGGCGTATCGGTTGGGAATTGACGCACCGAATCACGAATATCTGTTCCCAGACAGAGATGTGGACGCGTCTCATCCCGAAATTTTAATCGACCGCAATCGGTGCATTCTCTGCGGCCGTTGCGTACGCGCATCCAAAGAGCTTGACGGCAAAAACGTGTTCCAGTTTGTTGGACGCGGCATCCACAAAAAAGTGGCCGTGAATGCGGATGCGAAACTGTCTGATTCCGAGTTGACCGGTATGGACATGGCCGCTTCATCATGCCCGGTTGGCGCAATCCTCCGCAAGCGGGTAGGATTTGCCATTCCCGTTGGTCAGAGATTGTATGACGTTAAACCGATTGGCTCCGACATTGAAGCCAACCGTAAAACTGAATAGTAGGTGACACGATGACAAAACCAAAAGTTGCAACTACTTCCCTGGCAGGTTGTTTTGGTTGTCACATGTCCATTCTGGATATTGACGATCGCATTTTGAAACTTGTTGAATTGATCGAGTTCAATAAATCGCCTGTCACCGATATCAAGAAATTCTCGGAGCGCTGTCTGGTTGGCTTAATTGAAGGCGGATGCTGCAATGAAGAGAATGTGCACGTGCTTCAGGACTTCCGCAAAAACTGTGATGTTCTGATTTCGGTAGGTGACTGTGCCATTATGGGTGGCATTCCTGCTATGCGAAACGGCATTCCATTGAAGGAATGTTTCCAGGAGGCGTATCAGGATGGCGTAACGGTGTACAATCCATCCGGTAAAATTCCCAGTGATCCGGAATTGCCACTGCTGCTGGACAAAGTGTACCCCTGCAGCGCTATCGTGAAAATGGATTATCATATGCCCGGATGTCCTCCGTCTGCAGATACTATCTGGGAGACTCTGGTAGCTTTGTTAACCAACAAACCGCTCGACCTGCCGTACGAGCTGATCAAGTACGACTGAGCGAGGAGGATAACCGTGACAGCTAATAAAATTACAATCGAACCGGTTACCCGCGTTGAAGGACACGGAAAAGTGACCATCCACCTGGATGACAACAAACAGGTAACTGACGCCAAATTACACATCGTTGAGTTTCGCGGTTTTGAACGCTTCATTCAGGGCAGACCGTTCTGGGAAGTACCCGTTACCATTCAACGTCTCTGCGGAATCTGCCCCGTGAGCCACCATCTGGCCGCGGCCAAAGCCATGGACCTGATTGTCGGTGTGGACAAACTCACCCCCACAGCGGAAAAAATGCGCCGTCTGATGCACTACGGACAGATGTTTCAGTCTCATGCGCTGCATTTCTTCCATCTGTGCTCCCCGGATCTTCTTTTCGGATTTGATGCAGACGTGGCCATTCGCAACGTGGTTGGCGTTGCTGAGAAATATCCGGAGCTGGCGGTGCAGGGCGTGATGATGCGGAAATACGGACAGGAAATCATCAGGGCCACGGCCGGAAAGAAAATCCACGGTACCGGCGCCATTCCCGGCGGTATCAACAAGAATCTTTCCATTTCCGAGCGCGATGAGTTCCTCAAGGATATCGATCAGCAGATGGAGTGGGCCAGGGGCGCACTGAAGATTGCCAAAGACTATACTGTCGAGAACTTCGAACTGGCGAAGGAATTCGCCAATTTCGAGTCCAGTCACCTTTCACTCATTCGTGAAGATGGCGCGATGGATCTGTATCACGGCAATCTGCGTGCGATTGACAAGGACGGCAACAAGATTTTTGATCAGGTGGATTATCAGGGATATCATAACTATATCGCTGAAGAAGTTCGCGATTGGTCCTATATGAAGTTCCCATTCATCAAGTCCATCGGCAACGACAATGGCTGGTATCGTGTAGGTCCGCTTTCCCGTGTGAATACAGCGGATTTCATTGATACACCTCTGGCCGAGGAAGCCCGCAAAGAATTCATGGCCGTGACCGACGGAAAACCGAACCACCTGTCTCTGGGCTACCACTGGGCGCGAATGATTGAACTGCTTCATTCTGCCGAGAAGATCAGGGATCTGCTCAATGATGCCGATTTGCAGGGTGAAGATCTTGTGGTCAAAGGAGATCGTCGCGAAGAAGGCGTGGGGCTGATTGAAGCCCCCCGTGGTACGCTTTTCCATCACTACAAAGTGAATGAAGATGACCAGGTCACCATGTGCAACCTGATCGTTTCCACAACCAGCAACAATGAGCCGATGAATCGGGCGGTTGCCAGTGTTGCGAAAAAGTATCTCTCGGGTGTTGAGATTACCGAAGGGTTGCTCAACCACGTGGAAGTGGCTATTCGTGCATACGATCCCTGTCTTTCGTGTGCCACTCACGCATTGGGGAGAATGCCACTGGAAGTGAGTGTGATGGACGAGTCCGGTAACGTTCTCGACAAAAAATCAACCTGATACGCTGGAATTGAACGTTGATGAGTGACCAGTCTACTGTTCTTCTGATTGGATATGGTAACCCGGGTCGTCTCGATGACGGCCTGGGCCCCGCTCTGGCAGATGCCATTGAGGCAATGAATCTGAGCGGGGTGACCGTGGATTCCAATTATCAACTTTCGGTTGAGGATGCAGACGCCATCTCCCGGCATGACGTCGTGCTGTTTGTCGATGCATCGGTGTCCGGTCGGGAACCATTCTCCCTTGACCGGGTGGATCCGAGAAAAGAAGTCAGTTTTTCCAGTCACAGCATAAGTCCTGAAGCGCTGATGGACATGGCCAATAACATGTTGAAAGGCAACACTCAGGGCTATATTTTAGGCATCCGAGGATACGAATTCAATGAATTCGGCGAACGTTTATCTTCTAAGGCCACTGACAATCTTTCCGAAGCGGTAAGATTTGTTGAAAAGGTACTTTCTGATAAACAGTTTGACAGATACGTTTCGGAATATAAGAATGTGTAGCGCTACCCCTTCAGCCTGTCTTTTTTCAGTCGGGACTGAAGAGAAGTTTGGAGAGAGATTATGAAGGACGGAAAGTATGTGATTCTCTGTGTGGATGATGATTCGGATTTTCTGGAATCATCCCGGATTTTTTTGGAAGCAAATGATTACATCGTAGAGTCTGCTCCCAGTGCGGAAGATGGATTGAAAAAATTTCGCGAATGTAATCCTGATCTGATTATAGTGGATTTGATGATGGAAGAGGTGGATGCCGGAACCAATCTTGCCAAAGAATTACAGCTGGCCCAGAATACGGCGCCGGTATATATGCTCAGTTCTGTTGGTGATCAACTGAATATGAGCACCGATTTCAGCGCGTTTGGACTTCGCGGGGTATTTCAGAAACCCCTCGACACTAAAAACGTGTTGAAAACCATTCGCGCTGCCCTCGGGCAGTGAAGCTTTCCTTTATTTCATGAGTGAAAATATCCGGGTGACGATTGATATGACCGGGATCCTGCAGGGGGTCGGGTTTCGGCCCACCCTCTCGCGGCTCGTTTCAACGGCAGGCCTGACCGGTTGGACGCGGAATCAGTCCGGATGTGTACGACTGGCACTGGCGGGTCCGGCGGATCGTGTGGACAGATTTATTGAAGAGCTGCCTGGAAAATTGCCGGAGCAGGCGAGTCTCGAGACGCTGCGGATTGTCGCCCGGGAGCCTTTGCCCAAAGATTATACCGCAGAGGCATTTCTCATTCTGGACAGCAAGTCGGCGGACCGGATTCGTATCAGTATTCCGGCAGATTTGGCCGTGTGTCACGAATGTGCCGCTGAAGTATTTGACAAGAGCAGCCGGTATTATCGGTATCCGTTTACCACCTGCACCCATTGCGGCCCCCGATATACCGTTGTGGAAAATATGCCGTATGATCGCGTCCGGACGTCGCTGAAAACATTTCCCCTCTGCAGGGACTGCGAGTCGGAATACGACGATTCGTTCAATCGCCGGTTTCATGCGGAAAGCATTGCCTGTCCGGCGTGCGGACCGGTTCTTTCTGCTCACGATGCGAATGGCAGAAAGTTGGATGGGGATCCCATCCATTTGGCGAGGAAGGCATTGGCCGAAGGAAAAGTCGTGGCATTGCGGGGCATCGGTGGATATTTACTCGCTGCAAATGCCTTTGACACGGAAGCGCTCAAACGGTTGCGCCAGAAAAAGAATCGTCCTGCTAAACCATTTGCAGTGATGGCGAAAAATCTGGTGGTGGCGTCGAAATACTGCAGCGTCAACGATGCCCATGCGAAAATAATTGCCAGCTCTAAAGCGCCCATCGCGGTCCTGGAGCTCCGTGACGAATACCTGAATGAGGAGGCGTTTGAACTTCTGGCGCCGGGAACGGGCACCCTTGGCGTCATGCTGCCGACCACACCGCTGCACATGTTGCTCTGCAACAGCCTGGATGATGACCCGGTACCGGATTTGGATTTGCTGATGATGACCAGCGGGAATCGCGGGGGAGAACCCATCTGCATCACCAATGAAGAGGCGTTTGAGCGGCTGCAGGGGATTGCCGATATGTTCCTGTGTCATAACCGGGAGATTCGGTTCCGTTGTGATGATTCACTGGTGCGGTACACGGCTGGACAGATGAGGGTTCTCCGGCGAGCGCGGGGCTTTGCTCCCAATGCCCTGCGACTGCATAAACCCCTCCGGGATAAATACCTGGCTTTTGGTGCGGATTTGAAGAATACGGTGGCACTCGGATATCACGGAGAAATCGTCATGTCTCCACATATCGGGGAGCTGGAAACATTGCCTGCGGTGGAGGGAATGGAACAGGTGATTGAGGCATTTCCCAACTATTATCAGCAGCGACCCAACCAGGTGATTCTGGATTTGCATCCCGATATGCAATCCGTACGCATTGGTCAGAAGTATGCCCGAAAACATGGGCTGAAAGTGTATCGGGTGCAACATCATCATGCCCATGCCGCGGCGGCGATGGCTGAAGTGGGGTGGGAAAAGTCGCTGGCACTGGTGTTTGACGGAACCGGATATGGCACCGATGGCACCATTTGGGGAGCGGAGTTGCTTCATGTATTTCCCGGGCAGTTCAAGCGTCTCGGCACCTTTGCCGGAGCGCCGCTTCCCGGGGGAGACATGGCGGTGGTTCACCCGGTTCGTCAGCTGATTGCCCGATGGGTGCAGATGGGGGTTCCGGTGAATACCGCGTGGTTGAAGCGACTCGGGGTAACAGAGGCGGAATTCGAGATGTGGTCCGTGCAGATTGATAAAGGCATCAATACCGTGCAGACCCATGCGGCAGGTCGCGTTTTCGATTCTGTTTCTGTGTTACTCGGCGTATCGCCCCATCGTGTTACCTATGAGGGGCAGGCGGCTATCTGGCTGGAGGGCGCCGCCAAACGGTGTCGCGTATCCGCAGCGCCAATGCCTTATACGACCCGCATCCATGACAACCGGTTCGAAATTGATTTTTCTGCGATATTCGAGCGATTTGCCACAGCACCGCCGGCTCCCGAAGATATACCGGCGCTTGCCCTTGGATTTCATAATGCGATGATTTCCGCAGCGATGGAAATGGCTGCTTATGGGCGGGATGTTTCGTGTGAGGACAGAATTGTGCTCAGCGGGGGAGTGATGATGAATCAGCTTCTTGCAGAAGGTTTCATTGAGAGGTTGAAAAGGCATCGTTTTGAAGTATTCTTGCCCAGTCTTGTACCGGTGAATGACGGGGGCATTTCGCTGGGGCAGATATACGCGATTGGAGGAAAGTGATTATGTGCCTTGCTGTACCGATGAAGCTGGTTGAACTTGCTGACAGAACCCGTGGTGTAACCGAGCTCAATGGAACCCGCTACAACGTCGATCTTTCACTGGTGACGGATGTCACAGTGGGAGACTTCCTGATTGTTCATGCGGGTTTTGCCATCGAGAAACTGGACCGTGAAGAAGCGGATGAGCGGCTCCGGCTGTTCGACGGAATGGCCGCTGTCTGGGCTGAACAGGACGCCGATAAATGAAATATATTGATGGATTCCGGCTTGGCGATGCCGGAAAGTTTCTTGGAAAGCGAATCCGGGAAAATGCGCAGGTGCTTTCAGAATCACATCCCCCCATTTCGATCATGGAAGTCTGCGGCAGTCATACCATGGCGATTTCGCGATTTGGTATTCGCGATGTGCTTCCACCAAACGTGAAATTGCTCAGTGGGCCGGGATGCCCGGTGTGTGTGACCGATGCCGGGTATATCGATGCCGCGCTGGAGCTGGCGAAACGGGACGTGATTGTTGCCACGTTCGGAGATATGGTTCGCGTTCCCGGCAGTTCACAGTCTCTTTCGGATGTTCGCAGTGAGGGAGCGGACGTCCGTGTATGCTATTCGCCGTCTCAGGCGCTGGAATTTGCGGCAGAAGATCCATCGCGGGAAGTGGTGTTCATGGCCATTGGTTTTGAGACCACTATGGCCCCCGTGACCACCCTGATACCATCCGCCATGGAAATGGGGCTGGAGAATCTGTCGCTGCTCACCGCGTTTAAACTGGTTCCCCCTGCATTGTCCGCGCTGATCGCCGACCCGGAAGTGAAGGTGGATGCCTTTATCTGCCCGGCACATGTGAGCGCGATCATTGGCGCCAACGCATATCGGCCGTACGTGGAAAATCATGGCGTTCCCTGCGTGGTATGCGGGTTCGAACCGCTGGATATACTGTATGGCATCGATAATATTGTCAGTCAGTTCGTCGAAGGCAAACGATTGCTTGTCAATCAGTACAATCGGGTGGTTCGGGATGAGGGAAACCCTGCGGCGCAATCGCTGTTTGACCGATATCTTACGCCGGTAGACGCAGGGTGGCGGGGAATCGGTATTATTCCCAGAAGCGGTCTTGGCATCCGGACAGAATATGAAAAATATGATGCGGCAAAGCGTTTTGGTGTGTCCACCATGGGCGGGGCACCGGATCCCGGGTGCATGTGTGGTGATGTCCTCAAGGGAAAAATCGTACCTGCGGACTGCCCCATGTTCGGTGAAGCGTGCACGCCGGCCCATCCGGTGGGACCGTGTATGGTGAGTTCTGAAGGCAGCTGTGCAGCCTATTATAAATATGAGAGGTGACAGAAAGTGGCAGAGGAACGAATACTGCTTGGACATGGCGGCGGCGGACTGCTGACACGTTCATTGATTGATACGGAAATCGTGAGGCGTTTTGGAGAGGGTCCCCTTGAGGGGTTGCCGGATGGTGCCTTACTTCCGGCGGTTCAGGGGAAGATTGTTTTCTCGACGGATAGTTTTGTGGTTTCCCCCGGATTTTTTCCGGGGGGGAATATCGGTGATTTGGCGGTTCATGGCACCGTGAATGACGTTGCGGTGAGCGGTGCGATACCAAAGTGGCTGTCGCTGGCCCTGATTATCGAAGAGGGATATCCCCTGTCGCAACTGCGGGAAATTCTGGACTCGGTGAAGAAAGCGGCAAACCACTGTGGGGTGACGATTGTCACCGGAGACACCAAGGTGGTGCGCAAGGGCCAATGTGATGGCATCTATATCAACACCGCCGGTATCGGTGAGGCGATTGATGGATTTATACTGGATGCTGCGGGAATCCGTGTGGGGGATAAAGTGGTGGTCAGTGGAAATCTGGGCGACCACGGTATGGCGGTGATGGCAGCCCGCGACGGACTGGGTACCGGAAAACTGAAAAGTGATTCGGCGCCGGTTCATCGTCTGGTACAGTCATTGACCGAACTTGCGGATCGGGTTCGATTTATGCGGGATCCCACCCGCGGCGGGTTGGCGGCTACGCTCAATGAGATAGTTGAGAATCGCCCGGTGGGGGTGTTGCTCGACGAAGGTAGGTTGCCTTTTTCGCACGAAGCAAAGGGCCTTGCGGAAATGTTGGGATTCGATTTGCTGCACGTGGCGTCGGAAGGGCGTATGATGTGTGTATGTCAGGGAGATGTGGCCAATCAGGTGGTTGATTTCTGGCAGGCACTTCCCGAGGGGAAGAACGCCTGTATTGTCGGGGAAGTGACGGACGTTGCAGGTCGCGTGGTGCTGGAAACGGCCATAGGTGGTAAACGGATTGTTGATGTTCCCCAGGGAGAGCTGTTGCCGAGGATTTGCTGATGCACGAGTTGAGTCTGGCTGAATCGATGATTGAACAGTTGAACGACGCCCTTGACCGGGAAACGGCGACGGTATCCCGGATTCTGAAAATCGATTTGGAGATTGGCGCGATGAGTGGAGTCGACAGGGATGCGTTTGAGTTTGTTTTTCCATTTGTCGCAGAAGGAACCCGGGCAGAAGGGGCGACGCTGACGTTTTCCGAGATTGAACTGCAGGTGAAATGCAGGGATTGCGGTAAACGGAGTTCCCCGGAGTATCCTTTTGTATCGTGCGTTGCCTGTGGGTCCATCAGTACAGATATTTTGCAGGGAAAAGATTTCAGGATTCTTCAAATGGAGGTGAGCTGATGTGTGAAGATTGCGGATGCATGGAAGGAAATGAGCGCGCGTATGAAGAGATGGGAAACCATCCGCATACCCATCCTCATGATCATACCCATCCCCACGATAGCGGGGCTGCAAAGAAAGAAATTCATATTCATATCCATCTGGATGGGGGCGCGGATGTGCATGTGCATACTCACACTGAAACGCACGCGCATCCTGCCCATCATCAGCACTCCCATTCCCATACACACAGTCACGACCATGACCATGGGGATGTCACTCATGCGCATCCCCATCCGCATGCGCATGAGCACGCCCATGTACATGCGGGCGCAACGGACCATACCGATGATGATCATCATGCGCATTCCCACGACCACGATCATGCCCATTCTCATTCTCACGATGCCGGGGACAGAACTTTGCATGTTCATTCGCACAGTCATGATGAATTGCCATCAGCGCAGCGACGAACGCGAACCATTGCCCTGGAATCCAACGTGCTGGCAGGCAATGATATGCAGGCTCAGAAGAACCGGGAGTGGCTGAAGGCGCGGGGCGTGGTGGCGGTGAATCTGATTTCATCGCCGGGAAGCGGTAAGACGTTTCTTCTGGAAAAGACCCTGGAAGCGCTGCAGGGCGAAATCATCTGTGCGGTGATCACCGGTGACATGCAGACCGACAACGATGCCCGCCGCATGATGGGCAAAGGGGCGAAGGTGGTTCAGATTGAAACCCGTTCCGCATGTCATCTCGATGCCCGGCAAATCGACGAACAGTTGGCGGCAGTGGTGGACGGTGGTGTGCAATTGCTGTTTATTGAAAATGTGGGAAATCTGGTGTGCCCGGCAGCGTTTGATTTGGGCGAGGCGCACAAGATTGCGTTGGTATCTGTGGTGGAAGGCGAAGACAAGCCGGTAAAGTATCCGGTTCTGTTTCACGGCGCCACAGTGACGGTGATAACCAAGACAGATTTGTTGCCCCACCTGGATGTGGACATTGAAAAGTACAAGGCTTCAGTATTGCGCGTGCAACCTGGTGCCCGGGTCCTTGAAGTTTCCGCTAAAACCGGTGATGGTATGGAGAGCTGGTTGAACTATCTTCGGGAAATCGTGCAGTAGGGGCGGTTTTCGAACCGCCTCTGCAGATTGAATAATTTTTAATAATTGCAATAAATCGTATGTTTTTTACCGAACGACAACAGGTAGAGCGGGATGTGGAGATGCTGGCTGCTGTATATGGTCGCCAGCGAAATGCATTGATTACCATTCTCCAGGAAATTCAGCGCAGGTATCGCCATGTTTCCGAGTACGCGATGCAGGTGATTGCCCATCGGTTGGATATTCATCCGGTGGAGGTGCACAGCGTGGTATCGTTCTATCGATTTCTCAGTGAACATCAGGTGGGCCGGTTTGACATTCTGCTCAGTGACTGCATTGCACACGATCGGGAGAAACAGGCACAGGTAGCCAGACAGCTGGAGCTGGAGCTGGGAATTCGCTTTGGCGAAACGACCGCGGACGGCAATTTCAGTCTGGATACAACCGGGTGCATCGGTATGTGCGATCAGGGCCCGGTGCTCCGCGTGAACGGTCGGATTTATACCGAAGTGACCGCGGACCGCGTGGGGGCCCTCATCGCCGATTGTGTGGCGGATGCGTCATTGGGGACGTCCTGCGATATTCGGGAGCCCATGAAATGAAAAGTTCTGTGATCAGCAAGCTGACATTCGGCAGGATTGAGGTGGATGTTGGCCTGAAAGCGGCCGTTTCCATGACGCCGGAACAGATTACCGACACCATGATAGAGAGTGGATTGCGGGGTCGCGGCGGGGGCGCTTTTCCGGTGGGCCGGAAGTGGGCCGTGGCGCGGGATGTGGCTGCATCAGAGAAATACATTATCTGTAACGCTGCCGAAGGGGAACCCGGTTCGTTCAAGGATCGCGCTATTCTGTCCGGGTATGCGCAGTTGGTCTTCGAGGGAATGACCATTGCTGCGCTGGCCGTTGGCGCCCGGAGGGGGATTCTGTATCTGCGGGCGGAATACGCGTATATGGCGGGGCATCTCGAATCGGTGCTTGCCGCCCGGCGAAAAGCCGGAACGCTCGGTCCTTGCCTGCCTGGCCGGGATGGGTTTCAGTTTGATATTCGTATTCATATCGGTGAAGGCGCCTATGTGTGCGGTCAGGAAACCGCGTTGATTGAGTTTCTGGAAGGACATCGGGGTGAGCCTCGTAACCGTCCGCCGTATCCGGCTGTGAGCGGGTATGGCGGTTGTCCCACGGTGGTGCAGAATGTGGAAACATGGGCGTGGGTGACCTGTGTGCTGGCGCGCGGCGCACGGTGGTTTCAGTCCCTGGGAACGCCCCGGTCTCCCGGCCTGAAACTGTTCAGTGTCTCCGGTGATTGTGAGAGACCGGGGGTGTATGAATTTCAACTGGGTCTCTCAGTGGCGGAACTGCTGCGGGTGGTGGGCGGTGAAGGCGCCATGGGCGTCCAGGTGGGCGGTGCGTCCGGGCGGATGATTCCCAGAGCGCAGTTTGAGCGAAAAATCTCCCTTGAAGATTTGCCCTATGGCGGGGCGGTCATCATCCTGGGGCCGCATCGGGATATACTGGAAGTGGTGCATAACTACCTGAAATTCTTTACCCGTGAATCGTGCGGTCAGTGTACGCCCTGCAGAGAAGGGACCGGCAAACTGCTCAACGGCGTAGAACGCCTCAGAAATGGTACCTGCACTTCCGCGTATCTTGAGCAATTGATTTCGCTTGGCGAAACCATTCGGATTACATCCAAGTGTGGCCTGGGACAATCCAGTCCGCAGGCTTTTTTATCTGTTGTAAAGCACTATCGGGAAAAACTCATGGGAAGGCAGTCAGATTTTGTCGAGCGGCAATTACGATAAAACCCGGGTTCCCGTCAGCCAGCGGCTGATGTCCAGAGAGGCCACCGTTAACAGTGATGGACGGCAGATATCCGTTACCATGGATGGTCGCGAGGTGCAGGTTTCGCCCGGCACGACCATTCTGGAAGTAGCGCGAAAGCTGAATATTCACATCCCGACTCTGTGCACCCACGAAGATTTGTGTGTTGTGGGGAACTGCCGCATCTGCGCCGTTGAAATTGATGGCCACGACTCGTTGGCCGCAGCGTGTGCCTGGCCAGTGACGGAACCCCTTTCCATTCGAACGGTGTCACCGCGAATTCGCTCGGTGCGCCGACATATGATTCAGTTGCTGCTGTCCAATCATCCGGGTGAATGCCATTCGTGCACACGCAACGGCGCCTGTGAGCTGGCGGCGTTGGCAGAAGCATACGGCGTGGACGAAGTGGTCTTTGCCCGGAATCAGAGCGCAAAGGTTCGCGATGCGTCATCGCCGTTGCTGGTGCGGGATATGAATAAATGTGTGCTGTGCCGCAGGTGCGTGCGCGCGTGTATCGACCTCCAGGAAGTGGGTGTGATGGAAGCGGTGGGCAAGGGGGATCATATTGAGATTCAGACATTTGGAAACAAGCGAATGCGGGATGTGGTCTGCATCGGATGTGGCCAGTGTGTTTCTCATTGTCCCACTGCGGCGCTGGTAAACTCTGATGATACCGCAACCGTCTGGCGGGCCATTGATGACCCCTCCAGACACGTGGTCCTGCAGATCTCCGTCGAAGTGCAGGTGGCACTTGCCGAAATTTTCGGTATGGATCCCGGTACTGTGCAGAGCGGTCAGATTGTTGCCGCATGCCGCGCTGCGGGGTTTGATGCGGTGTTCGACACCCAGCTGGCCGTTTCTCTCGCGGTGGAAGAACAGTCCACGCTGCTGATACAGCGGTTAACAACTGTGTTTCAATCCGATACCCGTGAAAACTGGCCGGTGCTCTCAAGTGATTGCAGTGGCTTCGTGCGGTTCATGGAGTATTTCAACCCCAAACTTCTCAAACGTCTTTCGCCGCTGAAAACCCCTGAACAGTTGCTTGGAACGTTGGTGCGTACGTATTTTGCCCATCATTTCAGTGGGGATCCATCTGCCATCGTGAGTGTCGCCGCCGTTCCCTGTACATCCCGAAAGGTGGATGCCGACTCGCCACTGAGCGTGACACAGGGGGGGAAAAATGTGGACATTGCAATTACCACCGTGGAACTGGGCCGCATGTTGAGGTCTGCAGGAGTGCAACTGTCTCAAATGACACCGAGACCATTCGACCGGGTGCTGGACGCGACGATGCCCGAATCGTTGACGCCATATAACAGCATGCTGCATCTGCTCATGGGGGCGGTATATCGCAAGCTCACCGGAAATGAATTGAATCAGACCGTTGAAGTTGACTACGAAGCGCCATTTTCTGTTCCCGGTGCATATATCATGCGCATCCCGGTTCTTGGCAGCACAACGTCCGACGCATCGGCGATCTTTGCGTCAATGGATGAAATTACATTGAACGGTGGCCACCTGCGTTTTGGCAAGTGCGAGGGGACTGCGAATGCCAAGCGGGTCATTGAAGATATTGCTCGGGGGGGGGAGTTTTCCAGATGTCACTACATCGAATTTCTGGCTTGTCCGGACGGTTGCTTCGGCGGCGGTGGGCATCCGGCACCCACCGGCAGACAGATCAGACAATTGCGAAAAGAGGCGCATCCCGTTTGCATGTCATTGCCTGACAACGAACGACAGTGGTTCGAGTCCCATTATCTGCAGTGGATATCCGGGGCGCTGGATGATGTCCTTACCCGGGATCATTTCAACACCAGCTACATGCCCAGAGGCAAATTCATCAGATAGACCTTTCAGATGTTTCGTTCCAAATCCAGGTACGATCCATTGAATGGTTCCCGGTTGATGTAGAAACTGGGAGTACCGGAAATGTTCAGACGATCTCCTTCTGCCTTGTCCGCGTCTATTTTTTTTATCACTTCCGGTGAGTTCATGTCTTTTTTGAACTGGTCGATGTTCAGTGACAGTTTTCCCGCGAATTCCAGCACGAGCGCATCGCTCAGTTCTTCCGCATGGGCAAACAGCAGGTCGTGCATCTCTTTGAACTGTCCCTGAATCCGAGCCGCTTCCGCTGCCTGCGCAGCACGCTGTGCATAGGGATGATAGGGCAGTGGATAATATTTGAAATACACTTTGATTCGATTGGGGTAGGCCCGCACGAGCCGTTCCATTTCCCTGGCTGCTTTTTTACAGAAGGAACATTGAAAATCTGAAAACACAACAACTTCCGTTCTTGCGCCGGGGTGTCCGAACATGGGTGCTTGCGGTAGTGTGAATCGCGCTTGCTGCGGTACGCAGGCAATGCAGAAGATGGTCCATGCAAACACAGAAATATGAACAGAGTGTGATTTTGTAAACATGGCAAAATATATATGGATCCGGCGTATTGAAATCAAGCAAATCCTCGATTACTTGTTCCAAAATTCTATATTTTCCATATAATGTTTTTCAATGGATGACAGGAAATTTGCCCATCACAATCTGGAGATGCCGTTGCCGACGAATAGCGATGCTGTAAAAGTGTCAGGGGACGCGACCATTGCCACTTTCTCCTGGCGTATCGATACCGACGAGTTTCATTGCTCCAACCGCCTGTTTGAAATATTCGGAGTGACGGATAAACGTGAACTATCCACCTGGCGAAAGCTCGCAGCGCTTGTCCATCTGGATGATTTGCCTCGCTTCAACGAAGAGATTTCAGGAATACTGACGGGGCACAATGGTGTGGATGTGCTGTTTCATGGAAAGACCCGCTCCGGGATAAAACAATTTGCCATGCATGGCGATGTTTATCGGGACAAAAGCGGCTTACCCATTTGGCTGGAAGGGATTGTCCGGCTTCAGCGCAGGGGGGTGATGCCCGAAAAAGTGTCAGATGATGACAGAATTCTGGTGGACACGGTTCATGCCATCAATAATAAATTTACCGCCATTCTGGGCAGTACGGCAATGGCGGCGACTGTGGTGGCGAATTTGCCGGGAAACCGGGCATTTGTCGGGTATCTTGAGGAAATCGAAAAAGAAATTTTACATTCCGCCAGTCTGTTGCGTCGCCTGGTGAAAATGTCCGGTCGAATTTGAGTCCGACGGAACAGGCATTTTTGACACATCCGGATATCGTGTGAAGACTTCGCGGCAAGGTCTTTTCAGCGCCAGCCCCAAATTTTATGATCGCTGTTCCGGTTCAGAAATACTTCAATTTTTTTTGTTGTTTGGATCCGTTTTCCTTGTATGTTAACAAAAAAGTATATGAAGCATTCTGGACCGAATCAATGTTCAGTTGATTATTCAGTAAGACCATTCAGGTCAGGGTCACGTGAGGTCATTCGGCTGGACAAATCGTATCAACTGAATCCGGTACTGTTGAAATGCCTGTGATAATGAGGGCGATATGGGAATTGCGAAAACATGTGTTCGAATCGTGTCGATAATTGGAATGATAATTTCTCTGCGCGTGCATGCGGATGAGTCTGCCGGCGACACGGAAGATTTTAATTTTCAGGAACAGGAAGTGGGTGGTACGGAGACGGAGAGCGAGGCTGATTCTTCGTCGGCCAGGCGGGAAGCAATTCAGCATTTTCAGACAGGTGTTCGGGACTTTGATGCCAGGGATTACCAGGGCGCTCTCGCTTCCTTTCAGAGAGCATACGACCTGAATCCCAGCTGGAAACTGTTTTATAACATTGGTCATTGCCAGGCGGCACTGAAGTACTACGGACTGGCAGTGATCACTTTTGAACGCTATCTGGCGGAAGGTGGCGATGCGGTATCGGAAACGCGCCGTGATGAAGTGTTGCTTGAGCTGGAGCGAATGAGAAAAATGGTAGGCGATATTGAGGTCGTGGCGCCAGTGGGCCTGGATGTGTTTGTGGATGGGATTTATCGCGGGGTGACGCCGCTGCCTGGCCCGCTTTCCGTATCTGCAGGAGCGCTACACCATATTGAATTAAAGGAAAATGACGAAGTTCTGCTGAAGGTGGACCGGATTGTCCGCGGTGAAACCAGATCCGAGGTGATGTATGAACCGCGCGCTTCTATTGAAGAACTGCCTGCAACGGATGCCACTGAACCGGCCCCGGCGGCCGACAAGGCAACTGTGGTGACCACAACTGCGCCGCCGCCGTCCCTTAGCCGAAAGCGAATTTCATCAAAAGTGCCATTTTTCATCGCCGCCGGTTCAACGGTTTTACTGGGTGGGTCTACAGTGGCACTGGGAATACTTGTAAAACGGGGCAAAGAAAATATGGATTCTGATTCGGATGCAAAAACATTGAATGCCATGCGCATCGTTGGCCTTGGGACGTTACTGGGCACTGCAGGCGCGGGGATTACGACTATCGTCCTTGCGGCCATGACGGATTTCAAAGGGCCTTACCGCGCGGCGCCGGTTGCCGTTTACGCCACTCCCTCGGAAGGTGGACTGCTGATCTCGGGGAGCTTTTAATATGACTGAAATAAAACGATTGCTGTCGATATTATTTTTTCTGTTCTTTTTGCCATGGGTGTCCGGATGCGTGTTTTTCGACGAGATTGAGTATGAAGAAACGGCAGCGGATTCCGATTACTGGACCACCGGCACTTGTCCGGGCAATACGGCGACAGCGCCCACTGTGGTGTCTGATAATTGTCGGGGCATCACGTTGAGTGGTTGCTGCGATGTCAATGGGAATGCGCTGTACTGTTACAACGGGCAGCTGCATTGCAAATCCTGTCTGTACAATGTGACTGGTCAGGGCATGTCAGCGTGCTCCTGGGAACCCGCCGAAACCGCCTATTGGTGTACGTCCACGGACAACGGCATTGACCCCAACGGGGTGCTTCCCAGAAAATGTCCGGTGTTGACCCCCTGAAAGATAGCATGGATCGGGGTCGAATCGACTGATGAATAAAGCGGTGCTTACGCGAACATGTCGAGAATGGCCCGGGTGCGTTCATCTTCGGCTTTGATGACGCTCACATTGGCTTTGGTGATGTTGGTGGCTTCGATTCTGGTGACAGCCTCTCTGGCCAAATCGACCCTGGCGCCTTCTCCGTTCACATCACCGAGTTTTGAGACGTTTCGTGCGGACTGTTCCATGCGTTGGGTCTGACGCATAATGGCTGAAGTTGCGGTATCGTATATTTTCATGACATGCCTTTCGTGGCCACAGGGCGAAGCCCACCGGTTACTGCTACCGGTTGCTGAATAATGTATCGGCGGATGGATGCAGAACTTGAGAGTAACAACGGATTTACTTTCGCTTCTATGAAAATGAGATGTTAATCAATGACGGCGCCAGCCGTTCATTCTCTTGTAATTTCAACGGACTGAACTGAATTGTGAGGAAAATGTGGATGACGCCAGAGTTAGAGCGGCGCTGGGGTATCTGAAATTCAGGCATACGCCCAGAGTCCTGATATTTGATACCCGCTATCTGCTGGTGGACGACGTGGCGGAGGCGGCTGAAGATTGCGGCTGGAAAGTGTTTCGCCTGCCCACCCGGAAAACGGGCACTGGGGACGGAGATTTTATTGCAGTTCTGTTGAAAGCGCTGGTAACGTTCCGACCGGACTTTATTTTAACCATGAATCATCTGGGGTTTGATAGAACAGGTGTCCTCGCGGGACTGTTGGAGCGCTACGATGTTCCCCTGGCGTCCTGGTTTGTGGATCATCCCATTCCCGTGCTGGCGGGGGCCCGGGAAAATGCCGTGTCGAATCTGCAGGTGTTCAGTTTTGAGCGCGATGCCTTGCCGTGGCTGTCAAAGGAGGGGTTTGGCGATTCGGTCTATTTACCCACGGGCTCCAATGGAAGATTTTTCAATGAATATCGGTTGAATTACAGCGCGTTGGCAGGGCCGAAAAGCGAGATCTCGTTCGTCGGTAATTCCTGGTGGTACAAGGCCCGGATTGAACCATCGAAGTCGATTCGTCGGATGGCCAGAAAACTCTGTTCCGATAACGGCTGGCATCGAAGCACTGCCACCGCTCATCTTGCAGAATACCTGACAGAGGGGACCCGGGAAAAAGGGCTTGCGGCGCAGGTGGCTATGGCCGAATCCTCTATGCGTTCGCGGCGAAAGCTGATCAATCAACTTCGGGAACTGAACATTGCAGTGGTTGGAGATCCTCACTGGAAGCAGTTGTGTCCCGGGGTGTCGGTGTCGCCATTTCTGGATTATCACAGCCAGGTGCCCGCCTTTTACGCCGCAAGCAGCATCAATCTGAACATTACGTCCGAACAGATGCCTACCGCAGTGAATCAGCGGGTCTGGGATGTGCCGGGGGTGGGTGGGTTTCTGCTGACGGACGCCCAGTTGGATGTGCTGGAACATTTTGAAGACGGTGTGAGTGTCGCCATGTATTCGAGTAACGATGACGCCCTGGACAAAGCGCGGTATTACCTCAGCAAGCCGGAGTTGCGCAAACGAATCGCGCACAAGGGAATGGAAACGGTAAACCACGCCCATCGACTGACCCATCGTCTGACAAAAATGTACGACTTACTGAAGGCACGTTTCAGCTGATTTCGTTGATTTCAGAATTGGCAGAGAGTAAAGTGGCGACATGGATGAAGAACGTCAATTAAAAGAACCGACATGTGGTGACTGCAAGGCCTTTTACAAGGAAGCCCGGGATGAGAATGGCGTCATCCGCGGCTTGTGCATGAAACGCCGGGAGCTTGGAGAAATTCCGGCTGGTCTGGAATACTGTGCCCATTTTTCAGTGCGGGAATCGCGCAAATTTCTGGTCAGACCAGTTGTTGTGAAGCCCATATCATCAAGGAGACCCCCCCGAAGTGCGACGGTTTTCGATGGACCACTGCGTGCGACACTGGAAACGCCGGTCGAGGGGGATACCGAAGGAGAAATTTCTGTGGATAGAGATGGTTTGAAACAGGTATTGCGTGAGCTGCTCGAAGAAGAAACCTTGTATGGTTACCCGGAAATGGCCGCAAAATGGCATGGTGGGACAATGATTCTCAAACCGGAAAATGACGAGAATCAACCCAAAGAGGTGGAGCTTGATGCTTTCTTTCACAAAATCGTCATGATTCGGGATAGACTCCGGGTTCTGGAAGCCAAACTGAATATGAGTGATTCCCTGAGCGAACAGGAGAAAGTGGATATGCAGAGCTATATTTCAAAATGCTATGGCACGCTGACCACATTCAACGTGCTGTTTCGCGACAAAGAAAATCATTTCCGATCGAAATAGACGCCCGCACAGCTGGAACTTTCTGTATCGTGCGGGAACTGACCTGCAATGCGCGGACGCTTTTTGGGAATCATTGCTGATCGTCAACATTGAATGCGTATTTATAGATGCCTGTCTTGCGGGCGAGATCAATGAAATGGATGATTCGTCCATGGGATACCTTCTGGTCTGCCTCAATGATCATCGTCAACTCTTTCTGTGCGAGCAGGGTCGCCTGGTTGTCGCTGATACGTCGGCCTTCGGTTTGGGCCGTGGTTCGCTTTTCGGTCTTGTATTCGTTGAAGACGCGGCGTAGCTGCACCGGCACCTCCCGCTCCGGAATCCGGGTGTCGCCAATGGCCACCGACCCATCTTCGCCCAGGAGAAGGGAGAACTGATTGCGTTCCTTGCGCTCGGCGGTATCGGCTTTGGGCAACTCCATATCAATGGCCGGCTTGTCCATGAAATTGGCGGTTACCATAAAAATGATGAGCAATACGAGGACGATGTCCACCAGTGGTACAACGTTGATCTCGGTAATCGGTTCATCCTGAAAGTTTGCTTTGGCTGCCATGTTCAGTCCTCCGTTCAGGCGGCTTTCTTGCCGATGGAAGTGAGCTTCCGGTCTGCAATGAATGCGAGCAGGGTGTTTTCCAGTCGCGAAACGTTGCTCATGATTTGCTTCTGTCTGTTTTTGAAATAGTTAAAGAAAACCACCGCCGGAATCGCCACCAGCAATCCCACCGCTGTTGCCACCAGCGCTTCGGCAATACCTGCCATCACCACAGATGCACCACCTTCGCTGTTAAAAGCGAGATCGTTGAACGCTCTGATGATACCGAGCACTGTCCCCAGCAAGCCTACAAACGGCGCGTTGGATCCGATGGTCCCCAGAATGTTCAATCGCTTGTCGAGCCGCTGCTGCTGAGCCATGCTCGCGGCGCTCATCAGTTCAATAACAACGGATTTCCGTTTGTCGAAATTGTTCAGCCCTTCGGCAACCACCGCCGATTCCGCTGTTCTGGTGGATTCGGCCAACTTGATGGCATCGTCCAGTTTCTGCTGATTGAGGAAATCTATCAGTCTGGTGGTGAAGGCAGCCAGGTCCACTTTGTTTCTGGCGTATGTGATTGCCCGCTCCAGGACGACCACAATGGACAGGATACTGAGGAATACCAGCAGATAAAGTATGGGTTCGCCGCCAAGAAGTGCCATGTTCAATAATTTGTCTACCATGTTAAATCTCCTAATCTGTCAGATGACTTGAATGATTCATGTTGTGCGATTGTTGACTGTTGTTCATGTAACAAGCGGCGCTCCCGGATGTGTCACTGTTTTTTTGGGGGGGAGAACCGCATCCTGTTTCAGGAATCCAGAATGAATCGATACGGTATTTTTATTTTTACTGGTACCGGTTTACCGTTCATCATTCCGGGCTCAAATCGCGATTTGTTCAGGGCCGCCACTGCTGCTTCATCCAGACCGGCGCCGGGAGTTTTGAGGACCTTAATATCTTTTACGCGACCATCTCTGTCGATGAGCACTTCCAGCTGGACTACGCCTTCCACTTCGGCTTTGCGGGCCGCTGCGGGATATACCGGTTCCACCCGGGTCTTGAATTTGGGCGCCTTTGAGAGGTTGTATACCGGGACCGGTTTCACTTTGGGTTCCGGCTTGCGAACAGGGGTGGCGGGTTCCTCGGGCGGCGCGGCCAGCGGCGTCACTTTCCTGGGCGGTGCTGCTTTGTCCATTTCGCTCTCAAGGGTATTGCCCACCCGGATGGACACACCACTCTGGCTATTTCCGACGGAATCAGCCGTGGCGCCAAACACCGGTTTGGGTGCTTCTTTTGGAGGGGGCGGTGGTTCCTGAACATTGGGTTTCGGTGCCCGGGATTTTTTGGGCGCTTCTTTGGGCGGCTCTTCGATGGGTTCCGGCAAAGGTTCCGTTTCGGGTTCTGTTGCCATGGCTTTGGGGGGTGGGGGGGCCGTGAATTCGATTCTACTTGTTTCATAGTGCGTCTTTTCCTTGTGCAGGGTGTATTCCGTACCCGCGTAGAAAAGACCGCCGTGGATGAGAAAGGAGCCCGTAACAGCCCAGATAATCCAGCTACCTTTTTTTTTCTGAGGTTGTGTGATTCTGATCATTGTTCTGCCCGTCTGATTCTGAAAATAAAGTTGTTGCCGTTGAAACACCGGACACAGAGGAATGTGTTACCAGAAAAAATGGTGGAATACGGTGGGGCGAACCGACTAGAAAATCAGGCGGAGCAGCGCCCCGACCGGCGCATCCATGGTGGGAAAATATCCGCATCCCTGACTGATGACGCGGGGAACATCCTGTTCGCAGATGGAGATGGGGGTGCCTCGAAAATCCGTTGTCGAATCTCTGATGCAGGAACGCCCGTCACAGTCTTCGTCCGTAAAACACAGTTGGCTGCACAGGTTGCTGCCACTCTGTTGCGCGCAGATGAGGCCGTCCGCGCAACTGACCTGATCGGAATCGGGATTGCAGCTTTCCCCCAATGGGAAATCGAGACTGGGATCACAAGTGGTCAATTCATAGCGGGTTGGCCGGCAGGCGCTACCCGTTTCGCAGTCTCCACCGGTCAACTTGCAGTCGGTGGCGTCGAAACATCCGTGAAAGCTGTCGTGGCAATTTTCATACAGACAATCGAACAAATCGTCCTGTGTGACCAGTCCACATTCGTCGTTACCGCAGGTGAGGAAGGTTTCAAACATGGCCAACTCGGCAGTTTCGGCCTGCACGTAGCAGTCGTTCATACATGCGCCATCCGTTGGTTTACACGCGTCCACACAATCATATGTCTGAAGACAGTTCATATACTGACAGCGTGCGTTGTCGCAGGTTGACCCGTTTTCAGCGCAGGCGTCATCGCAGAAACACGCAGATGATTCCCTGGCGCATTCCGGCGGTTCCGCCGAACTGTCCGTGGTCGCCAGTATCCATTGGGCGTATCTGTCCACTCTGGATACATTGTAACTGCCGATACACGGGTCATCGTCATCGCTGGACAGGATGTTGCTGACGATTCCGGCCAACATGAGTCCGTCGTCTCCGGGAAGAAAAGCTGGCCCGCCGGAATCTCCGAAGCAAGCCCCCGTTTCATAGTCGGAGCGCCATGTGGTGCTGAATGTGGCTTTGCCAATGCTCAGCACGGGAATGGGCGCGGTTCTCTTCACGCCGCTGTACCGGTTTTCGTCGTAGCCGTATCCGACAAAATCGGGTGCTTCAGAGAGAAATGACTCATCGAGGGGGTGCTGGTTGATGCTCGGATACGCGATGCCTGAGACTTTGTCCTTCAGCTGCAGCAGCGCAATATCGTTTACAAAAGTGATGGGCCGATAATCCGGGTGAACGACTATGTCATCAACGGGCAGCATGGGGTCGTCCGGATGGTGCACATCGCTGGAAAGGGTGAACAGCAGCTCGTCTGCAGTTTTGTCTTCCACACAGTGCGCAGCGGTAATTATCCAGAAAGGAGAAATCAGCGTACCGGTACAGAACGAGCGAAGGGAGATGGTATCGACCAGTGCGCCAACTGCTGCAGGGGCGCTGGTGACCTCCGCGCCATACAGAGATGCGAAGCCGGGATGCTGCTGGACGGGCGCTGCGATTGAATCAGAACAGGCAACGGATACGCCCCCGAAGACTGCGGCAAATAATGTGGCGTGCATGGCGTGGATAAGTATTCGGTACGCAATTGATTTCATGGACATGGCATTACTTTATCAGGTTCAGAAGTAAACACAACTTCAAGGTTGCAGCCGATTTGCCGGATGGTTTCCAGGCGGGATCATGGAAACAGACTTTGTGAGTGTTCCCGCGCGGCGGTGATTTCCGGCCAGAGTTGCAGGAGGGCATCTTTTCCCAGATTCAGCATTCGACATTCGTCGCTTTCGTGCTGGTTGATGGCAAACGTATCCGCATCTGCAACGCCGGAGGAAAGTACATAGTCAACGGTGTCCGCCAGTCTCAGAAGTGCAACCAGAGAGCTGATTTCAGGTGTCTGGTTCGCGAGGTCGGGAAGATGGTGACAGGCCACAATCTGCGGAATCGGCGCACCTATTTTCCAGCGGTTGAGCACCTGTGCGCCAAGTACAGAATGATCGAATCCCACCTGGGTCAATTCCGCGTCCCGGAAACGGGATTCCGATTCAAATGCACCTTCCCGGGAGAAATTGTATTGCACTTCGCCCGAATCAATGAGGAGCATGATGCCAATGTCATGCATCAGTCCGGCCAGAAACATGATTTCCGGCGTTCCAATCCGGAGGCGCGCAGACAGCAGATGCGCGATGGCCGCCACCGCTGCGCAATGGTCGCGAATCAGCCGCCCCAGGCCCCGGGTGTCCGGGAAAAGCTGCATGGTGGCAACCGCGAAGATAACCTCCCGCACAGTATTTCTGCCCAGTCGGATAAAGGCGAGGTCAAGGGATGTAATTGGATGCGCCGCCATATAGAAAGGCGAATTGGACAGCCGCAACACTCCGGCCGCCAGCGAGGGATCCTGCCGAATGGTTTCGGTGATTTCATCAATGGTGAAATCAGTTTTACTGAGTAGGGAAGTCACTTTCTGTGCAACCACCGGAAAAATTTTCAGTCCGGAAATGGCGCCGATACGAATCGCCAGGCTTTCATTTACCGGCTGATGTTCGGTATCCATTTCAAGGGTCCATCTCAATGCGCTCAATGCGGAATCTGCCAGTTGAATCATGATTGCCGTTTCTTCAGATAATGCGTTTACATCCATTCCCGCCGGGACATTCCCGGGAAGGAGGAATGTCTCCAATCCGGATTCGGGAATGACCAAATCCGCTGTGTTCTTACTGTATCGTTACTGGAGAAGATTACTTAAGGGGGAATTGGGGGCAGCGTGTTATCTGGCACAGCATTTTTTGAATTTCTTGCCACTTCCACATGGACAGGGGTCATTCCGGCCAACCTTCGGGTTCTCCCGACGGTAGGTTTCCCCTTTCACAAAATCGCCGTCCATGAAATACCATTTGCCATCCAATTTCTGAAACAGAGCTTTTTCGTGGTGCTCCTGCTTTTTTCCTTCAACCGTGTATCTGGCAATGAACTCCACACTGCCGCCTTCGTCGGATGCTTCTCCGGCTTCGGTGCCGATAAGTTCAAATCCGAGCCATTTGGAGTCTTTGGCCCACGATGCAGTGGCCGCCCTGTCAAACTCGTGTTCACTCTGAGGATGTCGTGTCTTTTCAATATAATCGATGTCAGCAGTTGTGAACGCCGTGTACCGCGCGCGCATCAGTGCCAGGGCGGTCGGGGGCAGTGCGTCACCGGAGATATAGGGACCGCAACACTCATCGTAGGGTTTTTCTGAATTACAGGGACATAATTTCGACATAGATTTTCTCCATTTTTACGAGTCGGTTGTCATGGGGTCATAGCGCAAAACGGCCTCTGGCAAAACCATAAAGATCAGATTGCCGTGCAGTTTACTGCAACCAATGGCATCCCGTTCGCTGCCCGGAATCTGGGTTGCTTCTTTTTGATGGCTATTTATTTGTGGCTGTGGACTACATTGAACTACACTATCCTACATTATGATTAAATCTGTAACAAAAGCTGGAATTCCGAAAATATTTAAAGAAACCAAGGGGATGTCTCTGACACCGGTCGCTGGCGAAGTGCTGATGCACCAGGCGAAAATTATGTCCGAAGGCATCGTGCAGCAGAACATCGGCGGAAAACAGGTGTACTCCGGCAGCACCATGTTAACCATTGATTTAACCCGGTTCGGACAACAGTTTCAGGTCGAAACCAATCGGGACAACCTGCTGCGTCACCTGAAAACGTCCCTGTTTTTCAGATTGGCCGTTTTGCGACTGGCCCGGAAGGAAGCTGTGGTTCGCTGCACGAAAGGTTTGCTTGGCGAAGTAAGGACTGAACTCGAGTTCAAGATTGAACGGGATCAACTTTTGGTGGATATAGATGTGCTTGGAGATGTTCAATCGAATACAGCTGAAGATTTCGGACATGGAGACGCCTGATGAACACATCGGATAAAAAGCGCGTGGTTTTTGTGAAGTTTGACGGACTTGTGAAAGGTCGGGAGGGTGAGCTGTTTCTGGATATGGATGACGATGCGGGCGATATCGACTGCCGCGAGGATGAAACCATGTCGGAGGCGGCGTTTCACGATGATATTTATGAGAGCGAATATCAGAGTTCTCCGGGAACCGCGCTGGAAGCCACCTTTACGCGAAAAGATGTGTGTCGTCTTTTCAGCATCTCGGAAGGCAGGTTGAAATACTGGGACAAAACGGATTTCATCAGTCCCGGTGGATATCGCGGCCATCGACGCTGTTATACGTTTCAGGATCTGATCAGTATCCGTTCGGCGGTGTCATTGTTGGAAAACGGCGTGTCGTTGCAGCGGACCCGGGTAATGATAACCCAGTTGCAGCGATTGTTGCCGCAGACTACGCATCCGTTGGGACGCCTGCGCATTGCCGCGGATTCGAATCAGGTAACCGTCACCGATGAAGGTCGGGAGTTCGAGGCGGAATCCGGACAGTTGCTCATTGATTTCACTGTAAAAACGCTCGAAGAGGAGCTGGTCTCCAGTTTGCCGGATTACGTGGGGCGGAAGAATACCCGTACTGCTTATGAATGGTATCTTGAAGGTTGTCAGATGGACGAAGATGAGGATACTCTCGATGATGCCGAGCATGCGTATCATCAGGCGCTGATGCTCGATCCCACCCTCGCAACCGCATACACCAACCTGGGCAATCTGCGGTACAGACGCGGGGCGACAGAAGACTCGAGAGCACTGTATATCAAGGCGCTGGAAGTGGATGAAGCACAGCCTGAAGCCCATTACAATCTGGGATTCCTCGATTACGAGACTGGCGCATTGCGGGATGCGGAATATCATTTCAAGCGAGCGGTGGAGTTGGACGATACATTTGCGGATGCCTATTTCAATCTTGGGATGACCCTGTATCGCCTTGGTCATGAACGGGATGCCGAACAGATTTGGAATGCGTATCTCTCCATGGAACCTGCCGGTGCCTGGGCTGATATTGCCCGGCAACGTCTCGGGGAAATGGAAGGGCAGATGAAAGTGGAATCGTATCATGAAAGTCATTAAATTCGGCGGGTCATCGCTGAAAGATCAGAGCACGATTGAGAAAGCCATTGAAATCATCCGCCGGAACGCAGTGGAAGACCGGCAGCTGTGTGTGGTGGTCTCCGCCATGGGCGGCGTTACCGATGAAATTCTTCGTATTGCCAGTACGGCAGCAAAACAGGACCCGGCGTACAGAGAACGTCGTGCGGCGGTTCATCAGCGTCATATCACCACGCTGAATGCAGTGGCCGGAGATGATGAGGACGCAGCGCGTGTCATTGACGAATTGTGTGTGGAGTTTTTCGGCATTTGTGATGGCGTGTATGCGCTGGGGGAATTGTCGCCAAAAGTACTGGACCGGCTGATGTCATTCGGTGAACTCTGTTCGGCAAACATGATTGCGGCAACCTGTCGAAAGAATGGTTTGGCCGCGCAGTTTGCGGACAGTCGGGAACTGATTGTGACCGACGAGCATTTTGGCGCTGCCCGGGTTGATTTTGAACGGACCAATGAATCCCTGCGGCGTTTTGCACTGACGGATGGAACCGTCACAATATTACCCGGATTTGTCGCCCGTTCGGTTTCGGGAAGGGTGACCACTCTTGGTCGAAATGGTTCGGACTATTCGGCGGCCATCATCGGCGCCGGACTTGGTGCGGCCATTGTGGAAATCTGGACTGATGTGGATGGCGTGCTGACGGCCAACCCCAGGTACGTGCCAAAGGCGAGTGCCATTTCTGAGATGAGCTATGTCGAAGCGATGGAGCTGTCTCATTTTGGCGCGTACGTGCTGCATTCGCCCACACTGCAACCGGTCATGGAAAAAAAGATTCCGTTGCGCGTGTGCAACACATTCAATCCACAATTTGCCGGCACGATTATCCGGGATACCAATGTGGCGGGGCGTGTGATCACGGGTATCTCTACCGTTGATGACGTCGCGTTCATCCGCGTGCAGGGCAGCGGTATGGTGGGGATGTTCGGCGTGGCGGGACGTTTGTTCACATCGCTGGCAAATGCACGCGTGAATCTGATTATGATCAGTCAGGGATCATCGGAGCATTCGATTTGCTTCGCGGTGCAGTCCAGCGATGCCGACCGTGCTCTGGATGCGATACGTGTGGAGTTCGAGCCCGAAATAGCGGCTCATATGATGGAAAAGCCCGTGGTTGAAAAAGACATGTGCGTTCTGGCGGTGGTGGGGGAGAACATGCGACGACAACCGGGGATCGCCGGTCGCGTCTTCGGTGCTCTGGGAACGGGTGGGTTCAACGTGGTGTCCATAGCGCAGGGATCGAGTGAATTGAATATCTCCATGGTTCTTCGGCAGCAGGACGCCGCAGGAGCACTGAATGCCATTCACGGCGCGTTTTTCTGATATCTGCCATGTCTGTCATTTCTCAGTAGAAGCATTCGCGGGGTTCAAATCGTCGAACAGTTGGCGCTGTGCACAGCGGGCGACATGTCCGGTGGCTGGAATTGTGGCCATTCATCAATGTGTATCGGATCGTTTGTCATGTGTTTTCAACGGGTTGCCAATGTTGCTCAAGGAAAACTGGAATAATTCTTTTCGAAAACTGGAAAAAGGACCCTTTGGTGATACGTTTAATTTGTATAGAAAATGTATATTGAGCAAAACGAAATTGGGGGACAGTTTGGCCAGAGAATTTTCGGATAGTCCATCGACGTCGGACACGATGTTGAATCCACAGGTACCCGTAATAGAAAACAACGGGGAGCAGCCGGAATCCCTTGAGTATCTGTTGCAGGAAAGCGGTTCAATTGTGCATGATATGAACAATCAGCTCACCGCAATTGTTGCGATGTCTGATTTATTGCTGAAAACCATGTCCGCTGAACCAACGCTATTGAGCGGGATCGGCAGAATTCAGGAGTCGGCGCGCAACCTTTCGGACCTGGCCGACAAATGGCAGGTGCTGCTTCGCAGACATTCACCATCCGAAGCCCCCCGGAGTGCAAGTCCCCTTGAAAGGGAATCGGGCAGGAGTACGCTGAATGGGGTATCTCCCGGAAAACCGGCCCACATATTGCTGGTGGACGATGAGGAAGTTGTCAGTGCGGCCACAGAGGAGATGCTCAAACGCCTTGGCTACCAGGTAACGAATGTGTCGAGCGGTGCTCAGGGGATTGCCTATTATCAGGCACATTGGCAGGAAGTGGGGCTGGTGATTCTGGATATGGTAATGCCGGAGATGGACGGCGTCCAGGTATTCGGCGTGCTGAAAGCGATCAATCCAGATGTGGATGTGCTCGTTTCATCCGGCTACAGTCACAACGAAACCGCGCAGGGGATGATTGATGCCGGCGCGCGAGGATACCTGCAGAAACCATTTCGGATCAATGATCTTTCCAGTGTTATTTCCAGAATACTTCCGTCTCCGAAGCTGTCAGCTGAAAAGCGCATGTGAAACCCGCTCCCGCGATTTCCCCTCACTTCCCCCTCACTTCCACGTTGCGTCGAGCAACGCCAGACGTCCAGCGCCATATCCGGGTACATTGATAGTGAAATCAATTTTATTGGTAGGTTCGGATACGATTTTTTCAATATCAGCGGGTAACGCTCCTGCGGCGGTTATATGCATATTTGAAAAGCGCACATGCGCATTGCCGGCGTCGTTGATAAGGCTTGATGAAATATTGCAAATTTCCTGAAAGCTTTCCTGAATCTCATCGGAAATGGTGTTGTTCTTGTTGGCATTTTCCGCCTCGTCTTTGGGCAGCATCACCAGGGCGGAGCCAAGAAAGTTTACGAGGGCCACATCCGCAGCCATCAACAGCACCGGGGCGCCATCGTCATTTCTGTATTCACCTACAACCGCAAACCGCTTCGCCTTGAGCGGCTTGTCATTGTTCGATTGCACGGCCACCTCGGTATCAACCAGTCCGCTGAACAATTCTGCCACATCCTCTTCATCGGGCATGGTCATTCCCGGAACGGTGTTTTTCGCCGGTTCTTCGTTGGCTGTCACCTGCGGTGCTGCATCGGCTATCGCCTGTTCCGGTTCGGCGGTCGGTGGCGCCGGGGCAACCTCGGCAGCCGCTTCAGCCTGCTGTTGTGCCGGCATCGGTGTTTCTTCTCTCGCCGTCGGATTCTCCTGCACCGCGTTCGGGTCTACCTTATCCATGCCGAATACGAGTACGCCCATTTTTCCGGCGGCGCTGTCCATCCAGTCGACGATGCCACGAGAGCGATAAATCAGGGGAATTCCCGGAAAGCTCAAATCAATTTCGACCAGAGCACCGGCCGAAATATCCGCGAGGGTCGGCACCACCAGCCCGGCGGATGCCACCTTCCGTTTATTGTTGGTGATCAGTCGGCGCGCGGCTTTGTGTCGGTTCAGTTCGCGGACATTGATGTTACAGCGGGGATCAACCGCCTTATAACTGATCCTCGTTTCCTGCATATGTCCCTGGAGTTTCACATATCACCTCAGCGCCAAATTACTTTCCAGATTAATATATCGACCAGACGGGGATGGAGTTTAGTTCCTGGAGCGGAGAGTGTGCTTTTTTGTGTTGAATCGCGTCAATCGGTCATGGTTTGGAATTTTTTTTTTCACCCGCATTCGCAAGGAGAATTATCGTGCTAAAAATAAATTATAGCATTGCAGACATCCAGATAGAGGACAGACAGGCTTCACTTCATGAACAGGAACATTGAAAAAATATCGGTTAACGGTGAGGTTTTGCGCCCCCCCACCATCGCCGTTATCGACGATGACAGGAATCTGACCCGGGCCATTTCAAGAGTTTTACGTGCCAATTATAATTGTGTGGTAAATGGATTTGCTTCCGTTGAGGATTTTCTTTCGGCGGTGGATCAGCATCCGAGCGCAGATTCTCCCTCTGACATGGCGGATTTGATTCTGCTCGATTTTCACTTGCCCGGAAAAAATGGGCCATTGCTTGTGTCCGAGCTGAAACGTCGAAATTCGGCGCTTCTGAGTCGCAGTCGCATTATGGGAATCACCGCAGATAATCAACCAGTGGTGTATGCGGGATTTCGCGACGTGGGCATTGAAGAAATTTTTCTGAAACCGCTTAGACAAATTGATTTCGGACGCATTGCAGATCGGGCGTACCGTATCAGTCGCAACCTCGACAGTAAAGCGCCCAGATCGCCCTTTTTCAAGGGAACGATCTGACGTTCATCAGACCGGACACCTTTGTTCTGATGGTACGGATACGCCCACAATACCCGAATGTAGCGGTTGTCATTAAAAAAACACCCACATATCTTTTTTTATTTGTCTTCAGCGTGAACATCAGTACACTGCGAGCCATGAATTCTGCGACTCAAGTGACTGCACGCGATCAGAGCAACCGAATCGTACCCGCCGTTGGAAGAACACCTTTTTTCAAACGCGCCATTGACACGGTCTGGGAAATCGCCAGGGAAAAAGACCCACCCCATAAAATTGCGTTGGGGCTTGCCCTGGGTATTTTTATCGGCTTTTTGCCCATCATGGGGATTCAGATGGCAGTGGTGACACTGTTGGCGCTCATTATCCGCGGAAATCTGAAAGCTGCCCTGGCCGGTGTGTGGATAAGTAACCCCATTACATTTGTGCCCCTGTATTGGGCCAACTATCTGTTCGGAACGTTGTTTTTTCCGGAGCGTTCAGTTGGTCTCAAAGAATTTGGCAGTCAGATAACCCATGTTGGCAGTTTCGATGTGAATGCCCTTCGCGCCAGTCTGGCATCCATTCTCGATATGGGGGCTGAAATATTCCTTCCCCTCTGGGTGGGGTCCATTGTGCTGGGAGTGGTGTTTGGCGTCCTGATATACCTGGGCACATATCATTGGGTCCGTTATTACCGGCGTCGCGCCGCTGAATCCAACAACTGACCGCCCGATAATCGCCTCAACGCCATGCGGCCATCAACGAATGCTGTTCTGTTTGCGATGCCAGTCCCAGGCACTCTGAAGGATTTCTTCGAGTGATTTTTCGGGTCGCCATTTCAGGCGCTGTTTCGCTTTTTCTGACGATGCCACCAGAATAGGCGGGTCGCCTTCGCGGCGGGTCACCACATCTCGCGGAATGCGTCGACCGATCACCTTTTCTGCGGCGTTCAGAATCTCAAGCACCGAGTATCCGGCGCCGGTTCCCAGATTGAAGGCGTCTGATTCTGCCCCGCCAAGGAGTGCCTGAAGTGCCAGCACATGGGCTGAGGCCAGGTCCTCCACGTGGATATAGTCTCTGAGGCAGGTACCGTCCGGCGTGTCATAATCATCCCCATAGATAAACAGCTTTTCTCTTTGCCCCCCGGCGGCCTGCATGATGATGGGAATCAGGTGACTCTCCGGATTATGACATTCGCCAATTTCGTTTTCGGCATCCGCGCCACAGGCATTGAAATAGCGCAGAAACACGTGTTTCAATCCGTTTGAAGCGTTGCAGTCTGTCAGAATTCTTTCCACCATCAGTTTCGACATGCCATACGGATTGATTGGAGACTGGGGGTGTTGCTCGGAAATCAGTTGTGTCTCGGGGATGCCATAGGTGGCAGCGGTGCTGGAAAAGACAATCCGGAGACAATTGGCGGCCAGCATGCAGCGAACCAGATTGAGGGAACCGGCAACGTTATTGTAATAGTAGAACGATGGGTTCTGCACAGACTCGCCCACTTCGATACTGGCCGCAAAATGCATGACCGCAAGGGGAGTGAATTCTCTGAATGCCCGGGCCAGCGTATCCGTGTCGTGAATATCACCCTGCACCAGAGGCCCCCATTGGACCGCCCAATCGTGGCCTTTGGACAGGTTGTCATAAGTGACAGGCGTGAATCCCTGCCGAAACAACGCCTTGCAGACGTGTGAACCGATGTACCCGGCGCCCCCGGTTACCAGAATATTCTTTGGTGACATCGCAGACTCCTCCGTTGGTTACATATCCCAGATAACACCGGTATGGTTGGATGTATTCGAAAGCCGTTTGTAAAAATTTCCGTTGAACTGATTGTTGTGCTCAATCCATCCCCGGTAGTAATTGTACAGGAGTGGGTCGGGTTTCCCCGGATTGGCCCAGAACTCTCCCATCGTCCCGTGGTGGGTCAGACCGGGAATATTGTAGACGGAGTTTCCGAGCACCTTTACCGGGGTTTTGTGATGGATGGAGGATAGACCGACGGTGCTGTTCATGAGAATGGTTCCCTTTGCATGCTGCAGCAACGTTGGCAGGTGCAAATCGTGGATGTACAGGACCCGATCCTGTATCTGATATTTGGCCGCCAGATACCGGATGAGCCGAGTGTAGTCCCGATAGGGCCTGTCTGCAGGGTGGTGTTTGATCACCAGCATATTTTCATGTGGTGCTTCAGTAGAGAACGATCTGAACACTTCCTCGATGCAATCTTCTATTTTTTCGTACTTGGCGTGCTTGAACTGATAGTCGTTGTGCACCTGCAGGGGAAACAGAAAATATCTGCCCGACCACCTGGATGTCAGCTCTTTCATGTATTTCTTTTCGGCGAGTGAGAAATATATTTTTCTGAAAAACCCCCGCACCCAGCATGCCGCATGATGAACCACCGATGAACTCCGGTGATGCACGTAATGAGGGTAACGCCAGAGCGTCAGTGCAATCGAAACATAATATATCGTTGTGTACAGCGTGCCAATCCAGAAGCTGGAACCCACGGGGCGGATCACTTCTTTCGGCTCCATCGCCAGAGAAAGATAGAACTCCGGATTTCTGGGCATGGTGGAATTACCGTTGACACCTTCTTTTTCCAACGTGATATAGTTGGGGCGCAGGTAGCCTTCCTCAAAAGAATAAAACTCTATCCCCAATTCATCTGCCACTGTTTTGGCTCTGACGTGATATGGTCGGCAGTCGCCGAGCAACACAATGGTTGTGATGCGACGTTCCGCTATCAACTGTTTGAGAAAGTTGGGCCAGTTATACAGTGTATCTCTGTATTTGATGACGTTTTTACCGCTGAAGAAAAAAGTATCGCCGCCGCAGAAGTTTACTTTGGTCACTTCCGCACCATTATCTCTCAGGTCTCTGGCAAATCGTTTAAAGAATGGTCCCAGCGGGCCCTGCAGGAGCAAAACCCTCTTTCCTGTAAAGTTATTTAACATTCAACATTCCTCGAACCAGATTTCCCATTCTTTTCAATTGCCGCGAAGCGGATGTACCGGCACTGGTCGGTTGCAGTTGCCTGCGCAAGTCTTCGGCTAGTGTCTGTACAATAAATTCAGGGGTTGTAAAGCTTTTGTTTTTCCAGTTGATGTAGGATGGATACAGTATCATCGTGCCGCAAATCAGCTCCGAAAGAAGCAGTTTCCGACCGCGGCGCGGGTGTGGGTGGCGGTCATCGGTCAACCCCCAGCCACAATAAAATGGCTGACCGTACGTACATACTTTTTTCTCCCGTAAAAGACCTTCAAATCCAACAAGCGATGTCATCGTATGGATTTCGTGCGCTTTTCCCAGGCATGCGGCAATGGACTGATTTTCAACAATGGCATCACAGGCGTCGCGAATGCCTCCATAGACCGGTTTCCCTTTTCGATTCTGGGCAACCACATCCGGATGGGGCTTGTACAGAATAAACGCATCCGGCGATTTTTTCCGGACTTCAAGTACCAGCTGTTCGTTGGTTCGAATATCCACACATCCCGCCGCAATGGATGCATCACTTTCCACCTGTCCGGGTACCAGAATAATGGTTCGGTTCCGGGGTAGTTCCAATGAATCCAGCGTGGAGATGTTGTACTTGCTCAAGCCTTTTTCCAGAATTTCCCGCTGCAGATGTGTCGCCCGCTGCCGTTCTTCGTCAGTGAACTCATGGGTGAGCAGCAGATGTTCCAAATCGCTGGGCGTGCCCGGGTCAAAATAAATCCCTCGTTTGTCCACCACCAGCGAGGCCGGCAACGTGAAATCCGACCCCAGGGATGCGGAGCGGAGGAATCCGTCTTCCACCCGCCAAATCGGAGTGGTATCTGTCCGGAGCCGGTCAATTTCCTTCTTGCCTCTGGTGCCCCAGCACACCACTGTCGCGCTTCTGGAAAAACCGGATTTGCGCGCACCGGCGGCCGTGCGACAGAATCTGATGGTGTTGGAGGTGGAATTCAGTACCCGGCGAATGTGACCGTGCTTCCATCTGCTGAAGCCAAAACAGTACAGGTCTCCCACATTCTGTCTGTATTTTTCCCGTTGCAGGGCCAGGTGATCGATCACATCCTCTATTTCACCGGGACGTTCCTCGTCGGGATGGAGGTATCTGGGGTAAAGGATATACGCAGCTGCAAAAAGCTCGGCCAGGGTTCTTTTTCGGGTTCGCCGCGCAATGCGGACACGATCGTCGGTAAGACCCCAGTTGGAATAAAAGGGCCCACCGAAACAGACCACCGGTTTGTGCAGCATCAACGCCTCAAATCCCAGTTGAGATGTGATGGTATACACTTTATCCACCTGCTGAAGCAGGGAGATGGGATTGACGTGGTCCTGGAGCAACAGCACCCGTTCATGGTCCAGTCCGGTCTGAAAATTAGCGGCCTTTTTTCCGGAAATGACATCCGGATGAATTTTGACAATGATGCGCGCGTTCGGGTTTTCTTCCAATGCGGCGTTCAACATTCCCTGAAATCCGTCCGGATGCATCATTCCGGTGAGAATCGACATATCATTGGCCGTCTGATCGACCACCAGCACATCGCCTCTGAAGGACGACGGCGGCAACACGAATTCTTCCACCGGGCTGTTGTTGTATTTGGACAACTGGTGGTGTCGAATTTTGTCCATGCATTGCTCCGCCCGCTGCAGGAGCTTCAAATCGGTCAATGCATCGGTTTCGCTGTTCAACAGGTTTTCCAGACGGGATGGTTGCGTGGCGTCGTAATACACCCCCACGTCATCTGTGATAATGGATAGCGGGGCGCTTCCCTCAACCCCCAGCTCAACGGAACGCAGAAATCCATCTTCCAGTGCGAGAAACGGCAGCTTGTTTTCGGCCGCAAAACGACGCGCCCGAGCCGTATTGGGTTTAAATCCCCACCCCACCACAACACCCAGGTGATTGGCCATGGCCCTGTCCGGATTGAATACCACCTTTTCAACGTTCAACAGGGCAGCGAGACAGGGTATTTTTCGAATTCCCCTCGAAAAGGTCGCAGCAATCTGGGGAGACATCTGCCGGGTCATCTGATTTCAGACAGCGCGCGATTCACGCGTTGCAGGTCCTCTATGGTATCGACACCATGGCCCGGCGCCTTGCTGATAGTGGTGACATGAATGCCGATTCCCATACTCATGGCCCGGAGTTGTTCCAGCGATTCAGTGAGCTCAAGGGGGGAAGGTGGGGAAGCGGCGATACGGCCCAATGCACCGGCCCGGTATGCGTACAATCCGAGATGGCGCAAATACGCATGGGATTCGGGCAGCGTCTCTGCATCCACACCTTTGCTGAATACATCCTGGAATGTGTCCCGGTGCCACGGAATTGGGGCGCGGCTGAAGTACAGGGCCATTCCCCCGTTGTCACACACCACCTTGACAATGTTGGGGTTGAACAGATCCGGCACCGTGCATATGGGGGTTGCCATGGTGGCTATTCCCGCCGCCGGATGCCTGTGCAGCGCCACCGCCACCGTATCCACCAGGGATGCTTCAATCGCCGGTTCATCCCCCTGCAGATTCACTATCACGACATCGTCTGCCCATTTTTTTTTCCGGGCCACTTCGGCAATCCGATCGCTGCCGGAGCGATGTTCTGCAGAGGTCATCATGGCATTGCCGCCAAATTTTGTGATTTCATCAATGATTCGTTCATCATCCGCCGCCACAATCACCTCATCCGCATTGGTGGACAGGGCGTTTTCATATACCCGGCGAATCATTGTTTTTCCGGCGATTTCCATCAGCGGTTTTCCCGGAAGTCGACTGGAACCATATCGCGCCGGGATGACAACCTTGAATGGGGAAGTTGAATGCAATTTTTTCTCTGTCATGCTTTGTCCAGACCGGATTTTCCCACGTGGGTGTCCAGAAAACGGTCGATGGCGGCCATCAGGTTTTCCCGGGCGTCAATCAGCCCATCGGCGACCTCGCGCACCGCGCCTTTGCCGCCATGACCCTCCACTATCCATTTCGCTGTCATTTTAGCGGACCAATGCGCATCCCCCACGGCAATGGGGAGTCCCACCCGACGCATCACCGGCAAATCCAGCACGTCGTCTCCCACATATGCGATTTGACTTTCCGGGATGGCCACTTTCTGCAGCAGCGCGCCATACGCATCGAGTTTATTGTCATAGCCGGTGTAAAAATGGGCGATTCGCAAATCGTTCATCCGCTTGTCCAGGATGGGGCTCTTTCGTGCGGTAATGACTGCCACTTCAATGCCGGCGCTTTGCATCAGTCGAATACCGAGTCCATCTTTGGCATTGAAATACTTCACCATCTCCCCGTTTTCCCCATAGGCGAGGGTACCGTCGGTAAGTACGCCATCCACATCCAGAATAATCAGGGCGATCTCACGGGCGATGGCTCGAAGCTCGGGGGGTACGACAACGGCATTCATCAGAGGGTGTCCTCCACAAACGGCGTTGCCTTGACCAGACTATCGATGTCTTTAAGCACCTTCAGCAGCTCCGCCACCTTGTCCAGGGGCCAGGAATTGGGACCGTCGCACAGCGCTTCATCGGGATGGGGGTGAATCTCCATGAAAATCCCCGATACCCCCGCAGCCACAGCTGCGCGCGCAATTACCGGAATCATTGCCCGCTTTCCGCCGGAGCAGCTTCCGTTTCCGCCGGGTTCCTGTACCGAATGGGTGGCGTCAAACACCACCGGGCAACCGGTCTCTCTCATGATGGACAGCCCGCGCATGTCCGAAATTAATGTATTGTAGCCAAACGATGTCCCCCGATCGCAGAGCATCAACTGATGATTGCCAAAATGGCGATATTTATCGATCACGTTCTGCATATCCCAGGGGGCCTGAAACTGTCCTTTTTTGATATTCACCGGGCGGCCGGCTGTGGCAACCCGCTCAATGAACCGGGTTTGTCTGACCAGGAACGCCGGGGTCTGCACCACATCCACCACAGATGCCACCTCATCCACCGGCGTATCCTCATGAACATCTGTCAGTACCGGAACATCCAGATCATCCCGGATACGTTCCAGAATTCTGAGCCCTTTTTCAAGGCCGGGACCACGAAATGAATCAGCGCTGGTTCGATTGGCTTTTTCGAAGCTCGCTTTAAAGATGTATGGAATATCCAGAGATTCGGTGATTCGTTTCAGCTTTTCCGCTGTATTGAGACACAGCGTTTCGCTTTCAATCACACAGGGGCCGCCGATAAGAAAGAGGGGACCATCCGAAGCAATCTGATAATTTCGAATTTGAATCATTTTAATCTTAAAATTCTGTACTTAAAAGACAAAGGGATGGGATGAATCCCTTCGCCTCTGTGTCGATAATGAGACACGTGGGTATACCTGAAAAAGCATTCGCACTCAATCGTTCGTTTATTAAATTTTGTTTCGTTGTCTTTCCATATATTGATCTGTGCCAGATGTATTTTTGAAGATAAACGAATCATCCAGAAATCCGGAAATTTTCCAGTTACTCAAAAAAATCTTTGACAGACCATCGCCGGGCAGCCAATGTCCTTCGAATCGGTTTGCCGATAAAATCGGAACACTGATGTAGCGAAAGTGTATCGCAGCGAAGGTGAAGCAGTGAGATCGTTGAAGGGGCCTTGATTCGGCAGGCCAATGCGTTTAGAGTCGGTCAACTGAGAATTGTATGCGTCTGTTAAATACATTAAAAGTATTGCTTCGAGGGGTGAAACTGACAGATTGGAAGCCGGTTCATATCCTGGCAGCCACGTCCGCGAACCCCGGATGGACCCGGTATTCTGTTGACGGGGACGCACAGAATTCCCACTTCGAGCTCCCCATTTCCCTACACGCGGGGTGGTTTATCCTCGAATTCTCCATCCGGAGAAACCGGGACGATGTGGCAAAGCTGTACTTCGATGTGGGCAATGGATTCAATGACGCTGATTGTGTGTCCCTTTTTTATGGCGATGACGGTGTGCGCAAACGGTTTTTTCGGATACCGGGGCATTGCCGGGGACTGCGCTTTGTTCCCGTGAGCGGCCATGGAGAGTTCGCGGTTTCGCATTTTAAAATCCGAAGAGTATTCAAGGGATTCGCCCAAAAGCGAATTCTCGCAAAGTTACACGGAAATGGGCGACGAAAAGTGGTTTCCGATCCGGAACAGGCATATCACCGACTGTTCGAAACGGGCGGCGTGTCAGATTACCCCGAATATATTTCAGATGTGGAACCTGACTTCATCACTCCACAGCCAGCGCCGATCCAAACACTGATTTCCGTGCTGATGCCGGTGTATAATCCCACTCCCAGGGCTCTTCGCGATGCCATTGAGTCGGTTCGTACTCAGATGTATCCGTATTGGGAACTGTGCATCGCGGATGATCGGTCCACAGATAATGAAGTGATTGACGTACTGGAGGAGTTCGCCGCTTCTGATTCGCGGATAAAAGTGACATTTCGAAAGGAGAATGGCCATATCAGTGCGGCCAGCAACAGTGCGCTGGATTTGTGCAGGGGAGAATTCGTTGCGCTTCTCGACCATGACGATCTGCTTCCGCCGTACGCTCTCAACGAAGTTGCGCATGCCATCCACCAGAATCCAGACGTCAATATCCTTTATTCGGATGAAGACAAATTTGATATTCACCGCGGCCGATTCAGTCCTCACTTCAAACCGGATTGGAGCCCCGAGCTGCTGTACTCGGAGAATTACGTCTCCCATCTCGGCGTGTATCGCCTCGCCTTGCTCCAGGAAGTGGGCGGCTTTCGCATGGGCTTCGAGGGGTCTCAGGATTTCGATCTGTTGTTGCGTTGTGTGAAGTCCTGTGGGGGTAAAGGGATAGTTCACATCCCCCTTGTGCTGTATCATTGGCGTGTGGAAGGCGGGTCAACCGCGCTGAGCGCCGCCGAAAAACCCTATACCACCGAGGCCGGTATTCGTGCGCTGAAAGATGTCCTTGGGGATGCCATCACCGATGTAACCCAGGCAAAATTTCCCAATACCTACCGGGTTCGGTGGAAGCTTCCGGAGGAGTTGCCACTGGTCAGTCTTGTTATGCCCACCCGCAACGGGGCAGAGGTGACCCGGCGTGCCATTGACTCTATTCTGGAAAAAACAGATTATCCGAAATATGAAATTCTGCTGGTCGACAACCATTCTGATGACGCGCAAGCGCTGGAATATTTCGCAGCGTTGGCCGAACAGAGAGAAGGCATGGGGAAGGTGAGGGTGCTTCGGTATCCCGGGGCATTTAATTTTTCCGATATCAACAACTTTGCGGTATCCCATGCCAACGGGGCCGTTCTGGGATTTGTTAACAATGATATCGAAGTAATCAACGATGATTGGCTTGGTGAAATGGTGTCTCACGTCGCCCGAAAAGATGTCGGTTGTGTGGGGGCAAAGCTGTACTATCCCGACGGGCGGCTGCAGCACGCCGGCGTGGTTCTCGGCATTCTGGGGGTGGCGGAGCATAGCCACAAGCTGCTGGATGGCAGTTTGCCGGGGTACTTTGGTCGCGCGCACCTTATACAGAACTATTCCGCAGTGACCGCTGCCTGCATGCTGGTGCGAAGAGAAGTGTTTGATATGGTTGGCGGTTTTGATGCGGAGAATCTCACCATCGCCTTCAACGACGTGGATTTCTGTCTGAAGGTAAGGGACGCGGGGTATCGCAATGTCTGGACCCCGTATGCAGAGCTGTATCACTACGAATCGCTCAGCCGCGGTGCCGATGACACGGCGGCCAAGAAGAAGCGGCTCAAACAGGAGGCCATAACCATGCATGAGCGCTGGAAGGATGCATTGCAGCATGATCCCTGTTATAATCGAAACCTGACGCTGGAGAATGCCAATTTCAGCATATACTCGAAAAGCGATCGGTTCCGTTAGTGGTTGTATTTGCGATGAGCGATGGATGTTGTGAGCAGATTTTCCGACAGATGAAAGCGCAGGGGGATAGCGGGAATGCATTTCGTATTTGTTGCATGTAATAAAAACAGAAAACGCTATCACAACGACCCGTCATTTGTATATCGGTGCGAAAATCTTTCTCATGCCCTTGAAGAGTGCGGTCATTCGTTTGAATTCGTACACATCTCCCGATTGAACCCTTTTGCAGTGGGGGATGTGTTTGTGTTTCATCGGCCCATGTATTCACCGCAATTGGCGTTGAAGAAGCAATTGCTGGATCGCCTTGGAAAAATCACCACGGTGGAGGTGGATGACTTCGTGTTCGATCCGGCCTATGTGCAGTACAGCCCCGCCTGTATCAATGGAATTCTGTCGGAAGAAACCATGTTGACGCGGTTTGAAAAGACGTTGCGCGCTTTTCGACTTTTCCGGTATTTCACGGTGTCCACCGAGCCCCTGAAAGCGCATGTTCTGCGTCTGATTCCGGGTGCAGCGGTCACCGTGATTCCCAATATCCCCCATTTTTCCTGGATGCAGAAACCCGGTGCCGCGCCCGCAGCGTCCAGGATTATTTCGTATTTTCCGGGAACCCGAAGCCATGATACGGACTTTGAAGTCGCCGCAGGTGCCCTGGAGCGGTTTCTTCAGAAACACAGCGATGTGTCGCTGCGGGTGGTGGGCCCGCTCACATTTTCTCTGAATGTACCGGAACACCAGGTGCAGTCCAGTGATCGGATTCCCTTCGCGATGCATCACACCAATTACGGGGGGGTCTGGTTGAACATTGCCCCATTGGCGGCGAGTCCATTCAACGACTGTAAATCCGCGCTTAAAATTGTTGAAGCTGCATCGTCGGGCATTCCCACTCTTTGTTCCGACAATGCCGATAACCGCCGTTTCGTGGATGCGGGAGCGGTCGTCGTCCACACCGCCGATGAATGGTTCGATGCGTTTGAACGGTTCTATGACGATAATTTTTATGCCGACCGGATAGCGGATATCAATCAGAATTTTTCGTCCGCCGCGTCTGCGAACAGCGCGATTCGGCAGTTTATCTGGCAGGCTCTGAAACACAGACAAAAGCAGCTTGGCGTCCGCGATAGCACCGGATTTTCATACGCGATTCGGGCACGGCGCAGGCGCAGGGCGGGGTTGTACAATATGGAGACCCTGTATTGTTTCCGGCAGGCATGGCATAAAAGTGGCAGTCCCAGAGCGCTGTTGCGGTATCTCCTGTTCCGGCAGGATTTGGGCTACACCCTTACCCACGATGAATTTCGGCGGCTGGAGCAGGCGTTGCCACAGCTTTCCAGAAAAGAAAAAAAGAAGGCGAGGGGGCTGTTTGATATTTCTTCCGGGGAGAGTGACCATCAACAGCAGCAGCGCAGCTGGCAGGAGTCTTTTAAAAAAGTTGTCCAGGATGCGGCGCAGAATGGCGGCATCTGTGTGGTGGGCAATGCGGCCAAACTCAAAGATGCCGGGATGGGAGCGCGAATTGATGGGTTCGACAAAGTGGTGCGCTTCAACCGATGCTTTCTGGATTCCGGTCCCAATGAGGATACCGGCGCCAGGCTGGATATCTGGGTGTGCGCCCCGGACTATCACCGGGACCGGCAACATACAGCAGCGTATACCGTGGTCAGTGGCGCCGGACGCTTGGCCCTGTCGGACGAACTTGAAAAGTACAAAAGTTGTGTGGTCAACGGGGCCAAAGTGGTGGGGGTTCCCCTCTCCGTATGGAAGGGGCTGGTGAAACAGTTGCAGGCGCCGCCAAGTGCGGGACTTCTGATTCTGGGATGGTTTGAAGCCATCCTCGGAAATCTCAACAACGTTGCGGTTGTGGGATTTGACAGGACAGTTCAGCTGGATAGCAACTATTATTACGCCAGCAGCCGGCACAAAGCATCCACCCGACACAATTGGGCCGCAGAGAAAAGACTGCTTCGAATCTGGGAGCAGAAGGGATTGACGTTTCTGGATTTGTGACGATTCCCGCATGCCGATAACCCGATTCATGTTTCCCGCGCCCACATTGGGCGCGGTCATGATGAGTGGAAGGAACATGCTGCTGTTACGATGCGCTGTGGTACCGCGCACACCAGGGACCAGGGGCGCGGTCATGATGAGTGGAAGGAACATGCTGCTGTTACGATGCGCTGTGGTACCGCGCACACCAGGGGCGCGGTCAGGATGAGTGGAAGGAACATGCTGATGTCACGCGCTGTGGTCCCGCGCACACCAGGGGCGCGGTCAGGATGAGTGGAAGGAACATGCTGATGTCACGCGCTGTGGTACCGCGCACACCAGGGGCGCGGTCAGGATGTGAAAATCACGCCGGGTCATCAGGTTCCCAGATGGGAATGGCCGTTTTCTGTTCGTGGTGCTGCTTCTGGTTCTGAATGTAATGACGAAGTGCATCGCAGTCGTGTGGATCTGCGGTAGCGACAAAAACGCCATCTGACCATGCGAATGGTTGCTCCGGCCACTGCTTGTTCCATGTCCACGTGCTGATCCCCTTCAGTTGGCGATATACATCCGAAAGCGGGAGAGATGGGCCGGTACGAAGTAGAATGTGCACATGGTCGAACCAGCAGCCGAACTCCTCCACCCACGCATCCAGTTCATGCGCTTTTTTTTTAAAGCAGGCCACCAGCAACGCCTCCTGTTCCGCGGTTGAAATCAGATGTTCGCGATGCTTTGTGCGCACAACGATGTGGTATAGCAGAGATGTATATAAATGACGCTGTTTCATCACATCACAGGAAACCAGAAGAGGACAAACGAAGCAAGTATTATCCTGACCGCGCCCCTTGTGTGCGCGGTAGTTTGCGACTGTTGTCTGAACGGAGTCGCTGGGCGTGTCCACTATCCTGACCGCGCCCCTTGTGTGCGCGGGATTCAGGGCGGGCACAGGGACCCGCCCCTATCTTATCTTTCCAGCGCCATCTGGAGCTGGGTTTTCCAGTCCGGCAATTGAATCCCGAATGTTTTCTGCAGACGGTCGTTGGAAAGCACCGAATACGCCGGTCGACGGGCGGGGGTTGGGTAGGCGCTGGTCGGAATGGGGGAGGCCTCTTTGAGCGCAAACGATTCCTTTTGAGGCGACATCTCAAAAATGGCTTTCGCAAACTCATACCAGGACGTTTGTCCTCCGGCGCTCATGTGATAAACACCACTCTGCTTGAACTGGCAACATTGATATTGCGCCAGTATCAACGCGGTGCTTTCCGCAATGGTTCTGCACCAGGTGGGGGCACCGAACTGATCGTTCACAATGTTCAACTTTTCGCGCTCTTTCGCCAGTCGCTGCATGGTGAGCAGAAAGTTGGCGCCTCTGGTGCCATATACCCAGCACAGTCTGAATATCAGATGCTGCGCTCCGGATTGCTGCACCGCTTTTTCGCCCGCCAGCTTGGATTCCCCATACACCGACACCGGACAAGGGGCATCGGTCTCCGTATAGGGCGTTTCTTTAGTGCCATCGAACACGTAGTCCGTTGAAAAATGGACCATCAGCGCATTGCGCTTTGCCGCAGCGTTGGCCAGCACTTCCGGCGCCATCGCGTTGATGGCAAATGCCAACTCTCTGTCGCTTTCTGCTTTATCCACAGCGGTGTAGGCCGCAGGGTTCACAATAATATCCGGACAGACTTCATCCACCAGCCGGGTGATGGCTGTGGCATTGGCGAGATCGCACTCCTCCACGTCCACGGCGGTAATGTGGCCCAATGGGGAGAGGGTTCGGGACAGTTCAAATCCCACCTGTCCGTTTTTTCCGGTGATCAGTATCCGTGGCAACGACATATCCTATTTCTCCCGGTACACGGGAAGCTTTCCTTCCGGCATATCTTTCAAATACGATGCGTTTTCATCCTTTGCTGCCAGCAATGGCGAATCCACTGGCCAGTCAATGCCAATCTCCGGATCATTCCATCGGACGCTGCCTTCGGTGGCGGGAGAGTAATAGGCGGTGCACTTGTAGGCAAACAGCGCGGTATCGCTGGTCACCACAAATCCATGGGCATAATCCGGTGGCACGTAAAACTGACGTTTATTTTCACCGGACAGGGTAACGCCCACCCATTTGCCAAATGTGGGAGACCCCACCCGAATATCCACTGCCACATCAAAGACTTCCCCCTGCAGCACGTGGACGAGCTTGCCCTGGGCGCCCGGATTCTGAAAATGAAGACCGCGGAGGACATTTCTGGCCGAAAACGACACATTGTCCTGAACAAACTGTTCGGTAATTCCCGCTTCCGCATAACGTTCATAGTTGTACGATTCCATAAAAAAGCCGCGATGATCTCCAAACGCCTTTGGCTCCACTATTACCACCCCCGGTAATTCTGTCTGAATCACATTCATTTTTTTCCCTCCTCGGCAATCATGCGAAGGTAGGCGCCGTAATCGTTTTTGGCAAAGGCATCGGCCTGGGCCAGCAGCTGATCCGTTGAAATCCACCCTTTGTGGTAGGCAATTTCCTCCAGACAGGCAATCATCAGCCCCTGGCGGTTCTCCACTGCCTCCACGTATTGGGCGGCCTGCAGCATATTGGCATGGGACCCGGTGTCCAGCCAGGCGAATCCGCGCCCCAGAATTTCTACCTGCAGTGTATTTTCTCTCAGATACAACTCATTCAGTGCAGTAATTTCCAACTCGCCTCTGGCAGAAGGTTTCAAGGTCTTTGCCTTGGCCGCCACGGTATTGTCATAAAAATACAACCCGGTTACCGCAAAGTTTGACTTGGGGACTTCCGGCTTTTCTTCCAGGGAAATTGCGCGACCGGCAGCATCAAACTCCACTACCCCATAGTCCATGGGATTGTTTACCGGATAAGCAAACACCGTGGCACCGGATTCCTGGCCATTGGCGCTGCTTAGAATTTTTGAAAACCCATGGCCATAAAAAATATTATCCCCCAGCACCAGGGCAGCTGAATCGCTGCCAATGAAGGACTCCCCGATCAAAAAAGCCTGGGCCAATCCTTCCGGGTTTTCCTGCACCGCATATTCCAGGTGGACACCCCATTGGGATCCATCGCCCAGCAGTCGCTGGAACGCCGATTGCTCGTGGGGGGTGTTAATGATTAATATATCTTTAATCCCCGCCATCATCAGCACACTGAGTGGATAATAAATCATGGGCTTATTGTAAATCGGAACCAACTGCTTACTGGTGCCCAATGTCACCGGATACAGCCGGGTACCGGAACCTCCCGCCAGTACAATACCTTTGCGCGCCATCATTTCCCCCTTGTGCTGTAGTTTTTGTCCAGCCACTCGCGATACTTGCCACTTCGGACCCCTTCAATCCATCCCGGATTGTTCAGGTACCACTGAATGGTTTTCTGCATGCCGGTTTCAAAGGTTTCTCTGGGCGACCATCCCAGTTCCTGCTTAATTTTCGAGGCATCAATGGCGTAGCGGAAATCGTGGCCCGGCCGGTCGGTCACATAGGCAATCAGCCCCCGGGATTCTTCTTTATCCAGCTTCGCCAAATCGGAGACGCTGTCGCAGATGGTATGCACCACATCAATGTTGGCCCGCTCACAGTTGCCACCAATATTGTAAGTTTCGCCAATGGTCCCCTGTTGCAGCACAGTCATGATGGCTTCACAGTGGTCGGTCACGAACAGCCAGTCCCGTACATTTTCGCCCTTGCCGTACACCGGCAGAGGTTTGCGTTCCAGCACATTCATCACCATCAGGGGAATCAATTTTTCCGGAAACTGATAGGGACCGTAATTGTTGGAACAATTGGTCACCGTCACAGGCAAGCCAAAGGTGCGATGCCAGGCGCGCACCAGATGATCGCTGCCGGCCTTGGAGGCGGAATAGGGGCTGCTGGGATCGTATCCGGTGGTTTCGGTAAACAGTCCCTCCGCTCCCAAAGAACCATACACCTCATCGGTGCTCACATGATGAAAGCGCTTCCCTTCAAAGTTCGTCCATACGGTCCGGCAGGCATCCAACAGGTTTAATGTGCCCACCACATTGGTATAGATGAAATCCTTCGGCCCATGAATACTCCGGTCCACATGACTTTCCGCCGCAAAATGAACCACCGTATCCGGCAAATGTTTCGCCATCACCGACTCAACGGCCTCGGCATCGCAAATATCCACCTGCTCAAAAACGTAGTTGCCACATGCGGCAAGCCCTTCCACACTGAGGGGATTCCCCGCATACGTCAGCTTGTCCACATTGATGAATTGCACCTCACTCATCTTCGGCACAAAATGATTCAAAAAATTCGCCCCAATAAACCCACAACCCCCAGTTACTAGTACTATTTTCATATTATCGTCCTCTAACCTGTTAGTTCTGTTTGCATTGGCAATGCTGGAACTTGCTGTATTTGCGTCGCTTTCTGGTACAGGATGATGCCCAGTCATGTACAGCAACCTGACTCGTGAAGATTTTCACGAATATACCGGCACGACACAAAAGGGCAAGGAAATTCATGCGAAATGGAGATTTCGAATTGGTGACACAAACGAAGAAAAAGTGAAAAATGGCCAGGACTTAAAACTATTGAAAATTGTATGCAGAATGCTCAATATGGATGTCTTCAACTCATCATGGGGTTCGGCTTCTCACCGTCTGTGGGATAGCTCTGCTCCAAGCGCTTCGTCGCTTTTCGATCTTGTCTGAACTGCACATATGCGAAAACCAATGCGGCGGGAAGAAAGATCCAGTGCCACGGCTTGTGAATATGTTTCAACCATGCTTTTCCAAGTCGATAAGACAGGTGAGTGCGGGCTTTGAGACCTTTTTCATAGTCATCATATGCGCCCAATGGCAGGGTTTTTCCGGTCCTTCTTTTTTCTGCCTTGCGGTGCCGTCGCGCGACCAGCCAAAGTGAAATGGGCAAAAATATCAGTTTCCACACAGTACGACCATGAGCCTGAATGGTAATACCGACTTTATATGCCAACTCGTTTTTTACCTGTGCTTCGGCTCCCATCGGATGCCGTTCGAGCACTTGATGCAGTTGATCGGATACCGTCATCAGTTGTCTCTGAACGTTTGCCTCAGCCTCTTCCAGTTCAACGATCCTCTTCTCCTTTTCCCGTATGATTTCACGCCGGGAAGTGTATTGAGATTCAAACTCTTCCTGAACCGAGAACATATGAGAAAGGATTGTATCCTTTTCCTCTTCACTATCACTATATAATGCGGTAGTCTCCTCGCACTTCGATTTCAGCTCTTCCGTTAGCGTCTTGAGGTTTGTGGCTTCAGATGAAAGTTGTCGTTTTTCAGCCAATAATTTTGTCATTTCCTGCCATGCCATGGAAAGCGTGATACCGGCGGCGGATACGCCATTTCGATATGGCAGGGATGCTGACGATTGGAGTTCCTCGTACAATTCCAATTCAACCCGGGATTTCTGAAACAACTCATCAGCCAGATATACAGCCAGAGAGGTGTCGATTGTTTCGCGCTGGCGTGATAATGTCTCATCTGTGTGACTGTCAATCACTGCCAGAGCGTCTGAATCTCCGACGGAGATGCCATTGTCCGTTTCTGATTGACTGTTGCGTTGCCAATACTCCACTGCTTGCGATGAAAGGTCAATCCGTTCTGGTGTCTCAAGCAAATGAGTATCCTTCAGACCAAATGGTGCCGCGAGTAACGCCCTGATCTCCGCAAGAACGGTATTCTTCGGATTTCGAATTTGCTCAGTGTGAACCATCAGACATCTGTCCGTATTCGCGTTATAAAAATGGAGAAGTGCATCATTGTACGCGCGCCAATGAGCCAGTGCTGATTTAATCTGGCTATCTTTGTCATCCTGTTGGGTGGCATCGAATGAGAATGTTTCAGATAGAGCAGTTCTCGGATGATTGTAAACCAGGAGGAAACCCAAATCCGGGATTGCGGATTTCCAGTAATCAAGCAGATACACAGACATGGAGTCTGACCAACCCCAGAATGTTTGATCCAGATTCCCCCTGAGTAAATCCATCGCAAGGTTCCCCCACATGGGATCTACCTGTATCTGCCGGATTGGTACAGTTCCTCGCATGAATCCAGAAAGTGGATTCACCCCATACGCTTTACATACAGTGCGGGTTACGTCTTCTGGGCGCAAACCTTCTCTGAATGAGGGAAGCGCGGGTTGCATTCCGCAACTGGCAAGTATTTTTTCGAGATACGAGTACCCGGATTGAGGGTGTCCAACAATTGCAATCCTGTTCATTATAGAATACTTCTTTTCCGTGAATTATTTCAGATTCCTGAGATTATTCGGAATCGGATTCTTTTTTTTATATTTTGCAATTCAATGCCATTATTAATGCGCATAGTCAACAGTGTCGTTGGATATTTGCAGAAGAGGCGATTTCGATTGACTGTTTACACCCTCAGCGTCTCAAAAGTTGCTTCTGGGGTTGGAGCAGGTGTGGAATGCGTCCGGGTTCAGCCGATGCGAGTTCGACTGATAATCATATTTTGATATCTTCGCGCAATTCAGTGAACAGAACATTTTTTTTGAAAATTTCCACCGTTTGTATAGACATTTGCGAGCAATATGGCACATTTGTACAACAATTGAGTATTTTTTCTGTTTAACCAACTTTCTGTGTTGCAACAAAGATACAACCGGATACAGAGGTGATTCTGAATATGAATGTTGCGTTCAAAGGTAATTGGGAAATTATTAGGTTTCATTTAATTAAAATAAAAATTGCTGCCGGATGGAAATTGTTTCGATGTGCTTACCGGTCAAGGGATAGGAATGTTTGCAGCATTGAATTCTTGAATTGGGGGTGAAGAATGTCCGAAACGACAAATGTTGCTATTTTAGCTGAAGAGCCACAAGTTCACGAGCAAATCAGGGAATTCAGTTTGCTGTCCGAAAAAAAACTTGAAGGTTTTATTGACATGTACCAGCGGGGGATTGTTTTTGGATGGGCGTGGTGCCCTGATCTTCCAGAAGAATCGTTGAAAATCGCGTTGCGAAACCAGCGCGGAGAAATCCTGGGGACCGGAGTGGCGAATCTATGGCGCGATGATTTGAAAAAAGCAAATATTGGCACCGGTCAGTATGGTTTTCAGGTGAAGATTAGCTTTCCGCAAAAAGCCGAGAAAATTATGATGAAATTGGTAGAATATGAAACGGGCAGAATTTTAAGTAAATCGCCATTTACGGTGGCGTTTGAAGCGCCTATCAGAGTGAGTTTTCACCGTATGGAATGGGGAACTCTGTACGGCGAAATTATCTCCTCCTACAAGATGAGTGATCCCGTGAACCTGAGAATACTGGACGAGAACCACGAGTGTTTCGATACGGGACAGGCAAAAATGACGGAGGAAGGAAAATACGCATTTTCAATTCCCATTCCAACCAGATTTTTTGACGGCTGCATTCATGCCGTAACAGTTCAGATCGCGGGAGAGGAGGTCGGCGAAGCAACGTTTATTGATTTGTTTCCGAGCAGCTTTACCCCATGGGAATATTTAGCAAACAGCGCAATGGAATTGAATACATCGGCGCTTTCACGAACATCCGGATACAGGTATAGTTCTATGCGCAAGCAGCTCGCTGCCGACAGCAACCTGGACCCGGTAACATTTTCGAAAAAGATTGCTGCGGTTACTCAGGCCCATAATGTGATTGTTGAAGGTTGGGAAGAACGGACCAGGTTTCCTCAGTTGAAACTTCCTTTCTTCGAAAATCCTGAAGTATCTATCATTATTCCTGTTCACAACAAATTTGAATTGACTTATCACTGCCTGGCTTCAATTGCACTGGCGTGGAATTGTGCCAGTTATGAAGTTATTGTCATCGACGATTGCTCAACAGATACCACCTTGCAGATAGGTGAGTATGTGGAAAATGTAAGATATTTGTTCAATGAGGACAATCTGGGTTTTCTGCGAAGTTGCAATAAGGCTGCAGCGGCTGCTCGTGGGAAATATCTGGTCATGCTGAACAATGATACAGAAGTTACGAGTGGTTGGCTGGACGAACAGATTTCTATTTTCAATCGGTTTGAAAACGTTGGAATGACAGGTTCAAAACTTATTTATCCCAACGGTTTGCTTCAGGAAGCTGGCGGCATAGTTTGGGGAAGCGGTGAACCATGGAATCTCGGAAATCGGCAGAATGCGCAGGCGCCAGAATGGAATTACGTAAGACAGGTAGATTATTTGTCAGGGGCATCCCTGATGGTCCCTGTTGAGATTTGGAATCAGGTGGGCGGTTTCAGTGATGAATTTGCCCCTGCGTATTATGAGGATACAGATCTTGCGTTTAAGATTCGGGAGATGGGATACAAAACGGTGTACGTCCCCCACTCTGTGGTCGTTCATTTTGAGGGAATGAGCAACGGGCGAGACATTTCCAAAGGCATCAAGCGGTTCCAGGATGTAAATTCCCGAAAGTTTCGAGCAAAGTGGATTGATATTTATCAGGGGAATGGCGAAGCGTCGCAGGCTGCAGTTCCGCGCAATAAAGATAGGAATGTTACTTATCGGGTGCTCATGATTGATTATGCGATTCCCAGACCTGATCAGGATGCAGGATCATTTGCCGCGTTGCAGGAAATACGCATGCTGCAGGCGAATGGATGTAAGGTAAGTTTTGTAGCGGATAATTTGGCTTACATGGGGAAGTACACAGAACGGCTGCATCGAATGGGGGTGGAGACCTTTTATGCGCCATTCAGTACTTCCGTTGAGCAGATATTGGAGCAACGAGGAAAAGAATTCGATATTGTTTATATTACCAGATACGATATTGCGGAACATCATTTGCCGGCCGTACGAAAACATACCACTGCAAAAGTGTTGTTCAACAATGCCGACTTGCATTTCCTCAGAGAGATTAGAGCGCATCTGAATAAACGCAGCAAGGATTTGTCCGGACCGCTGGCAACCAGAGATCGGGAGCTGGAACTCATGCGGAATGTGGATGGAATACTTTCATATTCCCCTACAGAGCATGCGGTCATCATCAGTCACAACTTGAAGGCAGACAACTTGTTTATTTGTCCGTGGGTCCTGGATGGAAGAGGGCATAAAACCCCTTTTAAAGAACGATCCGGTATTGCATTTCTGGGTGGCTTTCGTCATTTTCCAAATGTGGAGGCCGTTGAATTTTTTGTGGACAAGGTAATGCCGCTACTCCGCGAGCGTTTAGCGAATGTCGCGTTTCATGTTTACGGGAGCAATATGCCCGCTGAGTTCGAAAAGATGGCCGCTCCGGATGTGATTCTCGAAGGTTTTGTTGAAAACCTGGATGATGTATTTGAACATCGACGAGTGCTTGTATCGCCTCTGCTATCCGGTGCCGGAATTAAGGGCAAGGTTCTGGAAGCTGTTTCCACAGGTGTGCCGCAGGTTCTGTCTCCAATTGCGGCAGAGGCAACCGGTTTGACGCATAGCGTCAGTGCGATGATTGCAGAAGACCCTGAAGAGTGGGTAGATATGATTGCGGAATTGTACGAGTCCGAAAATCGGTGGCGCCAAATTTCAGAGAATTCACTGGCCCTTGCAAAAAGTAGCTATAGTTTTGAAAATGGAGTAAAGGGAATGCGAAAAGCACTGGAAGGACTTCAGGTCTTCCCGCCAAAACGAATTGGGGCATTGGTTGCGAAATAATGTGCCACAGGTAGCCTGAATGATTCTTTCAAATCTTTTTGAAAAAACATTATAGTGATCTTTGTTACTTGTTAAATTTGCCTTGGATATCAAAAGCAGATTTACGGTAGATGATTGTATGAACAGGAGATTAGATGCAGAGAAAATTTGTTGCGCTTATTGGTATCCCGCGCTCTGGAACAACGATGACTGCGGCTGTATTCGATGTCCACCCAAATGTGTATTGTGTATTTGAGCCGTGGAATGCTTCTAAAAATCATTCGTTGCAACCCTGGACGTCTTGTGATGACTATATTAATCACGTCAGAAAAAGTCACAATGTGGATTGCAGCAGTTCTCCAATTCTTTTTTGCAAAGAAACTACCGCGCACGACGGATCGATTCGTTGGCTGAAGGCAACAATTGATAACCTTAAACAGGAGGGTATCGAAGTAAAACTGATTTGGCTGATTCGAGACATTAATCACGCATATCTGTCACGTGTCCGTGCAGCCCGAGAGTGGTGGGGGCACAAGGATATGCAGGTTGAGAAGAAAACTTTTTTGAATTATATTGATTTTGCATTTACAGGAATACGTCAGATATGGGACGTGTTGGATCCGAAAGATTCAATTGTCGTGTCTTACGAGTATATGTTGAAAAATTTTGCTGAAACAATTGAGTATTCAATGAATTTTTTGGGCGAGGCGCTTCATCCCAATCAGTTGGAGTATCATTTACACTTTAACCGGCAACGAGCAGCCGGGGATCTGAATGTCAGTAAACATCCACATGCGCCAACATATGAAACGGTGGAAAAGAAGGATAAAGAATGGTCAGAAGAAATGTCAATTATAGAGCAATTGAGTGGCACCTTGAAATTGAAGTATGATTTTATGTGTGGGTTGGTGGAGACCGCAAGACAAAAGGGAATGTTTCCTTGTTCAGAATTGGAAGACCAGGTGAAGTGGCTGGACAAGTATTGAAGACACAAAAGGCCTGCGGAATAAGCTGTATATTTATATAGAAACCAACTCCGTTCAAGTGATACCAGCATGGTATAACTGTGAAAGTGTCAAAATGCATCGTGAGATAGTGAGCGAATAATAGCCTTACAATCCAAATATTGTGACTTTATTGGTCTCAATAAAGTCACGGACCGTTTTTCTCCCGGGGGGGGGGGAGAGCATGAAAAAATTTTTATTGGCAACTGTTCCTTTTTTAAGAAGTAATTTAAGATTTTACGCCGTTTCATATGTAGCGGCTATCGTCAAGAGCGCTGGTTGGGAATGTGACTATATTGATTTAAACCGAAAGACTTTTAATTTTTTTTCTGATCCTATAAAATCTTTGTGGGATTCGAATCACGCCAAAATCCAGACGGAAGTATTGAGTCATGCCAAGACAATTTTTATCAAGGAGTTATCAAATATTGACCTTAATCAATATTCCATTATCGGCGTGAGTCTTTACGTCAATTCTCAAAAATTTGCGGAGCCGTTTTTACAAGCCCTTAAAGAAGTTGACTATTCAGGCGTCACAATGTACGGGGGGCCCGATTGTTTTCCCTACAACCATGGTCGACGTTATTTTAATGGAGATATAAACCCTGACCTTATTTTTCAGAATGAAGCAGAAATTGCTTTGCCACAATTTCTGAAAGAATTTGAAGTGTGTCGGAATCGTATACCCAAAGTGCCCGGATTTCTATATAAACAAGATGACGGTTCAATTCAATCGACTGGAGAATTGGGAAAGCCGAAGTCGTCTGATTTTAATGTCATAGCGGATTACTCTATTTTTGAATCTGGCTATACATCCTCAATGGCCACGTTTACCAGCAAAGGGTGTATCAATCGATGTACATTCTGTTCCGCGTGGATACAGTTTGCCCCGTTGCGTCAGAGAGATCCTTTGATAGTTGTAGAGGAGTTGAAACGACAAAAACGTTTCATTTCCAATTCTAAGGTAGTCTGGTTACGGGACTCCAATTTTAATACGTCTCAAAAACATGTGGTCAAATTTTGCCGGGCAATGATAGATGAAGAGGTGAATTTACAGTGGTGGACTATGGCGTGTTTCAGAGTCACGTTTGAAAAGGAAACTATTTCACTGATGAGAAAAGCGGGAATGGCAGGAATGATGCTTGGTCTGGAATCTGCGAGTCAGGTTGTACTGGATTTTATGGGGAAGCATTTTGACATTAATCATGCTCAGGAAGCAATCGCGCAGTACACGCATGCTGGCATCATTATTCGATTGCCGATCCTGAATGGGTTCCCTGGTGAATGCACCAGCGATTTCCTGACCACCTGTGCGTTTATTTTACGTTACACCGGTTTAGAAAAAGTGGAATTTACGTATTCCAATGTTTGTGCAGTGTTGGATAATTCTATAATCCATGACTATCCCGATGACTTTTGTTTGGAAAAAGCTCGATTACACCCTCAACTTTGGACACAACGCAATGGAATGAATATTTATCCTGTCCGTCGTGTTCGAATGGCATTCACCATGTATCTCATTCAGATCGCAGTTTTAGGAAGTTTTGATGCAGAAGATCATTTAGAATCGATTGACTTCAACATTCCGGCGGTTGCGGTTGAATTGGCGCGGATTATTTATTACCTTGGGATTGCGACCGACAAGGTGGAGCAGTCGCGTTCTTTTTTCAGCGAGGTCTGCGAGCACTCGCCTGAATTGGACAACTTAGATGTGGCTGACAGTCGATTCAACGTTTTATACCAGCAGATACCAGGTCTTTCACTTACTTCCTGGTTGACTGCCGACAAGCGTGGGTTGACTCACAGTAAGATTGTGAAATTTATCTTTGCGAGTTTTATGCGTTTGGGGGAAGCCATCGACAAGACGAAATTTATTGATTGCAAAAAGTTCAAGGCGTCATTTTATCAGAAAAAAACGAAGCAGATTCACTCTTCTGTTGCTCAGTTTTCCATAAATGCCATAAAAAATACTGAGTACGATAGCGGCAAATTTTTCATTGTTGAAGGAACAGCGTGGGATAAACGTACCAATGAACCTGTGAGCATGGTCTGGGCGGAGGATGGAGAAAACGTAATTGAATTTCATTATGGTATCCCCGATAACCAGCGAGAAGAGACGGATCCACTGTATTTGACGGGGTTTTGGGGAAAGATTAAAAAATCTAATCTCGACGTTCACGGTAGTGTTGCAATTGTTCTTGCTTTTCATGATGGCAGTTGTTCAGAGTACTATGTTTCTTTGAGTGACGAAAAGTGAGAATACGTGACGTGCGAAGTAAGCGGGACTAGCTGTAGAATGGCGTAGATGGAATCGACCATCTGATGACCAAAACGATATTAATCATCGAAAAGAACTCAATTCAAAGTCGTTATTTTTCCGGATGTGTTGAAAATGAAATGAAAATGTGGGTGTTATACCACCACGATATCATTTCAACCGTCTCACATTCGTCTGTTCCCCTCTTGCCGCTCTCCCTGGCAGTGTGGATTACGATGCAGAGCAAAACTATTTTGATTTCGTTGCGGCATTCTTCAGATAAAATTCAATATATTCAGGGTTTTGATCATAGAGTTCTTTAAAATAGTCAATTAGCTCATGAGTTGAATAGTTTTTCCCATTTGAACAATATTGAGATGGATCTGCAAATGACGATTTGGAAATGGGGTTGATTTTTATTACAACCTTATCCAATGGTTCCTTTAAAATAGTGCTGCTGCCATCAGTTTCGACGTTGAATTGTTTCAGAATTCTGTGCGAGTATTCGTTTAACAACAGCAAAACGGGATGGTTGGCAGTAAAAAACAGTCGTTCGTTCAGGAAGTGCCTTTCAATAAAATCGCATATTTTGACATCGACATTTTTCTCGCGTCTTTTCAATTCTTTCAATGAATCGTCGAAAGAATGTTCATAGTGGTGCTTATTATAAGTATATGAATGCATCTTATCGTCGATGGTTTCTGTGGTCTCTTTTGCAACCCACCCATCAATAATTGTTTTATTGTGGTAGTCACCCATTGGCCCTTTAAGGCGAACTCTGCCAGGGGGAATAGGAAGATAGCACCAGTCAGGAAAATAGCCCTCAAAGTGTAAATTGAGTATTTTTTTCACTTTATCTGGGTAGGCATTCTGCAGCTTTTCTGTTGAAAAATGTCCACCTCTGTAAAAAACTGTAACAGGCTGTGTAATAATTATGTCAGCATCATCCAGAAGATACTTTATTTGATTTAAAGTGCCTGACTCAGCGATATGTACCGGGACGACCCTTGTAATCCATATCTTCGAAGAATGGTTTTCCATAATTCTTGAGATTGGTTCAATTTGACAATTGCCAATTGTAACGATTTTCATCAGGCCGATTGTTTGAATGTACTCATTTAACTTTTTTTGAATTAAAGGCCCCTCAGGTCGGAGGAGATTCGCTAATTGCATAAGCTGATATGCTTTTTTTTTGTCTGCTTTTTCAAGCATTAAAGCAGAATCTCGGAAAAGGCCAAAAAGTGACTTATCAAACTCTACTTTCGCCATTAACTTTCACCTGTTTCTGTCAGATTTTTTGCATGCTGCAGCTTAGCATTCTTTTTCAAAAAAGTTTTTTTCTATATATACATTCCTAATTAACTGGACAAACATTATGTATAATCAGACAGTTTACTTATGTCTATAAGTATTGTTTAAAGGTAACCAGCTGAAGGATGAAAATGAATTATTCAGAGCAAATAAAAAAAGAAATCAATCGGTATAAAAAAGTCACTGATGTTCATCAGCTGCCTGCCAGTCACGGTTATTGGGGGAGTAGGTACTTAAGGACAAAAATTAATGCCATGGGGTACAATGATATCCATGATGTCTTTGTGAAATTTGTATCCAGAGCTAATGACAATATTGATGGTCCTCTAAATATAGTCAGTATTGGAGCGGGAAACTGTGATTACGAGATTGGTTTTGCCAAACGATTGTTGGCGAATAAGATAAGTAATTTTCAGATAACCTGTCTGGATATTAATCCACACATGCTTGAAAGAGGGCGTTCCCTGGCTGCCAGCCAATCTTTGGAGCAATATATTGATACATATGAGGTGGATTTCAACAAGTGGCAATCTAACAAAACACTGCATATCGTTATAGCAAATCAAAGTTTGCATCATGTATTGGAACTTGAACATCTTTTTGATGCGGTCAGAGAAAGTCTTCATCCCAAAGGATATTTTCTTATCAATGATATGATTGGTCGTAATGGACATCAAAAATGGCCTGAAGCCGAATTGTTAATTCGCTTAATTTGGAATGCTCTGGATGAAAAATATCGCCATAATGTCACTGAGGATAAGATATATGAGCAATTTCCTAATAGGGACTGTTCTGGCCAAGGATTTGAAGGTATTCGAGCTCAGGATATATTACCTTTGCTCTGCGAAAGATTTTCTTTTCCGTTTTTCATCCCTTTTAAAAGTTTAATTTCACCATTTATTAGCAGAGGGTTTGGCCACAATTTTCATACTGATGTTCCTGAGGATATGGCATTTATTAACTCTATCGCAACTTTGGATGAGAAATTAATTGAGGGGGGAATATTGACGCCAACACAGATGTATGGCGTTTTATCCGCTGGAACTTGTGATGCTCCCATTTGGTATAATGATTTGCCACCTAAATTCTTTATCCGAAACCCGGATAGCCCGCCGCCCTTCGAAATTCCGGAATTGCTGTCAAAGTTTTTTGGGTTTGGAGAATAGCGAACTCCTGTTGTGTCGCATTGGGGGATAACGTATCCTTATCATTCGCACATTTTTTGACAGAGAAAAGCGGGTGGTCTTCGATCTTGTTTTAACGACCAGGAAAAAACAGGAAAAAAGGTCATCATGGATGAAAGTATCAGTGAATTGGGAAAAGTCATCAAAATTGACGATGGACGTATTAAGAATCATTTAAACGAGGTTGTCCGCAATACGGATCAAAATCACTACGTGAACCGAAGTCGCCGCCATTTTCTACAGCCTTTTCGAAAGTGCAAAACTGTGCGGCATCAACCCCCATCAGTATCTGCTGGAAACAACCAAACGTCTGCTCCGAGACCCGGAAGATATTCTCCTGCCACACCAAATGATGGAATTCTGAGATTATAAAGTTTTCAAACGTAGGTGACCCCACCGTCAAAGGTAAAATCATTTGGGACAGGGCTGTTGATTTGCGGTCATTTTACCTCGTGACATTATACGAGTCGGCTGGGCACTTGTCAGCATCGCATACAGCCAGCGTACATACCCGAACGAATCCTCCATTTTCATGCTCCCAGCGGTTTCAAAGGAGGATTGTTTTAACTTATAGAAAAATTTTTCCGGGATTCAGCAGTCCTCGCGGATCCAGAGTGTGCTTGATTGCTTTTTGGAGAGAAATTAGTGAGGGAGATTGTTCAAATGGCAAGAATGTTCTTTTAGCAATACCAATACCATGTTCACCGGTAATCGTTCCTCCCAAATCCAAAGTAAGCGTAAACACATCTTCAATTACCGGCGACACATCTATATCATCATCATCCCATAAAACATTTACGTGATAATTCCCATCTCCAGCATGCCCGTATGATGCCACCCGTACGCTATGTTTTTTAGAGATTCGCTTCAATTCCATCAGCATCTGGGAAGCAGCAGACCGTGGAACCACAATATCTTCCGCCACCTTGAACCTTGCAGTTTCTGCTACCGCATCAGACATAATTCGTCTAGCGGTCCACAATTTTTCACGTTCTCCCCCATGACGTGCCATCAATATTTCTCCAGCGCCCGCCTTCTCACAGATTTCCGCAAGTTGCAGCGTAGCGCGCTCTACCGAATGTTCGTCATCACCGTCCACTTCTGCGAGCAATAGCGCGCCTGTGTTTGAATCAATGCCAGGAATACCCTTCGCATGCAAAATTTCCACAATAAAACCGTCCATAAATTCTAAAACTCTCGGTACCAAACCTGCAGCAACAATACGAGCTACGGCATTTCCTGCCGCTTCTTCGCCAGGCATCGAAATAAGCAGTGTGGCGAGGGTGGAAGGTTGACGAATCAGCTTCAATGTGATCTGCGAAAAAACCCCAAGTGTTCCTTCGGAACCGACCATTAATGATGTGAGGTCATACCCGGCGACCCCTTTTACGGTTTTCTTCCCAGGAGAGACGATGTCTCCAGACATCAGGACGGCTCGCAATCCCTTCACATATTCCCTGGTCACCCCATATTTAAACGCTCGCGGGCCGCCAGCATTATGAGCAACATTTCCGCCAAGAGTACTGCTTTCCAAGCTATTGGGATCCGGCGGATAAAACAAGCCGTCACGCTCCACCAATTCCTGTAACGCACCAGTTACAATGCCGGGCTGAACAACGGCAATTAAATTCTCACGGTCGATTTCCAGAACATCGCTCATCCGGGTCATGTCCAGCACAACTCCCCCCATCGACGGAATTGCGCCTCCAGATTTTCCAGTTCCTGCTCCCCTGGCCACAACAGGGACATCAAACTCATTTGCCAAGGTTAATACTGTAGCGACATCATCTTCATTGCGGGCCCTAACCGCCAAGTGCGGCAAGACACCTACGCAATGGGACTTGTCTTTTGAAAATTGTTCCAAAACGTCCGAATCAACAATCACTCTGCTATCACCAAGTTTTCGCGATAGCGCAACTGCAAGTTTATCAGCAGAACCCATTATTCCATTCATTTCCAACATGAAGACTTACATATCCACATTTTACTTGAAGAGCAAGTCTCTATATATTGACCGTACATTTGAATCCTCGAGTTGAGCCGAAAATTTCTGTAGACATGCTAGATACAAAATTCAATTATCGAATACATGTCATTTAAAACCGTTTTCATAAATGTAAACTAATGCAAACTGCAAAAACATCGTCATCGACTGAAAGGCGCGGAAAGTCATATGGATATTTATTCCTTGGCAGCAAAAATCGCAGAAAACCGAATACAAAAAAAAATTGTTCGTTCAGCAGAAGTCCCAATTGGTAGTTTTTCGCCATATGACATTCAAAAAGCTGTGGCGATGCACTTTTTGCCAATGGGCGGATGGAAAGCAGGTGGCACCAACGAAAAAACACAGAATCTATTTTCAGTTGAACATGCCTTCTTTGGACCAATTTCAGAAAATTTCATATTTACCGGAACGGATATTCACTTGGATTCCAGTCTTTTTTGCCAACCTTTAATGGGTGAAGTGGAAATCTGTTTTTCACTGCATGAAGAACTAGATTCATTTGTTAGCGAATTCGATGCAGTCACCGACATCAATGGCGCTGACCTCCAACAAAAATTGCACTCGTATATCACCGAGGTTCATCTCTGTCTGGAAATGCCATGGAGTCAATTCAGTCAACCCGAATCGGGCATCGATTTTTTAATAGCAGATATGTGTGGCTCAAACGCATTAATAGTTGGTGCTGGTATACCTTTCGATGATTGGGCGGACAACCTCGAAACGGATGTCTTTCTTTCAGATGCCCAGCGCCATCTGACCCACGGGACAGTCACTGCTTCAGTCGTTCATCCACTTCAGGTTTTACAGGAGTTTATAAAATTTTGCTCAGAACATAAAATCTCTTTTCAAAAAGAAACCTACCTCGCAACCGGTGGTGTAACGAATTGTGTCGAGTTGCCCAGCAATCAGACGCTACACATTCACTCCGACAAAATCCCAGGCTTCCACTTCTTTTTTGAATAATTTCCATACCAGAATTGCCCTTTTAGTGCCGCTTGTCATGCGAGCATCTTCAACGCTCTCCCCTTTCTGTGCAGCGCCTAATTCCATTAGAAAACGATAGACAATACATGAAAATTGAATTATAAAATTAAAAAATATTGAATTCCAATAAACTGTATATCTCGATTTGCACAACGAACGATAGAGCTACACCTATGATCGGTGCCAGTAAATATATCACTACTATAGAAAAAGCCGTTCGATGCGCTGGATCTGAATTAAACGCACTCAGATCAAAGACGGCTTGCGTGTTGGCCAGTAAAGGAAAAGATATTAAGCTTGAAGCAGACAAACGGTCAGAAGCGATCATTCTTGATATTCTTCGGCAGAGCACCAGTTTTTCAGTGCTTAGCGAGGAAGCCGGTTGGATCGGTAATCCTTCCGATTTATATTGGGTTGTTGATCCCCTTGACGGCAGCTACAATTTTTTCAGAGAGGTACCCCTCTGCAGCACATCGGTTGCACTTTGTCGAGGAAACGAGGTCGTCGCCGGAGGCATATATAATTTTATTGATGACGAATTATTTTTAGGGGGGAACGATTGTAAAGCCACAATGAATGGGGCTCCAATATCTGTATCTAACACGGATAGTATTGAAACATCCGCTTTGGCAACTGGTCTTCCTGTAAAAATGGACTATAGCGAACAGGGTATGTGTGAATTTGCAAAAATATTGGCCCCATGGAAAAAGGTCCGGATGTTTGGGTCAGCCAACTACTCACTGACGAACATCGCGTGCGGAAAACTGGATTGCTATATAGAGCGAGGTATCTTTTGGTGGGACGTTGCTGCTGGGTTGGCGATTGTTAAAGCTGCCGGCGGAAAGTTTTTATTAAATAACACTGCTGAAGTGCATCAGGTGAATGTAGTTGCAACCAATAGCGTTCTCGACCCTGTGCAATTCATCACCAGCAAAACAGAGAGGATTCATGACTAAGGTAGCAGTATGTTCGAGATCTTTTTCCAACAACCCCGTGTTACGTGCAGAGTTACTTAGGGAGTATCCAGATACTTATTTTAATGACAATGGTCTATCGCTGGAAGGTGACAGCTTAATAGAATTTTTGAAGCCAGCAGAACGCGCTATTACAGCCCTTGAAACGATTGATGATCATATCATTTCCCAGTTGCCCAATTTAAAAGTAATTGGGAAGTATGGTGTTGGCACTGACATGATCGATATTCATGCCTTGGCACGTGCGGGCATTAAATTCGGATGGACGCCAGGTGTAAATAAACGCTCCGTAAGCGAACTCACGGTATGCTTTATGATTGCCGTTCTCCGACATGTGTTTCAATCGCACATTGCCGCACAGGATGGCGTTTGGAAACAACTCGTCGGTCGACAGCTTTCGAATCAAGTCGTTGGCATCATTGGGTGTGGAAACGTTGGAAAGGATCTGGTGACTCTACTGAAGCCCTTTGGTTGTGCAATTTTGGTACATGATATAGTGGATTATTCGAAATTTTATATCGCCCATAACATTGAGCCTGTTTCACTTGACGAACTCGTTCGCCGTTCAGATATCGTTTCAATCCATATACCCAAAAATAAGACAACTTTAAATCTATTCGATAGAAGCCGAATATTTGCAATGAAGGACCGCTCAATTTTAATCAATACAGCCAGAGGTGGCATTGTTGATGAACAGGCGCTGAAAGAGGCACTTGAACAACAACGAATTGCGGGTGCTGGGTTCGATGTATTGAATCAGGAGCCACCAGTAAACCTTTCATTAATAAAAACAAAAAATTTCTTTGTCACATCACATTTGGGAGGCAGTGCAGAAGAAGCTATTCTGGCGATGGGCCGCGCCGCCATTGCCGGATTGTCCATTTAAAAAAACGCCGACGATTACATGTAAAAGGGGGAAAACATGAGCAAGTTTCCAGCAAAAAAAATTCCGTTTGCCACGGATTTCTACACAGACTACATGAATGAAATAAGTGCTGCATCAAAATTAGTGAGCGGCACCGCCTTTCAGGAAGTCGCCAATTCAATGGTGGACGTTTTTTCGCAGAATGGAGTCATTTATGTCTGTGGGAATGGGGGTTCTGCGGAGATCGCCAATCACATGACATGTGACTTCATGAAATGCATACAAACAGATACGTCGCTTCGCCCACGGGTAATCAGCCTGGCAAATACTTCTGGCATTCTAACCGCCATCGCAAACGATATTGAGTATGCGGATGTCTTTGCATATCAGCTACGCACTTTGATCAAGCCGGAAGACGCATTGATGACTATAAGCTCTTCTGGCAATTCTGAAAATGTCGTTCGCGCAATCAGAGTCGCCAATGAACATAGTATCTCTTCTTACGCTTTAACCGGTTTCAGCGGTGGACGAAGTGCAAATGAAGCACAATACAATCTCCACGTTCCAACTGACAACTATGGCGTAATAGAAGATGTTCACCAAACCATCATCCATGCCCTCGCACAGTATATCCGCATGCAGGGCATATCCGCAAACTTGATAGCGGACCGCGTTTTTTAGGAATAACGATGAAGAAAATTGCAATGATACCTGCTCGCATGGGCAGCCAACGACTGAAGAAAAAAAACCTCCTCCCGCTTGGCGGCATTTCTCTGGTTGCCCGCGCAATCCGAAAATGTTTAGATGCGGCTGTTTTCGATGAGGTCTGGGTGAATTCTGAAAATTCAGAGTTTCGTCAAGTCGCAGAAGCCGAAGGTGTAAATTTTTACCAACGCCCCGAACACCTCGGAAACGATCAAGCAACAAGTGAACAGTTCGTTGCAGACTTTCTCGATAAGCATGACTGTGATTACCTATTCCAAGTGCACTCTATCGCACCATTGCTGACAGCAAAAGAGGTAACTGATTTTGTACATCACATGGAACTACACCAACAAGATGCCCTGATGTCCGCAGTACAGGAAAATTTGGAATGCGCATACAAGGGAAACCCTATAAATTTCACTCTCTCTCAAAAAAACAATTCTCAAGATCTTCACCCCATCGACAGAATTGTTTGGGCTATTACCGGCTGGAAACGAAGCACTTTTCTAAACGCCTTCAATTCTGGCACATGTGCGACGTATGCAGGAACGGTAGACTACTTCCCAGTCAGTCGCATGGCCGGACATGTGATCAAAACACAGGAAGACTTGGATATGGCAGAAGCAATGCTAGAAATTCTCAATAGAAACAAGTTGAGTTAAAATTCACATTTTGAACCGGTTTTTAATAAATATCAAATCGTTGTAAACACTAACCCCACAACGAATCTGAGCGAAAACAGGGTAAAGCAATGATGCTGAAATTATCTGAGAATAGCCAATATATTTTTATCATTAATGACTCGCGTCACGTCTGTTACTTTTCATCATTACTGGCACATCCAAATGTTCATATTTACTGTGAAAATAGCGGGCTGAAACGAAAATTATCAACCAAATATTCGAATCAGAAATTTATCAGTGAAAACGAGATTCAAAAACTAAAAGACAATATTCAAAAAGTCATGCCAATCGTCCTTGTGCCTGTTGATCTTAGTGGCGCGCTTCACATTTTTCACTCCTCCAAATTGCTGAATGACCTTCCTTCTCTGGGATTTTCCGCATCAATAGTAGATCCGAACTGGATAATACAGCTGAACGAAGATGCCAACGCACTCAAGTTCAATGACATTGCAGCGCGTTTCGACGGAGTAGTGACCCCAGATCTGGATCCTTTTCTCCACTTGAGAGACACCACAATTGTTGGAGCCGGTTTATTTGTGCAAAATCTTCCCCATTTGGCTGCTGATGCCAGAGACGTTTTGGTCATTTCCGATTTTTCAGGCTATCAGCTCTTTGATGAGCCCGGCTGGTTAAAAGATGTCACTACTGCGTTAGCAAATGAGAAAATAGAGTTTCGAGAATTGAAGCTTGATGACATTTTTTCTTCTGATACGTTCGAAAGTTTCAACGAGCTATTGGACACAATTTCGAATGCCCGACAGGTAATAACAACCCGTTCCTTTATTTATTATGTGTGTCGCGCCATGTTGATAAATTGCGCCATTTATGATCCGTGGCGATTTGTATCGACGTCTTTCAGTCGAGACCTACTACCGAATGCCGCATACATTAGGAATAAAAATAAAATTAAGGAAATCTTCAGTTCCAGCAAAAGTCGATCACATGTCGATTTTAAATTGCAAAACAATTCTGGCTCGTTGTCTCAGATTCGATTCGAAACAGCAGTCGCGCCCAAAATGTCACAAGGCAACGGTATCCATATCGTGTTATGGGGCAGAATGCCTGCACACAGCTATTCAGGTGGCCGCTACCACGCTTGGTTGCTTGCAGAGGGCTTTTCAGCGTTGGGGTACGATGTCACGTTTTTTTCAGACAACTGTCCGTATTTTCTGGACGATTTTTCTCAATTGCCCGGTCATCGGAAAATTACGTTGCAAACTACCACCAATTTTGAGGATGTCAGCCAGTTCCCCGAATTAACAGCTAGCGTCGTAATTGTCATTCCGGGAATGGATAGGAGCAGTGAACTATATAAGGGAGCGATCGACTATTCAAGACTATGTGAAGCCAGAATTGCCCTGATAAATTTTGAATCTCCCAATTGGTTCAATGCAATGGTATCACCGCCAAGAGATGAAACCCTTTGGAAATACTGGGAAATATTGTCAAAATTTTCGTCACTCATTTTATCAACAACTGAAACAAGCAACAAATACGCGAAGGATTATTATATCAGTGCTCCCGCTGACGCAAAGTTTGGAACCTTATACGCACCGATAAACTCCACTTTTTCCGATGCCCGAGTACAGGTATTAAAGAAAGAAAAGCGAATCATTATTTTCTTTCCCAGGCATGGTTATTCCGCCCACAAGGGATGGCAGCAGATTGTCAATTGCATTGGTGACGGCTTCATCAACCACACAGTCGTTTTTCTTTGTGGGGAGTCTGAATTGCCAATTGAGATTCTGGATCAACTGGATACCCTTTCCAAAACATTCAGTTTCGATATTGAATATAAAGTGAAAGTGAATGACCGGGAAAAATTTGAAGAGTTGTCCAGAGCATGCCTGTTAATATTTCCATCTCAATTTGAGGGTTATGGGTATCCACCTCTTGAAGCGTTAGCGGTGGGCACACCTTGCGTTGCATTTGACCTCCCGGTTCTGCGAGAGACCTGTCGGGATCACCTACTATACGCCCCAAAGGGTGACTTTGAAACTTTTCAATATCTTTGCAATAAAGCTCTTAAAGACTCATTTCGGCTCACACAAGGGGCGATAGAAAGAGCAACTGAAATAGCCCATTTTTCCTCATTCTGTGACAGACTGAAGATTATTGCAGCCGAATTGTTGGACTCTGCACCTATCTGGAAGATTTTCGAAAGAAATGAAACCAAAATAGAACGCTTTATTGAAAAAGCATTCTTTGACGAAGATAGTTTTATTGAATCCTGCATGGCAAATCTCCCAGACAAAATTGATGCAAAAGCGATCGTCAAGGAACAGCTGGCAACGCTCAAAGTATCTCCAGGCAAACACCAGCCTATACCTGGCGGCACTCGTGTTTTATTGTTGGTTAAAAAGTCCAGCAAACTTGGAGTCGAGATAGGAGCCGGTCCAACCCAAAACTACTTTAATTTTGCCCAACTCAAAAAAATCACCATTGATGTCTTGTCAGAAGATTTTGCCATCGAAACGTTGAGAGAACGATTTGTTTTTAGTGGCGGTAAGTATATCAGCATTGGGCAGGGTATCGATTCAAAAATTAGAGAGGACGTAAAACTGATTCTTCTTGAGCTGCTAAATCAATACTCTTACAGCAATATAATTACCGTTGACGGTTTTTTACGCCGCGAGTTAAATACCCTGCAGTATCATCCAAGATGTCCCGTTGTATATTGCCTTGTCAACGACGCTGACGCACATACACTGGATAGCAATTTTTATGACAATATTTTTGTCGCAGACGGTAACAAGTCATTTACACACAGAAAAGACAATACTCCGTATCTCCGGATTCCTGATTTTATCCTCCCCAGCTTGGACAGAAAGGGCTGGCTGGTGTCATCGCATGCACCTCAGATTGTAACATTTTCTGAAAGAGTCAGCATTGAGCTTCGTGAATTCTTCGCAGGTATGGAAACACTGAGAGCAAAGATGGGAAACGCGAAGTTTGACATTGGTGTGTCCGTCATCTCACCAAACGACCTGTCAAATTTGCCTTATTTTGTTCGCTGTTTGCAGGCCAATAATAATGAACAGCTCTATAATTATTTAAAAAGAGGAGCCATCTTCGTGGCGCTGGTGAATTCTACAACTGCATTGAGGGGCTATGTTGAAACGCTTGCAAGCCTAATTGGTGCCTGTGTCATCCGGATTAGTGATTTTGACAACTCAGAGGAAGGCTGGACTCACGAGGTTATGAATCTACTCCAGGATCAGGAGAAATGGAAACAAAAGCGTATTTCAGCTTTTAATGAAGTATTGAACAAGATTGCATCGCCATCGTACCTCAACGGTATTTTCCCCGAGACGAATGAGCCCCCGTTGTCATTTGCCCGGTTGGTTGAACAATCCAGACGCGAATTTAAAAACGATCACTGCACCACTGCACGTCATTTTAAAACCCAGCTAAAAAAATCGCTTGATGGTGGCAACCTGGAGACTGCAGTTGAGTTGGCTCGGCGATATAGAATCGGAAACAATAGCATTGCGGTCAGTCTACTGGCATTTGAATTGGGTTTTTTAAATAGAGATTTTGGCCTGTGCCAAACGATATACACTACGCTCAGAAGTAATTATCCTTTTGAAGGATTATTTCTGATACTTGCAACACGTATCAATATTGCCATCGGCGATATCAATTCTGCATGTCAGGTCGCATATTATGGTGCCATGCTCGACACAGGAGATTTACAGGTTATTTTGAACGCTGCAGAATATGGCATTAAAGGTCAACGAGATATTGACAATATGATTCACAAAATCATGTATACATACATTGGCGAGCATTCTAATAAATTCTTAGAATTGGCAGAAAAAAATGCCAAAACAAAATTCCTTGTTGAGGCTTTAATAGAGGAGCATAATTCAAATGGAGTCCATTGATTATATCACAATGGGAAATTCGTTCCACGGCGAAGGTTGGCATGAGTCCGAGGGACCCGCAGAAAACGAAATTCGGTGGATGAGATCCGGCGGAAGCGCCACCATTACAATTATTGCTGATCAAACCACAGCAGTACAGGTGACCTGCGGAATCGTATCTTTTATTTCCAAAGAAGTATTCGAAAATATTCAGATTTTTATTGATAACGATCCCATCGAATTCTATTTGCATGGACGCGGGACTGGAATGGAGCTGGAATTCGTCATTCCTAGACGAACAGAATCAAGTATTGCAACAGTGCGATTCCAAGTAGAGAAAAAATTTTCTTCACCAAGTCCGGATCAGCGTTTATTGTCCCTGGCATTTAAAAATATTTCGGTTCACCCAATTAGCTTTGATCGAATTTCGACTATGCTGGATATAGAAATGGACGTTCAATGAGCAACCAGATAGAGAACAATATCGCTGACTTGAAAAAAAAAAGAACACATGTTATCAACCGTATTACCTACTACCCGGCATTCGATAATGCGAACGAGCTTACCAATCACTATTATCGGGCCTGCTGGTATCTGCCCTACAAAGAAGGCGTTGTCACTGAAGTAATTGTACCGGCGAGTAAGGAACTAAGATGTGGAGAAAGGCCCGAATACATGGGGCCAACGCGTGCAAGTTCCGAACACATAAAAATTCAACTGGCAGAAAATTTTGACGACTATCTAGCAAATTCGACCTGTGTACTTCTTTGGAATTTCCCGACTCAAGCAGAAATAAGCGCTTTCCAGAAACTCGGCATAAAAGTGTTCAACATTACCACCAATGATGTGAATACCGTTGAGTACGGCAACTATTGTAAAATAATGTGGCAGCTTACTCCTGGAAACCAAAAACAATCCTTATTGGAAGAAAGTCATTGCAGATTTAAAGAAAAAATTTCTTCACTACGTCAGAGAGAATACCTTGCCAGTGCAATATTTGGGACAGGCCCATCTATCGATTTGGCGCTGAAATACGACTTCTCCCGTTGCTTCACACATGTGTGTAACACAATTATATTGAGTGAAGAGCTGATGGACCATATTCAGCCGAATTTCGTATCCGCCGGCGACGTGGTTAGTCATTTCGGCGTTTCGACGTATGCACACCAGTTCCGGGAAAAGCTTTTTGAAATTTTGATTTCCAGGGACTGTATGTTTTTAACTACGGCACAGTTCGGATATTTGTTCATGCTGCACTACCCTGAAGCGGCCGATAAAGTTCTCGCATGCGATCAGCGTGGATTTGTCCCGAATTATGATCTTTTGAATGATTGGTCGTTGCCTTGTCTGGATAGTGTCTTCAACATACATATGTCGCCCACTTGCGCCACCGTTTCAGACACAGTCTTTGTTCTTGGTTGTGACGGAAAAAATCCGGACGAAAAGCTGAACGAGGATTTTTGGCAACATTCCCCCCAGGCTCAGCTGCACCATTTGGTGGACTCGGGACATAAGTGCCACCCTACATTTGATATACATCGCCAACGCTCTACATGGGACCGATATCAGAATTCAGTACGACAAACTTGTGGAATTGGTGAGAATCTGTATGGAAAAAATTTCATCTCGCTGCAACCATCGTTTACGGTTGGGCTAACCGAGCGATATATGGAAAAAGAACAGCTTGCTCAAAAATATCCCTTCATTTTAAGGGCTGTCTAGCAGATGGATGTTATTTTTCGAAACTTGATTGCTGAAGCGGATGCATGGATTGAAAACCTAAGGCCATTGCTTGGCTCTGATCAGAGCAAGATGGCAGCCAGAAAGATTGATACCATCCGCTCGTCCGGATTTCCCCATAGAAACTGGAAGAAGTACTTACTGCAGTCATTATGCACCGGAAATGAGCTTTCAGTATGGAATCAACAATTCCAATTCGTTAACCTGAATGATGCAGTTGTGCTATTTGATGAGATTTATCTGAAAGATGTTTATGGCCTGAATGCCATCACATCGGTACAGCATGTACTGGACACGGGGGCTTCCAATGGTTTTTTCGCCCTCAGTGTTCTAAAAAAGTTTCCTGAAGCATTTGTCACCTGTGTAGAGCCAAATCCATATAATATCAAACTATTGAAAATGAATCTGAAGACGTTTGTCGATTCAGGCAATGTGGAGATTATTCCCAAGGCATTGCATAGCGATTCTGGCAAGGCATCTCTTTTTGTTCCCAAAGAGAACAACATTTGGGGTGGGCTAGGCGCATCTATTGTATCGCGTGCGCGCACACATGAAAGAGAGAACGAAACTGTCGAAATTGACGCCGTCGCATTATATGACTTGATTAACAAACCAATTGATTTTTTTAAATGTGACATAGAGGGACTTGAATTTGAAGCGATCAAATCCGGTGGGAACAGAATACAAAATTGCTCAAAAATACTCATTGAAATCCATGCAGATGTTCACAATTTTGAAAATAAGTTTAATGAGTTATTAAATTTTTTAGTTGAAAATAATTTTAGATATTCTGCCTACGATGGCGCGACGAATTGTTGTGATTTCCTTCTTGAAAAACCTGCACCGTCTTTTATGCTGTGTGCTGTTCGCAAATAAATACGAAGAAATGTAATATCTATTACGATAGTCGCGAAATTAGAAAATTGAATTTGCTCCAGTTAACTAAGGAACGACAAATCTGCTACACAACCGAATTGATGGGAAAAATATGCTGAAAATTGGAATATGTGGCCTTGGAAAAATGGGAATGATCAGAGCTAATAGTTTGGAACGAAACGGCAAAGCAAAAGTTGTGAAAACTTTTGATCGATTTGCCATCGCCAATTCGCCTTATCCCATGGCAACGAGTTTTGAAGATATACTCACAGACACAGCCATTGATGCCGTATGTATTTGTCTGCCCAATTCATTTAATTATAAATTAACAGTAGAAGCTATGGAAAACGGCAAGGATGTATTGTGTGAAAAGCCGCCTGCTTTCACATTGGAAGAAGTAATTAGAATTCAAGAAGTCGAAAAAAAAACCGGTCAGGTTCTAATGTATGGGTTTAATCATCGCCATCATCAAGCTGTGGTGAAAATGAAATCTTTGATTGATTCGGGGCAATACGGCCGTGTGCTCTGGATGCGTGGCCGTTATGGTAAAAGTGTTGACGAGAATTATTTCAATGACTGGCGGTCCAAAAAGGAATTGGCAGGCGGTGGCATACTGTTTGATCAGGGTATACATATGCTTGACTTATTTCACTATCTTGGTGGAAAATTCGATGACGTTCACGCATATGTATCAAACCTCTACTGGAATCTAGAGGGCGTTGAAGACAACGTCTTTGCCATTATGAAAAACACCCAGACTGGTCTGGTTGCATCCCTGCACTCCACAATGACACAGTGGCGTCATCTGTTTTCACTCGAAGTTTTTATGGAGTCCGGGTACCTGGTGCTAAACGGATTAAAAACAGGGTCCGGCACATATGGCGATGAGGTATTGACGGTCGCCAAAAATAGGACCAGCGCACCGGCTGCAACTTGGTCTGATGAGGAGACATTTCACTTTGAAACGGACACATCGTGGGACACGGAAGCCGAAATTTTCATCGACTGTATCGAACAAAGAAAACGCCCAGAAATAGGAAATTCAGGTGATGCCTTCAACGTAATGGAACTTATTTCAAAAATATATGAAAACGAGCGAGACCAATATTCAACGCTCCGTACGTCGTTGACGCTATTGGGAAATTAGTGGTTCTCAATAAAAACCCAGGAGAAAACCCCCTTTGAGGGATTCTTTGCAGTTCATCGTTGAGGAATAATTGACCGCTCTTGGCGAATGGAGAAATCTATGCACTATTATGTCAATGAATATCACTCATACGCACGATGTTTTTCTTTTATTTGCAAATTCGAAGACAAGTATAACAGAGTTCCAGCAATCTGTTCTATGGTCGATTCCCAGGAAGGTGTTGTAGAAAATTCCTGGGTTGAAATACGAATCGAAAATGGAAACTTAATTTTTGCGGGCTCATGTCTTGTTCCTCCCTTTCTCCATTTCAAAGATATTTCATTGCAAATTCTTTTTACTAACAATGAACAAAGTATCCTGCAGTTTCCTGAACCCAATTATATTGATGCGTCTATTATAGCCGCTACTGTAGCCAGTAATGAGTTAAGAGTTTTACACTGGGCAAAAGATAGAATTTCCGAATCCACAGCGGATGTTCTTTCACCAAATCAAGTTCAGATTACATCGCTGCCATCTGGGCAACAGTTTTTTGAAACTAAATTTGATAATCTCAATGGTTCCCAGCTCAGGTTGCACACAAATCCACCGCAGTCCTTGCCAGTTATCACCGACATTTCGGTGTTATTTGGAGACATCTCGGACTCACGGATATTGGATTTCGAAGATATACATAAAGACGAAGAAGCATGGATCATTGGCAATGGTCCGAGTGTAAAACTCGAACAATTGAACCAGTTAAGGGGAAAAACCACCTTTGCGTTCAATCGCTTTCACAAAGCCTATGCAAATACCGACTTTCGCCCAACCTATCTGTTGAGCGGCGATTCGCAAATGATCTCGGATTTCGGAGATCAAATGACAAACGAAAGTGAGTGTGTGGTATTTCTTGCAAATCTCACACGCCCAGAGGTCTCGGGAGATTTTATTTGGTTAAAGCAAATAAACATATTTCCGTCTATTTTCTCTCTCACTCCGCAAACTTTTGTTACCCCTGGGGGAAATTCGCCGTATGTAGCAATGCAACTGGCAGCATTTATGGGAATAAAAAGACTGTTTTTGTACGGGTTTGACTTTAGTTACAAAATGCAACCAGTCATTGAAAATGAACCCACCATAAAGGTTAGTGGAGACAACAACCACTTCATCCCAAACTATCGAAATGGACGTCAGTGGTTTCCGCCTTCATTCAGAAATATTGCTCATTCTTTCTGGAATGCGCGCCTGTACTTCGAATCAATTGGCGGTGAAATAATTAATTGCACACCCGGAAGTTCTTTAGAAATTTTCGAAAAACGTGACATACTTTCATGAAGTTTGGAAGTCTATTTTTCTCTCCAGTAAATATTCCGACGAATCAACTTTGCAGGTACACCACCATAAACACAGTTTCTTTCCACCTCTCCAGTGACAAGAGCCTTGGCTCCTATAACACTGTCACAACGGTAACCGTTCAGCCGGAGATCTATTTATCAATTTTGAGAAATGGATCTCCGGCTGAACGGTTACTTTAAAATTGCCCACCTCCAATTCCGGTGGAATACAACGCATCGGACAGCAAGGCAGTGTCACGACTGCGGGAATCTTATGCTCCCCACAACAAAATACTGGAAAAATTAGGGGTTGGAGAGTTGATTTAGAATATATTAATTCACGATTTTATTGACTATTTGGAAGTATTGAATGTGGTAATCGTTTTCCTAATTATTTTTGATTTGACGGGAACGACAGTAGAGTTATCTGGGACAACAAAATTAACAGTTGCATTTGCGCCAATTTTAACATTGTTTCCAATATTGATATCCCCAAAGCAAACAGCACCAGTTCTGATTTCGACATTGTCGCCAATGGTTGGAACGCCACCTTTGTTCATTCCAATAGTAACGTTTTGATTCACCCAAAAATTTTTTCCAATTTTTTTAGCGAAGATATAGGTTGAATAACCATGCTGGATAAACATTCCGCCATCTATGCGGTCGTAGACAGAGCACCATGGTGTTGTTCGCAAGATTATTCTGACCGCAGATTAAACAATTATTCTGACCGGAAAGGCGGTCAGAAACGGAAAGGTCGCCAAAACGATTCGTGGCTTTCAGGGAGAAATTCCTGAGATGTTCTGACCGATGTTTGTAAATTCAAATCAGGGTATTGGCGATGTGATCAGCTGAGGGATTTGGCTTTGAGGATAAGGTCGGCGTCCACTGTTTTTTTGTTTTCGATCATGGCGAGGGTGAGTGCCATTTCGGCGGCCATGCCGATTCGACGGGGAATACCGAAAGTGATTTCGTGGAAACTTGCAAGGGCATCCGGTGTAAAGATGGGTTCCGGAGCGCCCGCCAGTTTCATGTGCTTTTCGACGTATTCCACCGTTTCATCCGGAGCGAGAGGGGGCATGGTGTGACGCAGGGCAATCCGTTGAGAAAATGCCTCCATTACA
>JBNKCR010000159.1:0-37688 GCA_050287845.1 Polyangia bacterium
CGCCGCGCGGTTCGAGACACTCGCTACGCTCGTTCCTCACCACAGCGGCTCTGTTTCCCTAAATTACTGGCCCAACTTAATTCTGTATCCGAATTGTTGCATCGTCTCGTTTTCGAAATTGGTACACCTCGAATAGCTCAAATCCAATTGGCCTGGACATTTGCTCAGGAAAGGGGTATTCACAACGGGTCGAAGTTCTTTTCGATCCTTCGAGTCATGGCTGCTTCGCTCTCTGACGTGGCCGTTTTTTCCGGACAACAGATGTTGATTTGCTGAGAATGGGGAATTCTGCATGCGCATGCAAAATTCGCAATACGATTTAAAAATCTCGAAAACCCAAATAAATTCAATTATTTAAATACAATCAAGAACTCCCCGTTTTCTGCTGAGCGGATGAATGAATCCATTTTCGCCAGCCGTTGAGGACCAAAAAAAAGGCAGTCAGAAATGAATCTAACTGCCTTTGAAAATATTTGCCGCTCTCAATCATTTTTCCTTTTGGAAAAATAATTTGCCGCGTGTCGCGAGCAACTCGCGACGGTGTGGAGCCTAGGGGGATCGAACCCCTGACCTCATGACTGCCAGTCATGCGCTCTCCCAGCTGAGCTAAGGCCCCGGTCGTGCCCGAATTGGTAAAGAACATCGCTGATTTCATTAAAAGCAGCGAATTTTGGGGTGTTTACCAGTGGCGAATGCGGATGTCAATATTTTTTGTTGAGGGTCAGAAGGCGTAGCAGCGTTTGTCGGGAAGTCGTCGGTAGGACACGGTGGCAACCGCCTCTGAGGCGCCGGTGAATTCAAAGGGAATTTTCTTTCGGTTTCCCTTTGAAGAAACGGTGATGGTTCCCCGGGTGGGGCCACGCAGGCCATCGGTTCGGGCGATGACCACCTGGTAGGTGCCTTCCAGCAAGGCATTGGCCCACAGGGTTTCGCCGTCGGTGTGCAGCATGCGACTGACGTCCGTACCGAACCGCCACAGTCCGCCGGACACCCGCCCCCAGGGGTCGACGAGGAGCACATCGAGGTCTTCGCCGCTGGTTTCGAGGTCGATGCGCAGGGGCCCTTTCGCCGCAGTGCGCGTCCATTCCGGCAGGATGCCGGTGTGAACACTTTCAGCCAGTTGCACCACCCGGTCGCGGATGCGCGAATAATCACCGGAGGATGCAATCGCCGCCTGTTGCAGCTGAAACAGCGAATGCTGCCCACTCATGGCCAGGGCGAACAGGTAATTCAATGCGTCATCCACATTGCCCACCGCTCCCCTGCGACCAGCAAAGAGGGACCATGCGGCGCCGAAGTGACCGGCCGCGGCTGCATAATCGCCAAGTTCCCGGTACATCTCTGCCAGTCGCCGGTGGGTGTTCACATGGGTGGGCGCCAGCTCCGATGTGCCGCTGTACAGCCGCGCGGCCTCCTGCCTTCGCCCACTGCGTGCCACTTCGGCCGCCATGGCCCGGACCGCCTCGGCGCTGTACCCATCGCGCCTTTGCCAATCTGCGGCGGCAGCCAGGGCGTCGTTTCTGTCGGCCATTCTGGCAAGCTGACGAACATACCGTCGATGCAGGGCGCGGGAAAGCAACTGGGCATCGAGGGCGGTCTTCAGTTTTTCTCGTTTGGCCCTGGCATTGGCGCCCTCCTGGGGATGCGAGGCGATGTTCACATCAAACCGGGGGCCGGTACACCGGGGTCTTCGAATCGGGCCGGTGGCAATTCCGCCGCCCGCTTTGTCCTTCATTCGGTCTTCGCTTTTGGAAGGAGCGGATCCGGTACCGGGGGAAAGCAAATCATCAAGGGAATCTCTGCTGACGCTACTACTTTTTTTTGCTGACGAAGACGACCTGGGGCGCCTGCGACCGGACATGCCCGCCCCGGAGGCCGACCTGGAGGGAGACGACGATTCGACACGGCTTGCGCCGGAAGGTTTTGTCTCTTCCAGTTCCCCGTCCGATGGGAACTCATTGGCGTTTGGGACTTCGCTTTCTTCGACATCTGCAAACGACGCGTCAGAAAGGTCGAACGACTCAGCGTCGGTGCGCTGCACGTTGAAGAGGTCGTACATCCGCTGGTTTTCGAGCACAATCCAGCTGGTGAGCCGACTGGCAATGCGGTGTTGTCTGGAAAGGGCAATGATGTCGGCTTCGCTGCCATTTTCAAATTCGAGCCGCTCAATCTCGGCGGCGGCCCACAGCTGACTCACAAATCCCGGTCGCGGGTCGGATGACGACAGTGCCACGTTGTATGTCTGATGAATTTCGCGGCCGTCACTGGTGGTGGCCGACACTTCAAGAATGCCCTTGGGGGAATGCCCCGACGTGGATTCGGGCAGACGCGCAACCCACTGCAGACTTTTTCCCGCAGGCCACATGCCCACCCGGTCATTGCGGAGGGAAATGGGAACGCCATCGGCGCCGGTCAGGGTGGCCCGAACATCGAGCAGGACATTCTGTGAAAACATGCCGGCCAGATGCCAGGACGCGCTGGCGGGCGACTCGCCGAATGACAGGTTGTAATTCATGCCGTTCATGGCCCGGGCCATTCTCCCGAGCACCCGGGTGTCCGCCTGGGGGCCCACCCCCACGGTGTGGACCCGAACCCTTTCGGGGCATGTCTGTTCCAGAAGAGACACCAGCCTCGGCCCGTTGAGCTCGCCACTGGTTGCCATGCCGTCGCCCAGGTACACCACCGCGCCCTCCGAACCGGCGGGCATCATGGCAAAAGCCTGCTGGAAGTTGCCCAGCAGATTGCTGGCGCCGCCGGGTTCCATGGCCGTGACCAGTTGATGGGTCTGCACAATGGCCGAGGCGTCCGGCGCTCGAAACTGCTGAAACAATGGCCGGCAACTGCTGTCGCAGACCAGCACATTGAACCGGTCGTCATGGGCCAGCCCGCCAATGATTTCAACGAGGGTGGCTGCCGAAAGTGCAATCATCTCGCGGCTCACACCGAAGGACACATCGACCATGGCCACCACGTTGCGGGGATGCCCGGTGATGTCTGCGGTGGACGGCGTGTTGTTTCCGGGTTGCCACTGCCACATGAACATGGCGTACGACTGTCCGTTCTTCCCGGTCTGCACCAGGGTTTTAAGGCCCGCCCGGGTTGGCTCGGTTTCAAAGGTGATGACAAAATCGTGGCTGGGCGCCTGCCCCCGTGCCTCCCAGTGGATGTCAGCGGTGTTTTCACCGGGCACAATCCGGCTTTCAAACATGGGCGTGCGCAGGCTTCGCATGGGCTGCCGGGTGCGAATGCGGGCGTGGAGGGACAGTTCATCCACGGCAACAGCGCCGTTGGGGTTGGAAAGGGGGTATTCGTAGCGGTATTTCCCGTTCGTGGGCTGCAGCGCAGTGGTGTAGGTTAAAAATACCCGCCGGGTTTCGCCGGGTTTGATGGGAAAAATTTTCATTTTGAACGCTGCGCCCCGTTCCCATTCCAGGAGCGCCGGGTCCCGGGGACGGACCGCATCGTCCACAATCTGTTTAAAAATCCGGGCCGCGCGCTTTTTCTCCAGCACCTCCCCTTCTTCAATCCGGCCGTTCACGTCCAGCGCCAGTCGGGTGATTTCTGAGTCTCGCGGCACCAGAAACCGGTAGGTGGCTTCCACCGTGACCCGGCTGGTGTTGGTGAATCGCTCCTCCACCTTTGTGACGGCCACCCCTTCGTGAATCTGAATGTCCACCTGGTGTGCCTGCATTTTCATGGCGTTCTGGGCGGTTTTTCCGGTGCGGGGATTTCGGGCAAAGAGCGTGCCGATGCCCCGGTGGATGGTGGAATCAATCGGAATGAGGGCGGCGGATTCCACAGGAGAAATGGACGGTGACCAATCGAGGGGGGCGGCGGGGCCGGCAGGGGGCGCGGGGGGTCCCGCCGGGGGACGGATGGCGTCGGGTTCCCGGGCGCCAGTGCCCAGATATTGATTGTTGTCGAGACGGAGCACTTCGCCGGAAATCACTTTCATGGCTGCGTGCGGGCCCTGGCCGTTCACCACCAGTTTTCCCCGGATGACCGAGTACTCCCTGCCATTCAATTCCAGTACAAATGGCGCCGGCGCTCCCACCTGTCTGGAAATGGCAATGGATCCCTCGATGTTGGCAATGGTGGGATGACCGTTGAGCAACAGAGCGCTGTGCTCGGCCATCCGCACCCGGGTTCCGCCATTAAACCGGATTTCCGCCTGAGTGAATTCGCCACAGCGAATGGTTTCGCCCAGTCGCAGGGCATCCCCGGGCTTAAGGACCCGTGTGCGCTCCCCGAGGATGGCGGTCACCAGCGGCGATTTTCCACTGCTCTGCACATCGCTCAGCACCACCAGCCCCATTTTTGATTTTCCAAAATCCACGTTGTCCGTTTTTACCCCGGACGAAGCCTTCCGATCATCGCACCCTGCGACCAGGAACGCGGTCGACAGACACAGAACAAGCGTGAAGCGCCCCAAAGAGTTCAATTGCAATTGAATCATCATCATTCTCATGCTCCTTCCCGGAAAACAGTGCAGCGGATGCTGTCATTGCGTACCCTCAATGGACGCGCGGTCAAATGAAAAGATCAGAAAAACGGCTTTCGGCAGAACCGGTTGAAACGAAAATGATGGCAATGGAATGATGACAAAGCGCTCGGGGCCGGTGAGCTGAGAATGGCAGGAAGCTATTTTTTGTAGGAGAATTTCTTCAGGTCCTCTTCGACCACTTTGTCGTCGGGATGAAGAATCAGGGTTTCCACCCGGAGTTCCGCCCCTTCCTCAAGTTGTTTCGGGGTCACCCAGGCAAATCCCCGACCGCCCACCTGAATCATGGCGGTGCTGTCAAAGGGGATGGTCCGTTCACTGGTGGCGTCGGTGGTGGCTGCCCGGACCAGCACTTCGCCGGGGTTGTCCCCCATGGCCACGCCGAATCCCAGCTGATTGTTCCCGAGACACCGGGGCGCTCTGGGGGTCATGTCGTCAAAAATCAGATTCAACTGACATTCCAGAGGCGCTCTGGCAGCGGCAAACCGACTCTTCGGCATCACCCCCACCGCCGCGAACACGCCCTTGGGCGCCTTGAACTGCAGTTCAAAAACGGGACGATCTCTGGGACGGGGAACATCTTTCTGAGGCACCAGCGTGCCGTCCGGCGCCACAAACAGCGCCCGGCCCTTTCGGAACATCAGCTTCCCTTTTTCATCCTTTGCTCTTGGAAATGTGGGTACCGGCTTTACCTGCATCCGTTTTTTTCGACCGGCCTGCACAACGGCTTTCACCGCCGCCGGGTCCATGGCCGTCTCGCTGAGCACCGAAAAAGCGGTCGCTCCCAGCAGGGTGGTGACCACTTCCCGGTCGGCCGGCAACATGTGCAGGTTGTCGGTAATGCACAACTGGTCCGCGGAGAACCGCACGTCGTCGGTGTTGAAATGGCGAACCACCATGGCATTCTCGTACACTTCCGCGCGCCACGACGACATGGCCGACCGGGTTTCGTCGTCGGCCAGCTCCGCCTGAATCCATTTCATCAGCGAATCCGAGATTTCAGAGGTTCTTGAGGTCAACGCCTCAATCACCTTCGGATTGGCGGTGGTCCATTGCTTTGCCTTGCGGCTTCGTTCCAGGCACGGGGTTTCCATTGGCGCGCCCCCGGGCAGGGCAATGAACGGCAGGGTGCCATCCAGGGTTGCCTGTTTGAGGGGGTAAATGGCGGCCACTTCAAATGTGGGTTCATCATTGGTGGTCAGCACCATTTTCTGCCGGGACGAATCGGCATCCGGGGCCGCGGGCGAACAGCCTGCCCCCACAACCACAGCGGCAACCGACGCAAATAACAAGATAATGGAAAAGCGTTTTAAAATCATAAATTTATCCTTCCACATCCGAAACGGATGTCACAGAAAACCGGAATGAACCATTTTTGAATGAATTTGTCAAAGGCGGGAACCCATCAACTACGACGACGAGGTGCGCGCAAAAAAAAAGCCCGGCCCTACATGAATCACGCAGGGCCGGGGTTGGGTGTTGAACCGTACTGTTCAACACAATTCGCAGGGGACGTCATGTCACTGTTCTGCAACAGACATGAAACCAATTTTATTTCAGCAGACTGACTTTTATTTTTCTGGGTTTTGCCGATTCCGCCTTTTTAAAGGTCACCGTCAGAACCCCACTTTTCAATCCGGCGGTCACGTTGTCCACATCCACCGTGGCCGGCAACTTGAACGAGCGCTCATACTGGAAGTTGTCGTTCACCTTTCCGGTCATGGTCAGCTCCATCTTTTCCACCTGAACATCCAATCCGTCTTTGGGTACGCCGGGCATGTCGGCAACGAATACCAGCTCACCCTCGTTTTCATAAATGTCCACTGCCGGAGAAATTCGCTGCACCTGTTTTGCCCGCTGAATGTCGGCATTCGTGTTTTCTTTACTTTTTTCAATGGCTGCATCTGACATGGCTCTTCTCCTTTCTCAGTTACTGGCAATGGCAATCTGCCGGGGTTTGGCTTCGGGTACCTTGGGCATGGTCAGTTCCAGAATACCATCCTTCAACGATGCCGTGACCTTTTCGCTGTCCACCCGGCACGGCAGGTTGAACGCTCTGGAAAACTCATAGGAACCGCGTTCGCGGCGATGCACGGTGTAGCCTTCCGGCACAACGTTCTCCCGTTTGCCCCGAATGGTCAGCGCCTTTCCCTCCAGGGTCACTTCGAGGTCTTTGTCGTCCATTCCCGGCACTTCCGCCTTCACCACCAACGCTTCACCATTGTCGGTGAGGTCTGTCCGCGGCCCACCGGTCCAGTCGCCATGAATCCGTCTGAGGCCAAATCCCCTGTCAAAGTCAGAAAAGGCCTTTTCCATTTCATTGCGCAGTTCGCCAAGGGCCAGAAATGTTCTGTCAAGATCTCCAAATCCGAAATCATTCCATCTGGTTAACATGGGTTCACCTCCTGTTCTTTTTGCTCAATCCTTACGCCCTCAGGATAGGCACCCCCGACGCCAGTCAAGCCGACATCGGCAAAAAAAAATTTGGAATAATTCACCCACTGGCAGGGTTATTTCTGCAAAGCAGCACTTAAGTGAGTGACGGAAATTCCGTTACAGACAGGCATGAAAATGAAAGTCAATCAAAACATATTCAATTCGACCATACTGTGCGAGAGATGCGGCATTCTGGCAGTGGCCCAGATGGAAGGCATTCCCCTGTGCACCGACTGCCTGTTTCACCATCTGAGTTCCAATGACCGGAATGAGATTCAACAACGTGTCACCCCTCTCAATCTTTCTTATTTCCGCGAAGTTTCAACCGTTTCCGGCGCTCCGGCATAGGGAATTCAGTCAGCGCCCCAACCACAGGGAGTGTTGGTAAACCCATTGCAGACCATTCGAAATCTGTATGATGAGGGTTGATTGCCGGGCAACTGCTGCCGGGCAACTACTCCGGGCGATGGAGGTCGGTATGGTGGTCATCCGGAGGCACAATTCCCTCCCCGTCCACCGGGGCATCTTCTGTCGAAGCATTTTCCGCTGATGTGTCGGACTCCGCCACGGGGGGAATGCTGCTGAGGGCATCGGACTTCTTTTTGCCGAATAGCAGGGGTACCACCGCCACCCACACCACGGCCAGCGCAGCGATGGGCACCCACTCGGTTCCCAGGCTCCCCAGGTAGACCATGGCGGGCATGTCCACGGTGCCTTCGGGGGCCACGGCGGAAAGCTGCATCCACTTGAATGCCGCAGCCGCCCACTGGGCGCTGATGGCCAGCAGGGAAAGAAACACCAGGCGGCCCAGAAGGTTCCAGCGCCGGCCAATGAGACTCCCCACAAACGCCGACAGCCCCACCAGCGCCGAGAGCAGCGCGAACTTCAGCTGCACCATGAGCTTCTGCCCCAGGTGTTCCGAGACCAGCCGGGTTTCGTCGCCGGACACCGCATCGAGCAACCATTCCAGACTGAGCCAACCCAGCACCACCCCCAGCGCCACGGCCAGGAAGGAACCCGCGATTTTAATTTTGGGATGTGTCATGGACCGGCATTATGCCAGCAAGCCGAAGAAAATGTAAATTTGATTTCAGAACTAAATTCAGCTGACGCCGTCACCGGGCTTTGCCTGGCCCGGCACCGTGGCCGCCACCAGTCGTTCGTCACCGGATGCGGCCAGCACCATGCCTTCGGAAAGACCGAACTTCATCTGCCGGGGCGCCAGGTTGGCCACCACGATGACATTCTGTCCGATGAGTTTTTCAGGCTCCGGGTAATGGGACTTGATGCCGGCAAAAATCTGCCGGGGTTTTTCTTCCCCCAGGTCCACCATGAGACGAATCAGTTTTTTCGCTTCCTTCACCGGGTACGCCTCTTTCACCAGGCCCACTTTCAGCTGCACCTTTGCAAAATCGTCAATGGTAATCTCTTCTCTGATGGGCGCGATTTCCCGGGGCCTGACCGCATCGGTGGCGGCCTGTGACTCCGCTTCCACCTGCTCGATGATTTTTGCGAGGGCCGCTTCGTCGATGCGGGGGAAAAATCGCGGGGGACTGTCGATGGCAATGCCTTCGGCGATGGCACCGAAAGCCGCCAGCTCCTCAATGGGCACCGAACCATCCAGAGGGCGGGTTTCGCCCAGGTAGGCGAGAATTTCCGCGCATTTTCCGGGCATCACCGGACTGAGCAGCACCGCCGCAATGCGACAGACTTCCAGACCGCATCGGAGCACTCTGGCAAGGTCATCCTTTCTGCTCTCGTCCTTGGCCATTTTCCAGGGCTCCACCCGGGTGATGTACTTGTCGGTTTCGCCAATCAGGGCACACACGTCTTCAATGGATCTCGCGAACTGACGAGTTTCAAAATTGTTGCGGTAGGCGGCCACCACTTCGTTCACTTTGGCCGCCAGCGCCTCTTCGGCGTCGGTCAGCGGCCGGGCCCTGGGAATGGCTCCGAAATTTTTGGCCACCAGCCCCGCATTGCGCGCCAGCAGATTGCCCAGACCATTGGCCAAATCCGAATTGTACCGCTCCACAAACAGGTCGTAGGTAAAACTGGAATCGGCGCCGAAGCGCATTTCCTTGAACAGGAAGTAGCGCAGGTTTTCAATGCCGAACGCCGCATCGAAGCTCAGGGGACGAATCACATTGCCCAGGCTTTTGGACATCTTCGATTCCCCCACCATCCAGTAGCCGTGCACATCGAGCTGGCGAAACAGGGGAATCCCGGCGCTCATGAGCATGGTGGGCCAGTAAATGGCGTGGGTCTTGAGAATGTCCTTGGCAATCAGATGATTGCAGGAAGACCAGTATTTTTCGTAAATATTCTCGCCCTCTGATGTTTCCACCAGTCCGGACACATAGTTGAGGAGGGCATCGAACCACACGTAGGTCACGTACCGATTGTCAAAGGGCAGCTCAATGCCCCACTCCAGTCGGGTTTTGGGACGGGAAATGCACAAATCTTCGAGGGGCGACTTCAAAAACGACAATACTTCGTTGCGGAACCGCTCCGGGCGAATCCAGTCGGGATTGGCCTCGATGTGGTCGATGAGCTGCTGCCGGTACTTGCCCATGCGGAAAAAATAATTGGACTCCTTCACCTCTTTGGGCTCGGTCTGATGGTCGGGGCATTTACCGTCCACCAGTTCGGTGTCCGTGAGGTAACGCTCGCAGCCCACGCAGTACTTGCCGGTGTATTCATCAAAATAAATGTCACCGGCGTCATGGACCTTTGCCAGCACGTCCTGCACGTATTTCACGTGACGGGCATCGGTGGTGCGGATGAAGTCGTTGTACTGAATGTCAATTCTGTCCCAGGCATCCCGGAACTTCCCCGAAATGCCGTCGACGAACTGTTTGGGGGTCATGCCCTGCTTCTCGGCCACCTGGACAATCTTTTCGCCGTGCTCATCGGTGCCTGTCTGAAACCAGACATCATCGCCGGCCAGCAGGTGATAGCGCTTGAGCATGTCGGCCAGTGCCGTGGTGTACAGATGCCCGATGTGGGGTTCTGCGTTCACGTAATAAATAGGGGTGGTGAAATAAATTGTGCGGGCCATGGCAACCTCCCGAAACGACAAAGGCGGCTCGCGGGCCGCCTTGTTCAGAAATGAAAATCGAAATGTCTGTGGCGGGGGGGAGACTTGAACTCCCGACCTCCGGGTTATGAATCCGGCGCTCTAACCAGCTGAGCTACCCTGCCAGAACGACCTCAGTCGCGCGAGGATAATTAATTGAAAAACATTCTCCGGTCAAGCCCTTAGATCAGTAGAAAGGGGAAATTTTGGGAGGGATGGAAAGAATGGCGGGGAGATTTTCCGGTGACGAAGTAATTTCCCGGGAATTGGGATTGGGCCTCCGCTGCAGGGCGCGCAGCTGCCTTTCGAGATTCTTTTCGAAATCCTGTTTTCCTTCACACGCCACGTATTTTCCGTTAACATCTGTCGCCAGTTCAGAAAAACAGGTTGGGATGCAACTGATTCTCCGGCTCCGCCACGCAGAGCACTGGGGCGGGTATGGACCCCCTGCTGTGCGGGCGCTTGTTGAAAACACACCAATGAAATAATTTTATTTCCGCACAAATCGTGGTAACAGGCTTGCCTCGTGAGTGGTGAAATTTAAGGAGATAACCAATGGAATCAGGCAAAATTACAAAACAGAGTGAGGATTTTCCTTCGTGGTACCAGGATGTGGTGCGCGAGGGGGATTTGGCAGAAGTGGCCAAAATTGTGAAAGGCTGCATGGTCATCAAACCCCATGGCTACGCCATCTGGGAAAAAATTCAGGCGGATCTCGACCGCCGGTTCAAGGAAACCGGTCATCAGAATGCCTATTTCCCGCTCCTTATTCCCATGTCTTTCATCATGAAGGAAGCCGAGCACGTGGAAGGGTTCGCACCGGAAATCGCGGTGGTCACCCACGCGGGCGGCAAGGAATTGCCCAAAGACGAGCAGTACTGCATCCGCCCCACATCGGAAACCATTATTGGCCACTTCTTTTCAAAGTGGATTGATTCCTACCGCGACCTGCCCATGCTCATCAACCAATGGGCCAATGTGATGCGCTGGGAAATGCACACCCGCATGTTTCTGCGCACCACGGAATTTCTGTGGCAGGAAGGGCACACCGCCCACGCCAACCACGAGGAAGCCAGAGAGGAAGTGACCCGCATGCTCAATGTGTACGGGGACTTTGCCGAAGAAATGATGGCCATGCCGGTGATTCGCGGCATTAAAACCGATTCGGAGAAATTCGCCGGCGCCCTGCAGACCCAGTGCATTGAGGCCATGATGCGGGACGGCAAAGCACTGCAGGCGGGCACCAGTCACGATCTGGGACAGAATTTCGGCAAGGCCTTCGATGTGAAATTCCAGTCGGCGGAAGGCCGCGAAGAATTTGTGTGGCAAACATCCTGGGGGGTTTCCACCCGGCTCATCGGCGGTCTCATCATGAGTCATTCCGATGATTCCGGACTCATCCTGCCGCCGAAACTGGCGCCCATTCAGACCGTGATTGTGCCCATCGCCCGAAAGGACTCCGAAAAGGAAACCGTGATGCCGGTGGTGGACAAGCTGGCGGCCGACCTCAGGGCCAAAGGGATTGCGGTGAAGGTGGACGACCGCGAAGGCAAGCGTCCCGGCGAAAAATATTACGAGTGGGAGCGCAAGGGCGTGCCCATCCGCATTGAACTGGGACCACGGGATGTGGCCAGCGGCGAAGCCATGACCCGACTTCGGGTGGCCGAAGACAAGGTGAAGATGAAAATCGACACCCTGGCCGACGACATGCCCGGCGTCCTCGACGGATTCCAGAAGATGCTGCTGGAGCGCGCGCTGAAATTCCGCGAAGAAAACACCGTCACCGTGGACACATGGGATGATTTTAACGACGTGTTTTCCAATGGCCAGTCGAAATTCGCCTGGTGTCACTGGGATGGCACCCGGGAAACCGAAGCGAAAATCAAGGAAGAAACCAGAGTCACCATCCGCTGCATTCCCCTGCCCGGCCAGGGCCCGGCCCCTGAAGAGGGCAAATGCATCAGAACCGGCAAGCCCTCCAGCCAGCGCGTTCTGATGGCCAAATCCTACTGACCCGAATCCGACGTCCCCCGGAAAAAGAGGCAATCAATCATCATCACCCTCGTGGCATCCCCACGCATTGGCACGACAGGTGGCATCCATGTTGCCGTTATTGTGCAGGGTGCTGTCCAGCAGCTGTGTGCCATCCGCACTAATCATGTTGCCGTGACAGTTGGGATTGTTACAGGCGATGCGACGGTGATCGCCGATGTTGTGGGGGGAATCTCCCGGAGGGGTCTGATGACAGGAATCGCACGATAACGGTTCGCTGCCATGACAACTTGTGGCATCCGAACCGCAGGTGGTGTTGACGACACCGTTATTGTGCAGGGTGTCATCCAAAATGGCCGTTCCATCCCCGTTGACCATCCCCCCGTGGCAGTTGGGATCATTACAGGCGATGCCATTGTGACCCGATTCCGTGTGGGGCGACGAGCCGGGTGGGTTCTGATGACAGGAATCGCAGGATATCGGTTCGCTGCCATGACAACTTGTGGCATCCGAACCGCAGGTGGTGTTGACGACACCGTTATTGTGCAGGGTGTCATCCACAATGGCCGTTCCATCCCCGTTGACCATCCCCCCGTGACAGTTGGGATCATTACAGGCGATGCCATTGTGACCCGATTCTGTGTGGGGCGACGAGTCGGGTGGGTTCTGATGACAGGAATCGCAGGATAACGGTTCGCTGCCATGACAACCTGTGGCATCCGAACCGCAGGTGGTGTTGATGACGCCATTATTGTGCAGAGTGCTATCCACAATGGCCGTTCCATCCTCATTGACGATGCCTCCGTGGCAGTTGGGATCATTGCAGGCGATGCCAGAGTGATCCGATTCCGTGTGGGGAGACGAGTCGGGTGGGTTCAGATGACACAGATTGCAGGTGGTACCGTCGGAATCACTGTCGCTGTCCGAATCTGTGTCAGAATCTGTGTCCGTGTCGGTGTCAGAATCCGAGTCGCTGTCTGAATCCGTGTCCGAATCCGAATCCGAGTCCGAGTCCGAGTCCGAGTCCGAGTCCGAGTCCGAGTCCGAGTCCGAGTCCGAATCCGAGTCCGAATCCGAGTCGCTGTCTGAATCTCCATCCGAATCCCCATCCGAATCTGAATCTGAATCGCTGTCGCTGTCGCTGTCTGAATCCGTGTCAGAATCTGACGACTGTGAAAGCGAGTCGATGGCTTCTCCGGTGTCTCCGCATCCAGAGATGACAATGAATGCGATGGTGCAGAAAAAGATGAATAGTTTTTTCATAAATTCTCCTATGCCTTTCGATTGAAATACTGACTCAAAAATGTCTAATGGCCGCAGTTGTGAAAATTTGTGAAAAAAAAATAAAAAAATCAGTCCCCCTTCTTTTTCCTAATAATCGCATGGCGAACAGATGACCCCGGAAAACACTGCCGTCATTGGGCAGTGCCCGGGGCCTGTGGTCCATTCATCAGAAATGAATCCGTTCCAGGGAGGGGTAACAGTCCATGATATTGACACAAAGATTGATTTGCGGTTTTTTCACATTGTTTCTGTTGGCCGGTTGCAGCAACCCGGAGATATGGTCTGCGCCCGTGTCATGGGAGTTGGAGAACAATGTTCTCGCTAACGTTACAAAAAATGCGGTTTCAATCATTGGCCTTTTGCAACATTAGCATTTATTACCGCCAATAGTCTGGCCGGCGGGTTTCGTCAGGGAACTTACTCCACCACACCACACCACTCAAGGGCGCTTGCGGCGTAGGTTCTGGTGGCGGTCATCAGCTCTTCAATGTCCACATACTCATTCACGGCGTGAGCCACCAGAATGCTTCCCGGACCATAAGTGATGGCGGGAATTCCCCGGGCATTCAGATAGGCGGCATCATTGACCGCGGTGAAGCCCTGAAACACGGCCGGTTCACCGGTAGCCGACTCGTGGGCGGCAGCACAAATCGTGCAGAGGGGAAAATCCACATCCACGTTGGACGGGGGCCAGTACAGCATCCATTCCACCTTCGGCGGATTCAGTGCAAGCCACGGATCGAGACTGGCAGCCTTTTGAATGTAGGTTTCAATTTCCTTTTTCACATCTTCGGGATTCTCCTGGGGCGGAAACCACACGGCATAATCCATCTGGCAGTATTCCGACACGATGTACGGATTCGGCGTCCCCCCCGGACCGCCCTCGATGACGCCGGGGTGAATCGTAAACTGGCCCGGCCGGAACAGGGGATGGGTCTTGCTCATTCCCCACTGCTGTTCCAGCTGCTGCAACGCATTGAGAATGAGAACACCTTTTTCAATGGCATTCACGCCGATGTCAGCCCCGCCACCGCCGGGCCGCATCAGATGCCATCGCACCGACGAATGGGTGGATTTGCCAATGCAGGTGACCCGCATCCAGAAAAGCCCCACACTGGCCGGCTCCACTGCGAGATTCACCGGCGGACCCGAGGGTTCCGAGACAATCGCTCCATCGGCCCGGTACCCGCGATCAATCACCGCAGTGGTGCCAAGATCATGACTCATGGTTTCCTCTCCCACCACGCTCTCAAACAGCAGGTTCCCCTTCAGCCGGAATCCGGCGTTCACAATCGCCCTGGCCGCCATCACCTGGGCGCACAGACCGCCTTTCATGTCGCAGGCGCCGCGGCCATAAATTCTTCCGTTTTCAATTTTTCCGCTGAACGGATTTCCCCATTTCCAGTCATCGAAATTACCCACCGGGACCGTGTCGATGTGCCCATTGAAAATCAACGACCGGCCACCGCCTTCCCCCTCAAACGTCGCCACCAGATTGGTCCGTTCCGGTTCCACCTCAAACATGTCAATCGTGGGACCCAGCGGCGCCAGCACATCCCGGAGAATTTCGTTGCACCGTTTTTCACCGCCCAACTCCGTTTCGGTGTCCACCCCCGCACTGAGCGGATTGATGCTCCGGGTCTGCACCAGCTTCTGGCACAGCCCAATCAGCTCATCCTTCGAGTCATCAATGACCTGAAAAACGCGAGTTAAAATTGATTCACCGACTTCAATGTTTTTCATGTTATCCCCCTTTGGCTAACAGTTTGTCCGGCCAGCGGCTCATCCTGGTGGTTCAGATCTGAGTTCGCTGTCCTGCTGAATTAAATGACCGCGGATGCGGCCCGGATTAATTCACCCACTCAACGCCGAATTTGTCAATCGATAAGAATGTCTGATTGGTCGGCGCCGCTGTCAATTGATCAGGAGGACCGTTCGACGCATTCAATTTTCAAGTGGGGTGACAATAACGATTCATCTGCCCCCCCTGGTGGAATATTCCCATCCATGGCGTGTTTCAATGTGTAAAAAGAATCACTCATGACAATTTCGAAAAGGAAACGTAACGGATGGGCAATTGCTGTTTCGATTGGCGTGCATGGGGCATTGCTGTTTACTGCAATCCGGCAATCCACCCCCGAATGTAAAAAAACGTCCACTCCGGTCCAGATCGAAATTTCATCAACGCCTTCCCGGAAAAAAACTTCCCGGCCCACACTGCAGTCGGGCAGTTCTGAAAGCGTGTCATCCACGGAAAATGCTCCCATCACAAAATCCACAGGGGCGACGGTTCAGCACCGGCGCAAGTCTCACTTTCCCTTTCGGGAGAAACCGTCTTCCAATACGGCCGCGGCATCGGTCTCTCCATCTCCTTCAGAAATGACGGACACACTTGCCCTGAGTGATGAATCCGCAGCGCCATCCCGTTCCCCCGCGCAACCGCCCGAATTACGGACCACACTGCGGTTTTCAGATTACGAAAAGTTTGCCGAAGATGATGCAGTGCGTCGTCGGGAACAATTTTCCCGGCAATCTCTTGAAAAGCGACGTTCGCAAAATGGATTTGCACCAAAGTCAAAAGAAGTGGCTGCTGCACTGAAAAACAGCCGCAGTGTTCTCATTGGCGCCAACGTGCTTCCGGCGGGCAACAAAATAAATGTGATAAATGGCTATTTGCAGGACATCCATAAAAAGCTGGCGCCACGGTTTTCCACATTCCTCAACACATTGGATTCGCCCAGCGAGCGCATGCATAAAAAAGTGCAGAACAGTCCGCTCAAGTACAACCCTTTTTACGCGCCGCCCCCGGAGACAGAACGACAACGCACCCTGCACGGCCCCATGAATGATCTCTCCACCCGGGCCACCGCCGAATTCGAGATTCTGCCCAACGGCAGTCTGGCTGAAGTCCGTTTGGTGAAAAGCTCCAGGTACACTCTCTTCGACAGCGCCGCCATTGATGCCGTGTTGCAGAGCGCACCGTTTGTACCGCCCCCCCCACAACTGCTTTCCAGAAACAACCGCGCATACCTGCGGTGGACCTTTTCAAGAGACTGGAAAAAAAACACCTGGACCCAGGGCCATCTCTATCTCATTGGCCCAAACGCGGACACCGAAACCAGCACGGAATAACGGTCATATGGGACCGTCGGTCTTTCGAAGATTACCGCTTTCTTCCAAGGGTAATAATCAGCAGATCATTTTCTTCGTCAATTTCCACCTTTTCGATGCGGGTGGCGGCGTAGCGCTCTTTGCGTTTGGATTCATCCATGGTGTACACCACCATGCCTTCGATTCGTTTGGCCACCAGCTCTCCCACCAGGTTCTTCAGATCCCCAAGCGTGGACAGCTTGAATCTGGGCGTTTCCACATCGACAATGTGCAGGTCCTCCACGAAAAATTGCTTTTTCTCATGATCGTATGCCACGGTTCCGCGCACATCAACCTTGCCCTTCGCTTCGCGGTTCAGCAGGTTAGCCCGGAACTTCATGCGAATGCCCACTTCGCCGTCTTCGAGATACACCTCCGGCTTGTACAATTTTGCCCGTGCCACCATCACATTGCGTTCGATGGGAAACTTCTTTTCCACCTTTTCCTGCACGCTGGCCCGGGGAATCTTCACCTGTCTGCCCGCGCATCCCCCCGCAAGCCCCGCCAGAAACAGAACAATCACAGCTGAAATCAACACATTTCCCGTACGCATGGTTCACACTCCCGACATGTCAACCGAGACATGTTTCATACATTTTTCGAATCCGTTCAGTAGTGTAATCGGTCATGCCCCGCTGTGCAAACGCCGCGGCGGCCAATGACACCAGCTTTTCCACATCCGGATCGGGTACGCCGGCCTCCGCAAACGTGACCGGACTGCCGATTCTCCCGTAATAAGACCGCAGAATCTCTGCGGCGTCGGTTACGCTCCCTGCATCCACATCAAATACGGCTTTGAAAAACGCGCGGATTCGATTGGCATGTCGCTCGCCGGCATGGGCAATCCACGCGGGAATCACCACCGATAATCCGGCGCCATGGGCCATATCGTACACCGCGCTCATGGGCATTTCCAATGCGTGACAGGGCATCGACGGTCCCGGCACGCCTGCCTGTACTATCCCGCTCCAGGCCATGGTTGCAGCCCACATGAACGCCGCCCGGGCATCGTAATCGTCGGGTTTTTTCAGAATTTCATCCATCGCGGAAATGGTTGCCCGGCACACCCCCGCCATCAGATTGTCCTGAAGGGGCAACCAATCAGTCTGGGCCGTGAAGTACGCTTCCATCACATGGGACAGAATATCCGTACAGGCGTAAGCCGTCTGCACCCGACTGAGGGACATGGTGGTGTTGGGGTCCAGAAAAGACACCCGGGGATTCAGCACCCCCGGCTTGACCAGCGCGTTTTTCTCCCGGGTTTCCCCGTTGGTGAGCACGCAGATGCCATTCATTTCCGATCCGGTGGCGGGCAATGTACAGATCGCAAACAGGGGCAGCATGCGACAAGGCGATGCGTTGCCGCAAAAAAAGTCCCACACATCACAGTTCGCCACCGCACCGGCGGCAATGGCCTTGGCTTCGTCGATGACACTGCCACCGCCCACGCCGCATATGGCGTCCACTCCCGCCTGTTTTGCCAGCGTCACACCGGCCCGGGCGTGGGACAACAGCGGATTCCCCTGCACACCGCCGTGTTCCACCACCTCCACACCGGCGAGGGACAACTGGGAGGTTACCTGGGCATACACCCCATTTCGCTGAATACTCCCCCGGCCAAACACCAGCAATACCCGCTGAATCCCATTTGCCACAAGTTCATCTGCGAGCCTGGAGATGACTCCCGCGCCCAGATGCACCCGGGTTGGATTGAAATACGTAAACGATTGCATCATTTCACACCCTTCGTTGAATCTGTTTCCATTGTCACCGCCGTATTTTTACCGGTGCCGCACAGATGTCAAAACAAACGTGCGCAATCGGAACTGAAATATGGCGCAATCACAGTACCGATAAAAAAAGTGCGGCGTGCTTTTCAGGAGAACAATGATGTAAAAATTATTTCGATTTCTGCTTCAGGCAGGCTTCGATGAATGCGGTGAAGAGAGGGTGGGGTTTCTGCGGTCTGGATTTGAACTCCGGATGAAACTGACAGGCGACAAAATGGGGGTGTTCGGTCAGTTCAATCATTTCCACCAGCGAGCCATCGGGGCTCAATCCCGAAAGGGCGAGACCGGCCTTCTCCAGTTGGTCGCGGTAGGCGTTGTTCACCTCAAACCGATGACGATGCCGCTCCGAAATCTGTTTGGCCCCATAAATTTTCATGGCCCGGGAATCCTCACGCAACTCGCAGGGATACGCGCCCAGCCGCATGGTGGCGCCCTTCTCGGTAACATCCTTCTGCTCATGCATCAGATGAATCACCCGGTCTTTCGCCTTTTCATCAAATTCCTCGGACATGGCCTTTTGAATGCCACACACATTGCGCGCATATTCCACCACAGCCATCTGCATTCCCAGACAAATGCCGAAAAACGGAATATTGTTTTCCCGGGCATGCTGAATCGATGCAATTTTGCCCTCGGAACCCCGCTCGCCGAACCCGCCGGGAATCAGCAATCCGTCAATGCCCTTGAAATAGGGCGCCGCGCCGTTGGATTCAATATCTTCGGCGTTGATGTGCGCCAGTTTCACCTTGCAATTGTTGGCAATTCCCCCGTGTACCAGCGCTTCGTTCAAACTTTTGTAGGCATCTCTCAGATGCACGTATTTTCCGATTACCCCGATGGTCACCTCTTCTTTGGGATTGGTGATTCTCTCCACAATGCGATCCCAGTCCGACAAATCCGTGGGGCGGGACCAGATGTTGAGCAGACGGCAGACGAGGTCATCCAGCCCTTCTTTCTGCAGCGCGCCGGGCAGGGCATAAATGCAATTGATATCCTTGGCCTGAATGACCGCCTTGGGATTCAGGTTGCAGAACAGCGCGATTTTTCTTCGATGATCCTCTTCCAGGGATTTTTCAGTGCGACAGATGAGAATATCCGGCTGAATACCAATTTCCCGAAGGGTTTTCACCGAGTGCTGGGTGGGTTTGGTTTTCAGCTCGCCGGCTGCGGCAATGTAGGGAACCAGCGTCACATGCATGCAGATGGCGTTTTCGTGCCCCATCTCCACAATCATCTGACGGATGGCTTCCATGAATGGCAACGACTCAATATCGCCCACGGTGCCGCCGATTTCCACAATGGTCAAATCGAAATTCTTCGCGCGATTGTAAACAAAATTCTTTATTTCGTCAGTGATGTGGGGAATTACCTGCACCGTCCGACCCAGATATTCGCCCCGACGCTCCTTACTGATCACATTGTGATACACCCGGCCGGTCGTCAGGTTGTTATTCTGAGACATTCGGGCGGTGGTGAATCGCTCATAGTGTCCGAGGTCCAAATCGGTTTCGGCGCCGTCATCGGTGACAAACACTTCGCCATGCTGAAACGGGCTCATGGTGCCCGGATCCACATTAATGTAGGGATCGAGTTTCATCATGGTAATGTTCAGCCCCCGGTTCTCCAGCAGAGTACCGAGAGATGCACCGGCCAGGCCTTTTCCGATGGACGAGACCACGCCGCCGGTTACAAAAATCATTTTTCTTGGTTTATCATCCATAGAAGGGCGCTCCTATTCACAAACTGGTAAAGCGTGGATTCACATTCGGCGGGGATCGAAGAAATTCCTGGAATGCATTTCCCGCGTTTTTCAACACGGGCCAAGACTATATGCCCACCATTATTCGCCTGTCAATCGCTTCATAAAACGATCTCAAAAAAATCGTAAAAGCACATTTTTGTACAAAATCGCACACCGTACAGGAGCAGTTGTACAGCCCATTTCAACTGCCATTCACCCCGACGCGCCCCTCAAAAATCTCTGAAATCAACCCATCCGAAAAGCACTGCAATTGAGGGAAAAAAAGGAGAAATGTATTTTCCAGCACGTCGTAATGCTGTTTCAGCCCGGGAAGCGCATCCGAGAGAGGTGTCTTTCGCGTGAATCGCTCCCCAATTCGCCCCAGCGCATACGCCGTATTCCCCACATCTTCATAGGTATGAAGCCATCGCCTCTCCAGCATGCGACGCACCGTAGTCCGGTACGGCAGCGGAAACTCCGGTCGCATCAGCGTCAATGACTGGTACACCGAGGCAAAAAACGTCTCCTTCGAAATGGCGCAATATCTTTTCCAGTGCCGAAGCAGAAAATGATCAAACATCACGTCACTCACAATGGCCCCGTAAATACCGAAGCTGTCTTTCATGGCATTCACACAGGCGCAGACGGCATCATGAGAATCGGTGAATCGATCCACCTCCCGGTGATGGCGAATCCCGACGGAAATTTCCGGGCCGAAACTCTCTTCAATCTGGTCCATTTTTCCCACGGTGAAATCCGCCAGGATGCTGCCCACCCGAAAGGCATCGTTACAGGGAGACAAAAACAGATGGGCGACAAAATTCATGCTGCCAGTTGCCGGCGACTACCAGCTCTCCTCTGCGGACTCATTGAATGACGGGGCGTCCTCTTCGTAATACCCGTTTCCCCCCGCATAGGTTCGCTGAACCGGTACACGGGGCTCCGGCAGAGGCATGCCTTCTTTGTAGAAACTGATGGTCTGCCGCATGGCTTCTTTGTATTCCCCTTCGGTAATCCGCTTTCGCTTGCGCATGGTTGCCAGCACCCGGTGAAGCGCCTTCATCCGGCGTTCAGAAAGGGTATTGCCTTTTTCCCACACGGCGTGCCGGGCAACCGGGTTGGGCAGCAGTTTAATCAGAAACACCGACTCCAGCAGATTCAATTCCGACGCATCCCGGCCAAAATAGTGAATCGCCGCCTCGCCGACCCCGTAAATCGATGGACCGAACTCAATGACGTTGAAATACAGTTCCAGAATTTCCTGTTTGGTGAAATTGGACTCCAGATACCACACGAAAAACATTTCCTGCAGTTTTCGGGCAACGGTCCGTTCCCTTGAAAGAAACAGATTCTTCGCCAGCTGCATGGTAATGGTGCTGCCACCGTGAAACATCCCCTCTTTTTTCAGATTCATCAGAAAGGCATTGCGAATCTCCGGCAGGGTAATTCCTTTATGATACTCGAACTTGCCATCTTCGGTGGTGAGGGCGGCCGCGGTCAGAAACGGCGACATCCGGGAATACGGGGTCCAGCGATTGGTTCCCGGACCGGTGGTCAACCGGATGCGGTTCCCCTTCTCATCGTACGCCATGTAGGCAAAGGGCCGTCGCAAATCATCCGGATGAAGGACCGAACCGAACTTGCTGATTTTGCATCGATTGTCCAGGGAACCGTCCAGAATGGCATCATCCGGTGTCAGCGCATCGAAGGCCACATGCAGGGCCATGCCTATCCGGCCCTCCAAATCCACCCCGGCCAGTTTCGCCCGCAGCGGCTCGGGAATCGAATCCAGAACCTGCCGACACGACGTGTCAGGGACATTCACTTCCATATCAAACGCCAGACGCGACAGGTTCACTTCCCCCCGAAACGTCATCCGGGCCAAATCTCTCGATACCTGCACCCGCTCCAGATGCAGCAACTCCTTTTCAAAATCCAGCACCACCCGGTAGTCGAGCATTGCCTTGAAATCCCGGATGGCTTCATCGGCGATGCGCTCATGGGAAACGCCGAGTCCGGCAAGGGAGGTCTGCCCCTCCACCAGCCACTGGGCACCCCCATCCTGAAATACCAACTTCACCTGTCCATCCACCGACGCCTTCGACCAGTCCACATGGGTTCCGGCGTACACCAGCCTGCCAATATTTTTCAGCGGCAAATCCGGCACCTCAATCACCAGGGAGGGGTCGCCGCTTCTCGGCACCGCCCCCTGCATCGCCCATCTGGCGTCCGTTCCCGACACCCCGCCACTGGCCCGGGCCGACAGCAGCATCTTCTGGCTCGAAAGCAACTCCAGGTTCACATTCTGAATATCCAGCGCTTTTTTTCCATCGTCCCCGATGAGCTCGCCGTTTGCCGAATGAACTCTGGCGACCACATCCAGATACGAAGACGAAACATCCGCCGGCGCGTCCGGAAGCGTCACCGCTGGCTTCTTTGCCGGCAGCCCGAGTTCATCCATGGTGCCCTTCATATTTTCCGCGAGTTCCTTCACGCGGGTCTTCGATGCCGGAACCGCGAACGTCGGCTGCGCCACATCGAGTTCGAGATGGTTCAAACTGAAATCAAACTCCACTTCCAGGGAGTCCGCCTTCACGAATGCTTCTTTCCCACTCCGGATGTCCCACTTTTTCGCCTGGAGCACCGCCTTATTGCCAGGAGTTACCCGCCCGCTGATATCGTTCAATGTGCCTTTCATCCGGGAATCGTTGAAATGAACATCTCCCGAAACCACATAAATATCCGGCACCTTCAGCTGCGACAACCCCACCGTGTCCCCTTTCCCCTTCTTCCCGGCTTCCTCCGCCGACTGACGGCGCAGTTCTGCAGCAAGAGCCTGCCACTGGGCAATGGCTGCGCCCCTGGCCCCTTTGCCCACCCGAAGATGTACCCCATCCACCCGAATGCCGGTCAAATCCAGATTTCCGAGCAACAGCGGTCCCACCCTGAAATGAACGCCGAGCCGTTCCACCACCACAAAAGGCAACTCCCGTTTCCCGGGGGATTGGGCGGCTTTTCCCGGAAACACCTTCACATTGGTGAACGAGACTGAAGTCAGCGAAACCGAAACGCTCTCATATGTAATGGTAACATTGAGTTTTTCCTCAATTCTGGGAATGACGACTTCGGCGATTTTCTGATCTGCACCGCTCTGGAGGAAGAAAAAGAAAATAAACCCAAGAACAACCACCAGTATCAGCAATGCCAGCAACCAACGTTTTAAACCCATAGCGACTCAGTTTCCCACGACTTTCCAGGGCAGTCCACTTCAGACCTGCCCCCGTTATTTCCAGTGAACGGTCAACCTCTTTCACCGTGTACTTAAGAAAAATATGCCTTCTCAGCAACCTGAAATCACCGCACCCGTCTCCCGGTTCCAACGATTGACGCGGGGAAGGTCTTCCCATATGGTGTTGGAGGCTGCGGCCTGCACCGACGCCGCCATCCACACCGGAGCGCATTGAGTTTGGCAGAAAAACACATAGAAACCATAGGTTACAAGATAAAATCCGCCTCTCCCCAGGCCGTCGTTTACGTCCATTCCGGCGGGTATGCAGCGGGAAAGACCCTGTCCGACCAACTGAAGCTCCCCCTCCTGCCACTGGATATCCGCTATCCCTTAAGTCGCGTCATGTCACGATTTCCCCTGCTGGCGCCCCTGTGCTGGCTCATCAAAGAAGTTGTCTATCGCCTCACCCGACCGTCTCCATCCCCCAACGGTTTTCGTCTGCCGGCACTGCACCGTTCCCGTTCCGTGGTGCTGGTGGACGACCGGGTCAGCAGCTTCCGCACCATGACCCGATGTCTGGAAGCCCTCGAAACAGCGGGCATTGAACGCACCGATGTGATCATTGTTACAAAACGGTGCAGCTACAAATCCAGACATCTGGTGGACTACGTCATGGATGAAGATTGACCCGAACTGGGTCGCATCTCAATTTCGACGGGAAGTTTCAGCACAAACTGTTGCCGGTCGTTCACCATTTCCACGTTTACACTGCCGCCCAGCACTTCGGCGGCGAGGCCCACGGCGTACATAGCCATGGCCCGACCATAGCGGGCATGCTCATTGGACTTGGCCACATGCTGAAACTCACGGGTAAAAGCAACGTCGCAGTACTCCGGCGCAATGGTCACACCGGTATCTGTCACGGTGAACACCACCATATCGTTGTCCAGCGCCACCCGATAAGCCACTGAGCCGGAAGCGGGAGTGTTGTGCAGCGATTGCAACAGCAGATTTTCCACTGCAATGCGCACATATGTGGCCGGCCATGAACACATTTTGTCTGGAACCTGTCCCTGCTCGGTTACTCCCGGTTCGGGGCTGGTGAACATCCGGCGTATCCGATTCATTGTCTCGTCCATGAACCGGCTCAGTGGAACAGGAACGGACTCCACCGGCTCACGGGATTCCAATCTGGAGATATTCAGAAAATTATCCAGCATATGAAGCAGCATTCTCATGGCCACGGAGGAATCCTGCACCGCGCCCAGCACATCTTCTTCCGCATCGGTCAGGACCGCTTCCAGATAGCTCAGATTGGCAGAAATCGCCGAAATCGGGTTCTTGAAATCGTGTACATACAGTTTGGTCAACCCGGTCTGTTCATCAATCCATTTTTGCAGGTCATTTGCCATTGCACTTCATCGCTTTCCTGTTATTGAATCCCCCGCATACGTCATACCAGTGTTGCGCGGCACCGGTTTCCAGCGAAACCGCCCCGGCGCCGGACAAGCCAAAACTGTCAACGGGGAAATCTTTTATCAACAGACCTTCCCACAGCCTGAACTTCATCGACATTCAAATTTCTTCCATAAAATTCCATAGGCGCGACTGTCTGTGTTCTCAATCACATTTCCAATCATCCGTCCCATTTGCCGCGGCCATACGCCTGTCGATAACTTTCAGCAGTGTGTCCTTTCGTTTAAAGATATTCCCGATTTCCACCTGGCGCAACAAAACCCCATCCCAGCCTGTTGTTTTCAGTGCCGAACTTACTTTTTCCGGGGTCAGTTCACGGAGCCGCAACACCAGTGCCGGCGAGAAACAGCGCACCGCGTTAAGCGAGTCATCAAGCAATTCCTTCTGCCGTGCATTCAGGCGATAAAACGCCTCGTTATGATCAATCAGCGCAAGGGAGTCCCCGCCTTCCATTCGAAACAGATTGCCGCCGGAAAACCGGTCCCAGTTTCCAAGCAGGTAGTCCAGCACGACAGCGTCTGAAAGATTCGCCCACAGGTTCCGATACGCATCATTTCCAAAAACAACCCGAACATCCAATCGCCCCCTGTCGTCTTCTGCGCCCACCGGTTTCAATCCTTCCAGCCATTCAATCATGGCGCCCCACACACGCCCCCGCGCGTCCCGCGCCAGCGCATCCGAAAATGCCCTGGCCTCGTCCGTGTCTTTGAACATCAACGCATTTTCAAGCCGGTCCGGATAAATGGGACGCATCACCGATACCGGCACGGTCTGAACATTGAGCAGCACCGCCAGCCGATAAAACGCCACTTCCAGCCTGGCCGATGAATCTCCCACCAGCATCGGCTTGAAAATGGCGCTTCCACCGTCGGGAAAATAAAGCCGTACAGATTTCGACCGACTCGACATGGGTTTTATCCGTCTGAACTTCGCGTTCCTGAGTCGTTTCCCGGTTTCCCCGGCATCCCGCAGGGGCGCGGTACCGGGCAAAGGCGGCGTCTGGCGCCGGGCAGCCACCGCATCCGGCGGCTGTGTCAGGGCTGCTTTCTGCCCCGTCCCAAAAGAGATCAAATCCGCATCTCGCCGATGTCCAACCGCATCGTCGGAGGAACGCAGGCTTCCGGTTTCTGCTGAATCCTTTTTCGAATTACAGGCCAGAGAGAACACTACCCACAGCAACAGTATCAACCGCCAAATCTCACGCATATCACTCCCATCCATCATGAAATATGAGACATTTCTGAATATCAGAAAATCATAACGTTACGCCATAAAAAGGGGAATAGCGGAATTCAGTGAATCATGCGTTTGGGAGGACTTCCCGGGTATTCATCGTCTTCAAAAAAGGGATCATTCGCGTAGTCATCAATCACATCATCGAGAAACGGACCCATTTCGGGCATGGGATAAAGCTGCCATTCCTCCACGCTCTCCTTGAGGTCGTGAAACTCAATACTCCGGGGCTCCATTGCCTGCAGCAAATCCTCCACATCGCTTTTTCGCACACCAAACGAAAGCGGCCAGGCGATTTCATTGTCGCTCACCATAATCGGATGTTCCTGCTCCCAGCCATTTTCGTTTCTGAAGCCGTACTGTGCATAGATGCCGGCGAGCTCAGACAGGGTTGCCTGCCCCTGGCCTTTTTCAAAAAGTTCATCCACTTTGCTGTTAATGGTATCAAAAAGAGTCGTCAATGTCAGCTGGGCGCTCCGCGCCTGGCGCGACGTGGTAAACCGCGCGACAACAACGACATTTCCAAAAGATTCATCATTCTTCGGTACAGATCGCATAGTGGTTCTAAACTACCACAGCTGCAGATGCGACGCCATGAAATATTTATTTCTTTCGCTGCTCATCCGTTCACCAAATCCCCCGGTTTTATGCCTGAAATCCGGGATATCCACGTCCGAAAACGACGGTATTATTGACCCAAAGATGGAATTTGAGGTAAAATAATTACATGGTAAGTGGAATCTATCGCGAAAAGAGGCATCCGTGAGCGAATTTAAAAACAACGAAAAAAAAATCGTTGACGCAGAACGCAAAACCAACGACGGAGAGCATGCGCAGACGGACTCCCCTGGCGATGAACCTGTATCCACAGACACGCGGACACTTTCGGAATCTGTCGCTGACAACAGGGACCAGCGCCAACCTTTCGCTGAGGAGTCCGTGGAAAGCTTCAAACAAACCATGTTTGGGAGGACGGCCCCTGAACCCCCTGCTCTCCATGAACCCCCACCGGACGAAGCCGATACGAACCGCGTGCGCATTACCGAAAAACATGACCGCAACATTTCTCCCAGGACATCCGAGGCCATCACCCGGGAGGTGGCGCAACAGTTGAAAGAATTTTTTCAAATCGGTCAGGAAAAGCCAACGCCGGTTGCCACGCCCCCCATTCCGCATCGCAGTCTGCTGACCAATGATCTGATTGAATCGTTTGATTTTGGATTTACAGGCGACATCGTTTCTGACGGTTCATCGGCGGATGAGGTGTCCGGTGATTTCCATGAATCCTGGTCATCGGAATCACCATTCCCCGACCCAGTCAATGCACCCGCAGACGCGTCTTCGCCGGCGGACAATTCACAAGCGCAAATCAAAATCGATGTGGCGGTACCGGAAGGGATAGACGCCCGGGCCCATCTGCCATCGGTGATGGAGCTGGAAATGGAGATGGACACGGATTTCGAAGTGGAAATCAGTCACGAACCCTACGCCATCGCCCCGGGCGATGAGGTACTTCCACCGTTGACTCCCCTCATCAGAGACGCTCCGGTGGAAATTGCCCCATCAGCTGTCATGGGCGGGGAAACCATCGATACCGCCGAAGAAGAATCCCCATTGGAAAATCTGGACGAGGACATGGACGATTGGGAAACCCACAGCGGGGAATCGGTGCACAAGGCAACCGCCGCAGCGGATGATGATGACACACCATCGGTAACGGATTTTCTGCTGCCGGAGGCCGGAAACACCATACCCGCCGTGGATGCCGACAGCCCCAATACCAGCGCCACCGTGCCGTCTCTGCGGGCGGTGCGAGAAACCGCGGAGGAAATTGAAGCGGCCAGAACACCGAAAGCAAACCGACCCGAAAATGCCGCATCCACATCCTCCCCATTGTCCAACGATGTATTTAAAAAAGTCGCCGGGTTCCTGCTTGGCGCAGCTGCTGTTGCGGCCATTGGCGTTTTGATTCTGCGGAACAGTCCCGGGCCCGACAGCCCGGACCTCGCAGAAGGTCCATCTCCAAAAAAAATTGCCAGAACAGGAGCGGCAGACGTCGATCGGTCCGAAAAACCCGTGCCCGTCTCAGACGCTCCGCCCGCCGCCCCGCCGCTCATGAAACGGGTGGAGGAGTCGGTCCGTGTGGTGGACGTCGGCGATACCGACGTACCGGCACTGGCACAACCTCCGTTTCCGGCATCTGCACTGGCACAACCGCCATCCCCGGCATCCGCACTGGCACAACCGTCATCCCCGGCATCTGCAGCGTCACAGATTCCCGATGTCCCCACCACAACGCTGGCTGCAGACGCCACCGCCGCCGGGACTGTAAAAAAAGCCGCCATCTCGCCGCCAGCCAAACCCGCTACCGGGACCCCGGTTGAGCCGATGGGCGCAGATGCCGATATGGTGATTTTTCCGGCCCGATTCAAAACGGGGACCGCTGTTTTCTGCTTCCTCGATAAAGCCGAAGAAAAAGCGTGGGTCCGCGATGTCCGCGAAAAATCCAACGGAAAACAAATCCTCGTGCAGGGCTATGTAACCCGGGAAGAAAAACAGAACCGGCTGGGCAGAATTGCCATCAGTCGGGCATGGGCGGTCCAGAAGTATCTGCAACGTCGCGGATTTCAACCGGAAATCATCCAGGCCCAACGAGGAAAGATAAAAAACTGGAGTACCCTGCCGGAGGAGCGCACCGAAGTGGTACGCCTCTCCTTCCCTGAACCTTCGCCCCCCGAAGACAAGTAGCCGCCCCTGCCCGTCACACAATCTGGCCATAGTGGAATATTATGTTGAAACTATTTTGCCCAATACTGTACAGTTGAAAAAAGGGTCAGAAGACCCCCAGGGGCAAAAATACACAACCAACATCACTGTTTGCCCGGAAAGTCGGATGCGGAAGCGATTTTGACAATGACATTTTAACAATGACTCCGATACTGACCTGTACTTTTCCAGTGACGCGATGCGACGGACCATTCCATGAAGGGATGGCCATGGAGCGATGTCCATGAGAGGGTGGCGAGCCGTCGCATCAACCGGACTTCTGGCAATGAGTCTGATCCTCGAACTGGCCTGTACGCCCGAAGCGGCCCCCGACCCTTCGGCAATCCTCCTGGCGGATATCGATGCGGACGCCGATGGAGACAGCGACTCCGATACCGATTCTGAAAACGAAAATGCGCTGAATCCCGACGCGGACCGGATGTTCAAAACCCTTTCGGGCATTGGCAACCTGCCCGACTGCGTCCTCGCGGTCAACGGAAGGTGCGTCAAAGTGATGGAACATTCTCCGACAGACGTCTGTAAAAAATGGAAACAGGACATGGCGATTACCGTGCTGGATGATTTCTGGCTCCCCGGCGACGAACCCTGCGATCCCGGAACGCTTCTGGCGCAGTCCGTGGAAGATGCCTTTAAGCGAATCAACTTTTATCGCTGGATTGCAGATCTTCAACCGCTGAAAAAAAATCCGGACCCGGAATCGTGGACCCGGACCGCTCACTGCGCAATCGTATCGGCCTACAATGAAAGTCCCGATCCCCACCATCCCCTCGAAACGGCCACATGCTTTTCGGAACAGGGCTTTGAAGGAGCCGCCAGCAGCAGTATCGATTATACCCCGTATGTGCCCGCAGTAACCATTGACCGGCTAATATTTGATACCGGCGAATCCAACGCGGGCACCCTCGGGCATCGTCGCGCGCTCATGGCGTACTATTACGATGTCCTCGCCATCGGGTATTCCCGGGTGCGGGCGGGCACCGATGAAATGGACGGTGGCACCTGCATCCAGGCCAGCTATGAAACATTCCGACCCTCAAAAGATCTGAATCGGCGGGTTTCCGCATATCCTCCCCCCGGCGCCATGCCCCATGAGCTGACGCTGAAGGCACTCAAGGGGTCGACCACCGCACCGTTGCAATGGCACCTGAATATCATGGGCGTGACATTCGAAGACGCCATCATCCAGGTGTTCCGCATCACAGAGGATGGCCCCGGGCAGCTGAATGTGGAAACCGGGGTTTTAACCGAAATGACGCGGGATGGATCTGGCATCTGGATTCAACCGTCCGAAGAACTTCCCCCCGGTGAGTACGTGGTGGACATCGACGGAACGAGCGAAGGCGAAATCGGTTATCGGGTCATCCTGACCGACTGCGGCACCGGCGTACCGGAAAGCTGCGATTTTATCGCCCAGGATTGCGGTGCGGACTGGCTGGGATGCTATCGCAGCTCGGAAGCGGGCAGCTTCTGCATGCATAGAGGGTACATAGATAAGGGAGAGCCGTGCCGTTCGGCAAGATTCTGCGAACCCGGACTGGTCTGTATTGACAATCCCTCCACCAGCCAGAGTGTGTGCAGCCCATACTGCGACAACACCACATCTGACCTCCACGACTCCTGCGATACCATCTGTGAGGACAGTGTGGTGCTGGTGGATGAAGCCACTGTCTGCCAGATGAAATAGAAGTCACCCGCGATGGTTGCTTTATTCGTCGATTTCGTTGGGGGTGGCAGCAACATCCATATCAGTCGAAAGCTCATCGGTCGGGGTGGCCCTGGTGCACGATTGGTCATCCCCCAGAATACAGGCCTCGGTAAAATGGGCGGCCGCCTTTTCCGCATCCTTCTCCACGCCGATACCGTTTTCGAGAAATACGGCCGCATTGATGCAGGCATACATGTTTTTGAGCTCACACCCCCGCAAATTCAGAACGAACGCCATATCCAGATTCCGGGTCAGCAGGTCGCCATTGAAGTACATGCGACTGAGATACAGACACGAAAGAGCATCTCCCCCATCACACCCCGTGCTGTAGGCATACACGACAAAATTGACCGCATCCCCGCGTTCGGACGAAGTTTCGTAAATCCTGCCGGCGGAGTAGCAGCTGTCCATATCGCCTTTATCGCACTTGCTCATGCATTGATTCACCTGCGTCTTTCGACAACTGAGCTTTCTGTTCGGCGATGGCGGGACCTTGACCTCAATGATAAATGAATTATCCGGTGTTTCCGGCTCCGGCGTTATTCCCGTCTCAATCAATAGCTGGGATTCGTACGCCTCCGCATACTGAGGGCTCACACAGTTGCCGTCCACACAGACCCGGTCTCCCTTGCATTGGGTATCCCGGCTACATCCACCGGCTGCGTCAACCGCCGGCGCCGTTGGCAGAATCACATCCTCGTCTGTATTGGCTGGTTTCGCATCCGGAAACGCCACACTGCCAGGGGTTCCGATCGAGACACTCTGCATCCCCTCATCGGAGGCATCATTTGCCGGGGGCATGCTGACGCATCCGAAAATAAAACCGAAACCGATCAGAAAAAGAGTAAAGAGGCATAAATACAAGATAAGTCGCAACGAAGTTCCTCCCTTTCACATACGCACCATCGGTGCACCGCCCCCCCGAACTGGCAGAATACACATATATTGTAGCTTTCGGTAGGAAAATTAACAACAATTTACCGCAAAGAAAAACCGGTGGGAAAAAATGGAATTCCGATTCAAATCCATCCCATATCGTGAAGAATGGCGCGAACGATTCTACAATGGTTAATCAGATCATCTTCCGTTTCATATTCCGATTCATAATTCAGCCCATACGGCCAGAAATGCTGAGAATCCCCATGCACCTCCGCAGTCGGATCCCCCTCAATTTCCCGCAGCAGCGCGGTGGCAGTGGCACCGGTGAACACACCGCCGCTGAACATGGCCTGATACTCGGCCGAAGTGCCTATGCCCAGGGTATGGGCAATTTCGTGCATTGATGTGGCCACCTGCATATATTCAGGCTTTCCGAATCGGATATTGCCGTTGATATTGCCATCTGCGGTACTCACACCGGGATTGTACTCCACCGTCAGCGCCCTGGTGACGTCCGTGTAACAATTGTAATAATATATGGCTTCATCCATGGCGGCGGTAATGCGATCGTACATATTCTGCTGATCCGCCGTGGGATTGGCAGCGCGGGAAAGCGTATAGGTCACCGACCCTTCAGCGATACATCCATTCTCCCCGTCGGATGCGGTTTCCGTATCGATACCGCTATCTGTATCGACATCACCTTCCGTATCGGTATCTGTGTCGGTATCGGCATCCGTGTCGGTGTCGCTATCAATGGTTCCATCGGTATCCGGCTGCTGCGCGGCTTCACAGCATCTCCGTTCCCCTTCACAGAACCCGTCCCGGACCGTCCCCCCCCAGGAAAGACAATGGGGCAGGCAATCATAGGCGCAGGGGCCCCCCGCATCGCTGTCAGAGTCCGTGTCCGTATCATTGTCGTCACCGCTGTCCCTGTCGGTGTCGCGGTCCGCATCCGAATCGGTATCGCTGTCTCCATCCGTATCGCTATCGGCATCGGAATCGCTGTCCGAATCGGCATCCGAGTCCGAATCGGCATCCGAGTCCGAATCAGTATCCGAGTCGCTGTCCGAGTCAGCCTCGCCGTTCGTCTGCGAATCCTCCGCGTCCGATTTATCGCCGGGCCCATCGTCCACGTTGCAGGCCGCGCCGGCCACCAGCCACATTGTAATGAAAATTTGCCACGGTATCCGCATCATCAGTTCTCCAGATTTTCGTATCGGGATTGTCCGGTTCCTCATGTCGGCGGCAGCGACGCATCCCCGCCCACACAGTCCACCATTATATCCGGAAATCCCGGACCGGATACAGGGATATCCATCCGGTCCCCGGCAACTATCCCGAATCTTCAGGATTCAATTTGCATGAAAATATAAAAATATTTTATCGCTGAAAATCCGAGCCGACGCATTGTCCTCCATAATAAAACAGTCCTCTCTGATGGCCAGTTCGGGCGGCATCCGGGGAGATCACAGGGGGGAGTCGTCCCATAAGAGCCAATTGCGCTGTATAAAAAACGCATCACAGCAGAGTCTAAGACAGTGCAAGAAAAAAGATACCCCGGGAACCGTGTTCCTGAGGAAGCCAAACGACCATATGAGGCGCCTCGATGGGCCGGTTCAGCTGAGCTCAACTGCCTGAGCTCAACTGCCCGAGCGGTTCGAGACGGCTGGTTTGGACGTTGCCTCCTCACCAACGCGGACTCTAACAGGGCTTTTTAGAAAATGGTTACAGCGCAATTAGCCCCATAATAAATCCCCTTGTGCCATCCCCGATTTAATGGTTACTCTGGCGCCATGACCACCACTGATTCCCAGAAGATTTCCCGAAATCCATTTCAACTCCTGGATGAAATATTCAGCGCCGCGAAGGCCCGGATTGATCCCAACCCCCTGGCCATGATTCTGGCTACCGCGGATGCACGGGGGAATCCGTCCAGCCGCACCGTACTGCTCAAGCATTACGATGAAGACGGGTTTGTGTTCTATACCAATCGCCAGAGTCGAAAAGGGCGACAACTGGAAGAAAATCCCCGCGCCAGCCTGACCTTTTATCTGCCGCAATTGCACAGACAGATTCAGGTGGAGGGAACCGTGTCCCCCGTTTCCGACTCGGAATCCGACGCATACTGGCGCACCCGCCCCCGGGAAAGTCAGATAGGCGCCTGGGCATCCGCTCAATCCAGGGCTATTCCACCGGACGACAGTTTCGAAGCGCGTCTTTGTGAATTCAAGTCCCGGTTTGCAGACGAATCCAGCATTCCGAGGCCCCGTCACTGGGGGGGATATCGCGTACATGCCACACGAATTGAATTCTGGTCTGAAAAAGCGCACCGGCTGCACGAACGACTCTGCTATCAGCGAACGGACAGTTCGTGGTCTGTATCAAAACTGTTTCCCTGAACATCATTTACTTCCCTGAATCAATGGGTTCTGCGGCAGGAAACAACGTCTCCAGCTTTTTTTTTCGTGTTTGACATCGCTTTTCCGGTGATTAATTTTCAGGATAGACAATCCGTCCCCTGTTTAAAATTTACAGTCCGTGTTGTCAGTTAAACACTCGCTTGAAGTTGCGTTAGCCATCGGTTGCGCCGCGCAGGTGTTTTTCGATGATGTGCTTCAGGCAAACGGAAAGGAATGGAAAACAGATGGAAAACAGAAATATTGCATCACATGATGAACAGGCATCTCCGGAAACAAAAGTCGTACAGAAAACCGTCGCCTCCGTTCTGGCGGCATTGACCTTCGCTGCATTTTCTGTCACAGCGGCGTATGCCCTGGTCACCACCATGCAACCGTCAGCCGCTGATGCTGCAACCACGGCTGAATACTGTGACGAAAGCATGAATTTCGATGGAGCGGCCTCTCAATCCGCCACCTGCGGTGAAGATAAAGATAAAGACAAGGAAGGAGGAGGCAGCGGTTACACCGCGGACGTCTGAATCGATTCTTTCCCCATCATCGCTCTCAATGGCCCAGTCCCGGACCGATACCGTCCAGAACATCGCGGTCTTCCCCGTTGAAACCCGGGTGGCAACTCTCATTTCACGCGGATTTGATGCCGGGTTTGGTTGGCGGTCTGGTGTTTTCCCGGGCGGCTTTGCTCTCTTCCGATTCGTAGTAGTACCCATACTTGCTGTAATAATGATAAAAATGATCGCCGTATTTCCGATTGGCCAAATCCAAATCGTTGAGCACCGCACCGAGCACCGGCGCCTCAATATCGTGAAGGATATTCACCGCATGTCGAATCGCCTCTTTCGTAGTGCGCTGGGATTTCACCACCATCAGGGTGCCGTCCACCATTTTCGACAAAATCGCCGCATCGGTCACAATGCCCACCGGCGGTGAATCCAGAATGACATGGTCGTACATGGCCGTGAGTTCTTCAAAAACCTTTTTGAACGCCTCCGTATGCAGCAGCTCGGATGGATTTGGGGGCGTCGGACCACACACCAGAATGTCGAGATTGGGGATGTCGGTGCTCACAATCGTATCCGCGGCCTGCGTTTCCCCCAGAATCATCGTGGAAACACCCCGGGTGGGACGCGCCAGGCCGAATGTTCGATGAATCCGGGGTCTGCGCATATCCAGGTCGATGAGCAGCACCCGCGATCCCGACTGAGCCATCACAATGCTCAGGTTGGTGGCCACCGTTGTTTTTCCTTCCTGGGGCGACGGACTGGTGACCAGCAAACTGGAGATACGGCGGTCCGCACTCATGAACAGCAGATTGGTGCGGATGGAACGGAGGGATTCCGCCACCTGAGATTTCGGGTTCATATACACAAAAGTATCAAACGTGCTTCCAACACCGGCGGCACCATCCGCCTTTTTGACCTGACTCCGACTCATTCCCGCGCCTCCCCCGGTGTCCGAGGAACCGATGGCCGGCAGAATCCCGAGGAACGGCAGGCTGAAGGCTTCAATATCCACCTGGGTCTTGATGGTTCTATCCGCCACCTCAATGGCAATCGCCAACAGAACCCCGAGAATCAGACCGATCATCGTGGCAATGGCCAGATTCAGAAGCACTCTGGGTTTCACCGGACGATCCGGCAGCAGCGCCCGATCGAGTATTTCAACGTTGTTCACCTTCAGATATCGGGTCAATCGCGCTTCCTCCGCACGTCCATTGAGCAGTTCGTACACCTGTTCGCTCTTTTTCAGTTCCCGGTAGAGTTCGTTGTATCGACCTTTTTTATCCGCAAGCTTCTGCGCCTCCTCTTCGAGACCCGCCAGGGATGCCTTTTCCCCCGCTTCAGTCAGCTTCGCCTCCTTCAACTCCGCGTTGATGGCAGACATCACGTTATTCACTTCCCGCTGAATATCCGTTTTTATCCGCGTCATCTTCGCCTTGAGTTCCACCATTTTCGGATAGTTGTCCCCATAGCGACTCGACAGCTCCCCATATTCCTGGCTCAATCGGGTATATTCCCGCTTCAGTTCCTGAATCAGCGAATTGTTGTTCAGCGCCGTAATCGGAATCGCCATGGGGTCCTGGGCGTTCGCCACCTCGGACATCGCCTTCTTGCGGGCCTGCAGTTCAATGCGACGGGATCTCGCTTCAATCAGATTTGTTGCGCCGGTCTGCATCTGGGCGGTAATATAATTCTGCCGGTCTTCAAGGGAGATAGACAGAATATTGTTGTCTTTCTGGTACTTGAAAAGCGCCTGCTCGGACTCCTTCAATTTTTCATTGGCTTTATCCAGCCGCTCACTGAGCCAATCCACCGCTTCAATGGTGCGACTGTGCATGGCCTGCAGATTCAGTCGCTGATATGCGGTGGCAATGGCATCGGCAAACAGTTGCGCTTTCCTGGGATCCGGATGCTCCACGTGGACCAGAACCAATCGCGAATCCTTCACCGGTTCCACCGACAGAATCGATTGCAGCACTTCTGCCGCCTCGTCCCGGGTTGCGGGCATCCGGGATTCCGGAAGTTCCATGAATTCCGAATCGTGGTTCAACTTGAATTCGTCCACCACCTCAAGGGCCGTTTTACGGCTCTCAATAATTTTGTACTGAGTCTCGTAATACTCCACATTCGACCAGAAACTGCCAGTCCCCATCTCCACCACGTCTTCCACATTGTCGCCCAGCACCTTGGGCGCCTGGGTTTCAATGCGCACTGTGGTCGTTGCCCGATATATCTTGGTCATCCGAAAGGTGAAGAATGCGGCAATGCCGAGACACAACACCGCCAGCAGCAATATCAGCAGCCAGCGGCGCTTGATGATCTTGAGATACACCATCAGGTCAATGCCATCCTGATCGTGCAGATGACTCTCCACCTCTGCAACCGTCAATTGCCTTCCCCGCCCCTTATTGTCACTGTCACTTCTCATCGTTCATCACATATCCTTCATCTGCCCTCATTTAACTGTCCTTGCCCCAATGTAAACATGTCCAGCTGCGTATTCACTTATTAATTATGAATGATAACCGGTTCCAGCTCAAATTTCCGTAACATTTCGAACGGTTTTATACCTCTACAGGAATAATCAGGGCAGAAATCGCATGATCATTTCGCAGTGGCCGTGATTCAGCACCGGACGCACAGACAATGCGGCCGGCTTCGATATGCACATGCCGTTGTACGGCGCCCGACGGGTCACTTCCATGGCAACGGCCTGTCACGCAGCGGTACGGCATCCCGGGGGATATTGGCCAGTCTGTCACCTCCGGCGCGAATGCAAATCCATTTAAGAGGCACAGGACTGTCGGGCGATGCACGCCATGTCCGCATCACGCCCTGACCGACACGGACGGCGGTGCCGACCTGAACGGGGATGATTTCGTCATCCAGGGCGAGTTCCCCCTTTCCTTCCAGAAAAATATACAACTCTTCAAGCACACTGTGTGCGTGCCAATATTCCGCCCCTTCTCCCGGCAACCGCGAATTCAGAGAAACCCCGAAAAATTCGAGATCCATATCCTTCTCCAGAAAATGGCGTCCCGGCGCCATGCTCGCCTCACTCAGTCCGCCGTAATATTCTCCCCAGTGATCCATTTCTCCATGTTCGTAGACCTGATATCGTCTTGACATTTCGTCTCCTCCAATCAGCATCCATAAAAAATAGCGTTGTCCCCAACCCTTCTAACCACTGAAAATCACACTCGCAATCCGGCAATCAATGGACTGCGATTGACAATGCAGACAGCAACAATTTCACAAAAAAAAAACCGTTCAGCCGATAATTCTCCTGTTTCATTACAGGAATGTTTGGAGAATAGTCGCACTAGAGCGGCGATCGGTTTGGTGCCGCCAGCGAAATCGCGGGAATACGAGCAGCTTTGATGCGCGCCCGCAAGGCCCGACCGAGGTGTAGCCATAGCTACATCGACCGAGGGACTGAGGACGAAAGCGCAAAGATGCCGAATTACTGCGATTGCAGCAAGGAGT